>JAFXPK010000021.1 GCA_017527905.1 Paludibacteraceae bacterium
ATATTCCCGGAGTACTACCTCATCCGCGTGAACCAGTTCAACGAGGTGGCCAAGACGCCCATCGAGGAGTGGCTGGACTTCCTGAAGAACGGGAAGATCAAGGAGAACACCACCACGCCGGGACTCAAGGAGGCGGAGGAGAAACTCCGCATCACCACCATGAGCGAGAAGGAACGCAAGGAGTACTTCGCCCACGTGGACGCCATCATGTCTCAGAACGACACCATCGAGACCTACAAGAAAGAGGGCCACGACGAAGGCGAAGCGATAGGCTTGGCGAAAGGTGAGGCCATCGGGTTAGAAAAAGGCAGGGCGGAAGGTGCGCAAGCCAAAGCGCTGGAGATGGCTAAAAAGATGCTGGCGAAAGGCTTTGACAAACAAACGGTAGCGGACCTGAGCGGACTTCCACTCGAAGAGGTGCTACGTCTATAATCTACCACATCAATCTTTTAACAATCAACTATTCACCATCATCATCTCCTCCATCACCGCATCTGAGACGAATAGCCCCTGCTCCGTCAGAAAGAGTCGGTCCGACGCGCGACAAAGCAAGCCTCTATCAATGAACGGTTGCGCCTGCCGCAAACAATGGGAAACATAAGGTTCACCGAACCGCTCCGAAAGGTGTTTCAAATCCATTCCCGCAATGGTGCGCAACGAAGTGATGACATAGTCGTTGTAGGAGGAGGACTCATCCAGCACCTCCAATTCATAGTAGGGTTCTCCCGAGCGAATGGCTTCGATGTAGCGGCGCGTGTTGGAGATATTCCACCGTCTATCCTTGCCGTCGAACGAATGGGCGGCCGGACCCGCACCTAAATAAGGCGTGCCGTCCCAATAGGAGGAGTTGTGCCGCGCATGACAACCCGGCCGCGCGAAATTGGAGATCTCATACTGCAGTATACCAGCCTCTTGCAATTTAGAACGGAGCAGATGGAACATCTCGACGCTCAGCTCCTCGTCCACCTCATGCACCTCACCTTTCTGCAACATCCTATAGATCTTCGTCCCCTCCTCGTAAGTCAGGTGGTAGGCGGAGATGTGCGGGACACCCAAATCGATGGCCTGACGCAGGTTATCCTCCCAAGCGGAGAGGGTCTGGTTCGGCAATCCGTAGATAAGATCGATACTGATGTTCGTGAAGCCGTGCGACTGGCAACGACGCACCGCCGCCTTCGCCTCCTCCGCCGTATGCCTGCGGTTCAAGAGGGTCAGGTCATCGTCGTGGAAACTTTGGATGCCAATGCTCAAACGGTTAATGGGGAAACGCTTCAACGATGTCAGGAAATCATCGGAGAGGTCGTCCGGGTTCGCCTCCAGCGTCACCTCCTCGAAGGCACAAGGGTAATTCGCCTCAACGGCAGAGAAGATTTCGGAAAGCTCGTCCGGGCGCAGGAGCGAAGGCGTACCACCCCCGAAGTAGAGCGTCTTGACGGTCGCCCCCCGCAGGTAGTCCCGCCGCTCGGTCAACTCCGCGCAGATAGCCTCGACCAGTTCGGAACGGTTGCCGTCGAACGTGGAAGAGTAGAAGTCGCAATAGACACAACGGCTCCTGCAGAGCGGAATATGGATGTAGATACCTGCCATGGCGCAAAGATAGTAAAAAGGATTTCAGGGGAGGGTAAAAATAAAGGGATGAAGCATATTCATCCGCTTCACCCCTTATTCCAACAAATAAGATGTACAATAAACTACGATTCAAACGTCACTTCCAAACTCCATATAGAGTAAACTTAAGAGAAGATGTGTACATGTCAAAACTTGTACTTTTCCAATGCGTATAAAACGATGTGGTATAAAGTCCATCGATGAATGATGATCCTGACGTTGAATATCCGAGATTATAATCATACAGGTCAAAATCAATCCTTGAATAAATATTTTTTATTTCGATGTTCAAATCAGACCATGTGCATGTAGAGCCATCAGTTTTGTCAGGGAAATAGTCGGTGCGACCAATCAAATTATCGCCATAAGATATACGCATCCAAGGATCAGGTCTGTCAAGCAAATTATTAGCCGCCCATTTCGTCAAAACTATCTTCGTGATAGTAAAAGTAGGATCCTTTATTTCCTTTACATAAGAACCTTTCTTCGACACTTTCTTGGAATCTAGGACATCTCCCGAAGCATTCTTAACCGCAATAGAGACCTCAGACTGATTGGTTATCTCAATCATACTACTAAGCTTATTACCCGAAGACACAATGTTAGTTTGTTTTCCGTCCACAAACAAATAAACAGAATTACTACTTGAGTTGGTCAACTCAATCACCAATGACCAAGTATCGATCCTGTCAGACACCTCCTGTTCTGAAGACTCTTTATTAACGACAAGTTTATAAACATTACCATCATAGACATCCTTTTTATCCAAAACTCGCCCATTAGACAACCTGACACCAACAGTTGTATAAATGTTTCTAGACACCACCGTACGGTCCGTAGTAAACTCCTTACCAGCCCCAACTATAGATGAAGAACCGTCCTCATAGAAGACATAAACAGCCTCCTCTCTAAGATTAATGACATCAACATGAAAAGCGACATCAAACTCCTCATATTCTTTTTTTACAACACATTTATACAATTGTCCATCTGACATTTCTTCTTTGTCTATAATTCGACCGTCTTCCGACTTTACGCCAACCATAGTGTATCCTGTTGCAGATGTTACAGTATAATCACCTGTGAGTTCTTTTCCCGCACCAATAATAACAGACAAGTCATCTCCATAAAAAAACAAGACCGGTTCGTCCCTATTATTGATGACATCAACATGGAAACTAACATTACTAATTTTTTCTTCATCATCCTTACTACACGACACACTAATAAGGCAAAAGACAGCCAATAGACATAAGGACTTTACCAAAACGTTTACGTACTTCATATGATTTATTTTTAGTTAATAATTTATATTCATTCAACTTTTATGTAAAAGATTTCTCATAACATATAATTTTTTAATTGAACAGTTAATGTGGAAGCATAAAAAAAGCGTGAAACTTAACTGAGTTTCCCGCTCTCTTAGGTATTTGGCGTAACCTGTAACCGCGAAAAAGTAAAGTTAAGCCCACGCCATGGACGTGAACAACTTTAACTGTTTTCTTCGGTTGCTTGTAAATCGCCAAATTTAAAGAGAGAAGAAAAAAGCTAAAATGCTTCTATTTTTATGTCTCCAAATAATTTATTTCTCTACCAGTTACTATATTTTAGTTAAACAATACGCAATAACAAAAGTGTTGCAACACTTTTTTGCGAAGATATATAACAAAGTAAACTTTTCCAAACAAACACCATCAATATTTACGCCCACGAAACACATAATTTCCAAAAAAACAATCATAGACATCGACACAAACAGCAAAAACATTACTTTCTGATAATCAAGCACAAATACACTTTTCGGGACGACAATAACATTTTTTAACACACTTTTCGGGACGACAAACAATTCAAACCATACACTTTTCGGGACGAATATAACATCTCCAATTGGTTGCACCCCCTCACCCAAGGCGTTGCCATTGGGCTGTATTTGTTCCAGCCTTTCAGGCTGACTGGCACACGCATGCATTGGCACCCTTCCGAGACGTACGAGCGTGCGTTTCTACAAATGCAGGGAAAACACCAAACGTCCGTTTGCGCAAACGAAAATTTTACATAACTTTGCGTCATCATTCAATTTTATTATTAACCTGTTTATTTGTGAAATCATGGCAGAACATAATGATTTAGGCCTATTAGGCGAAGAAAAAGCAGTGGAATACCTTTCGGCGAAAGGATACACGATCAGACATCGTAACTGGCGAAGCGGCAAGCTGGAGCTGGACATCGTGGCGGAAAAAGAGGGCACCTTGGTGGTCGTGGAGGTGCGGACCAGACGGGACAACTATCTTTTAGCGCCCGCGGAGACCGTGAACAAGACGAAGATGCGCAACACCATCATGGCGACGGAAGCCTACATCTTCAAATTCAACATCATGATGCCTACCCAGTTCGACATTCTCTCCGTCGTCGTCGGCGCCCAGAACAGTTCATTCAAAATCGAACATATCGAAGACGCATTTTTACCATAAGGAGATATTGGATTAGCACTTTTTTAATACATTCGCGCAAAATATAAAAACGATAGCAAGATGAGTATCAACATAGAAAAAATCAGGGAGGATTTCCCTATCCTAAAGAAAGAGATATACGGCAAACCGCTTGTCTATATGGACAATGCGGCGACGACCCAAAAACCGCTCTGCGTGGTGGAGAAGATCAGCGAGAACTATCTGAACCACAACGCGAACATCCATCGCGGCGTGCATTTCCTGAGCCAGGAGGCGACAGAAGCGCACGAAGCGGCCCGCGAGACCGTGAGGAAGTTCATCAACGCGAAATATGCCCGAGAGATCATCTTCACCCGCGGCACGACCGAAGCCATCAACCTGGTGGTCTCCTCCTTCTGCAGAAGCCAATGCAAGGACGGTGACGAGGTCATCATCACGCAGATGGAGCACCACTCCAACATCGTTCCTTGGCAACTGCAACAGCAAGACCGGGACATCCGTCTGAAGGTGATCCCTTTCGATGCGGACGGTGTGTTGCAAGTGGACCAGTTGGACCAACTCATCACGGAAAAGACAAAATTCATATCCGTGACGCACGTCTCCAACGCACTCGGAACGGTGAACCCTGTGAGGAAGATCATACGGAAAGCGCATGCGCACGGCATCCCCGTACTGGTGGACGGTGCGCAATCGGTGCCGCACATGCCGATCGACGTGCAGGAGCTCGACGCGGACTTCTACGTCTTTTCCGGGCATAAGATCTACGGACCGACAGGCATCGGCGTGCTCTACGGCAAAGAGGCTTGGCTCGACAAACTACCTCCTTACCAGGGCGGTGGCGAGATGATCAAGAAGGTGACCTTCGAAAAAACCACCTTCAACGAATTGCCATTCAAGTTCGAGGCCGGCACGCCCGACTACATCGGCTCCACAGCCTTGGCGGCGGCGTTGAACTACGTCAGCCAAATAGGCATGGCGAACATCGCGGAGCATGAGCAACAACTGGTCAGATACGCCAAGGAGAAGCTGAGCGGGATCGAGCACATACGATTCATCGGCAACGCGAAGGAGCGGAGCGGACTCATCTCGTTCCTCGTCGGCGATATCCACCCGTACGACCTCGGCTCCATCCTCGACAAACTCGGCATCGCTGTGCGCACCGGCCATCACTGTGCGGAGCCCGTCATGACAGCGTTCGGCATCGAGGGAACCGTGCGGGCATCCTTCGGACTCTATAACACCGAAGAGGAGATCGACACCCTCGTGGCAGGCGTGGAACGTGCCGCGAAAATGTTCGGAAGAAGATAAAAAGACTAAAAACATACACCATGACAATAGCGGAGAAACAAGAAGAGATCATCTCGGAGTTCGAATTCCTCGACGATTGGTTGGACAAGTACCAGCAGATCATCGACAAGGGCATGTCTAACCCAGGCATCGACCCGCAATACAAGACAGACGAGTACCTCATCGAGGGATGTCAGAGCAAGGTGTGGGTCTATGCGGAATACAAGGACGGCCTGGTCTATTACCAAGGCGAGAGCAACACCGACATCGCCGGGGGCATCGTCGCCATGCTGGTCGAGGTGATGTCCGGGCACACCCCAGACGAGATCCTGGAAACCGACCTCTACTTCATCGACAGGATAGGGTTGAAAGAGCACCTTTCCCCCACCCGATCCAACGGAATGCTCGCCATGGTGAAGCAGATGAGGATGTACGCCTTAGCCTTCAAATCGAAGAGAACCGAAGAATAAGGAATAAATTTCCCCACTCAACGCCAGAAAAATAGGGGCAAACGTTCTTTCAAGACATTTGTCATTTCACATTTTGTTAATAACTCTCTCCTAAAAAATTTCCTATCTCCAAGACAGATGACTATATTAGCAGAGACGAATATGAACTAACAAAATGACAAAACAATGGAAAAAGAACTGGAGCCAATCACAAGGAAAAGCGCGACAGACATCACCAGGGAAATCGATCGATTGTTAGCAGACATGAAGCAGAAATTCAACATCCTGCAGTTTGAGCAAAAACAGATTCAACCCTTCGTGAATGACATTGCGAATGTCGGTCCACAAAACAGTGACTCTCCTGAAGCCATGGTCGTGACAAAAGACCTGGTATGCAGGCTCACTCAAGCGGACAAAACTCTTAAGGAGGCCTTTTACATGATTCAAGACGCCATCTCCACCATTGCGACTGGTTGCAAGAACTACAAGGAGAGCAACAGTCTGCAGAAGAAAGTGGGATGAGGAATCAGCAAAAGCACTTCTTACGAAAACCTCGGGAACGAGGCCGACAAAGAGAAAAAGCGATGGAGAAATCCACCGCTTTTTTCGTTTATCACATGTCACAGCAGGATGAAATCCTGAAACGATATCGCAGGCGACTTACCGATTGGCCGCCAACGCTTCTTCATAGCAAGAGACGAGGAACCGACCCACCTCATCGTATCCATAGCGGTACGCCTTCCCACGGATACGTTCCGCATCATAGTCCGCATGATGGTCGATCATCCATTCCATCCTATCGCAAAGAGCCGCCTCGTCGCCCGGGTTGACCAAGCAGCCCGACTCGTCATCCACCATTTCAGGGATGCCCCCCACGTTGGTGGCTATGACCGGTGTGCCCGTCGCCAGCGCCTCGGAGATGACCACCGGCGCATTCTCGGTGTTTGAAAACAGCACGAAAGCATCCGCATCGGCAAAGCGGCGGCAGACCTCGGTCGGAGGCAATTCGCCAAGGAAAGAGACGAGGCCGTCAGGAAGATGCAGTTCCCTCGCATAATCCCTAACCATCTCATAATCAGGACCGACACCCACCATCGTCATCGAGAAGTCAGTCCGACTCTCCGACAAGCGTTTCACCGCCCGCAAGATACCACAGACATTCTTGTCAGACTCGCTAAAACAGGAGACATGCAGGAAAGTGAACCTGTTTTCGGGGAGACGAGGCACCTTTTCGCATTCGAAGAAGAAATCGTCCACCACATTGTGCACCACAGCGTAATGATCATTCCTCAATCCATGTCGGCGCATCGCGTCCGACAAGTTCTCGGTCACGGGAAGCACACACGAAGCCTTTCTCACCACCCATTCGCTGACCCGCTTGCGGACGAATCCCCTGTACTCATTTTTAGAGGGAAGGTACCTCGACCAATGTTCCACGACCACATAAGGAATACCCAATCTTTTCTTTAACAGATAGGACAGCACACCGCAGCGCGTCAAGACATTCGTTTGGGTCACGTCCGGTCTACCGAACCGCTTCTCCACCAAGGCATAGCCCTTCACGAAGGCGCGCAGGAAGCCGAAAGCCTTCGTCAGTTGCCTCAGTATAGGAGTTTTGGAGAAAGGATAATAGACATACAACTCACGTACGCCATTGGACACCTGATCCACCACCTCATATTTCCTCACCTTCTCGTCGGCGAACAGATAGAGCACGCAGACGCCGCAATGCCGGGCGGTCGCCTCCGCATGCTTACGGACGAACAAGCCAAACATCGCGTCGTATCGATGAGGATACCAAGGAGAAAGATAAAGGACCTTCAGCATAGCGAACACGTTCCAACAATAAAAAGGGGAAGAAGAAAACTCAACTCCCCCTTATTTATCACATTATATTCAAGAGGAGAATCACACGAAGGTCACGGAAGCACCGCCACCAAGCGCGACATTCCCTCATAAAACTCATTTTGCCTCTTCCGCAGGAGCCTCAGCGCTCTTCTTCTCCTCGAAGTCATCCTTTCCGCTCTCGACCAAGATATTATACCAAGCGATCAGTTTCTTGATATCGGACGAATAGACCCTGTTGCGGTCGAAGTTCGGCAACACCTCACCCAAGTATTCAGCGAGTTGTTTACCATCCGCCTTTTTAGGATCGAAGCCAACCTTTTGGCCGTTCTCCTTCTCCTTCATGGAACGCAGCACATCCACCAATGGCACTTCGCCATCTTCCGTATATATAGCGATATCACCCAACGAAAGAATCTTCTCATGTGTATACGCAGGGACACGTTTCTTCTCCGTGAGAGACTCCAAAATCAACATATTCTTTCCCTGAGAAACCAACTCAAACAAACCCGGTTTCCCGGAGATCGACAAAATTCTTTTCAACATAATTTTCTATATAAATAAGCGTTTATACTATTAGTGTTTAACATATACTAAATTCAGACGCAAAAGAAATAAAAACATTTTATTTAAAATAGTTAAAAAGGGATGTTTTTCTTTTATCTTTTGAACGATTTTACCTATTTTCGCGGATTAGATTTATGATGGGAAAGACAGTCAGACATATAGCGCTAATAATCACCGCATTGGGTTTATTCTCCTGCGGAGGGTACAACAAAGCACTCAAAAGCTCGGACAACGATTTCAAGTACGAGAAGGCCATGGAGTACTACGAGAAGGGAGAATACTACAAAGCCCACTCCATCTTGGAGTCCGTCGGTTCCGCCTTCAGGGGGACTGAGAAGGGAGAGAATGTGGTCTACACGATCGCGATGTCCCACTACAAGAACAAGGATTACGAAACGGCGAAGAGTTACTTCTCCGCGTACGGACGCAGCTACCCGCAAGGCAAGCACGCCGAAGAATGCAAGTTCCTAGCAGGGGTCTGTCTATACAAAACATCTCCCGAGATCAAGCTCGACCAGACGAGCACGTCGGAGGCGATAGACGAGCTACTGGAGTTCACCAACTTATATCCAAAGAGCGAGAAACTCCCTGAGGCGTTGAAATACATCCAGGAGTTGCAGGAGAAGTTGGCGGAGAAGGAATACCTCAACGCCAAGCTCTATTATGACCTCGGCGACTACATGGGCAACAATTACCAGTCTGCCGTGGTGACCGCCAGCAATGCGCTGAAGCACTACCCGGACACGAAAAGGAAAGAAGACCTCTACTTCCTCATCCTCGAAGCCAAATACATGCAGGCCGAGAAGAGCGTGGAGAAGAAGATGGAAGACCGCTACCGCGATACCATTGACGAGTACTTCAACTACACGGGAGAGTTCCCGGAAGGCAAGCACCGTAAGGAAGCGGACAGAATCCACGAGAAGGCACAGAGGTACATCAACCGTATAGAGAAAAAGACAAATTAAAAACATATATAAATCATGGACTACAAAAAAGTAACAGCTCCGACTAACACCATCACGCGCGACATGAACCAAATTTGCGCCGACACAGGTAATGTCTATGAGACAGTAAACATCATCGCCCGCCGCGCTAACCAAATCGCAGTAGAGATGAAGTCGGAATTGGACAAAAAGCTACAGGAGTTCGCCTCATTCAACGACAACTTGGAGGAAGTATTCGAAAACCGCGAGCAAATAGAGATTTCCCGTTTCTACGAGAAACTCCCTAAGCCAACCTTGATCGCCGCACAGGAATACATCGACGGAAAAATTTTCTGGAAAAACCCTTCCAAGGACAAGTTGAAATATTAAAAAACACGCTCCCTTTCCTTAGGAGCGAATGTAAAACCACAAAGGGGCATGTCACATGGCATACCCCTTTTTATTTCCAGAAAGAAAAATGGACGTAAAGATACTGCTCATCTATCTCGTGGCGATCAACATCATCACCTTCATCGCCTACGCGCGGGACAAACGCCTCGCGAAGAAGGTCAACACAAGACGCATACCCGAGAAGACACTGCTCCTCCTCGCGGCATTCGGAGGCTCCATCGGCGCTCTCGTCGCCATGTATACACTCCGGCATAAGACGCTCCACAAGAAATTCTTCCTCGGTGTACCCGCCATCCTAATCGTTCAAACCGCTCTCGCCCTTTATCTTTACCTAAAATAAGGCGCTGATATTCAACAACGAAGAAAAAATATCGGTTTAGAAAGAAAAAAGTGGTCGAAAAAATTTTGCAGATACACGAAAAGGTAGTACATTTGCACCGCATTTGAGAACGAGGTGTAGCGCAGTCCGGTTAGCGCATCTGGTTTGGGACCAGAGGGTCGGGGGTTCGAATCCCTTCACCTCGACTGATGCGAGGAAGTGGCGAAAGTTACTTCCTTTTTTTGTATAACCATGGGGGACGGAAGAGAATGGGGCTTCCAAGACCCGTTGATCTACCCTGCCCCCCTATTAACACTTGCACGACATGAGTCATTTAATCGCTCCTTCCGTCCTTTCCGCGGATTTCTCCAACCTACGCGCTGACGTGGAGATGGTGAACAACAGCCAAGCGGATTGGTTCCACCTCGACGTGATGGACGGTGTGTTCGTCCCGAACATCTCTTTCGGAATGCCCATCACCGCAGCCATCCACAAATACGCGAAGAAACCATTGGATGTCCACCTGATGATCGTGGAACCGGACAAGTTCATCGAGGAATTCCACAAACTGGGAGCGGAAGTGCTGAACGTGCACTACGAAGCCTGCACCCACCTGCACCGGTCCATCCAACGAATCAAAGCACTGGGCATGAAAGCGGGCGTGACCCTCAATCCGCACACCCCCGTCTCCGTCCTCGAGGAGATCATCACCGACGTGGACATCGCCATGCTGATGTCCGTCAATCCAGGCTTCGGCGGCCAGAAATTCATCGAGAACACCATCGACAAGACCCAACGGTTGAAAGAGTTGATCCTCAAACGCAATTCGAAAGCCTTGATCGAAATCGACGGAGGTGTCAACTACGAAACTGGCGCAAGACTGCTCAAAGCGGGCGCGGACGTGCTCGTGGCAGGCAGTTTCGTCTTCGGTGCGGGAAACCCGACCGAGACGATCGCCAAACTGAAAGCGCTTTAATCCACCGGCACCGCAGGCTTCAAGCTTGTGGTGCCCCATTTTACGAACCTGTTTTATTTGCATATGGAAACAATATACCGTTTGCCTTTTCTCCGCATCTGCATGTTCCTCATCGCAGGAATCCTCTTCGGGATCACATACCCCGGCATTCACCTGCCCGAATGGCTACCCTTTTCCGCCATCCTCCCGATCATCGGATGCCTATTCATCCCCGCCAGACTACAATACAAACTACGATGGATGTTCGGAGCATCGCTTTTCATTCTCCTCTTCACGACCGGAGCCGTACGCACGCAAGAGACCGCACCCGTCTACTGGGATGCGGGCAAAGCGGAAACACCCTATGCGATAGGCGAATTAGACGGTACGCTCCAAAAGAAGAGGAACACCTACGGAGTCTCCATGCACCTGTTCGGAGAAGGCATCCCAGCCGGTGCCAAGACGATGGTCTATATCGCGCAAGACTCCGCCAGCGGCACGCTACAGGGCGGAGACATACTGATCTTCCCCACACGGCTCGCAAAGAAAAGGGAAGACAAGAACACCGGTTATGCGCTCCATCTCCGCCGGTCCGGCTACTCGGGCAGCCTCTACCTGCCCCAAGACGAATGGAGGAAAGCGGGCAGGAACCCTCGGATGACCCTGAGGCATAGGGCGGAGATGGCAAGGCAATGGGCGGAAGGGAAATACAGATCATGCGGCCTGCAAGGAGAGGAGTTCGCCATCGCCTGCGCCCTGACATTAGGAGACAAAAGCCATCTCGACAAAGAGCTGAAGGAGAGCTACGCCGCCACGGGAGCCAGCCATGTGTTGGCCGTCAGCGGACTGCACGTCGGAATCATCTATCTCGTCATCATCACACTGCTAAACACTTTGCTCAAGGGGAACAGGTTCAAGCAAACACGAATCATCCTCGCTTTGTCAGCGTTATGGTTCTATGCCTTCATCGCAGGCTTATCCCCCTCCGTGGTACGCGCGTCGGTCATGTTCTCACTCGTCTCGATAGGCGAGATGTTAGGGAGGAGATCACTGACCATCAACACCGTATTCGCCTCCGCCTTCATCATGTTGCTCTACGAGCCGAGATACCTAGTCGACGTGGGATTCCAGCTCAGCTACACCGCCGTACTCTCCATCCTCCTTTTCCACGAGAAGATATACAAAAGCCTACAATTCAGGTTCTTCCTCCTAGACAAAGCATGGTCGCTCACCGCAGTCTCCATTGCCGCGCAACTAGGCACCCTACCCGTCATGCTCTACCATTTCCACAGGTTCAGCAACCTTTTTTGGCTGTCGGGGCTCATCGTCATACCCGCCGCCACCCTCCTCATCTACGGATGTGCGCTATTACTCATAACCAGTCCCCTACCCCTCATTTCGGCAAAGGTCGGCAAGCTACTATCTCTTCTCATCGAAGGGATGAACACCGTCATACGATGGATAGAGAAAATACCCCTCTCCAACGTGGAAAGCATATCGTTCAACGGTGCGGACGTCATACTACTCTACGCATTGTTCGCCTCCCTCCTCGCCGTCGTTCAGGTGCGTTCCTTCCTGCGCATCTGCATCATGCTTTCCCTACTCCTCACATACACCTGCTACTCGACCCTCACAAAAGCGTCGATATAAATCCATAACTAATTATAAAACAATATATTACAATCCACAAAAGCGACTCCGACGGAATTGATGCAAAAAGCCGCGCACAAGAAATCAATAGGTCGCCCGTTATAAGGGAAATGCCAAACTTTTTTTGTATCTTAGCGACGTCTTTAACGAAGAGGTTTATGATTACGAAAATTATTGACGAAGACTTGATACAAGAGGCGAAATCCCTGATAGAGAACGCCGAAAACATAGTCATCACAACGCACGTATCCCCCGACGGAGACGCGATCGGTTCTTCATTAGCCCTTTGCAACTTTCTAAAGACAATCGGCAAGGAGGCATATGTGGTTGTTCCGAACGATCTTCCCGGATTCCTGAAATGGATGTCGGGGGCATCGGACATTGTCGTTTACGAGAAGAAGAAAAACATGGCGGACGCCCTGATCGAGAAGGCAGACCTGATCTGCGCATTGGACTTCAACGTCCTGAAGCGCATTGAGAACGTGGCCATCAGTGTGGCGGACTCAGCCGCCAAGAAACTGATGCTCGACCACCATCTGAACCCCGGCAACTTCGCCAACGTGGTGATTTCCTACCCGCAGTTCGCATCCACATCGGAAATGGTGTTCCGCCTCATCTGTAGGATGGGTTATTTCACCGAGATGACGAAGGAGTGCGCCGAGTGCATCTACACCGGCATGATGACCGACACAGGAGGGTTCACCTACAACTCCAACAATGCGGAGGTATACACCATCATCTCCGAGCTCATCAAGAAGGGCATCGACAAGGACGCCATCTACGACAAAGTATACAACAACTACTCGGAGAGCAGATACCGCCTCATGGGCTACATGCTCTACGAAAAGATGAAGATATACCCGGAATATGGCGCAGCCATGATATCGCTCACCAGCGAAGAACTCTCCAAGTACGATTTCAAGAAAGGTGACACGGAAGGGTTCGTCAACATGCCGCTCTCCATCAAGGGTGTGATTTTCTCCGCCTTTTTCAAGGAAGAGGGAGGTAAGATAAAATGTTCGTTCCGCTCCCAAGGGGATGTGGCGACCAATGGATTTGCGGAGAAGTACTTCAACGGCGGCGGACACAAGAACGCTTCCGGCGGAGAGTCCTACCAAACCATGCAGGAGACCATCGCCAAATTCGAGGAGAACCTTCCTTCCCTGAAGGAAGAGATAGACGCAGAACTCAAAAGACGCACCAATGGCTAAGTTGTTCACCCCCATATGCGGCATATTGCTCACCATCCTCTTCTCCTGCGGAGAGGAAAAGGTGCAGATACCCGTGAACAAAAGCCAACAGGAGGATCTCCGGGATGAATTCATGGAACTGAACAAACAGTTCGTCGAACTGGAGGAGCAAGAGATTAACCGCTACATCGACTCCGCAAAGTTGGAGATGGACAGGCGCATATCCGGCCTACGCTACCACATCATCGAGAAAGGGGAAGGCGACTCCATCGTAGAGAACGACAAAGTCACTTTCCAATACACGATAGCCCCTTTGGGAGGCGAGCCATGCGAGAACCTGAAAGATGTGGTCAAGACCATCACCATCGGGCACACGGACATCGAGAAAGGCGTAAGGGAGGCCATCCCGCTGCTCCGGGCATCCGGGAAGGGCGAGTTCATCGTGCCTTCAATGCTGGGGTATGGCGTCATCGGCAAAGGGAAATGCATCAACAGCTGGACCCCCCTCTTCATGAGACTATCCATCATAGAAGTAGAAAAAGCAAATAATTGATTATAAATACAATAACAACAAAATACAAGAAATGGTTTCAACCAATCGCTTAAAAAAGACATTCGTCACTTTGTCCGCGGCGCTTCTAGCCACGCTATCGAGTTGCGGAGACACAGTGACCTATTCGGACCACAAGGAGGACGAAAAGGACGCCATCGAAAGTTTCATCAAGAGCAAACATATATCTGTGGCGGGCAGCATGCCTGAAACCGATGAAGAATGGGTCAACGAGAAGGGGGAAGAGATTTATTTCCACTACACTTCCGGACGATCCAGAGGGTTATATTACCATCAAGTCAAGAAGGGAGAGGGAGAGATGATCCCGCAAGACAACTGGACCGCCTACGTACGCTACGTGGGCTACCAAATGAATGGCGACATGCTATACAACTGCACCGCCCAGTATTCACCCGACCCGCAATCGTTCAAGATCCAACCCAGAGCCACCGAAAACGAGATGACATTCGGCACAGGCTTCCAACAGGCGGTGAAGAACCTACGTGTGGGGGGTAAATGCAAGATAATCATTCCTTTCGAAATCGGCAACGGCAGCAACGTAACGATCAAAGGTGTAGCAAGTTCCGATGTGGATGAATACCGTCCCATGTACTACGAAATCGAGCTAGTGGGGTTAGAATAACAAACAGAGAATGACGCTGAGCAAGAACAAGATACGGGCTATCGCCTCCCTTGCCAAAAAGAAGGAGAGGGACGAATCAGGGCTCTTCCTCGCGGAGGGAGGGAAGTTGGTGTCAGACCTGCTTCCAAGCTTCCGTTGCCGTACGTTGATTTGCACACAGGCGTTCATGGAGCAACATCCCGAAGTGATGGCTGAGGAGGTTATCCTCGCGGAGAAGGAGGAAATCGCCAAGGCATCGCTTCTGCAGTCCCCACCATCCGCATTGGCGGTGTTTGAGAAGGCGACACCTTCCATTGACAAGAGGAACATATCGCGACATCTCTCATTGGCGTTGGACACCATACAAGACCCAGGCAACCTGGGCACCATCATCCGTGTGGCAGACTGGTTCGGCATTGAGGACATCATCTGTTCCTTGGATACGGCAGACGTATACAATCCCAAAGTGGTGCAAGCCACAATGGGCGCCATCGCACGGGTAAGAGTCCACTATCTAGATTTGGAGAATTTTCTTCGGGAGAACGAGGGGACACCGATTTACGGGACATTCCTCAACGGAGAAGACATATACAAACAAGACCTTACACCTAACGGCATCATCGTGATGGGGAACGAAGGCAACGGCATATCGGAGAAGATCGCCAAACTTATCCGTAATCGTCTGTTCATCCCCAACTACCCGCTAGGAAGAGCTACGTCAGAATCACTTAACGTAGCCATGGCCACGGGCATCATTTGTTCAGAATTTAGAAGAAGAGTATTGTAACCATGGACAATAAATTAGATAATTTCCTGAAAAGGATCCGATTCAAATACAAGATTTCCATCTTGAACGAGAACACGTTGGAAGAGGTGTTCCATATCCGGCTATCGAAGGGAACCGTGCTCGGCGCAAGTTTCCTCATCGCCATCGTCTACTTCTTCCTCATCGCCATCCTCATCATCAAGACCCCTATACGAGGATTCTTGCCAGGCTATACGGAGAACATCAACCTCAGACGTCAGCTAATGCAGGAGGCGCTCGTCGTGGACTCCCTCGCAGAACAACTCGACATCCAAATACAGTACATGGATGGACTCCGCGCAGTGATGACGGGTAAAGTTTTGCTAGACTCCGCCTCAACCCCGCAAGTGCTGAGCAACATCACTTCGGACAAGATATCCTTGGAGCCTTCCGAAAGGGAAAGCGCCTACCGGGACTCCTTCGAGGCCAGCGAATTGGAGATTATCAACTCCATCAACTCCACATCGGAGGAGGTTGAGACCACCTACCTGATGTGCTCTCCCGCCAAGGGACGCGTGATCGACACGTTCAACATACGAAAAAGGGTTTACGGAACTACTATCGTGGCGGTGCAGAACACCAGCGTCCTCTCCGTCCTGGACGGTATCGTCATCTCGTCCGACTACTCGTTCCGCAACCTATATGTTCTTTGCATCCAACATGCGGACAACATCGTGACGGTATACAAAACCCGCCAACCTTTCATAAAGCAAAAGGGCACGAAAGTGCATGCGGGAGAAATCCTGACCACCTTCCGGAACGGTACGGACTCCTACTTCGAGTTCGAGCTTTGGAAGGATGGCGTGGCGGTGAACCCGCTGACTTACATATCATTCTAACAAACGATTATTCATCATGAAGAAACAAATAGCGGTTTTAGGTTCCACTGGCTCCATCGGCACCCAAGCGTTGGAGGTCATCGAGGAGCAGTCCGACCTTTTTGAGGTCTATGCCTTGACAGCGAACAACAGCGACGAATTGCTCATCCAACAGGCGAGGAAATTCAAGCCAGAAGTGGTGGTCATCGCCAACGAAGCGAAATACCAGGGCGTAAAAGAGGCTTTGTCCGACCTGCCCATCAAGGTGTTCGCCGGCGCACAATCCATTGCGGATGTAGCCGCCATGGGACCTGTAGACATCGTTCTTACCGCCATGGTAGGATATTCAGGACTGCAGCCAACCATCTCTGCCCTCAAGGCGGGGAAGACCATCGCCTTGGCGAACAAGGAGACCATGGTCGTGGCGGGCGAGCTGGTGTGCGACCTCGCCATCAAGAACAGATGCCCTATCCTGCCGGTCGACTCCGAGCACTCCGCCATCTTCCAATGCCTGGTGGGGGAAACCAGTCCGATCGAACGCATCATACTGACCGCCTCGGGTGGTCCGTTCAGAGGCAAGGACAGGAAATTCCTGGAGACCGTCACCGCCAAGGATGCCCTGAAGCATCCGAACTGGAGCATGGGCGCCAAGATCACGATAGACTCCGCCTCCATGATGAACAAGGGATTCGAGGTCATCGAGGCGAAATGGCTCTTCAGCGTGAAGCCAGAACAGATCGTGCCGGTGGTGCACCCGCAATCGATCATCCACTCCATGGTGCAGTTCCAGGATGGATCCGTCAAGGCGCAGATGGGCCTGCCGGACATGAAGTTGCCTATCCAATACGCCTTCGGGTTCCCGAACCGTCTCAAGAACGATTTCAAGCGGTTGGACTTCTTCGAGTGCAAGGACCTCACCTTCGAGAAACCGGACATGGAGGTGTTCCGCAACCTCGCCTTCGCCTTCGATGCGATGGACAAGGGTGGCAACATGCCTTGCATCCTGAACGCGGCCAATGAAATTGTAGTCGCAGCCTTCCTGAAAGAGGAGATCGGCTTCCTGCAAATGTCCGATATCATCGAGCAGACGATGCAGAAAGCATCCTTCACCAAACAGACATCCTACGAGGTCTACGTGGAAAGCGACAAGGAAGCACGCCGCATCGCTTCGGAATTGGTTCAAAAGCTAAAATGATTCACCCATAAATCCTTGAAAATATACAATGGCATTTATCGTCACACTTCTTCAATTTTTCCTCAGTCTCTCACTCCTGGTCGTCATCCATGAGTTCGGGCACTTCCTATTCGCCCGTCTATTCAAGATTCGAGTGGAAAAATTCTATATTTTCTTCAACCCATGGTTCTCCCTGTATAAATATAAGCCGAAGAACAGTGACACGACCTTCGGCATCGGGTGGCTTCCCTTGGGCGGATATGTGAAGATAGCGGGCATGATCGATGAATCCATGGACACGGAGCAGATGGAACGCCCCGTGCAGGACTGGGAGTTCCGCTCCAAACCGGCTTGGCAGAGATTCCTTGTGATGATAGCGGGTGTGACCTTCAATTTCCTACTGGCCATCCTCATCTACTCCGCCATCTCTTTCCATTTCGGGGATAAATACATCGCCATACAAGACGTCAAGACGGGTATGGAGTTCAGCCCGGTTGCCCAGAAAGCAGGTTTCCGTGACGGTGACATCCTGCTTCGTGCGGACAATATTCCTTTGGAGGTGTTCGACGAAGAGTCTTTCCGCGCCATCGTCAATGCGGAACAAGTCACTGTCCTGCGGGATGGGAAAGAGGTCAGCCTCAACATGCCGGACGACCTCATGCAGCAAATCCTGCAGGAACAGAAGGGTTTCGCGCGCTACAGGATTCCCTTCGTGGTGGATTCCGTCATCGCTGGCTCACGCGCGGAATTGGCAGGTCTCAAGGCGAAAGATAGCATCATCTCCGTCGGAGACTCCGCCACAGCCTACATGGCGCATTGCATCGACGTCTTCGCGGAGCATAAGAACCTCAACCTGGACATCACGGTCATGCGGGCGGGCGTTCCTGTCCAATTGCAGATAACCCCCGACCACGAAGGAAAGATTGGGGTCTACATGAAAGGAATAACTGATTTCTACCGTGCCAGGACCAAGAAATACTCGTTTTGGGAATCCATACCCAACGGTATCCAAAGGGGTGTGAAGAAATTCACAGGCTATGCGAGCGACATGAAATATGTCTTCACCAAAGAGGGTGCGCAAAGCATGGGAGGATTCATCTCCATCGGTAGATTATTCCCTTACCCTTTCAATGCGGAGATTTTCTGGGAGATGACCGCCTACCTTTCCGTCATCCTTGCCTTCATGAACCTCCTGCCTATCCCTGGGTTGGACGGCGGACATATCATGTTTGTCCTCTACGAAATGATCACGAGGAGGAAACCTAGTCAAAAGACCCTCATCCGGGCGCAAATGATAGGCATGATTTTCCTATTTATGTTGATTATCTTCGCCAATATGAACGACGTCTTCAGGCTATTCAATTGATCCGCCTTCAGAGTCGACCGCATTATCATCCTCCACTTCAGCCACATCCAAGTGCTTGGCACGTTTCGCCCAAAGTGCCTTGGCGAAGGCTTGCATATCGGTCTGGGCGTCGCTCTCATCCGTGATCTCTAAGCCTAAGATCGTCTCCACGACATCCTCCATCGTCACGATTCCCTCCATGCCTCCATGCTCGTCAATGACCAGGGCGATATGCTCCTTACGCGTCACCAAGAGATCGTAGAACTTAGGCAAAGAGGTGTTCTCGTAACAAACCATGATGTCACGTTTGATGGATTTAAGCTTGATCTTTTTCTTGCCGTTCGCCAGGTTCATCAGGATATCCGTCTTCAGCACAAAACCTGTGATGTCATCGATATCCTCCGTGTAAACAGGTATTCTGGAATAACACAGATAACGTCTTTTCCTGAAAAACTCCTCCAAGGTCATATCCTCCTGCGCCGCCAAGACCACCGTTCGAGGGGTCATGATGGAATGTACCTTGACCGTCTCCATCTTCACCAAGTTATTGATGATTTTGCTCTCGTTCTTCATGAAGACACCTTCCCGCTCACCGATCTTCGTGAGCGCCGCCACCTCCTCACGGCTCACCGTCTGCGGCTGCTTCTTCGCGATCAGCTTCGTCAGCAAACGGGAGGCCACCACCAACGGGAAGCACAAGTAATAGACACCATTGATCAGATAGGCGACCGGCACACATAGCTTCCGCCAATAGGTGGAACCGATGGTCTTAGGAATGATCTCCGAGAAGACCAGCACCAGCACCGTCAGCACGGCGGAGACAAAGCCCAAGAGTTCACTGCCCAACACCTCCGCCGCCTGCGCACCTACGATGGAGGCGCCCGCCGTGTTGGCAATCGTGTTCAGGGAGAGGATGGCCGCGATGGAATTCTCTATGTTATACTTCAAATCCTTCAACAGACGGACACCCTTCCCGTCCTCCAACGACTCGATGTACGAGGAGGTGGTGGAATAGAGCACCGACTCCATCAGGGAGCAAAGGAAAGAGATCCCCAACGTGGCAAAAAGTGATATGATCAGTAGCGTCATACGGTAAATCTTTATTTGATTGTGACCATAGTCGCACCATATCCATACTCAAGGAAGGATGCGTCCTGCACGTAACAAGTGGCGTATTTATGCTTCAGTTGTTTCAAGATTTCCTTGCGCAACACCCCGTCGCCCTTGCCATGGATAAAGACGATCTTCTGGCCCTTCTGCTTCGCATATTGCCCCATCACCTCGTTGAACTTGTCCAATTGGTACTGCAGTATGTCACCGTTGCTCATGCCCGTCGTATTGTCCAACAACTGGTTGATATGCAGGTCTATCTCCACGACATCCTGCTTCGGCTTGCTGGAGACGGAGACCTTGGCGGGGAACTTCGTCTCCTTATCCTTCAGCACCTCCTTCATCTTTTCGGCGGAGATTTCCTCGCCCCATGCGCCATCATTCTTCACGATCGGGAAGAGTAGCGCATCCTCGTCGAAATAATCGTTCTCGACGAAGCTATGCAGCTTATAGAACTTCACAGGGTTCACCTTCACCTGCACGTCGAACGCAGGTTTGCCCTTGTAGGCCTTCTTCTGCTTGAAGGGCATCAACTGCACACGCAGGATCTCCAAGTCATTGAGCTGATCCTTGTTGACCTCCTCCAGCAGGAGTTTCGTGTTCGGCTGAATGAAACCCGCGGCACGGGAGACGAACATCGAACCGTTTCCGTTCGCCACGTTATAACCCAGGTAATAATTGCTGTCGTTGACTAGATAGCAGTCGTAATTGGTCGTGGAGAGGCGTTTGACGTCATGCGGGAGATAGGCAAGAAACACATTCAGGGTCTCCCCCTCCTGCGTCTCCTCCCCTGGTTCGTACTCGTCGTCATCCTCCTCGGCGGACTCCGGCTTGAGGTTCTCTATCTTATCGGGCACCGGGCGCACCTCCTCCGACTTGCTCTCCTTGCGGTCGGCGGCGGCATCCACCACCACACACTCACGTGCCAGCGTAGGCACATCGAAGCCGTCCTCGTCGGTCACCAGGACCATCTCACGGCTCACTATCTTACTAACCACTCCGCCACCCGTAGCGTTCAGGAAGCGGACTCTATCACCAACCTTCACCATGTCTCAATTATTTTTTTCAGGAACGACGTATGAAAACTTCAGGTTGTCCGACCCGTGGCAATCATGATGGTCGCACGACTCTTGGGAGTCCGACAACTTGCCCGCCAGATGTTGCGCCAGCACGTCCTCCACCTTTCCGTGGCACCCTCTGACCACCTCGATCTGTTGCTCCGACAGCTTGCGGAAGGCGCCATCGCCCATATTGCCCGCCAGCATCAGGGTCACACCCATTTCACGCAACAGGCTAGCGATGTTGGACTTGCAACCACAACCCTGCGGCGAATCGAGGCGTTCCTGAATCACCACTTTGTTGTCATCGTTCAAATGATAGATCGTATAGTATGCACAATGTCCGAAATGGTCGTCCACCCTGCCGTCCCTCGTGGGTATCGCGATGAGTTTCATACGTGTAAGATATTCGTTAACACTAAAATCACATGCTCCTGCCCTTTCGGCAGGAGACATGCAAAGATAACAAATATTTATAACTCCACTTTCACGCTTTTGTTTTCCGTCTTAACAACATAGACGCCATGGGCAGGCAGGGAGAGACGCACAGGGTTATAGGCATCACCTTGCATTCTGCACAAACGATTGCCGCTCAGATCATACAATTCAACCCAACCTATATGACGCACACAGACCGAAAGGTCTTCCGTCCAAACGAAAGGAGTTTCACCACCGACATCCTCCACTGCGCTTCTATCGAAATATACTACGTTCCAACCCTCAGGTATGCGTTCCGTGCCATACTCCTTAGGGAGTGATTCCGGGCAGATGAAAGTGCCTGTTGGTGCGACACCAGCCACCCAGTCCTCATTGATAAGATAATTGGAAAAGACATGTTCATCCCATGCGGTAAAGTTGACCTTGATTTTTGACAAATTCTTGCAATCATAAAACATTCCCTGATAACACTCATCCTCCAACTGGGTAGCGGGCAAGTCAGGCGCCTCCGTTAAAGATTTACAGTATTGGAACATTCCGGCATAACACATTGGTGCCAGAGCAGTGGCAGGCAGTGCCGGCGCCTTTGCCAAACTTTCACAACCGGAGAACATATACATATAACAGGATTCATCCATGGTGGTGGCAGGTAATTCCGGGGCTTCCGTCAAACTGGCACATCCTTCAAACATGCTTTCACAACAACATATAGCCAAGATAGTGGCAGGCAATGCCGGGGCCACAGTTAAACCGGTACAGTTCGCAAACATACGTCGATAACACGCAGCAGCCAGGGTGGTGGCGGGCAATGCAGGAGCCTCCGTCAAGCCCGAACATTCGTTAAACATCACTTCATAACAACCGCTAGCCAAGGTAGTGGCGGGTAATGCCGGAGTCTCTGTCAGGCTGGTACAACTGGCAAACATGCCGCTGTAACAGTTACTAGCCAGGGTGGTGGCGGGCAATGCAGGAGCCTTAGTTAAACCGGCACATTGGGAGAACATTGCCATATAGCAGTTTTGAGCCAGAGTGGTGGCGGGCAATGCAGGCGCTTCCGTTAAGCTGGTGCAACCCATAAACATGCCTGTGCAACAATTACGGGACAAGGTGGTGGCGAGTAATGACTGAACTTTTGTCAGGTTTATACACTCTGAGAACATCTTCTCGTAACAACATGTATCCAAAGTGGTGGCAGGCAAGACAGGAGTTTCAATCAGACTTGAACACTTGGAAAACATTCCCTCATAACAAGAATTAGCCAGGGTAGTGGCGGGCAATTCCGGCGCTTTAGTTAAACTTGTACATTTGGAAAACATTCCCTCATAACAAGAATTAGCCAAGGTGGTGGCAGGCAATGCGGGAGCATCCGTCAAGCAGGTGCAGCCTGCGAACATATCCCAATAACATTTATCAGCCAACTTTGTGGCAGGCAAGGCTGCAATTTCTTTTAGGCTTGTGCATTGGGTAAACATTCTCCAACAGCACTCCTTAGCCAACTTCGTGGCGGATATGACTGGAGTCTTAGTCAAACTCGAGCAGTAAGCGAACATACTAGCATAACATCCTTCCTCCAAAGTGGTAGCAGGCAGTTCCGGAACCTCCACCAAATTTGAGCAACTGGAGAACATGTGTCGATAACAAGTCTTAGCCAAGGTGGTGGCAGGCAATGCAGGAGCCTTCGTCAAAGCTGAACATCCGAGAAACATCCCCTCATAACATCCCTCTGTCAAAGTGGTGGCAGGCAGTTCCGGAGCGGAGGTCAACCCGTCGCATAACTTAAACAAGTTTTGGAAGCACCTCGGGGTAGGTATTTCGTCGCTTTCACCCACTCTATCAACCAAACTCATCACACTTCCGGAAGCGGCAATGGAACCAGTCAATATAAACATGGAAATATCGGCTTCTGTATTCATGCTGAATCCCTCCGGATTATCTCCCCTCAGCAATGCTTTGTCACCTACATGTTCTAACGTGATCGAGTCGCCCGATAACATCTGAACCCATGTCACACCATCATCCATGGAATACTGCACGTCAGGATTGCTTTTTCCAAAACTGACGAGTGAAAACGATGAATTTTCTTCTTCCGCCGTGAAAGTCAGATAATTAGCAGAAAAAGCAACGAGGAAAAAACACTGAAAAACAATTAATGCGAATAATCTTTTAACCATAAGCCCACATATTTAAATTCTGTTGTTCCTCGGCAATTGGCCGAGCCTACCATTCAGCATCAGACTCTTCCCAATTGTTGAGGTAAGCGTACAAAACTAATAAATAATCTTAAAAAAACAATCAATTTAAAGCAAATAGTTCTCAGCCCCTCAATACGGGAAACGGACAAGCGTGTTGCCTTCAAAACAACCATCCCAGTATCTGCAATACAATAACTCTTCCCCTTTCGGACGAACGGTGCAGCACAAAGCCCCAACAATCGCTCCTTCAAACGAACAATTCTTAACTCTTAACTCCTAACTCTTAATTCAAATAATTACCTTCGCGGAGAATTAAAGAAGAAGACATGAAGACTCCGCAGAACATTGCCATAGAAGATTTCAGCTACGATCTTCCCGACGAACGGATCGCAAAATTCCCTTTGGAGAAGAGGGACGAATCGAAACTTTTGCTCTATCGGAACGGGGACATCTCGCATTCGACGTTCAAGAACATTTCCCAATACCTCAACGAGGGTGACCTGCTGGTCTGCAACAACACCCGCGTCATCCAAGCTCGCCTCCTCTTCCACAAGGAGACCGGCGCCCGTATCGAGGTCTTCTGCCTGGAGCCGGTACGCCCGCACGACTACGTGCTCACCTTCCAAGCCATCGGCGAATGTGTCTGGAAATGCATGATCGGCAACGCCAGCAAGTGGAAGGCGGGGACCATCCTGGAACGTGACGTGACGGTGAACGGCAAGGTGGTGATCCTCAAGGCGGAGAAACTGGAGGCGGAGGGGAACGCCTACCACGTGCGCTTCTTCTGGGACGAGCCAAGCACCAACTTCGCGGATATACTGGACGCTTTCGGCGTATTGCCTATCCCGCCCTACCTGCATCGTGAGACGGTGGACCGCGACAAGGTGACCTACCAGACCGTCTACTCGAAGATCAAGGGTTCTGTGGCGGCGCCTACGGCCGGACTCCACTTCACACCCGAGGTGTTCGAGTCGCTCCGCAAGAAAAACATCAACTGCGAGGAGGTGACGCTCCATGTGGGGGCAGGCACCTTCCAACCGGTCAAGTCGGCGACCATCGGCGACCATGAGATGCACTCCGAATGGATATGCGTCCGCCGTAGTGTCATCGAGAAGATACGCAAGGCGGGCAAGGTCGTGGCGGTCGGCACCACCTCCGTCCGCACGTTGGAGAGCCTCTACTACATCGGCTGCCAGTTGGCGGAGAACATGGAACTACCTGAGACCGAACTCAAGGTGACGCAATGGATGCCCTACGAGAGCGGCTACTCCCTCTCTACGGAAGAGTCGCTGGATGCCATCCTCCGATACATGGAGAAGCATGAGCTGGAGAGCATCAGCGCGGACACCCAAATCATCATCGTGCCAGGCTACCAATTCCACCTGGTGAAGGCCATCATCACCAATTTCCACCAACCGCAGAGCACCCTGTTGCTGCTCATCTCCGCCTTCGTGGGCGACGATTGGAGGAAGATGTACGACTATGCCATGAAGAATGATTTCAGGTTCTTGAGTTATGGGGACAGCTCGTTGCTAATTAAGAATTTTGAATTTTGAAACGTTAGTTCGACGTAGTCAATTATGAATTATTGGGGATGTGCGGCTATGCACGATGCGCAAACCCCAGCCCTGAAAGGGCGTTACATATATAGCCCAGGGCAACGCCCTAGGGCGACATCCCCCAGGCAGGGGTGTAAAACCCTGTGTACGAAACGGCAAATGTAATCATAGCCCTGAAAGGGCGTTACATATATAGCCTAGGGCAACGCCCTAGGGAATTATGAATTTTGAATTATGAATTATGAATTCGGAGGGATGTGCGGCTCTGCACGATGCGCAAACCCCAGCCCTGAAAGGGCGACATCCTCCAGGCAGGGGTGTAAACCCCTGTGTACGAAACGGCAAATGTAATCATAGCCCTGAAGGGGCGTAACACATATAGCCTAGGGCAACGCCCTAGGAAATTTGCGGAATTTGCGGAATTTGCGGAACTCACATAAAGATTGCCCCCACCACCCCCGAGGCGACGATCAGCCACATCGGGTTCACCTTAAAGCGGTAGAGCGCCACGAAGGAAGCCACAAAGATGAGCACGGAGAGGTTACGGTCCGGCCATCCGAAGTCGCAGAAGTTCTCCCTGTTCATCAGCAACATGGCCGCCGCCAGGATGAGTCCGCCCAAGACAGGACGCAACCCGGACAACACATATTGCACATACCTGTTCTCCTTGTTCTTCATCAGGAAACGCACCACGAAATACATCATCAGGAACGACGGGAGGCACAAAGCGATCGTCGCCACCACCGCGCCCGGCAGTCCCGCCACCGCATAACCCACGTAGGTGGCCGTGTTGATGGAGACGGGTCCCGGCGTCATCTGGGAAATCGCCAGCATATCGGAGAACTCACCGAGCGTGGCCCACGCATAGTGGTCCACCACCTCGAACTGGATTAGGGAAAGCATCGCATAACCGCCGCCGAAACCCAGCATGCCGATCTTAAAGAACACATAAAACAACTTCAACAGAACCATACTCACCTCCCCTCCATTTTCTTACTGAAATATATTCCATAGAGCAAAGCTGACACGGCCACCACCACGATGATCAGTATCGGAGAGACCTTGAAGAAACCTATCAGAGCGGCTGAGACCAGCGGGATGGGCAACATCTTCCACCCCTTGCAATTGTTCCGTATCAGGTTCACGGCCGGCACAAGGATGAGCGCCACCACACAAGGGCGGATGCCTCGGAAGACACGCTCGACCAGCTCGTTGTCCTTCACCTCGGCGAAGAACGCGGCGATCAACAGGATGGCGATGAAGGAAGGCAACGCAGCCCCCACGGAAGCGCACAACGCGCCACGTTTCCCCCGCAGTTTATAACCCACATAGAGAGCAGTATTGATGGCGAAGACGCCAGGCAACGTCTGCACCACCGCTATCATGTCCCAAAACTCTTCCTTGTCGATATACCCCTTCTTCGTCACGATGGAACGCTCCACCATCGCCAACATCGCATAGCCGCCCCCCAGCGTGAACGCGCCGATCTGCAAGAATATCGTGAACAAATCCCTTAATGGTACCATAACCGAACATTAAACACCACAAAGATACAAAAAAAGGAGGTGCGGCACGTACCCATACCACACCTCCGATTAATCAAAAAACAAACAAACTTCCCTCAAGCGTGTTTTTTCAGGGCAATTTTTCAAACGACACCGATTGTTTTTCAATAGAGTCCGAGTTATCCCCTTTCCTGAAGAGAGGGGATTAGCCCCGGCACTGGTTATCATGAAAAAAACTTAAAATAATTACAGTGTTATGTTTGCACATATTATCAACTCTTCATCGATTACAAAAATAGCGCATACCGCCATCATCATGCAGGAAAATCGAATCAACCCTTATGATAATCGTGGCAAACTGGCTGATTTATGGGTCGGAAGTATTAGTTTCGCGTATGAATCATAAAAAATGAGCAGAATGGAAACCTCAACACTCAAAGTCATCGCGCGCATCCACGGCGACCTCCCCACTAAGTTTGGCATCCCAAGACAGAGCGGGCTGGTGGAGAGCCTACAGGCGAAGATCGTCTTCGAGCCGGAGTTCAGACAGGCGGAGTCGCTCCGTGGCTTGGAGGGGTTCACCCATATCTGGCTCATCTGGGGATTCTCCGAAAACATAAGGGAGAATTGGTCGCCAACCGTCCGCCCTCCCCGACTCGGAGGCAACACCCGCATGGGCGTCTTCGCCACCCGCTCGCCCTTCCGTCCCAACGGGCTAGGCCTCTCCTGCGTGAAGCTGGAGAAGATCACGCACGACAAGGAGCGGGGTGATATACTGGTCGTCTCGGGGGCGGACCTCATGGACGGCACACCCATCTACGACATCAAGCCCTACATCCCGGCCGACTGCCACCCGGAGGCCAGCAAGGGATTCACCTCGCAAAATACGGACTACACGCTTGAAGTGAACATCCCCGAAAATCTACTTAGCCTCATTCCACCCAAGAAGAGGGACACACTGCGGGACATCATCGCGCAAGACCCCCGTCCCGCCTACCACGACGACGAGGAACGCACCTACGGATTCCCCTTCGCCGGCTATGAGGTGAAATTTAAAGTACAAGGGAAAACCGCCACCGTGACGCATATCGAAAAAAATTAATCCCCCATATTTCCGTGCCAAACCCTTCCATCGTCCTCCCACGACGGAATGTGCCAATTTGTCCATCTTTTCGACCGAAAAAGTGGACAATTTGTCCACTTAACGACTGATTGTCAGTTAGTTAGTTTAAAAATCACCTTGGCACACTTATTGAACTATCGATGGTGAACCCGCCGATGAAGCGGGGGCAGAAAATGAATTAAATGTTTACTTAAAAAACGGAGGTTACTATGTTACCATTAGTAAGAAATTCAAGAAAGAACGCCAACTCGGGCAGCTGGCTTCCTTCCATTTTTGAAGACTTCTTCAATGATGAATTTATGGGTGTTCCTGCTGTCAAGCAATTCGCCACTCCAGCAGTGAACATCAAGGAATCCGAAAAGGATTACGACATCCAGATTGCCGCACCGGGCATGACCAAGGAGGACTTTAAGATCAACATCAACGAGTACAACGAATTGGTCATCTCCTTGGAGAAGAAGGATGAGAAAAAGGACGAGAAGAAAGACGATGACAAGAAGAAGGGAACATGGATACGGAGAGAATTCTCCTACGCCTCTTACTCTCAGAGCTTTGTCATCCCTGAGAACGTCGATATCGATCAGATCGCCGCAAAGATGGAGAATGGCGTGTTGAACATCTCCTTGCCTAAGAAGGAGATCGTCGAGACGGCGCCTGCCACCAAACAGATAGAGATTCAATAAACCCCTGTCGGACAGAACGAGAGGATTGCTGGGCTACCGGCAATCCTCTTTTTTTATGCCTAGCCGGAACATGTGGGGCGGGACATTTACCACAATTTACAGTAGAGACGCAAAATCTTGCGTCTCTACACGCACAAAACGGGTGGTCCTGCGGTTACATCCCCCCGATAATCCATTCTAATAATCATCATCCCCAAAATCCGTTATGAGAAGCGGTGCGCCACCACTGATGGTATAATAGGCGGTGATCGTCTGCCTTTCTTGCGGGGGTGTCTCGGCTATTTCTTCTTCCTCCCATGCGTCATTTTCCCACCAAAGTGACACGACACCATTTTTAAAATTGATTTCCATAGTGTGATCTATAGGGTAGTATCTTTTCCCGTCTCCTGCATGATATGAACATAGTTCATAATTACCATTTTGGTATGAAAAATGGTATTTCCACCATCCATATTGTCCACAAGCGTAGTGCACGGAAATGGATTTTCCTGAGATCTCTATGCTTTCACCTAGAGCGTAATAGCTTCCATAAGGGAATATTCCATACGTATGGAAACAAGCGTCATTCCTTATGTCCGTCTCAAAATAGCGACCCTTGTTAATGACCAATATGAATCCATTTTTTGTCTCGTTAGCTGAATCTCTGTCCCCATGAGACCCCTGTAAACAATCCGATTTAAGAATGTCAATCACATAATCCGTTAGTCCATCCTCATTCACATCACATTCTCCCATGATGCCCTTGTAACGGAAAGGAGGAGCCACCAGTTTCTTAAAATTGCGTATCCTTTTGCACCTGCGTTTCTCATAAGAACTTTTTTTCTTAAAGAAGTACCAATAGAACTCCGATTTGGGGGATAACAGATATTCATAATCCCTATCCGCCAATACATTGTTCATCACATCGTCATCTGCCCAAGAATAGCCGTACCCTGCACTATCTGAAACTATCTCTTTCGCACCTTTCCTCACAAGAAGGTTTTTATAGCCATCCCATACGAGACAATATTTCCGTACGAATTGATTGGATGTTGTGTCTAGCACATCAATCACGCAACTGTCCAACCTTACAAGGAAGGAGGTGCTATCGTTAACTTTCATCACGAAGTCACTCCGTTCCTCATCTGCCTTAATGACATGCAGACAAAGCAGTTGAATCCAACAGAATATTATTATTTTATTCATGTGACAATCAGTTATCTTTAAATAAACAATAAG
>JAFXPK010000022.1 GCA_017527905.1 Paludibacteraceae bacterium
CCAAGACCATCCACTGCTGCCGGTAGCTCAGTCCGAACCGTATGTCCTTCGCGTTACCCACCAATGACGGGTTCAGGCTGAAGGGGGTCAGGTTATGATTCACCAAAGAGAAGTCCTGCGCGAAAACCATTCCGCTTAGACTCATCGCCAATATAAACAATAACTTCTTCATTCCAATTCAATTACGTATGAGTTGTTCTTATCTGATGAGGGAGACAAAACCTCTGCGGTCGCCCTCCTTGTCGATTCCCATATAGTTGCTTTTATATTTACAATACCATCCATACACACCCCAAGGGCAAGGCACACCATCGATGGTTCCGTCCCACTCGTCCTCGATGCTCTTTCCCTCGAAGACAATCTCTCCCACTCTATTGAAGATGATGTATTCAAACTTATCCATGTACTCTCCACCATAGAACTTGAAGGAGTCGTTCATGTCGTCGCCATTAGGGGTGAAACCCTCCGGCGCCCAGAAGTCGAGCCACGTGAAGATCGTCTGTCTTCCCACATACTCGCAACCGTACTTATCGATGGCGCGCACCTTCACCACGAAGGAGTCCGCCGCATTCGGGTCGAAGAAGTGGGATGTATTCACGCCTTCGTAAACCTTATCTCCATCATCCGGCTCCCAATACCAATTGCTCTCCTTTGGAGAGATACCGGAGAAGCGCACGTTTGAACTACCCGTCTCGATGAAGGTCGGATAGACCTCAAAACGGATGTCTTGTCTAGGCAAGAGTTCTACATTGTATTCCGCATATCCCTTACAACCGAACTCGTCCGTTCCCTCCACGTTCAACACAACTGGCTCATCGATGGTAGCCACCAGGTCGGAAGAGATTCCGTTCTTCGCCACGCTTGCGCTATAAGGTTCGCTGGACCACTTGTACATCACACCACCCTTTGCGGAGAAGCGTATCGTGTCTGGTCTGCTCTGGCAACCAGTCTGCGACCCCTTCTCTATCTTGATGACAGGGTTAGGGCGCACTTCCACCACATGGGTAGCCTGTGAGGTACAGCCCGACTCGTTCGTACCCCATACCGTATACTCGGAAGAAGAACCCGTGTTATATGTGATGCTGGAGGTCTCGTCTCCTGTGCTCCACTTATACGTCGACGCACCGGAAGCATAGAGCGTGAACTCGTCACCGAAGCATACCGCACTATCACCCGTGATCAGGATGGACGGCAAAGAAAGCACGGTCAACTGTATATCGATGGAGGCAGGACAATTACCCACGTTACTACCGGTCATGCGGATGAGCGTATTCTCTTTCGGAGAGACATTGATGGAAGAGCCTGTGTACTCCTTCTCGCCATCGTCCCACGTATAGTTCACGGCACCCTGGCCCTGCAACGTGGTGGTCTCACCATAGCAAATGGACGTTTCGCCCAAGAAAGAGAGGACAGGTTGTTCCGTCAGATATACCGTATGCGTAGCCTGACTCTTACATCCATATTTGTTCTGGGCAGTCACCGTGAAGGTTTGGTCACCCATGATCTTCGGTGTGATGACAGAGCCCATGTTACCATTGTCCCACGAGAAGCTTGCGGTCTCACCGTTCGTATCCATCGCCTCGATAGTGACCACAGACTCCAGACATGCCTTCGTGTCACCCTTCGTATAGACCATAGGGTTAGGGTTCACCTTAACCGGCACAGGGATAAAGACCTCGCAACCCTTCTCGGAATAGCCATACAAGGAGTAATCCGTCGAGTTGGTCGGGTATATCACGATCGTATCGGTCGTCTCGCCATTGCTCCATTGGTAGCGGTCGGCGCCATGTCCGATCAACACGGCCGGATCCCCCGCGCACACACCCGTCACGCCAGATCCGGAGACCCAGAGAGACGGAACAGGAGAGACACTGACAGGGATTATGATACTGGAGGAGCATCCATTGATGACACCCTTCACCTTCAGTTCCATATCCCTCTCCAACACTTGGCTGAAGACAGAAGTAGCGGAACCATCCTGCCACTCGTACGTGTTGGCGCCGGAAGCCGTGATAGTCAATATATCACCTGCGCACACGGCAGTGTCACCCGAATAGGAGAGCTGCGGAAGCTCCTTCTTCTTGATGGTCCATGTGGCGGTCGCCTCACATTGGTTATTATCCACACCCCGTACCGTAAGCGTGTCATCCTTCGTCACCCTCACGGAAACGTTAGGTCCGTAAGCATTGTTGCTCCAATAGTACTCGTTCGCACCCGAGACGGACACCTTAGCCTCATCCCCATCACAAGCGTCCGAATTACCGGACAAGACAAGGGTCGGAGGCTCATTGACACTCACCCTAAAAGTCGCCGTGCCCACACATCCGCCATTGTTCACCGTACCTATCACCGAATACTCGGACTCCGAGAAAGGGGAAACCCAAATGGAATCCACATTATCCGACGTGTTCCACACATACGTGTCTGCACCCCGGGCAATCAGATTCGTCGAATCACCCCGGCAGATGGAAGAAACACCCTCGATCCAAACCGTAGGCACATCCAAAATCTTGACGCTGAAGTCCGCCCTACCCTTACATCCGTTGGAGTATCCCTCCACCCAATAGGTGGTATCCTGCATAGGAGTTCGGGTAATGGTGGTCTGTCCAGTCGTACCATCGTACCACTCCACATTCGTACCCACACCATTCACCGTCAACTTTGCGGATTTACCCTCGCAGATGGCGGAATCACCCGTAATCTTTATATCCGGCAAAGGTTTCACCTTGACCGTGATGGAGACAGGTCGGGACTTACAGTTCATTTCGTCCACACAATAGACGGAATAAGTAGTCTCATCAGTCGGATAGACAGTGCGGTTCTCACCCACCGTAACCTCATCCTCCCATATACATGAAGCGAAATCTCCATTATAAGACACCAGCTCGGCTTTCAGGTTCGACGGGTCGTTCTGACAGATCTGTCTATCGCCGTCAACATTCAATACAGGGAGAGGCAACACATTAACCCTATACGAAGCCTCGCTGAAGCAACGAGGACCATATGCATAGGTTCCCCTCACCGTATACGTGGTGTCAGTCGTCGGACAAGCTTTCAGCAAATCGGAATTCGAACCCATCGATATCCAAGTATATGAGATGGTCGAATCAGGGAAAAGATAATCACTGACCTCCAAATGCGCCGTGTCACCCAAACAAACCTCCTTCTCACCGGTGATGGCAAGACGTGGGCTCTCGACACCATATACCTTCCAATCTTTCGTGTACTTACAAAAATACTCATCTATCACATCCACACTAAAATCATTCTCGTACGAATTGATTAGCGTCTTGACAGAAGAAGATGTGGAAGTATCGGAAGGATTCATGCTCCACACATAACGGCTATTGGCAGACGCGCCAACCGTCTCCAGTTCCACCTCATGACCGATACATACGGTTTTCTGGGAACTAATGCTCAAATTAGGGAAATGGCGCACATAGATATCCTTAGAGAAGGGTACCGAACAACCCAATTCTGTTTTCACCGTCAAATTCACAGTATACGGACCAGGAGCCATGTATCGAGCATCTGGAGTCTCGACATTCTGAGGGGCGGACCCGTCTCCGAAGTCCCATAGATAACCTGACGGTCTATCACCGATGATATTGTACGTGATGTTCTTAAAATGCACCATTCCACCGCAATCATTCTCATACTCGAAATCCAATACGGCGTCCATCTTCTGCAATTGAGTTTTCAACTCCACCTGAGTACAGCCCGACTGCATACTCGTCAACTTACATATATAGTCAACACCAGTACTCTTCAAGTCATTCGGAATAACGGCAACGGAAGGATCATTAGGATCCGTATCAACCCTAACACCATCCGAGCGAGACCAATCATACTTGCCGAACCCGATAGGAGCCATAATTCTAGCAGGCTCTCCTATACAGTCCTTCACTTTCAACTCCAATTTCTTGGTCTCGGCCCAAAAGTAACCATACGCACGATGACCTCCAGGACCAATCACCCCATTTGACGACCGAAGACAATCATGTACGATTACCTCTATCGTCACCTCTTTACCAACATGCTTGGACAAGTCAAAATTACCATAGGTCCATCGACGAAACGCATATTGACTAATATTACCTCCATCATCAGACCCACGACAAGAAGTAACAGACTGATCTGCAACCAATTCAAGTCCATCCGCATTTTGACCCTCCGCATTGACGGTGAATTCACCACATGGCAACTTCACCTCTCCACCTGTGGCAGGATTAAACATCGATACCGACACAGAAAAAGATGGCAACTGATAACCATCAGTGTGGTCACTATTCGATTGTCCACCCTGCCGACCAAATGTAATGCCACCCGTTTGACCAGATTGTAAATCCGGACAATGTAGAACACTCGCAAAGCAATAGGTGAACAACGTAGTGTTCTCCGTCACTGTGAACTTATATACCAATCGCTCGGCCTTCGCCGGCAAATTAGGTGTACCCGAATGATCGTTGTTCTCCGCAGTACCCGTACTACCGATTCTAATAGGGGTGATTCCATCAGGATTTGTCTTGAAATTCCAACAGTTAATGACTGGATCATCCACATCACTCATATTGGTCATAACCTCAAACTCCTGCAACTTGGCTTCCCTGATTGTACGATTCTTTGTCCATGGAGTCCATGCGGTGTATTTATACATACTATCTGTGTTGTCCAAGTAAATTCCTCCCGTATAGAGTTCCCAATGCGTAGGTTCTCCATCCTCGAAACTCAAATTCGGAGTATCGATGTTGGTGTCCTGCGAAAACACATCCAAAAGGTTGAGCAACAATCCTATGATCATCACTCCCTTTATCGCTTTTGTCTGGAATATTCCAGTAATTAGATTTAAGGACATAATCTCAATTTTTTAATTGCGCATATTCATTTTTAATTCATGGATAGAAGAGACACCAGCGCATGTATCCTTTTCAGGTCATCAAAATGTGTGTTTATGTTCAATAAAATTTAAAAATATACATACACTTCCCTTATTTTAGCATACTCTTCTACACGTCGCATCTACAAGAACCATTATTCCGTCATAATGGGAAATCTTCTTAACTCTTCTTCTTTTCACCACACAAAGGTGTATAATTAATTTCTAATAATTTAAAATATTTGACTATTGCCATGAAGATTTCAGTGAACAGACTCTTTCCTTCAGTAAAGGTCATCTATCAACACTCCAACGACGCCTAATTTGTAGCCACTTTCCCCTATTTCGTGAACTATATATAAATAATGTATAAAAAATTGACTAAATAAAACCGTTTTTCAACGCTTATTGGACAGAATAATCCACAAAACAACAGGTGCGCCGATCAATGACGAGAGCGCATTGATCGGCAGGACATATCCATCCCCAGGCAGTTGGGAGAAGATATCACACAATAGCACCAACACCGCCCCACAAAGCATACAGCAGGGCGTCAGCAAACGATGGACGGAGGTTCGCAGAAGCCCCCTGACGATGTGCGGCACCGCAATGCCGATAAAACCGATCGGACCCGTGAAGGCTGTGGTCGCCCCAGTCAACAACGTGGCGGACAGGATGATCATCCACCGCATCCTCCGCACGTCCACCCCGATACTGCTGGCGTAATCATCCCCTAAAAGCATCGCATCCAACGGTTTAAGCAAGAAAGGCACAAAAGCGACACCTATGCCCACAAAGAGGGCCATGACCCGCAACTTCTCCCACGTGACGCCAGACAACGAGCCTAACGTCCAGTTAACAAACATTTTGACGGAATCCGGATCACTGATGTTCTGCAGCAATGATATGGCAGACGTGGCCAAACAACCTAACATGATGCCGGCAATCAGCAGGGAGACCTTCTCCCTCAGCCGGAACGAAACCGAAATGACCAGCAAGAACAGAAGCGCCGCCCCAATCATGGAGGAAAACGCAACACCCCACCCGGAGAGATAAACGGTCGATATGCCCAAGGCGGAGAAAAACAACAGGTATACGGCGACTCCCAACGACGCGCCGGAACTGATACCCAACACATAAGGACCCACCAATGGGTTCCGGAAAAGCGTCTGCATCCATAGTCCCGAGACAGAGAGGGATATGCCTACCAACACTGCGGTAATGGCCTTGGGGATCCGGATATCGACCATAATCGTCCGATGGATTGGGTCGCAACTTCCCTTGAGCAGTCCCACGAACTCGCTGAAAGGAATATCCACACTTCCGAACAACACATCCACCACAAAAAACACGATGGAAAGGGAGAAAAGTGCGGTGAAAACCAACCTTTTACGATTCATGACAAATCACCTCCCCTCTCCTGATTTAACACAACGTCCTAAATAAACGGTCTCATGTTCTGGCATCACCTCGGGATGAAGCACCGATATCAAATCCGCCAACACGACATCCGGCCTCGCCACCGCACTTTCATAGAAATCGGTGATGTGCAGACCATCCGTCGTCTTCTCCCGTTTCTGGAAATGGAAGAGATTACCGTTTTTGTACGATTTCATCTGGGAAAGACGGGGGTCCAAATCCTCCTGCCTAACCGTCCCGCAGTTCATCCAAAAATCGGCTTCGGAATAATGCTCCAACAACCACTCTGTCCCACAGGTGACGGTGGGCACCATCGTATCAGCCAGAAGGTAAATTCCGCCCGCATCCTGATAGAGCCTAGACATGAAGCCTTCCCCTCCCGTCATATACCACGTGTCGCCGTAGGATCCAGCAGAAAAGAGCGTCGGTCGATTCTGAATCGTATCCACCCTCTTCTTTAGGTCCACATACCTTTGCTCGATGGTCTGGAATATGGAATCCGCCATAGCATACCTGTCAAAAAAGAGGGAGATGAATTTGATCCACTCCGTCCGGGCAAGCGCAGAAGACTCCTTCCACTCAAAATTGTGGACAACCGGGCAAACGTTGGCATGGGGATCGTCACGCAAATCGGACAGAAACAGGACATCGGGATGAGCGAACAACAAGCGTTCCCCGTTAATATCGAACGAGGAGCCCAAAGAGACGATATCCCCCCGATCGACCTTTCCCCTGATTTCATCGGAGAAAATAAACTTCGCGTCGCAAGTGGCCACCATCTTGTCCATAACCCCCAAAAGGTCCAGGAACCCGAACAACGTGCCGGAATTGGTACCCAAGCGTTCAACCGGTATATTGATGCAGCAGGCGTCATCAGGCACTTGGGCGGAATCCCCACGCACCAACGCATACCTGAACGTCACCTGCTGATCCGCCCCACCCGCATACACAGTGGCGAGGTACCCATACGATGTCTCCTCCACCCCGAAATGGGTGGCGTACCGAAGCGGCAACGAATGAGACTGGATATCAGAAGGAGCCGTTCCCCGTCTTGCGTCGCGGCAAGAAGGGAATAGCAGACACCCTACCACAAAAAGTGCGCAAAAAGCGATATGTTTCGGAAAAAGTAACATGGCGCGAATTTAAAATTTTAAGGATTGTTATGCAAGATTTAGGAAAATGGTGTATTTTTGTATGGATATATGCCAAAGAAATGACATGGGAACAATTAAAACAAGAAATCTATTAATTGACGTAGCAAGAAAACTTTTCGCCGCCAAGGGGGTGGAAAACACGACGATGAACGACATCGCAGTGGCCGCCCAAAAGGGGAGAAGGACATTGTACACCTATTTCAAATCAAAAGAAGAAGTCTACTCCGCCGTCATAGAGAACGAACTGTTCCAATTGGCGCATAAATTGCAGGAGGAGATGCAAAAAAGCCAGAATCCATCGGAGAACTTAATCAACTATATCTACGTGAGAATGAGCCTCTTCCAGGAGGCCGTCCGCAGAAACGGAAACCTACGCGCCAGTTTCTTCAGCAACATACATCTGGTGGAGAAAGTCCGTCACAAACTAGACCTTCAGGAGCGTAGGATGCTGGAGAAGATTTTCATCGAAGGAAACGCCAGAAATGTCTTCAACGTGAAGAATCCGAAGTTCGCCGCCGCCCTCTTCCAATGTGCGCTGAAGGGTTGCGAGGTGCCGTTCATGCGCGGTGAATTGGCGCAATTCTCACAACCGGAAAACAAAAAGGCCTTCACGGACTTCCTGCTCAGCGGACTGACGGAGCTGAACATCATGTCCGAATAAGAGGAAAGGCGTGCTACCCTATCCTACCCGTTAATCACCTATCGGTATTTTATTGGCCCACATCAAATATCCTTCACATGGATCGTCGCCGCATAACGGGCGTTTTCACCGACGAATGTGAGCGGCAGGAAGCCGGAACGTATCCTACCATCTTGAATAACAAGGGGATAATCTCTCGAATAGTCGAAACAGATTTTCGCCAATTCATCGGACGATTTGTTCGCCCATATCACGAATTCACCGACGGAGGAAGGTGATAGATATCTATCGGTTATGATCCTCGCGCATACCCCCATGTTCATCCGTAGATTCACCTCCACGCAAGGATGGATCCACCTACCCGTTTCATCTTCCACCACCATCATGTCGACCCCGAAATAACCCTCATAATAAGGTGCGACGGAACGGGCGAAAAAAGACTCAAGACAATGCGCCACCTCCCGAAAGGCTGTTTTACCGATGGATTCGGCAAGTTTTTCCTCTATCAAATCATTAGGCATCAGATAGTTGCCACGATAAGTGCCCATTCCATCGGCGGAAAAATAGGAATATCCCGCAAACGAAACCGTCGTGCCATCACTATGGAACTCCATGGCGAAATCCGCCACTTTCCCGTACACCTGCTCCCCTATGACACTCCCTTGCCTCGCCAACACATTGGAGCACCACGATTCCAACGAGCCGCCCCGCTCCTCATTGACCCACCGTAGACCTTTCCCGCTACATGACCACGGAGCCTTCAGCACACAATGCGGAGAAGCGTTGATGAATTGGAGGATTTCCTGCAAGGAGCCCAACTCTTGGGGCATGACAAACGAACGAGGCAATAAACCATTGTCTCCCAAACATTTAAGCACCTCGATGGAGAACCTGCGATGGGACAGTTCCCTCAAAGTGGCCACATCCACCGAGATTTTCCGCTTCGCATACTTGTTCCATTCGTTGAGCAACGCCCCATTCCATCCCCAAGGCACCAATACATCCTCCTCCGATTGGTGGCGAACCCTTTCCTCGAAAGGAGTCCATTCCACCGCAATTCCCAACCGGACGAAGACATCCGCCTGCCAATCGGAAGGCACCGCACTCCGAGACAAGACCAATTCACCATTTTGGGCGAACCAAACAGGCAACAGGGACAAGTCCGTGGCGAGCTTCACGGCCGATGCGGGCGGATTGTAATGCCCGCCGCCATGGGCCAAAGCCAAATCATTCTCGGGATTGAAATAGTGGCACCTCATAGTCCGTCATCAATTATGCACCATCACAAAATCAGGGAAGATACGGAAACGCAAGGTGACAGGCGGTCGATCCTCCACCTCCGCCAACATCGCACATTGATCCATATCCAAAGACTTGAGGGTAATCTGTTCCCAATACTCGGGACGCAGACCTTCATAAAGTTTATAGACCGCCTCCTTGGCGGACCAGCAAAGCAACAGCTGTGTTCTATCGGTGGAATCGATGATTTGTTTCTCCTCCGCACGCAGGAACTTATCCCTGACGTGGAAAACCTTATCGGAGAACTGCTCTATATCCAAGCCCACTTCCCGCAGAGGACTGAGAAGGATAGCCGCATAACCCTTTGTATGCGAAACGCTTATGCGCAGATGCTCCTCCGGCAGGGAAGGTTTCCCCATTTCATCGTGGAAAACATCACACTCATGCCCCAAAGCATCCAGCAACAAGGCGCGCACGGAGAGATACTCCTGCCTCCTTTTCACCGACTTATGACGCTCCACATCAGACCGGTAAAGATCCTTTTTCTCGGAAAACAGGGAAAGCAGATCCTCGACAGGCTCATCCATCTTCCAAATGGAGAGGATTTCCCCGTCCGCATTTCTGTCACAATGATAAAGCATAGGCTACGGAATTATCCCTTTCTATCGATGATTTCCTTCGTGAAGAACAGGAAGATGACAATAGCAATAATATAATAGATGACGTCACGGCTATCGATCACGCCGCGGCTCATCGATTCATAATGCGCGCTGATGCCCAACGAGGCGATGAAACTCTCCGTCTGCCCGTCGGACGCCATACCGGATACGATGTCGAACCCGATGTACGCGAAGAAGCACAACACAGCAGCCACGATGAACGAGATGATCTGATTATCCGTGAGCGAAGAGGCGAACAAACCCACCGCCGTGTAGAAGGTGGCAAGGAAGAAGAGTCCAATGTACGAACCCCAAGTGCCACCCATGTCTATATTACCCATCGGATCGCCTAAGAGCCAGACGGACAAGAAGAAGAGCAACGTTGGCACCAAGGAAAACAAAACCAGCGCCACGCCCGCCAAATACTTGGAAAGGACGATGCTCAAACTAGAGATGGGGCGTGTCTTCAGCAACTCTATGGTACCCGTCCTGCGCTCCTCCGCGAAGAGACGCATGGTAACCGCAGGAACAAGGAAAAGGTAGAGCCATGGCGCGAAGTGGAAAAGTCCGTCCATGTTGGCATAACCATTATCCAAGATATTTTCCTCCCCAGGGAAAACCCACAGGAAAAGACCCGTCAGGGCAAGAAACACACCAATGACGATGTACCCCATCGGAGAGGAGAAAAAATTGCAGAATTCCTTTTTAAACAATGCGAGCATAGCCTTTTATACCTATTTTCCTTTTTTTCAGCGCAAAAATAAGAAAATGTTTTTAATATTCGGAAAATTAATGCTACCTTTGCGCCGCTTTTTAAGCGAAAGAAGTTTAACAAATTATTAATTTAAAAGAATGGCAACCAAAATTAGATTGCAAAGACACGGCCGTAAGGGGTACGCGTATTACCACATCGTCGTAGCAGATAGCAGGGCACCACGTGATGGTAAGTACATTGAGAGAATCGGATCATACAATCCGAACACAAATCCTGCTACAGTTGACTTAAACTTCGACAGAGCATTGTACTGGGTGATGACCGGTGCACAACCAACTGACACCACAAGAAACCTTTTGAGCGACAAGGGTGTATACTTGAAGAAGCACTTGTTGGGTGGTGTGAAGAAAGGTGCGTTCAACGAGGCTGAAGCTGACAAGAAGTTCCAAGCATGGTTGAACGATAAAGAAAAGAAGAACAATGCTGTTGTAACTGAGCAAAACTCCAAGAAGATCGCTTCCGCAAAGAAACGTCTGGAGGAGGAGCAAGCTATCAACAAGACTAAGTCTGAGGCTCTCGCCAAGAAGAGAGCTGAGGCAGCGGCAGCTCTTGAGGCAGCAGCCAAGGAAGCAGCAGCTGAGGCAGCTGAGGCAATCGCCGAGGCTGAGGCTCCTGCAGCAGAGGCTCCAGCAACTGAAGAGAAGGCAGCTGAGTAAATAGCAGACCTTTTTGCAACAAAAGAGACATCCGTATGGACGGGTGTCTCTTTTTTAATTATGAATTTTGAATTAAGAATTAAAACAATCTGCATCCATGTTTCGTTGCGTTCAACAATAGCAAATAACGAATCGTTAAACAGTAAATCGTAAATAGTCAAATAGTAAATCACCAATGGTCCACCCGTAAATAGCAAATAAACATAGGTCCCCTAGTGCGACAAATGAAAATCCCATATTCTTCCCGAAAAAATTCTAACATTTATTTGCAATTCTTAAATAAAATTAGTAATATTGTATATGGAAGTCAGGACGAAAGTTCCGACTTCGCAAAATGGAACTTTATTATTAACTAAAAATTTATGTATTATGTCACTTTCAGCTCCTAAACAAATCATTTGGATTATAGCCGTAATTCTCGGCGTACTAGGTATTTTAGGTTATTTTATTGCGATTCCTTTCGTATCAGCCAATGGATTTTGGCTAGTTAGTGCGGCGTTCGCATTATTGGCTATATCAACACTTGTGAAAGGGCTGTAAGCGGTCATATTGTGTTTGAACATAGAGGGGAAAGCACGGCTTTCCCCTTTTTTTATTACACACGGACCCCAAAACCTACAGCACACCCATGTTTTTGAAAAAAAAACACTATTGGAAAAGGAAAAGGCATATTTGATTGATTGTTTTTGGGAATGACACAAGGAAAAACTTACATTTGTATTTGGTAAACCATAAGTATAGTTTTTTAAAGCTTAATATCATGAAACTTAAGAACTTCCTATTATTAACGGCATGGATGGCGGGCCCCGCATTGGCATCGGTTCATATCAATGAAATCATGGTGCGCAATACATCCTTCAAGCACAACGAAGATTACAACTTCGTAGGATGGGTGGAGCTTTACAACTCGGGAGACGAAATGGTCGACCTGAGCAACTGCTTCTTTTCCGACTCGGAATCCAACATATATAAATGGCAGAGTCTAGCCAACACTCAGATTCAGCCCAAAGGCTACGCCATCTTCTATTTTGATGAAGAAAACAAAACCAACCACGCCAACTTCAAGTTGGACAGCGACGGTGGCACACTGATTCTATCCGACCAAAGCGGACGGTTGTTGGATAAAGTGACTTACCCTAAACCATTCAGAAATGCTTCCTACGGAAGAACGCAGGATGGCGGGAACGAAATGGCTCACTTCGTAACAGCCACCATGGGAACCACGAACAACAATGCGATAGCGACCATGGACCAAACCTCCGCACCTGAGTTCAGTCTGGAGGGTGGTTTCTATTCCAGTGCGCAATCGGTTAGAATCATTGCGGAAGATGGTAGTGCAAAGATTTACTACACGACGGACGGCACGGAACCTACCATCTATTCCATGCAATACAACTCCCCTATCAAAATCAGCACGACCACGCCTCTACGTGCCATCGCGGTCGCGAACGGGGAAGTGGCCAGCGACATCACAACGGCCACCTACTTCATCGGCATCAACAACATACCGACCTCCATCAAGGTTGTATCGTTGGTGACGGACCGTGACTACGTATATGGTGACACACTTGGCGCATTGGTTGTGGGGAAAAACGGGAAAACAGTTCCTTCCAACTGTGGAGCCATGGATAGGACTGCCAACTACATGAACGAATGGGACCGTCCTTGCAACTTCGAGTTGTATGACGAAAACAAATCGACCATGGCCAACCAAGAGGTGAGAATCAGCGCATTCGGTGCCTGCTCACGTACAAAGGCCATCAAGTCAGTGGCCGTCAAAGCAAGTAAGGCGGTTGGAAACAACAAGTTCGATTGTGCCATATTCAGAGAGAAACCAGCCCTGAAGTGGAAAGGACTTGTGCTCCGTAACTCAGGTAACGACTTCGGAAGAATGTTGTTCAGGGACGGTTACATCCAAACAGTGGCGGCATCCGGCATGGATCTTGACCACCAAGCCTACGAACCAACCGTAGTTTTCATGAACGGTGAATACTATGCCATGTTGGGTATGCGCGAACGTACCAACAAGGACTTCGTCTACTCCAACTACGGACTGAAAGAGGAGGATTTCTGCATCGATGTAACCTCCAAGACAGGAAACAACGAATGTGAGGATTTCCAACAGGTCAAGAACATCGCCAATAGCGCTAGTTCCGCCGATGCATTCAACAGAATCGACGAAATCATTGACGTGGACGAGTTCCTGAACTACATGATGACGGAAATATACATCTACAACAGAGACTGGTCCGACAACAACAACAAGGCGTGGAAACGCAACGAGAACGGCAAGTGGCGTTGGATCCTGTACGACACGGAATACTCAACTTCCTTGTATGAGGAGAACATGACGGGTAATGGTTTCTCTGCCAACGCAAACAAACTCCCTTACCTGACACAGTTGATTAAAAACCCCGAAATGAGCAGACGTCTCATGACGAAGTTCGTCGCCCACGCCGGTACCACATTCGGCGAGGAGAACACTGCCCATATCTTGGACAGCATGATAAACATTCTGAACAAAGAGGCGGACTACTTCAGGAACTTCCTCGCGCAAAAGAACATCAAGGAAACTTCCTTGACATGGAGAGACGAGGCCATGAAGGTACGCAACTTCCTTGTCGCAAGACAAAATGTGGTGTTCGGCCATGTGTCTAGCGAATTGAACTACGGATCTCCAGTGCCGCTGAGGATCTACTCCGAAATTCCTGGCGCATCCTACTTGCTGAACGGATTGGAGACAATCAACAAGAGTGATTTCAGAAGCAAATATTTCTCCGGCGCCCAAATCTCCGTGAAGGCTATCGCTCCTGTAGGATACAAATTCAAAAACTGGGAAGTATGTGGGGAAAACTACATCATAAACACTAACGATTCTTGGAAGTACCTCTACCTAAGCGACTCTGTAAGCACGCCTTACAACTGGAAGGAGAGTTCTTTCGACGACTCTAGCTGGGAGTCTGGCGAAGCTCCACTCGGAGGCAACATGTCCTACTACGTGAAAACCAACGTCACTGGATCATCCGGTGGTGGCACTTGGCCAGGCGGCATGGGCGATTGGACCGGTGGCATGGGCGACTGGACCGGCGGTATGGGCGACTGGACCGGTGGCAATACTGGTGGTAACACAGGTGGCAATACTGGTGGCAACAACGGGAACTGGAACGGTGGCAACATGGGCATCCAACCTGCCCCTGGCGACGGTATCGGTGGCGGCATCGGTGGCGGTATCGGAGGTGGCATCGGAGGTGGCATCGGCGGCATCGGCGGTGGCGACTGGGGAGGATTCGGCACAACACAAGCCGCGAAGACCATCCTCTTAAGGAAAGAATTCACCCTCAACAACCTCAATTCCATGGGCGATGAAATCCAGTGCTTGGCTCATATCGGTGATGGAGCGATCATCTATCTCAACGGCAAAGAGATTTACCGTTATAACTTGGGAGACATCGTGAACGACACCACTAGAGCGATTTACGAAATGGACTCATACGCCACAGTATCCTTCAAAATCCGCAGAAGCGACCTCTCTCAAGGAAGAAACGTGATCGCGGTGGAATTGCATAGCGCTAAAAGCTCTACTTCCGTAGCGTTCGACATGTCCATGTTGGACGAGAAGACTGGTGTGACTTCAAACAACACGTCTAACAACGTGGAATACACCGGCAATGTGAACGATGCTTGCGTTCTCCGTGCGGTATTCGAGAAAGACGGCACTTCAACCTCCTACGGCAAACTCTACATCAACGAGGTGTGCGCCGCCAACAAACAATATGTGGACGAGTTCCGCCAAGACGAAGACTGGATTGAGATCTACAACGACAGCGACGTGCCTGTAGATTTGGGAGGCATGTACCTCTCCGACAAGAGAAAGACATTGGATAGGTTCCAAATCCCTACTGGCAACCCTGCGAAAACCACAATTCCGGCAAAGGGATACCTCGTATTCTGGGCGGATGCGGACTCCTCCCAACAAGGTCCATTACACACGAACTTCGAGCTCGCCAAGGATAAAGGGCAAACGATTTCTCTGAGCAGGAAGGTAAACGGAAACATCGAGGTCATCGACTCCATCCGCTACATGCCTCACACTGACGGAGAGTCTTACAGCAGATTCTCCTACACGGGAGACGGTTCTTGGGCAATCACATCCAGGCCAACCTTCGCGAAGAAGAACGCTTATTATCCTATATTGGCTTCCTCTCCTAGCGAAATCACCTTGGTCAACAAGGATGGCGAGGAGATGCTTCCGATACTGAGTGTATACCCTAACCCAACAAGCGATTACCTATGGTTCTCCATTAAGGGTGAAGAAGCGGACATCGTTCTTGCGGATCTGACGGGTAAAATACTACTCTCCAAGACCATAAAGAACGGCTCCAGCATCTATGTGGGTAATTTGGAAAGCAACGTGTACATCGTGACGATCTCCGTCAACGGCACAACTTACCAAACTAAGTTCGTGAAGTTGTAAAACGATAAGGCAATAACAAGAAAAGCACCCATGATTGCTCATGGGTGCTTTTCTTTTGCTTGGGATTGAAGGAAAACGCCTACTTCAACAGTCCCGCTCTTTTACGCATATTATCTTTTATGTTTTCCGCATATAGCCATGTGTCCGCAAAGTGCAGATTTCCCCAAGGGAAAGGTTCCTTGAGGCTCTCGTTGTAACACACCTTCGGATCCACCTCCCCGCAAACAAGCAAATGATCCTGAATCCGCACACTTGTGTACCCCGGCGTGGTCTTGTAAGTCTTTGCCTTCTTGTCGTAACGGACAATTCCCTTGTGCAGGTCCGCCGGAGCCAAGGACCCATCCGTCCGCCAATTCAACGGATTGATGCAAACAACGGTATTAGCAAGCAAAGGCGACTTCCCCTCCAACGAAGTGGCGGAATTGTAGGAAATCACGACTCCCCTATCCGTCTCGCCCGTAGCGGGTTTGATTCTATGGGGGAATTTATCCAAATCCTTTTCCGTGATTTCATAACCCATCAGGTAGGCGGCGATCATCAAATCATACTGTTTGTCCGTCATCCCATGTTTCAGTAACTCCAGCAACATTTGGGAGCCCTGGCTATGGCCCAAAAGGATGAATGGCCTTCCATTGTTGAAAGTGCGCATATAATACTGAAAAGCGCGCCTCACGTCTGCCGCGGAGAGTTTCGCCCTAAACTTCCGTTCCGTGTTGCTCATGGCAAACACCTTGGTTGTCATCTGGCGGTAATAGGGAGCGAAGAAATTAAAGTCATCCGCCGCATAAACGGTTTTATTGTACACTTGGTTCTTCTTGGCGGCATTCCGCACCTCCGCCTTGCTGATATCCGTATAGGCAGGCACACTTCCCCGGTTCGAGAGAGGTTCGGAATTGATAGTGGGATAGATATAGAATATATCTACCGGTTTTCCTTTGTACTGTGTCGCGGGTTCAAACCAATACTTTTCGATCGAATATCTGGGTCTCATCGTGGATCTTCAAACAATAAGCGCAAAGATAGCCCTTATTCCTAAAACACTAACGCCTGATCAACGAGAAATTTCCGCTCAACTCTTCCTGCGAATGCGGAATGCTGATGATATACCAATAATCAGTGGAAGGCTTATCAAAACCATTTTCATCCTTTCCATCCCAACCCAATTGATTCTCATAATGGTCATAGTGACGCACAACCGCCCCATAACGATCAAATATGGTCACCTCGACCTGATCATACTTCTCAACGTTTTCGATAACCCATCGCTCATTCAAACCATCTCCATTAGGCGTGAAATACTTCGATGGTTTTAAAGGCTCATAATCCAACACGGTCAAATCCAAATAAATTGTACTATCGCAGCCATCCGAACTGAGAAGCGACGTTTTATATATGCCGGAATAAACCAAATGGGTTCCATGGAAATCATACGTTGAGCCATACGGAAGAATGATAGTCGTATCGCTAACATAGGTAGGACGCACATCCACCTCAACCGAACGTCTCACCTCCTCGCCCAACACAGTCATCACGACGGAATAAAGGCCTTTGTTGTATTCAGACGCGTTCTCTATCTCCACTTCCGGACCAACAGATTGAAACCGTTGCGGTCCTTCCCACCGATAGTCCGCATAATCATGCTGAGGTTCCACCCTTAAACGAATAGTCTCTCCACCACAATATGGGTTATCCGTAAGAATATCAAGCGAAGTATCTGGGAATACGACAGTAAGATGAACAGTCACAATGCTATCACAACCGCTCTGACTAACAAACGTTTTCTCATAGTCACCCGCCAAGCTCAAAAGCTCACCGCCAAAATCATACACCTCGCCCTTAGAGATGGAGACATCCACGTCTTCGTTGTATTTTTCCCTAACAAGTGCCATTATACTTGTCTCCACCAGGGTATCCGCATACCTACGGACAAACTTATATTCTCCCTGATTCCGAGCAGAAACATTCGGAATGGAAATGGACTTTTGATTGGACGAGAATCCATCCGGACCTATCCATTCGATCGAGGCGCCACCGACCTCTCCATCCGCCTGAATCGTCAATTCTTCGCCTTCGCACACTGGCGAATTAGATACTAACTGAAGAGAAGGCAACGTGCAAACGACCATCAACGTGATGAAACTATCACACCCCATAGCATTAGTCAATACAGTTTCATACCGCCCCGGCTTATCGATTGTCTGCCCATTGAAATCAATGCTTTCCCCGTAATCAAAAGTGATCAACGTGTCGTAGGCGCACCTCGGGGCGACATATATTGAAACTGATTTAGAGAAGACCTCCCCCATTTGTTTTTTAGTCACAACGTATACGCCACCATCCTCCTCTTTAGCATTTTCTATACGAATAGAAGTGCCCGTCGCAGAAAAAAGGTTGGGTCCCGTCCAACTATACTCTGTGTTTTCCTGCGCATTCATCACACTTGCGGAAAAAGAACCGCCATAGCAACAATAAGGGTCATACGAGACCGTAAGAGAGGTGTCGGCTACAACCTTCAACATCAGCCTCGTAACACTGTCACAACCATTCCGGGAAGACGTCATCTGCGTATACTCACCCTCTTCCTTCAACAAACGTCCGTCGAACTCATATTGACTCCCGAACACGATGGTATCGTACAAAACGGAAGAAGAGTTTTCCAACACCTGCACATCAATCGTGGTTTCGGAAACCATATGCGGAAAATACGTAACGGTCAACTTATATTGTCCACTATTTTGAGGTGTCGCAGAGGGAATATCCAGTGTTTTTTCATGAGAAACAAAGCCATTCGGCCCCGACCATAAAACATCGTCCACCATAAAATCCTGACTTGCATAAACACGTAACGCCTCACCCTCACAAATCGGAGCATTTGTAACTAGGGTTATTTCCGGAAGATAATAATCCAGGCGGAGGGTAACCACACTATCACAACCATTCTGCCCCTGGAAAACGCCCTGATATTCTCCTGCCTGACGCAGCATCTCACCCGCAAATTCAACAGAATCACCGGCAACGACCATCGTATCTATCGTAACCAATTGTTTCTTAAGCACATCAACTACTGTTCGATATGAGAACGTATCAGTATGGACAATCAAATCCAATTGATAGGAACCATCATCTGAATCATCCGAATCAGATATCACCAACTCGCGCGACTGATTCTGTAACCGTTGTCCGGAAGGAAGAATCCAATCGTATTGAGCGTTGGGAATCTGCTCAACAGTCAAAACCAAAGGTTCACCCTCACATATCGGAGCATTTGTAACTAGGGTTATTTCCGGAAGATAATAATCCAGGCGGAGGGTGACCACACTATCACAACCATTCTGCCCCTGGAAAACGCCCTGATATTCTCCTGCCTGACGCAGCATCTCACCCGCAAATTCAACAGAATCACCGACAACGACCACCGTATCTATCGTAACCAATTGTTTCTTAAGCACATCAACTACTGTTCGATATGAGAACGTATCAGCATGGACGATCAAATCCAATTGATAGGAACCACCATCGGAAGCATCCGCATCAGATATCACCAACTCGTGCGACTGATTCTGTAACCGTTGTCCGGAAGGAAGAATCCAATCGTATTGAGCGTTGGAAATCTGCTCAACAGTCAAAACCAAAGGTTCACCCTCGCATATCGACGGATTTGAATTGAGATGTACTTCCGGATTCGAGAAAAACAAATGGACGTTTTTCACCCCACACGGATTGGCAGCATCAACCTCTGTATGTACCCCAGGTTCCGTATATACAGAATCACCATACCGATAAGACTCCCCTTGCTCCAATACAACGGTAGTATCCACACTAACGGCTGGACGAACAATCACATTCGTTTCCACGACATCGGAAGCCACACCATTGGCAATCAGTTGAAGGGAATAGATTCCCGCATCCTCAAGCGTTGAATTATGGATAACAGGATTTTTCTCCGTGGAACTAAAACCATTCGGTCCGATCCACGAGTAGCTCGCATTTTGAGGCGCATTAAGCACCTTAAGTTGAATATCATCACCCTCACAATAAGGTCCGGTATTGGATATGTCAACAATCGCCTTACAACTCACAATCGCAGATCCTCCCAATTTCTTGATGGTAATATCACCACCCATTCTACCATAATTCGACACCAAGAACAGATACCATCCTCCTTTCTCCGCATGTTCGATACGACAGATTTCCGTATATTGATATGAAAACGAGCAATCCTGTAGGTTCATATAAGGATATCGATCAAAGTTGCCACGAAAACAGGGATTGTCCACCTGCGTCAGCATATCATCCACAAGATGATCCCTATGGGTAAACGACACGTTAGCCAATTCAGGGCAAGCGTTCAAATCATCTTGCGTCAATACCCTAAATTGCGGGATGAAACTTAGTGAATTAACCGGATCCTCACATATGGTACGCAGAACATCATTTTTCGAGTCTCCCCAGAAAGGTCCCCAACAAGCATAGTCCACATCACTGTTCCCCGAGTGAGTCAACTCCAACGCCAAATCCCCAGATTCCTCAACCTGCATCAACAACCATCTCGGAGTGACAATACATTCATATCCAAGACATCCAATCACACCTGAAAGGGTCTGGAAAGAAATTTCAGCCGAGAAATATGAAGAGTCCATCAATGCCTCGTATAAGTCCCTGAAAAAACAAAAATCAGTAGTTAGCTGCGTTGTGGCAGGATATCTAATACCTAGGTCGTTTTCATCCGTGCAAAAAACGACAACATCATCCCAATCTCCTAATGGGCAACCATTTTGAGAAAAAGAACCTAACCAACAAGAGAGAAAAACCAATACACTAACAAATCTCTTCATATCTCAAATGTACTTTTCAAGATGAGTGCAATACACACCTTCCCTTTTTTGTATCGTCTACGATATGCGAAATTATAAAACTTACGGAACCCAGCCAAATATTACAATAATATATTTCAATTATCAACTTTACGCAATAAGCATACAAATGCTTCTTAAATATGCGACAGGCTGGTCATATACCCCCAAAATCCACACATCCACAAAAAAAATCCCCCAGTCCTAAGACCAGGGGATTTCAACTATATACTAACGAATGGTTAGCCCAAGAACTTTATCAGGATACCGGCAGCCACAGCGGAACCGATCACACCTGCCACATTGGATGACATGCAATAGTTCAACACATGGTTGCGGGAATCGTACTTCAAGGCGATGTCATTAGCCACGCGCGAAGCCATTGGAACAGCGCTCAAGCCTGTCGCTCCAATCAACGGATTAATCTTCTTCTTGGAGAAGAAGTTCATAATCTTCACCAACATGATACCTCCGAAGATGGAGAAGCCGAACGCGCAGAAACCACCGGCAACGATACCGATTGTCTTCAGATTCAAGAAGGCGTCAACCGTCATGGTCGCTCCCACAGACAAGCCGAGGAAGATGGTAGCCGCATTCATGATACCATTGGAAGCCGCATTGAACAAACGTGAAGTATTGTTACCAATCTCCTTGATCAAGTTACCGAACATCAACATACCCACCAACGATACCGCATCAGGGACGATGATCGCCACAATCGTGGTAACCGTGATTGGGAAGAGGATCTTCAACACACGCATGTTCTTGAACTCCTGTTTGTTAGGATACAACTTGTCTTGCTCCTTCATGTTGATCTTCAAATCTTTCTCGGAGCAGGTCAATTTCACTACCAACGGAATGATCACAGGCACCAAAGCCATGTATGAATATGCCGCGATGGCGATTGGACCCAACATGTGAGGAGCCAATTTCAAGGTCGTGAAGATGGCGGTCGGACCATCCGCACCACCGATGATGGCCAAAGATCCAGCCTCTTTCATTGTGAAGAATTGGCTTCCCACCAACAACACAGCGAAGATACCGAATTGCGCACCCGCGCCGAAGATAGCCAGCTTCAGGTTACGCAACATCGGACCGAAGTCTGTCAACGCACCCACACCCATGAAGATGATCGGAGGCAAAAGACCTGACTTGATCAATGCGTAATAGATGTAGTTCATGATACCGAACTCATGAGCGATGTCATGCAAAGGCATTTGCCAGATATCATACACCTCAATATGGTTCAACAAATTAGCGTTCTGAAGTATCGCATTGCCTTCCAAGGCTGGATTATACCACAGTTTTCCAAGTTGGACGAAACCTTCCTTAGCTTCCTCAGTACCCTCCGCGAAAGAGAGGACCTGGAACCCACTATCCAATCCATTGTTCAGGAATTCATTCGAGATACGGAAAATCTCACCCACACCATTCACAGCCAGCACACCCATGCCACCTCCAGGGAAGTTGGCGATCAGCACACCGAAAGCGATTGGAACAAGCAACAACGGTTCATACTCCTTCTTGATACCCAAATAGAGCAGGAAGAAGGCCAAAAGAATCATTACGATGTATGAGGGATTGTCAACAAAGTTGCCAATCGCCGTCATGCCATATATTTTTTCTAATATTTCTCCCATGATTCCTGTTATTTAATTCTCATCAAAACATCATCTTCTGATACAGAAGAACCACTTGTCAAGCAAATCTGCGTGATGACACCGTCACACTCAGCTGCGATAGCGTTGAATGTCTTCATCGCCTCTACGTAGCAAACCACTTGGCCCTTCTTCACGGCGTCACCCACCTTAACCGGTGTGTCGCCCGAGTTCTTCACCAAGTAGAACTTACCCTCCAATGGAGAGGTCAGTTCGGTTCCTTCACCAGGAGCGGCAGCCACCGCTGCGCCCGCCACTGCCGCAGGAGCAGCTGAACCATCATTCGCACCGATCGTGACATTGTACTTAACACCATTCACCTCAACGGTTACGGTTTGAGGCAATTCAACACCGCCCTTGCAAGCGGCTCTCTTCGCCTTACGCTCCTCAAGGTCTGCCAAGAAGTCAGCCTTAGCCTTACCAGACTTGTAAGCCCTATACTGTTGTGGGTGCATAGCCAACTCGAACAACTCCTCGTCGTCCTGACCGAAGTCCCAACCCTCTTTCTTCATCTCCTCGCGGAAGGTGTCCAAAGCGTCAGGATAGTTGCTTTGAGGATCCTCTGTATGGAACTCGCGGCCTTGCTCTTTCGCCTTGGCGATCAGTTCAGGAGACAATGGGCCAGGCAGGTTACCGGACTTACCCAACATCATATCCCAAATATCGTCAGCGATCATAGACCAACGCTCCTTGCCCTTCTCCATCTGCATAACGTTCATCAAAGCCATGTTCTTCACATATTGTGAGAACGGAGTCACCAAGCAAGGGTAACCCATCATAGGCCATACATATTTCACCTCGTCGAACAACTTGATCAACAGTTCGTCTTGGCTCATCTTAGGCTTGCCGTTCTTCTCCTTCCACTTGTTGATGGACTCGAGGTTCGTCTCCAAGTCAGTCATCAAGGATCCCATCATACCGCCAGGCAATCCAGGACCGATCAACAAAGAGTTCATCATACGGTTACGAGGAGGGATATAATAGCCCAAGAAATCATCCATCATCTCCTTGATCAAGGTACGAGCCTCCATGTAAGCCTCCATGTTGATCTCCTTCACCTTGAAGCCGGCGTCTTTCAACATAGCCTGAACAGCGATTACGTCAGCGTGACCAGTACCCCAAGAGAGAGGCTCCATACCAACATCCACATAGTCGCAACCTGCCTTGCAGACCTCCAAGATGGAAGCCATGTTGAAGCCAGGACCAGCGTGGCTATGGTATTGGATGGTAATATCCTTGATCGCTTTTATGTTTTTGGTCAACTCGCCCAAGAAAGCAGGACGTCCAATACCAGCCATATCCTTCAAACAGATCTCGTCACAACCAGCCTCGATCAACTCCTTGGCCATCTTCGTGTAATACTCCACCGTATGGATTGGAGAATAGGTGATGCAAAGGCAACATTGGGAAATCATGCCACCATCGTGAGCATATTTAATGGAAGGGATGATGTTGCGGGTATCGTTCAAACCACAGAACGTACGGGTGATATCAGTACCTTGTTTCTTCTTAACCACGTAGAAGAGTTTGCGGACATCCGCAGGAACCGGACTCATACGAAGGCCATTCAAGGCGCGGTCCAGCATGTGGGTTTGAATGCCAGCCTCATGGAAAGGCTTCGTCCACTGTCGAACTGCATTGTTCGGATTTTCTCCGTAAAGGAGGTTCACCTGCTCAAATCCACCACCATTTGTTTCTACTCTGTCGAAGCAGCCCATCTTCACGATTACGGGCGCTACCTTCATCAATTGGTCGACGCGCGGCACATATTTGCCTGCGGCTTGCCACATGTCTCTGAATACGAGACTGAATTTAACTTCTTTAGCCATTTTTATTAGATTGTTTTTCTCTTAAATTCTTTCGATTTTATCAGCCTTTGATTTCCCATTCGTGATCTTACTGATCGCCATGCTGATGGCTTGTGCCACATTGGCATCCACTGGGTTAGGTGCTGCTGAAAAAGCATTCGATTTATGCGCCTCTTCTTCCGGCGCATACTTGTTAATCAACTTGATCAACACGTTTCCTAAGAAAATAATGAGTAATAAAACGGAGAATACCGTCGCCAACCCAATGCCCATTAATTGCAGGGCCATGAAAAAATTATCCATCGTATCCTTACCATTTAAAATTAGCAATAAATATCCCCCAAAGATATGTATTTTTTTTGAGACCCGTGATATATGGGCGAAAAGTTTAAAAAATAACATGCGTATTGATATTATTTACTGTTTCCGACACATTCCTTACAGTTTGTTATTTTTCACCAAAGACTTATCACACTTTCCTACCCTTCCAATGAAAAAGCGTGGCTCAAATCCGTCCAAAGAGACTTCATTGAGCCACGCTCTAATGTGGCGTTCCGATCAATTATCCGTAGCGGACAACCCTCTCGGAATTTTGTTCATCACAGTTGCTTGCAGGAGAACCGCTTCGGATTATCCACCACCCCGTAGACACGGTCGGAAGTGAATGGAATCGAAAACAGAGACTCGTACAGAGAGTGATCCGACGCGTTCCAGTAGCGGAAAGTGACATTCGTCGACTCGTTCCCCGTTCCGATCACAGTCAGAAGGAACACACCGTCGATGGCTTTCACGACTCCCCGACACTCATCTCCGACGAATGCCGCCATAAGGTCATCACTTGAGGCCTTCGCCTTTAGTTCTGCAGGAAGCTCGAACACCGCTGTCATGGTGTAAGCATAGTCACCTGAGATTGCGACAGACTTCCAACCAGGGTTCTCGTACGTGTTGCCAGTCGGCACGATTACCGAAGAGGTGTCTTGCTCGCCCTCTTCCCCTGGATCTGACGGATTATCACCTTGGAGTTTCTTAAGCAACTCGTCCAGTTTCTTGTTGGTCTCATCCAATTGCTTGTTCGTATTGTTCAAGCTATTCTTCTCCTCCTCCAACTGCTTGATGAGCGCGTCTTTCTGCCTCAACTGCTCCTCAAGCGCCTCTAAACCGTCATCATCCTTGTCTTTCTTGCAACTTTGAAAAGTTCCAGCCAGGAGGAGGAAGGATAACGCAATATAAAACCAATTCTTCATAATATACTCTCCCATATTACTTCTTTACAACTTTAAACACTTTAGTATCATCATTTTGGATGACCTTCAACATGTATGAGCCAGGAATCAAACCGCTCACATTGATGCTTTCATCCAAAACATTATCGTCCGATGAGGAAACTTGCTTCTCAAAGACAAGAGAGCCCACCACATCGAAGAGTTCAAGTTTCACATCGCCTTCAACATCCAGTTTGCCGGCAATGTTCAACTCGTCAACCACAGGATTTGGATATACAGTCAACGTCTCAACACCACCCACGTTGAAGTTCAACACGAATGGGTTGTCTGGCGTACCATATACCGCATCACCAGTGAAGGTCAATGCGTTGTTCGCCTCGTAGATGACTCCGTCACGTTCCATCGTGAAACGAACCTTATCACCCGCATTAGCCGAAACATTGATGAACTGAAGCGCATAATCGTCAGACAAAGCGACTTCCATCACATTGTTCTCCTCAGAACCCACAAGTGCGTGAAGCACATCGCCTTCCCTCTTTTCAGGGGCAGATGCGATGACACTCATGTTAGACTCGTAAGCGGAAGACTTCACGCCAACAGCTGAACGCAGAGCTGATGCGGAAGAAGGATACCTGAACGAGCAAGAATCGCCCGAGTTCTTCAGCATGTAACCGCAATTAGGCTGCAGACTCTTGAGAGAGCCGATCCACTCGCTGCCATAGTACATGGCGAATCCATCGTTCGACTTGATCACATCGCCATCCTTAGCCCTATAATCAGCCAACGCTGTTTTCAAATCCATGCTACCTGTCGGCAAATAAGCGATGTAGTTCCAAGATTTAGCCTTTACAGGAATCTTCGTCGAATCCAGGTTGATGTCCGAACCAGCGACGTACAAGGTCTGATCCACATCTGAGTAGATCTTGAACATGTTCGTGTTATTCAGAGCGACACCAGAGTTCGTCCACTTGCCGTTTGCAACGGAGTAGTTTGCGGTCGAACCGCTCAAGTTCTTCACGATGCTGTTCGCACTCCATGTTCCGTTCTTAAGGTATGCATTCATATCAGACATACCCTTTTTGTCCTTCAGATTAAAGGAAACCCAGTTCCATCCCTTGCTCAACGGGATATTCTGATACCTGATGGATCCGTTAGAGAACACAACCGGCGCAGTAGGTTTCCCGTAAACAGTGTCACTGACAAATGATACATTCTGGGAAGCGGTAGCCTCCGACACGAGACCCTTGCTAGCGTCCCAAGCGCGATAAACCAAGTTGTGGGACTCGGAATTCTTGGAATAAACAGTCATCATCGCATACCACAAGTCCATGGTCTTGTCGTAGCTCATGTTAGCCACACCGACACACTCGCCGTCATAGAAGGCGGCAAGCATATCCTTCTCGTCGTTGGAGAATTGGTTGTTCAACTTAATCTGAGCGAATACAGCCATGCTGAACTCATACTTCGAAGGATCGACGCTCCACTCCGGTGTGTCACCCTCCACCGTCACCTTGAGGGCGAGAGGCTCCGTCACGTTATTGGAGTTCGTCAAATAAACAACCTCATCATAAGTACCCACAGCGAGGGAAGGATCGATCTCAAACTCGATGATCTGCTTCTCCAACGGGTTGATGGCACCCGACTCGGAAGAGGCGCTCAACCAAGAAGGCATGTTCTTCAAGCTGTAGTTGATGATAGAACCACCCTTGTTAACAATCGGCATCTCGAACTGATATGGCTCGTTCTGCTTCTTGTTGACAGTCACAGCGTCATCCATCCACTTCAATTGGTTGCGGTCGATGTAAGCGCTCCAAGTGATTGGGGAAACGATATAGTTTCCGTTCACATCCTGTACCTTGTTGACCGTAAAGTTGACGATGGTCTTCTCGATACGGTAGTCTTGCTCTTGCAGAGTAATGATCAACCCATCGTTATTAACCACCCAATCATATGACAAAGAAGAAGTCGCACCCTTCGTCTTGACTGGAGGGATATTCCTAGACTCGGAAACTTCACCTTCCGTAGTCGCGAACGCCAACTTATTACCATTGCCATCCACAGCATCACTACCCTTATCCTCCAAGGTGAACTGCATTTCAGGTAATCCTTGCCAGAGGACGTAATGCTCGAACGGATAATAAAGCAACAAGCCCATTTCGTCGCCGTTCACAGTCTGGTTATAGAACTTCTCGATTTGAGATTGCTGACGATACAAATTCCACAAACGAACCTCATCCACCATACCCGTGAAGAACTGATCAGCCGTTCTATTTATCGTATCACGCTTTGCGTACCATACACGAGCACCGGCGAATATCTTATCGGAAGAGATTCTTCCGACCTGTTCAGCCGGGAAGTAAGTATTCAACTCACCATCCATATAGATGCGAGCGTTACCGGAAGAACGGTTCACAGCCAACGTGAAGTTGTGCCAATTGTCATCATTGTATTTACCATTAACAGGCACCGTATAGCCATTGTGGCGGAAGGTGAGGTCACCATCGGCGTTAAATCCAACGCTGAATACTTTCTCTGGATCCTCACCCTTCTTGTCAATTCCGTTACCGTTGGAAAGGATGGTCTGATTTTTCGCTCCAGCCTCCGCATTGAACCAGAACTCCAAAGTGAAGTCCATATCCGAAGTAATGACAGCCGCTGAGCTGTTCATGGCCACATAACTCTGACCATCGAATTCAGCCGAACGTCCCTCAGGCAATGCCCAGGAACCACCCTTCATCACCAGGTTCGCACCACGAGCCTTGTCCTCCGTAGCGGATCCCTTCGCCTCCTCCATATCGTAGTAAGCGATCAGGTTCAGGTCATTGCCGGACAATTGCGAAGCACTGTTAGCCTGGATTGTGGCGGAAGAACGAACCGCGTTCCAGATACGGAACTGATCCACCTTACCGTTGAAGTTGCCCGATTGGCTAGCCACGTCACGGCCCACCTCGACAACACCTTCACCATTGTAAGCCTTCACCGGAGCATCCTTAATAACGGCCGTATAGTTCACATAAGCCGTCACCGTCTTGTCCTCGTTGTCGTATACCAAAGCGACATGGTTCCATGAAGATTTCTCCCAAGCAGGAACCTTCTCCGAAGAGACAGACTTATCGCCCACCTTGACAACAATCTTACCCTCTTCGTTCATGCCCATGGAAATAGACTCCCTTGCATCACCATGGCTGAAGAATGTCGCATTCTGCAGAGAGTCGTAGTTCACCCAGCACTCGAAGGTCAAATCCCTGTTGGAGAAATCGCGAGTCACCTCGGTTGCGAGGTAATCGTTCTCACCGTCCAAAACGATAGCTACACTATGGTCGGTAACCGAACCGTTGCGAACGCCAGTGATCTCGAAGTTGTTGAAGGTCAACATACCCTCCGCGATAGTCTCATTGAAATCGATACGGATATCATCCTCAACCGTCAAAACACCGTTGGCTGGCTTAGGAGAACCGAACAAACGAGGGTTGTACATATCCTTGATACCCGAAATGACTTCGGAAGGATTATCATACAACTCATTGTTGATGTTACAGAATGAAACCGCGCGCAGATCATAATTCTGGTCTGGAAGGTTATCCATATAGAATTTGTAATAGATATTGCCAGCATCCTCCGAAGAGATCAGGAACGCATTGAATCCGTTATCAACCGCAATCCGCGCCAACGTGCTATCCTTATAGTAATAACCCAAAGTCACCCAATCGTTATCCGAGCCAGAAGCAGGCTTATACTGCAACTCGATATGCTCGAAGTCAGTATAGTTGACATCAAAGCCAGAGATTGTTATCGGCATATAATGCTTAACCACTCCATCGATCGTATCAGACTCACAATTGGTGTTGTACGTCCAATTATTGCTTGGTTTAACAATTGCCACATCCGAGCAGGAAGGGATGAAGTGGACGGAGAAATAAACCGTATCCGCGATCACATCCAAGAAGCCTGTCGGGTCAGCCTGGCACTTAGAGCAAAGAGCCAATGCCAAGTTGTCGTAATTCAACACGGATCCCTTCGTGATAGCCAACGTCTTCTCCAACACCTGACCTGCAGGCACCAGATACTCGAGAGCAAAACCAGACATGGAATTGCCATCGATACTAGGGATAGCGCCATTCGGATTAGAAGCATCCACAAGACGGAGATCAAACCATTGGTCTTCTCCCGTCTCGGAGTTATTCTTCATATAAACCGTCAAATAAGCATCCTCGCCGGAAGGAACATTCTCGATGAACTTCTTAGGCATATCGATAGAAGGCTCCTCCAACTTCATGGTAGCGGCACTAATCAGCAAATCCTCATTGTTCTTCCAGTGAACAGCCTTATATGCGCCTTCGTAAGGACAGCTGGTAGCACCACCACGCGTACGGAACACGAAAGAAGGATAAGTCTCTTTCGTTTCAAGCTTAGACGTGTCTGCGCTACCCGCACCCACAGAGCCGACATAGCTATCATCAAAATCAGGGATCTCCTCATACAAGACATCCACGCTCAAATAGTCGTCGTCACCATCCTCCGCCAATACGAATCCCTTAGCATGGGAAGCCTCCGCCTCATCGGAGAACTCACCACCTTGGGTTGTCGTAAAGGTCTCTTCATATTCGAACAGGGAAGTCGCTCCGGCAATTGAAACCCTATAATCATCGGACAATTGAACACCCAGTTTAACGCTAAACGAATGAGTAGATGAGAGATTCGATGTATATTCCTCACTATACTCAACATTGGCACCAGCTTGGAATGAGTAGTTTTGGTGCAGTTTCTTCGCATTTACCTTAACACTATCATTGTCGCTCAAAGCCTTATTCCATCTTTCTATTGCCTGATTCAAATAATGGATAGTATCACATTTAACGTCACCGGACGTATAGAATACCTTATAGCCACCCTTCTGACCATATAGTTTGCTTGAGGCAGGGACCAAAGAAACGTAATAATTGCATCCGTCCTTGTCCGCTTTGTCCTGCAACTTCGTGGTATCCACCTCAGCAGGGGACAAAAGCAAAGAACGCTTCAACTCTTCCATATTCGGCAACAATGTCTGTTCGATATAAACTTGAGGATAAGCGAACATCGTCTCGAAATTCTCCATTGTACAGATGCTATTCGTCTTAACCAAGGCAAACGAATCAGCCTTCGCATAAGTCACCTCGTAATGGTTTTCGCCGTCCAAAGAGTCATATACTGAAATCGGCACAGGTGTGACCATAACGGACGAGCCGAAGGAGATATTCGTTGAATAACCCACATAGACATCGGCATTTGCCCCGACATACATTGGGTCATCGCTCGTTTGGATGCGAGTCGTCAACGTGAACGAGTTCGATTTTGTATTAGATCCCGTATATTCCTCCTCATGGACAATACCCGCTTTTATTTCGCTTTTGGAGTCAGTAACCATATTAACAGTACCTTGAACAACTCCAACTACATTAGCGCCACTGAAGGTTTGCATATTAGCCACATAACCCGTAGACCAAGCCTCGGAACCCTCTTGGTTAAATGAACCAGTATACGTGGATGACATAGAGAAAGAGGTACCCTTCTCCAAATAAGAGTAACTATTGGATCCCGGAGGGTCACGAAGCACACATAAGAACTTGTCAGGACCACCCGTCACAAAGTTCGTTCCCGTCTGATGGGATCCGAAGACGTAAGCCTCTCCGTTCTCATTACCCATAGGATCCACCCAAGAAACGCTGGTCGGATTGTCGCTATCTCCATAAGTAAAGGTAGCGGCTATCGTTCCCTTGGCAGTCGTCATATCAGGCTCACCCACCACGAACGAATAAAGATGGTTTACAGTATCAAGCGTCGAGGAGAAAGCAATCTTATTGTTGAAAGTCACAGTCGCGCCCTCAACAGGAACCCTATCCGTCCTATCCTTGTCCATGGTCTTTTTATTATCCACATAATAAGGATATTCCTCAAAAATGTCATAGTGCATATTATACTTTTCAGCCGTGACGAAAACCGGCAAGCCGAAAGTATACGTCTTGGTGGAATCTATAAACAACGGAACAGTCACCTTATCTCCTGTCAGATTATAGGACTCATATTCACTCTTACCGAAATAGTTCAATTCCCTGCCGGAATTAGCGCACTGAACCACTTCCATCTTGGCTCTATAACGCTTCGTGAACACTTGTTTCTGTCGATACGCCACAGAATCCTCATAAGGCAACACCTTAACCGAATCCTTTTCATTGCTCAACTTAATCGTATCCTTATACGAATACTTCTCATACATGTCTGGGATATACATGGACAAGTCGAGGGAAGAGTTGTCTCCCATAATATCATCGTGTCCATAAACGGAAAGGCTGACAGTGTACTCGATAGGATAAACCCACGCCACAAATTCGCCCGTCTCGTTATTGACATGGATGGTAATGTCTTTCGTATTGTAATCGACTACCGTGGTTTGAGCCTCAACATCTTTATTCTTAGCCTTTAATGCGGAAAGGACAAAATGCTTTGTCGTGTCGGAATGGACATTCGTATCCGATTGCAAATCACATTCAGTTTTCGTGGAAGTGAGAATCACTTTCATATCATCCGCCAGGTTGTTTTTCGAGAGAGAGAAACCGACAGGATATGCTTCCTGCACCGTACCACCACAGACACGACCAATATACTTCACCTTCGTGTTATCGTAAAGAGTCAGAGCATAACCATCAAGATGCTCTTGATAGTTACGGTCAGAACCATCACTGTTGCAAAGACGACCATCCAACTCAAAGGTGTGGCCATCCTTCACTGCCTTCACCTCGTGGATTCCCACAGGGACATTGATAGTAAACCCACCATCATCACTGGTCTGGATATATTGTCCCGTTTTATCAAGCGCAGGCACACCATCGATGGTGAAATGCACGCCCTCCACAGGATAAGAACCACCACTGTAAAGAACCCTACCGGTCACGGAGAACGAACTATTGTCCGTGAAATTAACAGTATGGCTTGGCACCGCCTCGCTTATGAGACGGATCTCCTGAGATGGAGAGAACTGGTGGGCGCCTTTTTTCGGAGTCAACGCATAGGCCGTTCCATTACCGAAATAAGGGACAGAACGGACCGCATACTTACCATCCTTGTCAGTAATCGCCATGTGGGCCAATTGCGTCTCGTTCGGAACGAACTCACTGGCGACAGCACCACTTAGCGTACCATTGTTCGCATTGAAATCCAAACCGGACTGCGACATGTCAAAGCAATTCCCTTGGGCAAGGAAATCGAATGTATAGTAACAAACCAAACCATTCTCATTGCCAACGATATAACGCATGTAGTTACTTGCGATCTCTGACAAAGACAATGCTTTTCCCCAAACACGAACCTCATCTATGTTACCAACAAGACCTTTACCAATCACACATTTCGTTCCCGTATTAGCGGATATCTGGATTGAATCCGTAGCGATCAATTTATCATCCCGATACAAAGAAACCGAATTGTTTGCAAACACGGCGGAAATGTGGAAATAGGAATCACTCGGCAAGCTATCCATCTTGAACTCAGCCTCTCCATCCTTAGTAGAAGCAACAACCTTTCCATTTTTGCTTACAGTTACGGAGTAATCACCTAACTGAATCAAGCAATCCGAATCTTCGGAGAAAGAGAGCCATGCCTGGAAAGAGACATTGCTCGTCCCTTCCAATTGAGGGATTGTAGTCGCCACGCCATCTTTGTTTAAACGCAAAGACTGAGCAGGGATAGCATTCTCTGAACTTACATACACCTGAACAGAATCGACAGCCTGTCCATTCTCGAACGTCACGCGTCCGTAGAAATCACCGGCAGGCACTCTGAAGCCCACATCGCTGAGTTTATTTGAAACGACGGACTTGCTCGCGCAATCGTTCTTACCATAAACCCGATAGACATAAACATACCCTGGCGTAGCTGTTTTATCCTCATATAAGTAATTAGACTGCACCTTGTTGAATTGAATTGTGGACAACTGCCTGAACTTGCTATCCGGCTCATTCGACAATTTACGTTCCACAACAAACATGTCAAAATAACCAGACGACGTCCAGGCCACCTCCGTCCGATCAGGATAGTACCCCTTGGAACAATTAACACTCTTGATAGACCCTATGTCAGACATCAAAAGTGTATCGGACACCAATGTGTCCATCTTGCCATAAACATCAGGAGCATCCACATGGACAAAATAGAGATACGGAGTACATAGACTCACATCCGGATCCACGAAAGATCCGAAAAGACTTCCGTTCTCATCCCGATCGACCACCTTGCTTGAATCGGAGAATTCGGCTATCATATCCGTTTTCTTTCCACTTGAGGTGATACTTCTTCTATAAATCTGCAATTTACTCTCATCCGCCCAATAAGTACCACTGATATTCCAATCCAACGAAACACACTCTTTCTCCTTATTGACCACAGTCGTCAAATTACTGATCCTCATGTGATCCGTGCATACTGCGACAGGATTTGTCTCAGACGTATAATTATTCCCATTATAATTACATTTCGTGCTAGGATAGAGGCTCTCCACGCGGTATACATAACTTGCGTTGACACCTGTTTTTTCCACAAACGTTTCATCCTCAAATGTCGTCACCTTCGCATTGTTGGTTGTTCCTATCTTCTCCCATTCAGCATTGGCATCCGACGCCAATCTACGTTTTATCACATATCCATAGTCTAAATAATCAGATCCTTTGACCGAAGGAATCTCCCATGACACAAGAACCGTTTTCTTACTTGAGTTGTAAACAGCCTTGGAACTGATAGGATATATAAAAGCAGGAACGGTGATATTAGCTGTCGACTGATACGTGTGCCCATAATTAGGACGATAGGTATATGACACCGTATATTTAATCGGTTCTGTGCTAATCTTATCAATCCGGAACGAATATTGACCATTACCGAGTGAAAAGCAACTATAACTTTTATTATCGTCTGAGGTCATCGTGTAACAAGACTGGCCCCCCTTGTCTATATCGTTCGTAAGATTCTTAACTCCCTTAATCTCTGTTGTTCCATTTTCGAAATCAAAATAATAGTTATCTATTTTGATATCGGTTGAGGAAGTGACAGACCAAGTAACATCTCTTGTCATGGAAGAAATACGATTGGTATAATTCTTCGCATAATAATAATGCCACGTTCCACCCGTGATAGAAACACTTGATTGGAAATCTTCAGGATAATAGGTGAAGTTTATATACCACTTGTCGCCATCCTTGTCTAACTTACTATATACAGAATTATTCGTGACCCTCGTATTACCCAAATACAAACCGCCACGAGTAGTAAGATTAAGGATTTTAAACTCCGAATCATTTCTATACTCGATTTTACACAACGGATACGAACCATAACTCAAAGACACATCGTCTATATGCGAGTCTCCCGAAGAAGCGACACAATCAGACCAATAGAAAAGGACTCTGATTTTCACATATCCCGAAGGAGAAAACGATTCTACTTTAAAGCGATTGTCTTTGTCGTCAAAATCCTGACAATCATACCTTGCCATCACATTCTGCGACATGCAGAAGAATAACAAAGCAGAAATCGACATTGCCCATAAATGACGTTGTCCCGGACTCGGGATTTTTCTACCCGAAGAGGAATCCCACCCCTTCTGCTTTTTGGCATAACATATCCTGCTTAGCCAACAAAAAAAACTACCAATTTTCATAAACACTTTATATTTAAAAATAATACATCTCTAGCAATCAAGCGAATAAACATACCAATAAGTAGATACGGTACCCTTACAAACACAACCGCCAAATTCGTTCATACAAAGTAGTGGAAAAAAATTTAAAAATCAAATACCTTTGAGGAAAAAATAATTAACAGCGTGTATTTTTTCCCCGAAAAATAGCCCATCATCAATCTTATCGCTCAATAGAAACAATCGTCAACGCCATACGATTCAACATATTTCACAAAATAGAGTTATACAACATATTCAGGAAAAACAAGTTCACTATTTCCATTTTGACATTATCCGCTTTTTCGTTAAATTCGCGTGAAAATTCACTCAATGTGACCTGGAGCATCCCTCTTAGTCCAAATGGGTGGAAAGTGTGTGTGTAAATGGGAGGGGCGTTCCCTCCGTCCAAACGCATGGTGAATGCCGAAAATTCACCACTATTAAACATAGATTTTTTCACATAGAAGAAGAATGAAGAATATCCGTAACTTCTGTATCATCGCCCATATCGACCATGGAAAAAGCACCTTGGCCGACCGTCTGCTGGAAATGACCAAAACCGTGACCGGAAAGGATCTGCAGGCGCAAGTACTGGATGATATGGATCTGGAACGCGAGCGCGGTATCACCATCAAGAGCCACGCCATCCAAATGGACTATATGTACAAGGGTGAGAAATATGTGCTGAACCTGATCGACACCCCGGGACACGTGGACTTCTCCTACGAGGTCTCCCGCTCCATCGCGGCGTGCGAAGGTGCCCTGCTCATCGTGGACGCGTCACAGGGTATACAAGCACAGACTATCTCCAACCTTTATATGGCTTTGGAACATGACTTGGAGATCATCCCCGTCATGAACAAGATAGACCTGCCCGGCGCCATGCCGGAGGAGGTGGAGGACCAAATAGTGGACTTGCTAGGCTGCAAGCGGGAAGAAATCATCCGTGCCAGCGGCAAGACCGGAGAGGGTGTGGATAAGGTACTGGAGGCGATTGTGGAAAGGATCAAACCGCCAGTGGGCGACCCGGACGCTCCGCTCCAATGCTTGATCTTCGACTCTGTCTTCAACCCGTTCCGCGGCATCATCGCCTACTTCAAAATCATCAACGGTACGATCAACAGTGGCGACCATGTGAAGTTCGTGGCGACGGAAAAGGAGTACTTGGCCGATGAAATCGGTATTTTACGCTTGGACATGGAGCCTAAGCAGAGACTCTCCGCCGGCAACGTGGGCTACATCATATCGGGCATCAAGACCTCGAAGGAGGTGAAGGTGGGCGATACCATCACCACGGTGGCCAACCCTTGCGAGAAGGCGATAGAAGGTTTCCAAGAGGTGAAACCGATGGTCTTCGCCGGCGTCTACCCTATCGTGACGGAGGATTTCGAGAACCTGCGCTCCTCCATCGAAAAACTACAATTGAACGACGCTTCCCTGACCTTCCAAGCGGAGTCTTCCCTGGCCTTGGGCTTCGGGTTCCGTTGCGGATTCCTCGGCATGCTGCACATGGAGATCATACAGGAACGTCTGGAGCGCGAATTCAACATGAACGTCATCACCACCGTACCTAACGTGGAATATGATGTATATACCAAAAAGGGCGCTAAGATCGAGGTGCACAACCCATCCGGTCTGCCGGACCTGACGCTCATAGAGCGCATCGAGGAGCCTTATATCCGCGCCTCCATCATCACCTCCACCGAATACATCGGTCCGATCATGACCCTTTGCTTAGGCAAGAGGGGTGAGCTGGTCCGCCAAGACTACGTGTCGGGAAACCGTGTGGAGCTGATCTACGACATGCCTTTGGGTGAGATCGTCTTCGATTTCTACGACAAGCTGAAGAGCATCTCGAAGGGATACGCCTCGTTCGACTACCACCCGCACGGCATGAGGGAGTCCAAGTTGGTGAAGCTGGACGTGCTGCTGAACGGTGAGCCGGTCGACGCGCTCTCCACCCTAACCCACTTCGACAACGCCTATCCGCTAGGCAAACGCATGTGCGAGAAACTGAAGGAACTGATCCCGCGCCAACAGTTCGAGGTGGCCATCCAGGCCGCCATCGGCACGAAGATCATCGCCCGCGAGACCATCAAGGCAGTGCGCAAGGATGTGACGGCCAAGTGTTACGGAGGTGACGTCTCCCGTAAACGTAAATTGTTGGAGAAACAAAAGGAGGGAAAGAAACGTATGAAACAGATCGGTACGGTCGAGGTGCCGCAGAAAGCGTTCCTCGAAGTACTGAAATTGGATTAATCGTCAATGATGGAATAGTGTAGTGTAACAATATAAACGTATTTTTTAAAAGTAAAAAATTATGAAAAAAATTTGTGTCGCACTTGGCGTGCTATTTATGGCTATCGCCTCCGCATATGCGGACGAAAACGAGTTGGTGAAGACGGCCACGTCTATCTCAACCAAGTCGAGCGGAGAAATCTCCACGGATTCCATCTACTGGACCTTCCCCGGTTCTGTCGGTCTGAATGTCAACCAAGCCTACTTCAGCGAATACAGCATGGAAGGCACAGGTCTCAGCGTATCATCTGACGCGTTCGCGAACCTGAACGCCAACTACAAGAAAAACAGGGTGAAATGGGACAATAATCTTTCCGCAAAGTATGGATTCCTATTCTCCAACCAATTCACCACTGATTCACTCCGCAAGAACATGGATGAACTTGGACTTTCTTCTAAGTTCGGATACAAGATGGCTCAATATTGGTATGCATCAGCATTGGCAAGCTTAGAGACTCAATTCACCAATGGATATAAATACGAGCCTCTCCCTAATGGAACTGACACGGCCATATTAAATTCAAGTTTCTTCGCTCCAGGCTACGTGAAAGTATCATTGGGTTTTGATTATGTGCCGAATAAGTACATCAGCCTTTTCATGTCCCCTTTGACCACTCGTTTCACCATTTGTAGGTTGAACGAATTGGCTCAAAACTATGGTATGGAACTGATTGAAGGGACAGCGAACGAATACAAGAAGTCTCGTAGTGAGTTGGGTGCATACGCCATCCTACGTTCTGACTTTGACATCACAAAAAACATTCACTTCTTTAGCTCATTAGAGGCATTCTATGCATACAACAAAGCCGTGTCCACCCACACCCACGGATATGTCGAAAATTGGTTCGGGAAAATATACAACTCAATATGTGATCAACGTGACGACATCAATAATGTAAGGGGCATTTTACAAAACCTCCATAAAGAGGATTATTCCAACGGGAAAATGCCTGAAGATATGCGTGATTTAATTGTCAGCTTGTCGGATAAAGGAGAGTTGGATGATGAAGATATGGCGAAACTTCTTGACAGCAAGACATATGAAAGTTCCTATTCCGATGATTTAGATATAAATAAATTCATCCATGGATGGTACTTCAAATGGAAATTGGAACTCATGGTGAAACTGACAAAATACATTAACGTCTCTTTCAGAACTCAGCTCAAATATGACAACGCTGAGATGAAGACGATTGATGGGAAACACTTCGGGTTGCCACATGCCGACATACAGTTCTGGGAGTCTACATCCCTTGGCATAGCATACAAATTTTAACGCACAATGTGATTTAACGGAATAGGAGGCGGTCCGTAGGGGTCGCCTCCTTTCTAATTGACGATGAAATGGGCAGAAAATTAGAGGATATAGACTTGAAGGCTTTCCTTTTCGACATGGATGGTGTGTTGTACGACTCCATGCCGAACCATGCGAAGGCTTGGGTACATGCGTTCAAATCTCTTGGACTGGAATTCACGGATTATGACGTATATATGCGGGAAGGCATGACGGGCTCCTCCACCATCAGCGAGGTGTTCGCCTCGCAATTAGGAAGGTCGGCGACGGAAGAGGAGTGCCAGCGCATCTACAAATTCAAGTCGCAATGCTTTGAGAATCTGCCTCAACCGCCTAAGATGAAGGACGTCGAGAAGGTTTTATCGGCTATCCAAACGGCCCGAAAGGAGATCTTCCTGGTCACCGGTTCGGGTCAACTCTCCCTAATTGACAAACTAAACCACTCTTTCCCTGGCGTGTTCGCCAGAGAACGTATGGTGACCGCCTACGATGTGAAAAAAGGAAAACCTGACCCTGAGCCATACCTTATCGGACTAAAGAAGGGTGGATTGCGTCCTGATCAGGCTATTGTAGTCGAGAACGCACCTTTGGGCGTACGCTCCGCATCCTCCGCAGGCATCTTCACTATTGCGGTGAATACGGGTATTTTACGTGATGAAGAACTCTTAAAAAACGGGGCAGACTTGCTCTATCACAGCATGGAGGAACTATACTTGGACCTGCCCCGCATCCTTGGGGTAACCAAAAACCTCCGTTAACACATCGGAGGCTCCTATCGCCTCCGCATCTCCCTGCACGATTCCATCGCTCATCACCCACATCTGGTCCGCATAACGCAAGGCCAAATCGATTTCGTGGGTAGAGATGAGTATGCTCTTCCCAGACTGACTCAACTGCTTCAGGATGGCGAAAATCTCTATTCTGTTCCTATAATCCAAAAAGGATGTGGGCTCGTCCAATAAGATGAGGGGCGTGTCTTGCGCCAACGCTCTCGCGATCCATACACGCTGTCTCTCCCCGTCCGACATCTCCGACAACCTTCTATCTGCCAGATGGCTGATTTTCACCATGGATAGGGCATTTTTCACAATTTCCTCGTTCCTCTCATCCAACGTGCCCACCCAATTGGAATAGGCGTATCTTCCGATGGAAACGACCTCTCTGACCGTCAATCTGCTGGTATCCACATTATTCGTGACGACGATGCTCACATACTCCGCCCTTTTCTCGATGGATAGGGAAAAAAGTTCCGTTCCCGCCAAGGAAACCGTTCCCGCAAGGGGTTTGAGCAAACCACACAATGTCCGAAGCAGGGTGGACTTCCCCACTCCATTCGGTCCGACAAGGGCGGTGAACGAACCTCGCCTCAACTGTAGGTTCAGGTTCGACTGCAATGTCCGCACTGCGTTTCCACCGACCTTATAACCCACAGATAGGTCGCTGGTCAGAAGAATCGGTTCATTCATGGATATATGGATTATTGGCTTTTTCAAACCCGATGGTGGTCTTCGGACCATGTCCGGGCAAAACGGTCGTATCCACCGGCAAAACCATCAGTTTCTCCGTAAGGGAACGGATCAGTTCAGGACCATTGCCCCGCTCCAAATCGGTTCTGCCGATGCTGCCCATGAAGAGGGAATCTCCGCTGAAAAGGAGCTTTTCCTTCGGCGCATAGAAACATATACCTCCAGGGGAATGTCCCGGCGTATGGATCACATGGAGCTCCGAATCGCCTAGTTTTATGACGTCACCGTCACTCAAATAAGACTTGAGCGGCACGCACTTCAACTCCTCGTCGATGCCGAACTTCCTCCCGTACGTGGGGAAGATGTCCAAGAAGAACTCGTCCGACGCATGCGCCTCGGGCTGAATACCGAATCCATCGAACAAAACCTGACATCCGAAGATATGGTCCAAGTGCAAGTGTGTCTGAATGATACGAGTCAATTTCAGCCCATTTGACCGAATATATCCGACCAACCGTTCCTGCTCCTCCTCGAAGAAACAGCCAGGGTCGATGATGATGCAATTCTTCTCCTCATCGGTCAACACGTACGTGTTCTCCTGGAACATATTGAATATAAACTGTTTGACCTCCATATGATCTTTTTTACTTACATGATTCCTTTTAGCATGGGGACGAAAGCGCACGTTCCGAAATCCTCCTTGTTGAAGTTCGTTTCAGAGACACGGGCAAGCCGAACCATTCTGAGTCCGCTCTTCTCTTGCACAGGAATGACGATGGAACCGCCTATTTTACACTGCATCAACAAACTCTGCGGTATCTCCGACGCACCAGCGGTAACGATGATTTTATCAAATGGGGCATGCTCTCTCCATCCCTCATAGCCATCCCCATATTTGCATTGCACCCTATAATTCAAACTGGCAAGTCTTTTTTGGGCGCTCTCCGACAACTCCCTTATTCGTTCCACCGAATAGACGGACGCACCGCAACAAGCCAAAACAGCGGATTGGTAACCCGAGCCAGTGCCGATCTCCAAGACCTTCTCCCCCTCTTGCGGGTTCAACAATTCAGTCTGGTATGCCACTGTCCACGGCTGCGAAATGGTCTGGTCAGCCCCGATCGGATAGGCGTTATCGTTGTAGGCGAACGGTTCCAACGTGCTGCTCATGAAAAGATGGCGCGGAACGCTGGCTATCGCATTCAACACCCTAGTGTCCTTTATCCCCTTGGCATATAGCTGTTCCGCCAGACGACGCCTTAACGTCGCATGTCTAGGTGTGTCATTCATGATCATCTATCACAATGGTAAATAAACCGCCTTTTTCGTTTGGAAGAACTCTTCCGAGAAGAAATCCTTGATGTTAAAGAGTGAGGCGGAATTCCGGAAAGGACTCACCTCATGCTCCAATTCACCGCCTTTCAGGCAGATCAATCCGTTGGGAAGGGCATTTTTCGGATTTTTATGCTCCACATTCTTGCGTGTCAACCGAACGAGGTCGCCCAAAGGCATGACCGCACGACTGACGATGAAATCGAACTTTCCCTTCTCATCCTCCACCCTCTCATGCGCAAAAGTGGTGTTGGTCAAGCCGATAGCGTTGGAAATCTCCGTCGCCACACGGATCTTTTTCCCGATGGAATCGACCAAATGGAACTGACAATTAGGATAATAGATCGCCAACGGAATGGCAGGGAACCCGCCACCCGTACCGACGTCCATGACGCTGGTGCCATCCTTGAACGATAGGATTTTAGGAATGGCCAGGGAATGCAGGACATGATGCTCGTAAAGATTCTCTATGTCCTTGCGGGATATCACATTGATCTTACTGTTCCAATCGATATACAAATCGTATAGCGCGGCGAACTGTTCCTTCTGTTTGTCCGATAGATTCGGGAAATATTTAAGGATAATATCCATCTCTCTTCTTTTTCTTTTTCCGCAAATTTAACGATAGTTCCTCTAACGGCAAAATCCGCGGAAGGGATAATAACGGCAGTCACACGGAAGCGGAGGAAGGAAAAATATTCACTTTTTCAAACAATACAAACAGGGTTTTCCCCGTATATTAGTTATATTTGCATAATGCGAATTTTTTAAATAGTTCAACAAATCATAGAAATAACCGATTGTCATGAATATACTTTTTTTGCATGGGATGGCTTCGAGCCACGAATCTGCCACAGCTGAGTTTATCCGTAAATACCTGCCGGAAGCGACTGTCTGGGTGCCGGACCTGTCCATCGACCCAGAAAAGGCTTTCCCTCAAATCGACCGTTTCTTGACGGAATACCAAGTGGACCTGATCATCGGACATAGCCTCGGCGGCTTCATGGCGCAGAAATACAGAGGACGTAAAAAGATATTGCTGAATCCTAGCCTCGGCATGACCTACATGTACATGTTCCAAGGCGACAACAAATACAAGGAGGCCAGAGCCGACGGCAACCAAATATGGCACGTGGACAAGCGGATGTGCGACATCTACAAGGATATGGAGCGGAAACAATACGACGACCTGACACCCGAAGAGGATGCGCTGACCATCGGCATGTTCGGACGGAAGGACTTCATGACGCGCATGGCCGCCCATTGGTTCAAACAACACTACAGCAACCGAATCTTCATGCCGGGAGGACACTACCCGCCAGAAGAATCCATTCGGGATTATGTGGTACCGCAAATACGCTCTTTCCTGAACGAATAACGCACACAATTCTTTAAAACGCCAGATACATGAAGATAACCAATATCGACACCCAGGAGTTGCTGGACCACCACATCATCGACGAGGAGGTGGCCAACAATATCATCAACTATTACTTGGAGAAAGAGGGGAATAAGAAAAAATTCCTCACCAATACGACCTTGCCGCTGTGCATCGTCGCAGCCCTCTTTATCATAACAGGCGTATGTTTTCTCCTATCGAAAAACTGGGAGTTCATTCCTCATGGGCTTCAAGTCGTCATTGGAATCCTACCGATAATCATTGGCTCAGCAGCTTGCTATTACGTGTTCCTGCACCAATATGAGAATCGGGCATTTAAGGAAGCGGCAGGCATCATATATTGCGTAGGTCTGGTCACGACCTATTGCATGATTAACGTTATCTTTGACATCAAGATCGCCGGTGCAATTTCAATCTTCCTACTAGCGATATTAGCCTACCCCATTGTATTCCTTTTCAGATCAGTTATTGCCTCTTCGGTCATCATAGCAAGTTTATGTATCTCAACGCCAGAAATGATTAATAAGTATGATTATGTGACCGTTGCCCTATATCTCATCATCATATGCATTGACGCAATATTTCTATATAAAACCTATTATAAGGAGAGGGATACTTTCCTTGTCAAATTCAGAACGGCGACCCTCCCATTAGTCCTTCTCTTCATAATTTCATGGGGACATATCATACTAACGTGCGAAAAAACTAACGACACGGACGAATTATTAATATTCGTATCCATTTTCGCCTCCGCATCCATATCCTACGCCCTGCACTCTTGGATCAGGCAATCCTCACGTATCCAAAGCAATGCCTCTTTCCTGAAAGCATCCGCATACATCGCCAATTTCATCACTCTTGCAATTTTCGCTTTCGACAGAACCGAATACGACACCGAAGATGGATTGACAATGTTCCCGACGATGGCCCTCATACAAATCCTCTTATTAGGTTTCTCCTTCTTCATGAAGTGGAAAAGAGGATTGAAAATCGAGTTGGACGAGTGGATCATGCTACCCCTGATTCCTCTTGTCTTAATTATACCTCATGCATACTTGACATATACTTTTCAAGTTCTAATAATCATTTACTTAGCTTACCTCACATTCTTTAGTATACGGACAATAGATGTGCTGAAACTGAATCTAGCCTTAGTGGGTTGGTACGCTTTCATGCTGATGACAATAGACCAATACAACCAATCAACGATCCTAATCGGAACACTCTCCATCGTTTGGGGTGTTGTCCTTATACTAATCAATCTATTCATCTCAAAGAGAAAGAGCCATGGACTTCAACAAAATAACTAGGAAACAACTAATCCTCACGGCGCTCATCGTGCCAATCCTACTGGCTGTCATTTGGGCCATTCGGTGTCAGATCATATCCAGCAAGGAATATACCATTCAAAGGCCCATCGAGAAATGCAATATAGGCAAATACGATGATGATGGGGAACTATTGTATTTTCATTTCAACAGCAAAAATTTCTCCAAGGAAGGGCACAAGATGTCCAATTATATTGCCTACGAGAAAGACTCTGATGGATTCTACTATCCGGACAACCGCATAACTCCGCCGTTAAATAAGCCGTACAATAATAGCTATTGGGGCTATTGGAACAACAGATTTTATGTCGGACATGGACAGTCCTTGTGGATGTCATATTATATTAACAAAGCGATAAGGAACGGGCAATCCGTCTATGGCACCATACACATCAAAAATGGAAAGGATAAGTTTTTAGGATTTGTAATCGATGGGGATACATGCTTGAACAATGAAGCCTGCTCGGACAAAATGGTTGAGTCCGCCCTAAACAATTATGCGGAAGTATTGGATAGTGTGGAAAACAATAACAGCAAAGCCATCTCAAACTACTGCAACACAGCCATATGCGACCCGGAAAACTCGTTAATTTACGCATATGTGCTAAAAGAAAAATTTGAGAAACACCTTCCACCATGCTTACAATACTTACTGAACAAGAAGAAAGACGATAGCGAATTCAGGGAAACACTGATTGCAAAGGCGAAGGGTTGGTATGAAAAATACAAGCAAAAAGACAAATACGGCAACCTTCAAAGCGCCATCCAACAACTCAAATCCACCTATCATTGGGTAAATCAAGAGAACTACAAAGAACTATACAAGATTTACAACAAGGAGAATGAAGATACCATAGTCAAGGATGACGAGGCAAATACAGAAGAGGATTACGACATAGAGGTGGCGGAAGTGGTTGACTCCGTGGTAAATCTGGACGAAGCAACCCTCGAGAGAAGGAGATATTTAGAAGACAAATATGCTCAAGCTGAAGAAAAGATTTGCGAGCTTGTCAACTTCAAGGGTAAGCCTGATCACGTGACCATCACACTCATCGGATTCTGGACCCGAAGGTGGAACGATGGTTCAGCGGAAACAATATACAACGTTTTGAAGGACTTAAATTTGGAATAATCCCCCATTTTTCTTATCTTCATAGAAAGATAAAAGATTTGAGATATGGAGACCAACGATATTTTGTCATCGGATTTGTTGAAATTTGTCTTAGTCACGCTAATGTCATTGGTTATCGGACTATCACAAAGGAAGTTATACCTGAAGGAAGAGGATTCCAAACATGCGTTCGGTGCGGACCGTACCTTCACGCTGATCGGTATATTGGGTTACATCCTCTACGTGGCGGGGAGCGGGAGCATCGTGCCTTTCCTCTGCGGAGGCGTCACCCTCACCCTATTGTTCGTCGCCTACTACATCCATAAGATCTTCGTGCAGAAGTCCTACGGCATCACCTCCATCGTGATTGCCCTGATCACCTACTGCCTGGCGCCAGTCGTCTGCGAGAAAGACCCGTGGATGGCCATTCTGGTCGTCGTGGCGGTCCTGATCCTCACCGAGATGAAGGACAAGTTCATACAGTTCACCAAGTCGATGAACGACGAGGAATTCATCAACCTCGCCAAGTTCATGATCATCGCCGGAGTGGTATTACCCATGTTGCCGAAGACCGAACTGATAGAAGGCTCAGGGCTCACCCCTTACAGCATTTGGCTCGCCACCGTGGTCATCTCCGGTATCTCCTACGCCAGCTATCTGGTGAAGAAATACGTGTTCAAGGACGGAGGCGTCATCATCACAGGCATATTGGGCGGCATCTACAGCAGTACGGCGACCTGCATCATCCTAGGCAAGAAGGCGAAAGATAAAAACGGAGACCTCTCGGAGTACGTCGCCGCCATCTTCTGCTCCATCGCGATGATGTACTTCAGGATCCTAATCCTTTTGGGCATCTTCAACTTCGAACTAATGCTGCAATACTGGTACCTGTTCGCCATCATGATTGTCACGTTCGCCTTGGTAGCCCTCTATTTCTACACGAGGAAGCGCCGCAACCAATCTGTTGTACAGGAGTCCCAGGCGTTGGAGATCGAGGAAGAGAAGAACCCGCTGGAATTCAAGGTGGCACTACTTTTCGCCGTGCTTTTCGTCGCCTTCACGATCATCACGCACTATGCGTTGATCTATTTCGGAGACAGCGGATTGCGCATCCTCTCCGTGATCGTCGGCGTAACGGACATCAACCCGTTCATCATCAACCTCTTCCAGACGCAACACGCCGTCGCAGGCTCCCTGCTGATTCTCGCCACATTCCAAGCGATGATCAGCAACAGCTTCGTCAACATGATCTATGGCGTCGCCTTCTCGGGAAAGAAGCTGCTGAAGGACCTCGCCTTAGGCGCCAGCGTGATCTGCGCGGTGAATATCCTGATATTGGTGATCTTTTTATAAAGCCACAAACAAAAAAGGAAGGACGGATCCCCATGCCGGGCATCCGTCCTTCTTATTTTCTATCCTAGGCGAGGAAATCCCCGCGAAGATCAATCATTCATAGAAGCGAGGAACTCCTCGTTCGTGGCGGTCTTCTCCAATCTATCCTTGAAGAACTCCATGGCCTCCACAGGGTTCATATCCGCCAAGTAGCGGCGAAGGATCCACATGCGTTGGATTGTCTCCTTGCTATGGAGCAGATCATCACGACGCGTACTGGAAGCCATGATATCAACAGCTGGATAGATACGCTTGTTGGCCAATTGTCTGGAGAGCTGCAACTCCATGTTACCCGTACCCTTGAACTCCTCGAAGATCACATCATCCATCTTCGAGCCCGTATCGGTCAAAGCCGTGGCGATGATGGTCAAGCTACCGCCGTTCTCAATGTTACGAGCGGCACCGAAGAAGCGTTTCGGCTTGTGCAACGCATTCGCGTCCACACCACCCGAAAGGACCTTACCAGACGCAGGAGAAACCGTGTTGTAGGCTCTGGCGAGACGTGTGATGGAATCGAGCAGGATGACCACGTCATGACCACACTCCACCATTCTCTTCGCCTTCTCCAGCACGATGCTGGCGATCTTCACGTGACGCTCAGCCGGCTCGTCGAACGTAGAGGAAATAACCTCCGCATTCACACTACGCGCCATATCCGTAACCTCCTCAGGACGTTCGTCGATCAAGAGGATAATCATATAGACCTCAGGGTGATTCTCCGCGATGGCGTTGGCTATATCCTTCAGCAAGACCGTCTTACCAGTCTTAGGCTGCGCCACGATCAATCCACGCTGGCCTTTACCGATCGGAGAGAACAAATCCACCGTACGGACAGAGAGGTTGCATGAATTCTTACCGCCCGTCAAGTTGAACTTCTCGTTCGGGAAGAGAGGCGTCAGATGGTCAAAAGGCACGCAATCCCTCACGAACTCAGGAGAACGCGCATTGATCTTGTCGATACCCATCAGAGGGAAGTACTTCTCACCCTCTTTCGGAGGACGGATTGTACCCTCGATAACGTCACCCGTCTTCAAACCATACATCTTGATCTGAGCCTGGGAAACATATATGTCATCTGGAGAATTCAGATAGTTGTAATCAGAGGAGCGGATGAAACCGAAACCGTCAGGCATGATCTCCAAAACGCCCTGTCCCTTCACGATATTATCGAAGTCGTAGGAACGGACCTTCTGAGGGGTTGGTTGCTGTTCCTCCACCGGAGCCTCAACTTCATTATTGGACGGTGCTTTCGAATTAGATTGGGGCTGTTGCTTCGGGCTTTCCTTTTCGTAACGTTGGTCATTTCCCTGCATCTGATTCTGCTGGGAAACCGCCTCCGTCGCAGACAACACCTCCTCGATAGGCGGTGTTTTGATACCCTTTTTCTTGTCCAATATGAGACGGGCGATCGCGGCAGCCTTGTTACCGGAAGCGATAGCATCGAACCCACCACGAGGACGGACATGAACCTGTTTCATCTCTTGCCGTCTCTGTGCGCCATTCTCCTGGCGATCCTGATCTTGCTGATCTTGCTTATTTTGTTGATCCTGTGGCTCAAAATTTACAGGACGTTTATCCCAGCTAGGAGAACTAGCGGAAGTATCCTCCGCAGGAGAGGCATTATCCTCGGCATCAATCTCCTCCTGGCCTTTTCCCCCGTTCTTTTCCGCATAGGAAATCATCTTATCCAAAAAATTCTCAAGGTTAGAAGACGAGCTACCACTGTCGGAAACACCCTTGTTCTGCTGTTCCGCCATCACATCGACGATTTTGAAAACAAGTTCTTCCTTCCGGAAAGACTCAACACGCTTAATGCCAAGACCTTTCGCAATGGTCCTCAATTCCATAAGGTTTTTACCTTTCAACTCTATTACATCCATATCTGAAAAACTAAATATCTTTTTAACGATACGATTCACGCAGTGAAACGCATTCAAATATCACATTCCTAGACCCAATGTCCAGCAGGAAAAAACGAAAAATAAAGATTGATGAAATTATATTTCCTAATTGGTTTCCCGAAAATCACACATTCTCCATGAACGTGACACTAATTAAACACAAAACAAAGAGAAACATGATTGCTTCAACTTGTGAGCGGAAGACGGGATTCGAACCCGCGACCCTCAGCTTGGAAGGCTGATGCTCTACCAACTGAGCTACTTCCGCAAGTGAACCGTTATTTGTGGGCGAAGATGGATTCGAACCACCGAAGGCAAGAGCCAGCAGATTTACAGTCTGCCCCATTTGGCCACTCTGGTATTCGCCCCTATTGAAATCGAGTGCAAAGGTAGTAAATTAAATTAATCCTCCAAAAGATTTCGCTTGAAATTTACCATCTTTATGGCGGTTACCGCCGCCTCTGTGCCTTTATTTCCTAAAGAACCGCCAGAACGGTCTTCAGCCTGCTTCATATCGTCTGTCGTCAACAGACCAAAAATAAAAGGAACGTCATACTCCGCATTCAACTTCGCTATGCCATAAGTAGTACCCTGACATACATAATCGAAGTGAGGAGTTCCACCTCTCACAACACATCCTAAGGCGATCACCGCATCGACATCCTTCGCATCCGCAAGTTGCTGGGAACCGAATATGAGCTCGAAACTGCCCGGCACATGGGCGACGATTATATTCTTTTTCTTTGCGCCATGCTCCAAAAGCGTATCATAGGCACCCTTGAGCAGATTATGAGTGATATTGTGGTTCCAATCGGAAACCACAATACCAAATTTCATATCCGCCGCGCTCGGCACAGAATTAATGTCGTATTCGGACAAATTCTTAGTCGCCATATATCATTAATTTTGCTTAGCTATTTCGAGGAACTTCAAGACTTCGTTCATGTCGGAATAGTTCGGGTATTGACTAACGATACCCTCCAACAACTTAACGGCTTCCGCCTTCTTCCCCAAAGAAATGTAGGCCAAAGCAGCACGTTTCTTATAAAGAGGAGTAAGCAGATCATTATCCGCGAGGTCTGCCGCCTTCTGATAGTAACCGACAGCCTTGGCAGCATCATCCATATTCCAATAGCAATCACCTACTGAACCCACGATCGATGGTGATACCAACTCATCATCTCCAGAGAATTTGTTCAAATACTTAATCGCTGATTCATATTCCCCCAAATTCTTGTAACAGATGCCCGCATACGCACATGCGAGATTGCCAGTCGAGGTGGATCCATATTCATCGATGATATCAAGGAATCCCATGAACTCATCTTCCTTTCCTTCCAATGCGACTTGGAAAGAATCTCTAGCGAACATCTGCTGCGCCTTGAAGATCTCATTCTTGGCTGTCTCCTCACGAGGACCCCAAACATATTGGTTCAACACAAAGAACAAAACGACCAAAGCAATAATTCCACCAAAAATCGCAAGCAATAAATTCTGATGAGACTCAACAAATCCAACAACACTAGATGCCGATATCGACTGCTCTTTTCCTTCCTTCATCGAAGGCGATTCATTTAGTTTTTCCATTTTTTATTTTAAATTGTTTATTCCAAAAAATATACCACAAAAATAGTCTATTTGCGGCTAAGCAAAAAAATTATTAACGATTTTTTTTAACAAATTCATCTCGGACACTCGTCCATATCCGCTGAGGGACAAAAAAACGGACATCTTTCCCCTCTCCGATAGAATTACGGACGAACGTGGATGAGACTTCTATCCTCGGCGCATTCGACAACATCGTAATCCTGCCACCCCACGCCTCAGGAATCTCCGTCGGTCCGTCCAATCTGGGATACACGAGTATTCTATAATGGTCCAATATCCATTCATATCTCCGCCAGCCGGAGAAGGACGCGAGATTATCTCCTCCCATTACCAGGACAAACTCATTTTCTGGCTCCAAAGAAGACAACCGCTCCAACGTGTCGCTCGTATACGACGGTTTCGGCATGGAAAACTCGATGTCCGACACCGAGAAACGGGGATAGTCCTCTATCGCCTGCTTCACCCACGACAAACGAATATCATCGTCCATCAAACTGAGGTTCTGCTTGAACGGGTTCTGCGGAGAGACCACAAAGCGCACCTCGTCCACCCCACCGAACTCCGCAATATGATTCGCCAATGCGAGATGTCCGATGTGTATAGGATTAAACGACCCGAAGAAAAGCGCTATCTTACTCATTATCCACGAATTCTTTCACGATTTTCCGAATCAACGCCTTCGTCCACTCCAAATCATCATTCACGACAATTCGATCGAACCGATTAGAGAAGGTGATCTCGTACGATGCCTTACGCACACGGTCTTCTATCACCTCCATCGCATCCGTTCCCCGATTCACCAAACGTTCCTTCAACGTGGCGACGGACGGCGGCATGATGAATACGGACAAAGCATTGTCCCCAAACATCTTCTTAATGTTACATCCTCCAGCCACATCCACATCAAAGACAACAATGTTGCCTTTCGAATTGATGCGCTCCACTTCGCTCCTCAATGTGCCATAGTACTTATTCTCATACACTTCCTCCCATTCCAGAAACGCATGCTCCGAAATCTTCGCACGGAATTCCTCCGGAGTCAGGAAATAATACTCGACACCGTTCTTCTCCTCACCCCTAGGACTTCTGCTAGTGGCCGAAATGGAGAACTCCAAGCAGTCGAACTGCGTCATCAAATAATTGATCAACGTGGATTTGCCCGATCCAGACGGAGCGGAGAATATGATCACCTTACCTTTTTCCATGTCTATCTTTCTACAATTAGAGCACGTTCAAAACTTGCTCCTTGATTTGCTCCAACTCATCTTTCATCTTCACCACGATCTTCTGCATCTCGCTATGGTTGGATTTAGAACCTAACGTGTTGATCTCACGTCCGATCTCTTGTGCGATAAAGCCCAATTTCTTTCCACAGTTTCCTTCCGCATCCATCGTCTCCTCAAAATACTTCAAGTGCTGGGACAGACGGTTCTTCTCCTCGTTCACGTCCAACTTCTCTATGTAATAGATAAGCTCTTGTTCGAATCGGTTCTTATCGTAGTTGACATCCTGCAGAGAGGCCAAGTTTTCCAAAATACGGTCCTTCACCTTATCGATACGTTCCTTCTCATATGGCTCAATCTCCTTCAGCAGTTTCCTGATGTTCGCGATTTTCTCCTCAAACACGCGGCGCAACGAAACGCCCTCCTTGATTCGGAATTCCACCAAAGAGTCAACTGCCTTGGTGAAGGCCTCGTATACCCTATTCCACTCCAACTCGTCCAACTCCTGTGACTCTGTCTTCGTAGCCTCCGGCAGACGCAACAACACAGAGAACCAATCCGTTGGCAATGGTATATGTAATTCTTGTGAAATGTTCTTAATCTGTTTACTATATGTTTGGATCACAGGTCCGTTTAACTGCAAAAAACTCTCCGATCCGAAATTTTCCATAAACACACCAAAATCAACTTTTCCTCTCTCCAAACGCTTGCTAACAAGATTCCTCAGATCCAAATCCTTTTCACGATACATACTCGGTACACGAGAAGATAAATCCAATTGCTTGCTATTCAGCGACTTAATCTCAATCGTAATTTTCTTGGTTCCTACGGTGCAAGTTGCCTTACCGTAACCAGTCATTGATAATACCATACTTTTTCTTTGTTTTGAAAATTAGCAATGCAAATATATTTAAATTTCGTATATAAAACGTAAACTTTGTCACTTCTTTTGAATGATTTACAAAAGTGTTTTTCCCGACAATGGAAGTTGTCATGAAAAAAAGCGTGCATTTCCCTTCCCTCGGAACCCATAAAAATGTAATTTCGCGTCATATTTTCCTAGCGCATTTATATTATGGCGAACATTATATTAATTGACACCGCAACGGAAATTTGCTCCGTGGCTTTATCCATCGACGGAAAGGTGTCGTGGAACAAAGAGAATTTCGAGGGGATGACACACTCCGTCCTTTTGGCGAAATACCTTCAGGAACTGACCGAACACATGCGTTCTTCGTCCGTCAAAGCGGATGCGGTGGCCGTCAGCTGCGGTCCAGGCTCTTACACGGGCCTTCGCATCGGTGTGTCAACAGCGAAAGGGTTATGTTTCGGCGCAAACGTGCCCCTCCTCGCCATCAACACGCTTGAAGTGATGGCGCAGGGATATATCTCCCGCCACGGGAAGCCTGGTAGTGACGCTTGGCTTTGTCCCATGATCGATGCCAGAAGGATGGAGGTATACACTGCATTGTTCGATGGGGAACTGAATCTGAAGAGGGAAATATCAGCGGACATCATCGACGAAAATTCCTACGCCGACATACTTCAGGAGAAGAAAATCATCTGCTTCGGTAACGGCGCATCCAAATGCAAGGAGACACTCACCCACCCGAACATATCTTTCGTGGACGGCATCTACCCGCTCGCCTCTAACATGGCGGACTTGGCGGAGAAGAGCTTCGCAGAAAAGGATTTCAAGGATGTGGCTTACTTCGAACCTTTCTATCTGAAAGAATTCGTGGCCACGGTCAGCAAAAACAAATTTGGGATCTAAGGAAGATTTCGGCGGACTTCCCGCAACTTCCATCGATAAACGTAAAAAGGAGGGTTCCATTTCGGAATACCCTCCTTCTCTATTTCCTTGGCAGGCAATTAACCAACTGCAGTCTACCGCTCTGCCCTCATCGGATTATTCAAGAAATCTTCATAAGAGATCTTAATGCCGTCCTCCAGTTCGGTCTTGTATCTCCACCCCAGTTTCTCGGCCTTGCTCACATCCAGCAGTTTCCTCGGCGTGCCGTTCGGACGGGTGGTGTCCCACTTGGTCTCACCTTCGTAGCCGACCACCTTCGCGACCAGTTCCGTCAGGGCCTTAATGGTCAACTCCTTCCCTGTACCGGCGTTCACCGTCTCATTACCGCTGTAATTATTCATTAGGAACACACAAAGGTTAGCCAGATCGTCGACAAAAAGGAACTCCCTCAGCGGACTACCATCTCCCCAACAAGTAACCTCCTTCAACCCTGCCACCTTCGCCTCATGGAACCTGCGGATCAGCGCAGGCAACACGTGGGAATGCTCCGGATGGTAATTGTCATTAGGTCCATACAAATTGGTGGGCATCACGCTGATATAGTCCGTGCCATATTGTCTATTGAGGAATTCACAATACTTTAAACCGGATATCTTAGCAAGCGCATACGCCTCGTTCGTCTTCTCCAACTCGCTCGTCAGCAGGCACGACTCCTGCATCGGTTGAGGAGCCATGCGCGGGTAAATGCAACTACTGCCCAAGAACTCGAGCTTCTTGCAACCGTTCTTCCATGCGGAGTGGATCACGTTCATCTCCAGTATCATGTTTTCATACATGAAATCGGCCAGTGCGGACTGATTGGCGACGATGCCTCCCACCTTTGCGGCAGCAAGAAATACATACTCGGGCTTTTCTTCCACGAAAAACTTCTCAACAGCCTCCTGCCTTGTCAAATCCAACTCCTTATGCGTGCGGGTTATGATATTTGTGTAACCTTGTCTTTGCAACTCCCGCACAATGGCGCTTCCCACCATACCACGATGGCCCGCCACATATATCTTCGCATTCTTCTCCATCATTTCACAATTCCTTTCTCCAAATATTCCGCCAAATTCATTCTGACCTTTTCCGCCGCACCCTCTGAAGCGACCTTGGCGACATCATGTTCAACCATCAATTTCACCAATTGCTCGAATGTAGTCTTAGACGGGTTCCAACCCAACTTAGCCTTCGCCTTCGTAGGATCACCCCATAAATTGACAACATCCGTAGGACGGTAGAAGTCTTCCGAAACAGCAACGACCACCTTCCCCGTCTTTACGTCAATACCCTTCTCATTCACGCCAGAGCCTTCCCAACGCAGCTCGATGCCCGCAAAATGGAAAGCCAAGGTGGCGAACTCTCGGACCGTATGTTGCACACCTGTCGCAATTACGAAATCTTCAGGCGTCTCATGCTGTAGTATCAGCCACATGCACTCCACATAATCCCTCGCATACCCCCAATCTCTTAGGCTATCCAAGTTGCCCAAATAGAGGCAATCCTGCTTCCCCTGCGCAATACGGGCAGCCGCCAATGTGATTTTACGGGTGACGAATGTTTCTCCTCGTCTTTCGCTTTCGTGGTTGAACAAAATACCTGAGCAGCAGAACATATTGTACGCTTCACGATACTCCTTCACAATCCAAAAACCATACAATTTGGCCACCGCATACGGCGAATACGGGTGGAACGGCGTATTCTCATTCTGAGGGACCTCCTCGACTTTTCCGTAAAGCTCCGACGTGGATGCCTGGTAAATACGGCAAGTCTTTTCCAATCCACAAGCCCTCACCGCCTCCAAGACACGGAGCACACCGGTCGCATCCACATCCGCAGTGAACTCGGGAGAGTCAAACGAGACCTGGACATGGCTCTGCGCCGCCAGATTATAGATCTCGGTAGGACGCACCTGACCAACCACCTTGACCAGCGACATGGAGTCGCCCATGTCCGCATAATGGAGATGGAAATTAGGCTGTCCCTCCAAATGGGCTATTCGCTCACGGTAATCGACGGACGAGCGTCTGATGATACCATGCACATCATATCCTTTGCTTAAAAGAAATTCCGACAGGTAAGAGCCGTCCTGACCCGTAACACCTGTAATAAGAGCGGTCTTCATAGTATTTAAGAGAAATAAATATTATATACACACCTGATTATACACGGAAACAACTTGATCGGCGATGCGGCTCCACTGATATTTTTCCATATCATACTGCACCCGCATTTGCTCATTTCCAGTCAACAAAGAATCCAACTTTTCCGAAAGTTGGGCCACATCCCCCACCCTGAAATACGCATCTTGCGGCAGACCTACTTCCAAGTTCGCAGGTATATCACTCACGACGACAGGCAAATGATAGCTCATCGCCTCCAGAAGCGCAATGGGAAGGCCTTCATGGGAGGAAGGCAACACAAAACAACTCGCATGAGCAAGCAACGAATGGAGTTTATCCCCCCTAACAAAACCGGTCAGAACGACACCGTTTTCCTTCGCCATCCTTTTCAGATGCCTAGAATAGTCATCCTCGAAATCCGCATCACCCGCCAAAACCAAACGCACATTACTTTCCGGATGTTTGTTTTTGAAGGAGACAAACGCTTCCACCAAGTGATGAAGGTTTTTTTCCGGCACGAAACGGCACATTCCCAACACGTATTTCCCCGATTCTATCCCTAACTCGGAAAAATATTCGGGGCAATCAACGAAATCAGGATCCGGCACTCCATTATAAATCAAATGGACACGCTCCGTTCTCCCGCATTTCTCCGCTATAAGATTCCTGATGACATCCGATATGACAATAACCTCATCCGCGAAACGACATCCCAACTGTTCTCCTAATTTCAGTATCAGTTTTGCCATCTTTCCCCACTTGTCACGATCATAGTCCGGTCCGTGGTGCGTGAACACGACCTTCATGCCCCTCAATTTCGCATATGGGGTTAGAATGGCTGGTCCTATCGCATGGATATGCAAAATATCCGCGTCTAGCTTCTTTGCCCTATTTATCGCCCTGAAAGTATGGATAATCGCCTCGAATCTCTTTTTCTTAGGCGACGGAATATTCACCAATTTCACACCTTTCCATTCAGGCAGTTCATCCTTCACATACTCGGAACGGCGGATCACCGTGACATCATACCCCTTCTCCGCGACAAGGGGGAAAAGCTCCTCACAATGGGTTTCCACACCCCCCATGATATTGGGTATGCCACGCGTGCCAACTACCACAATCTTTTTCAAGGAAGCCATACCATTCTCGTCACCTATCAATTAATATCAATGTCACAATTCGTTTCTGCTTTCGTCGCCTCATATCCCTGTTCCACCACATCCGCATTTACAATATCCTCCCCACGTTTCCCCTTCAAAGCCTCTTTGCTATCGTCGGAAAGTCCATCGTTTATCTCAGCATTCAAATCGCAAGTCGACAACTTATCCAAATCCGCCTTTGAGACCTTCCCGTCCCGATAATCGCAACAGATCGGATTCTCAAACATCGAATACTTCATTCCCAACAATGACTTCACCTTATGCTTCGCCACCCATAACAATGGAGTACAAATATACTTGTGCATGGCAGGGGAAACAGAGCCGATCATCCAGCAATTACGATTGCAACAACGGACTTTCTTACGCACCACCTCCGCCTCAGGGGAGTTCCATAGTTCATCCCATGTCTGACGATTAAGATTGCCCATCACCTCCTTATCTTTCGTACCATTGCAAGGCATCACATCCCCATACGGATCGATAAAGAACGTGTCGAAGGACATATCACAAGGCAAAAGGCGCTTTTGCCCATAAATATAGTTGATCAATCCATGGTTGAAATAAGCGCGGAACCACTTCTTTGGGGAGTTGCTCTTCAAAAGCTCATTCACCAGATCCTCGAAGTTTTTCGCCACCATCGGACGATCATGGATGATGTTCTTCGACTCGACAAAATAGAAGGAATTATGCAATGACGCTGTGGCGAATTCCATTCCCATCTCGTTGGAGATGTTGTACAGAGGGACAAGGTCCGGCGCATTCTTGTCCTGAACCGTCATGCCGAAACCGACATCCTTCATACCCATTTCACGGAGTTTCTTCAAGGTAGTATAGCCACGCTGGTAACCATCGTTTAGGCCTCTGATCTCATTGTTCGTTTTTTCCAGGCCCTCAATAGAGATACGGATTCCAATCTGAGGGAATTCTTTGCAGAGGTCAAGAATACGATCCGTGAAAAAACCGTTCGTGGAAATTACTATACGATCACTGAGTTTATATAATTCCCTCACAATTTCTTTCAGATCAGTGCGAATAAAAGGCTCACCCCCCGTAATGTTCGTGAAATACATTCTGGGGAGTTTCTTAATGGTCTCTATTGAGATTTCCTCCTCCGCCTTGGAAGGAGCTTTATATCGATTGCACATCGAGCAACGAGCGTTGCATCGATAGGTTACAATTACAGTTCCGTTTAGTTTTTTTCCCGCCATAATAACATTGCATCCAATCCGTCTGCAAAGTTAAACAAATAAAAAAAGACCGCAAAGAATTACGGTCTTAAAGATTTCACACATTCACATTCTTGTAGATGTGAACCACATCATCCACATACCGATCCGAGGAATAGCGTTCCTGCGCAGTATTTGCGATGGCCTTATAATCAAAAGGGTGGCTCCACATCTCTTCTATCTTACGCCTCAAATCCGAAGAATTACCACTATCGAACACCATACCAGTTTTCCCTTCGTCTATAAGCTCTGGTATACCTCCTATATCAGCCCCCAGCACGGGCGTGCCCAATGCCAACGACTCAATAACAGTCAACGGATTGTTCTCACTCCACTCCGATGGTATCACCATGAAACGCGCGGATTCTAAGACAGGTCGGATTTCGTCCCAATTCTTTTGTCCAAGGAACTCGATAGAATGTTCCTCGTACTTCTTCCTCAGCTCTGACTCCAACTCACCTCCGCCAATCACGACGAGTTTATATGGCAACTTAGCCGCCACGCCACAAAGCGTCTCAATCCCTTTCACCTTTGTCAGTCTTCCCAAATACACATAGTAATCAGACTTTTCCAACGACGGATTCTCGACCTTCTTCACATCGATAAAATTGCATAGCACCTTGAATTTCGCCGCATCATAGCCTCCCTGGATGCAGGTATCCGCCATAAATTGACTAGGAGGAAGGAATAAATCACACGCCTTCTGTAGTCTTTCCTTGTTCCACTTTTTCGCCTCCAAGTAACCTACAATAGCTCCCGGCACACTTCCTGGCATGCAACGGTGTCTAATCACAGCTTTTTTGTCCGTGAAGCACTCTGTACACCACTTCCCGTCACGCATGCAGGTATAACACGGGCAAACCAGTTTAGAGTCATGCAACGTCCATACGACGCGGATGCCCCTATCATGCGCAATCTCCGCAATAACAGGAGACAGCTGAGTGTGGATATTATTGAGATGAACCACTTCAGGCTTAAAGTCGTCCAACAACGCAGTAAACTTCCGTTTCACCTCCGAATCCCCAAACGGGCGGGAGAATGCTTTTATCGCAGACATATTCGATGGCCAGTATCGGCTCCATTCCGATGGGAGATTCTCGGGATACTGCATTGCGAATATAGCGACCTCATGTCCGTTGGATTTCAGTAACCGCTCCAGCTCCATCATATAGATGCAGTCTCCACCTCGGCGGTAATAGAATTTATTTGCCAATAAAACCCTCATGCTTCCGTCAAATCATTTCCAGTATACATTATTCAGCGTGTGCGGCGACGTCCTCTTTTCCACTGGAGGCAATTGCATATAATCACCATATTGGAGAGTCAGATACTCGTCCGTGTTTTTTATGCACATAAATTCCATATCACAGAACGGCACCATTTCATACTCCAAGAACCAATCTCGTGGCATTATACAGTTTGAGGAAAAAGAATTGGACGCCAAGACCCCCACATATTTCGATGATGGGTTATTTATACTGGAAATCATATCCGTCATCCGCGATGACAAATCCTTCAAACTATACTTCATCACAAGGACTTTCGACGCACGAATCAGCAATCTTTTCCACCAAACGTTCTTAAAAGAAGGCTTCAACAATTTTAACCTATATTTTTTCTTCACAGGTTTCATGGAGTTCAAGAAAGCTTCGCACTCCTGTTTGTCGTCAAACATATCATCAAGAGGGAAAATATCTATATCCACACCAAAATTCTTCATACAAACATTTTCCTCCATTACCGTACGCGTATCGATCACCTTCGCATAAGGATAATCGAAATCCGCATCCTTCCTGAAATCATAAACCTTTAAATATTCATGCTGGAATGTCGAGATGAACTTTTCGTAATCTTCCCTCAACATGGAGATATCTATATCATCATCCCACGGGATAAAGCCTTTGTGGCGAACAGCTCCTAGCATAGAGCCATATGCCAACGTATATCGCAACCCGTTGTCTATGCAGAAAGCATGGACTGCCTTCATGATATCCAATTGAATATTTTGTATCTCTTCTGTAGAAATTATTGTCATAAAATATTATATAATTACACTTCCAGTTATGGTGATCAATTTTCAATTCAGAGAATAAAGATCCAAATCAGCAAGCGGACAACTTACTTCTGAACAAATCCCTATACGACGCTGCACACTGCGAGATTGAGAAGCGATTGGAAATATCCGTCGAAGACTCTTCCTTTATTCCCCCGAAATCCTTTTCGAAGCTATTCAACATGTCAAGGAAAGACTCTTCTGTGAAATCTTTTGAAATATAACCATTTACACCATTCTCTATGACATCAACCACACCACATACTGGTGTGGACAACACGGGTATTTTCAACGACATTGCCTCAAGAACAGTAATAGGCATCCCCTCATACAAAGAGGATAATACAAAAGCATCACAATTAAAGAGGTAATCAGATATGTTATTTTTCTCCCCCAAGAAGTGGATCCTATCCCCTGAAATTGATTTCAGACCCTTCCCCAATTCTGAATCGTATGACGACCCGCATACCAACAAGATAGCGTTTGCGCCCTTCTCGACCCATTTGTTAAATGAATTTATCAACAGATGCTGATTTTTCTGTCGCGCGCACCTTGCGATATGGAGAATGACCTTAGTAGAGCTATCTATCTTGAGCGAATCGATTTCCGACTTAACCTCCTGGAACTTTTCCGTTTTCTGCAATACTGCCCTACCATTATATATCAAAGCATTTGATACGGACGGATAATAAGTATTGAAATCTTCGAAGTTCTTTTGTGATATTGTGACAAAACTTATACGGCCCAATCTGCCTAAGATTTTAATAATAAACTTATGCAGAAAGTCACAATATGATTTCACATCATTATGTATTGTTTGGATAAACTTCATGCTCTTAGAATGGAACATAACAGGGAGCAAACAATACTTGTCACTTGCGCTATGAACATGTACGATATCCGGATTTATGCTTTTTACTGCGCTGAACACCTTAAAGAGGTATGACAGATTGAACCCGTCCTTAAACCCTAAATTGACGATCTTCACGCGGGATGAAACATCATCCCTATAGAAACCATTTTCACCATTCCGCAAATCCTTCAGCACCAACAACGTAACATCCTCCTGTTTGGACAATTCATTGCACAAATCCACAACTAACCGTTCCGCACCTCCACTAGTCAAAGATAAAACAACCTCTAAAATCCTCATAAATCACTATTAAAAAGGTTTCTCCATAGAAACAACTCGTCTATTCTTCAGGAACACAAGAGAAAAGACAAAGACCACAAAAAAGAATTTCACCCGGAAAGAGTAGAATTTATTTCCGAGCACATTCCTTATCATTTGCAGATGCGTATTTACATTGTAAAATTCAAGTGTTTTTTCCAACAACGGAAGTTTCCCTTCCGGGATGAAGTTCCTCTTTCTTTCCAATAAATACTGCAACAAATACAAACGTTCTTTTCTCTTAAGCAAATAATAGACTGCCATAGCTTCGGACAGTCCCTTATGATACTTATTGACAGTCGAGGAAACCACATTACGCCCATGATGCCTATAATACATCAACGGTTTCCCTATCGTATACCTCTCGCCCAAGAAGCAGGAGAAAACGCCAATATAGTGATCATAAATAAACTCTTTGCACAAAGGCAACACGATGTCTTTCAACTTTTTATTAAACGCCAAGCTACAACCTTGCGAGCCATTGCTATATAACGCCAATTCATACTTGGCATCCATATATACTTTTGAGATTGGAATAACGTTTAGGTTAGCATCGGCATCCATAGCCATGGACGAGACGCAAGCAGGTCCGTCTTTCTCTATCTCCAAAAGTTTGTCATACGTCGTCCTGATCTTTTCAGGGAACCAAACATCGTCTTGGTCAGAGATAAAAATATAATCGCCTTCAGCAAGGCTTATTGCCTTCTCGAAATTTCTATTAACTCCGCAATTTTCAGCGTTTTCGTATATTTTTATATTGCATTTAGAGTCATACTCATGAAGAATAGATATAGTTTCATCAACGGAACAATCATCCACAACAATAATTTCATCTGGTCGCAACGTTTGCGATAGGATACTATCCATTTGCTCCCTAATATATTTAGCCCCATTGTATGTGGCCATCACTAAAGAAATCATTTTTGCCCCTTCCTTTTTATTTTTACACTTTTCGTCCTACCATTTGGATGCCTGAAAGAGCATTTGGTCATATCAACAGTCTCATGGTTTAGGAACTCATCATTACTAACGACTTTGCAATCCTTCAACAGAAGAGACACATCTCCCGTCAACACATTATATTTCTTTTGGAAAGCCCTATCGTCAGAATTTATTACGCAATTATGGAACTCATAATAGCCCTTTCTGTTAGAATCCTTATCCCCGACAATAGGATGGATTCCACGCAACCTGAAATCACAGTCCCTGAAAACATAACCCACATTGGATTTATTCATGTTATTCGATTTCAAATAGACCAGGCTAAGCAAACCTCTCTCATCGTCAGCGTTATCCCTGTCCATATGAAAATCAAAATTACAATCCTTATATTCCGTGCGGAACTTGCCATAATCGCACAATGAATCCTTCCCGCACTGATACGTCTGGATATATCTTAAATATTTCCCTCGGCTTTCAAAAGAACATTTGTTGTATTTCACGTCTATATCCGAATAAGCATCGTTCTTTTTCGCATAAACGATGACAAATCCGGAAGATTTCGATTGCGCCAACGTCTTGTACTTACAATTATCCACAGACACTTTAATGTACGCTTTGTCAACCTTTGTATCCGCGGAAGAGGAGAAACACATACACTCATCTTTGGACTCATACTCAAAATATGAGTTTTTTATATTTACATTACTTTGCGTTTTAAACTTATTCATCAGCCAAAATATACCCCCCACATCCGAAAAAGTATTCATCACGACATTACAGCTGTCCATAAGCAAATCACCACCTTCAGACCGCAAGAAGGTGACATTATTGTATTTACCCGTGCATCTGAAAGAGAGTTTTTTGAATTCAACCTTATCACAATTCTTCGACAAGAAAACATAGGTGTCTCCCGCAGGAACTGTTTTTTTCTTCTCGAGCTGACATACCATATCCACATCCTCAACTTTGAATAATTTAGGATTATGCCTGTGCGACAAATAGAAGATCGCACAACTTGACGTCACAGGATATGTCTTTGGGATAACAATACTTGAGCCATTACCTTTAATGCAAAAAGTATCACTTTCTATCGCGGCTATCGGAGAGCCGAGCAAGTATGTCTTATTAGGCAACAGCTCCACATTCCTGCCCTCCTTAATGCATCTGTTCAAGGCAGAGGCATCATTATGGACACCATCACCTTTAGCCCCATAGCTTTCCAGATTCACGTATTGGATGGGTTCTGAACCGATACAAGAGGAAAGTGAAACCGTAAGAAAAAGAAAGAAATAAAGGAACCTCACTTTTGCAATAACATTATTAAACTTTTAATACGCTCTTTCCTGTTTTCCATCACCATCTGTTTCATCAGGCAGAAGAAGATGGAAAAATAGATAATATAATAGACGCTACCCACAAGGAAGGAATAAATAATATTTGTAGTCAACATCGAACTTAGGATATAACTGTTCTTTTTGCTGATCATGTTTTCCTTCTTAAGGTGTCTTATACAATAAATCAAGAATATCCAAGGGAAAACATCGATAAGAAGGAACCCGATGATTCCATAATTCACCAATGAGGAAAACAAAATACTTTCAAATCCCATAACGTCCGTACCAAAACCGTATAGGGACAAATAATATTCCGTATATCCTTCGCCATAGCCGAATAGCAGTATTCTCAAATCCACACTAACTATTATATCCCAAACACCACTTAACTGGAGGAAACGACCCGACACCGATGATCCGCTAATCTCAGCCGCATCCGACACGGACTGGTCAAATATGAATATAATCGACTTGATGAAAGATGCATACTTCTCGAAACCGGGAAGAAATAGTATCAGCACAAGAGCTCCGACAATAAGAGCGACGTACTTTATCTTTGACGAAAGGCTCTGATACTTCAGGAAAAAGAACAACACGGATGCCAAAAGGGCAATCAATGGGCCACGGGAGCCCGTCAAAAATAGATTTATAAGAATTAATATGACCGCAAACAGATATACGTTGCTCTTTTTCTTCACATACAGATATATCGGTACAAAAACAAAAGCATTTAACAATATGGCATATTGCAGGGGATTATAGGTAAGGACAGATATCCTTGACGCCAAACCGCCTCTTGTCTCACTCGCGTATCGCTCCGCTATGCCAACAAAATCCTTTGTGTTGCCCGTAAATTTCGACAAAAAACTCAAATACGGATTATTATGAAGAATATATGTGGAAACGCCATATATACAAACCAGTATAAGTGCGATAGAAATATACCGACCCGCCCTTCCAAACGCTTTCTCATCCGTTATAGTCCATACGGAAAAGACCATAACGGAAAGGAACAAAACGTTATAATAGGACTGGACTAAAATATCGGATGGCTTGTAAAATCCACATAGGAAGGTGAATATGATACGAATTAGGATATAATACAACGGGAAAAAAACAACCCATTTTTCCATCGTCTTATACGATCCCTTAACACCGTAATTTATCCGATGGTAAATAGAGTAAACAAACAAGAAAAAAGCGAGGATTAACTCATAAGAAACAGGGATAGGATAAATACGGACAAAAGATGGGATCATCAAAGATGACAACATCCAAATAAACAACGCATATTGTTTGTTTAGTAATATCGCTACAATTGATATGACTACTAAAGCAAGGAACATGACAAAAACTACCTGATTCTATTTCCAATAAAAGTCATCAACATTTTTCCTATTATTGGCATAATGGCTATCCCTTGTCTGTACAAATAAATAAATTCTTTTACACCTTCGAAAAAATCCTTTTTTAGAAGAGCGATCATCCGCATATCTATTTTCTCCACCCTATACTTATCCTCCATACAGAACCCATGGTCCCGCAAGTACTTTTCCACAGCGGCGGTCACCTCGATCCTCGTCTTTATCTTTTCAACCGTATCCGTTTTTGAGCTCACGGAGCCTTCCCTAACGGTGAGGAAATACAAGGTGGTATTGTCCGCCTTTATCGTCCCGGCATGGAACCCCGAAACGGCGGAGAAGTAATAATCATTGCATACCTTCGTCTCGCTAAATTTTATGCCATACCGGCATACTAATTCCCTTTTGACAAATTTTCCCCATGGCTCCGAATGTAGATATCTCAGTGTCTTATCATCTCCGTTCGACAGGAATTCATCAATACGAGCTTTGTTGTGATCCCTCAAGTCGGATTCTTTCGTCACATCATCGGAAAAGACACAGCCAACCCGAAAGTAGATTATATCAGAATCATCGTCCTTGTATTTGTCCAACAACTGAGAGAAATCGTCAGAGAAAAAATCATCCGCATCCGCGAAAACGAGCCATCTTCCCTTAGCATATTTAAGGGCCTCATTACGACACCTTCCTCCTCCCCCATTCTCTTCTTGATAAACAAATGTGACATTCGGGTAGTTCGGAGATATCCCGTTCCTTATCTTGTCAACACATCCGGCTTCACTGCAATCATCCACAACTATAACTTGCACGTCCTCCCTTCGCGGGATGGAAGACAAACATCTTTCGAGTAATTCAGGAATGTTATAATGGGGAATAATTACTGTAAAGCTAATATCAACCGGCATAATATCCTATTATTTAGGGAACTCCACTTGTGGATTAAAACAGACAAGTGCCTTTGACACCCGCAGATAAACCATGGATTTACGGAACTTGAGACGGATAAGAGAGGACAGGAAACTAAAGAAATGATTCATGCACTGCTTCATTCTCCCCTTAAATCCGAGATTATACTCCTTCAAATGGTTGTACGACTCGTTTCTGAATTTATAAAAATAATTTTTTATGCGCCTAGGGTCATTTTCCTCATCGAAAGAAAGAGCCTTTTGGATACTTCTCTTATGCGTAACAAGACTTTTGCAGGCCATATATGAATCATACTTGGTAGAAATCCTGAACGTGTATTCGTAGTCATCTCCCCAAATAAAATACTCTTTATACGGCAATCCTAATTCACGTACTATCGTTGAAGAAAAGAATACTGAGACGAATGTCGCATTTTTCACTTTAATCATCGCCTTATCCACCAAGTCAACATAATCCGCATATCCATTGCTGGAACCACGGTTATCGACCACAGGCGTATTCATCGGGCATCCGTCAATGCCGACCACTTTGCTACATACGAACCCGATATTTGGTTTGGCATGGTATGCGGAAACAAGCTCGTCCAAAGCATTTTCCTGACAAATCACATCATCGTCCATTATCCAACAATAATCGCATCCCTTTTCGACCGCGAATCTGATGCCCGCGTTAAAACCACCGGCACCACCTACGTTCTCTTGAGAAACAACGACTATGTCATCCTGCTGCCCTAGCCATTCCGCCGTTCCGTCCGTGGAACCATTATTCACAACGATAATAACCCCATCCTTATTTGTTTGATTTCTTAAAGACGCGATAACCTCTTTTAACAAGGTCAAACGATTGTATGTTACGACAATAATACCTATTTTTCCGTTCATAAATTTTCATTTAAAACATCCCCATGTCATTTTCCCATCTTTCCTTTAACTATACGCAAAACCTCGTTAAAGTTCTCGTCTTTGGTAATAATCGAATAAAGAATATACGAAATCACACCCATAGGAATCGCGACACATAACTTAAGCACAGGGGAAGAGAAAAAGAGCATGGAAACATAAATAACGACAGCCATTACCGCACAATTACATAAGATAGGCAGCAAAGACTTGAGTTGCTTCAACTCTCCATAGCCGTACATTTTCCCCGTGTAATAACAATTGAAAGAGAATGCGACGAACTCGTACAACGCCTTACCCACAACCATCCATATCAAGCCAAAAGGAATCGACGCAAAGAGTATCAAAAACGCGATAGGTTTCTTAATGCACTCCAGTTTCAAGACCAGGTCCGTGCGTCCCTTCACATAAAGCAAGTTCAGATTCAAGTGAGTCAAAGGGCTTAACATATAGGCCAAACTCAACACCTGAAGGATTGGCACACATGGCATCCACTTTTCCCCGATCATGACAGGAATCAAATAAGGGGCAACCACAGAAAGCCCGACCAAAATAGGGTATAACAGATACAAAGGGACCGTCATCAATTTCTTATAGGCATTTATCAGACGTTCATCGTCATCCTGGATCTTCGCCAAAATAGGATAGTTTATCTTTATCGCCATATCCTGAACGGTCTGCACAGGAAGGAGCGCATAGTGATTTCCCCTATTGTAATAACCAGCGTCCGCGCCAGAGAAAAATTTGCCGACCACAAGTGTATATAAATTACCATAAATAGTATTAATCAGACTTGATGCCAAAAGATTTGACCCTACTTTCCATAGCTTTCGGAAGGAAGCATAGGAAAACAATAAACGAGGCTTCCACTTTGATAAGAACCAGACACCCAGAGAAGTACATATCTGACCTGATAAAGTCTGGATAACCAATGACCAAACACCCAATCCATTGAACGCGCACACGAGTCCGACCACGCCAGAAAACAACATGCTGACCATCGTCACAATGGAAAGCTTCCTAAACTGGAGATTTATGCGTAAGCGCGTGCTTTGAACGGTAGTAAAACCACTAATGATGATGGACAAAGCCACAACGCGCGTCACATCCTCCAAGATAGGCATGCCATAAAATTTGGCTATGTAAGGAGAGGCGACATATAAAATCGCATAAAACGAAACCGAAACGATCGCATTGAAGATGAAGATTGTGGAATAATCCACATCGGTACGATCCTTCTTTTGGATTAAGGCATTAGACAGTCCACTGTCGGCAAACGTCTGCGCAATAGCTATAAAGATAGCTAACATCGCCACCACACCATAATCGCTAGGCGAAAGTAGGCGCGACAAGATTATGCCTATCGTAAATTGGACTACTTGGCAGACCATCTTCTCGACAGCAGTCCAAATAGCACCACTCACAGCACTTGATTTCAGCCCCTTATCTTCCACTTTTGCCTTTTTTTCTTAACTCATTCAAATATGGTTGATACGACCGTTCCGGATCCAAGACCAAGAATCCACCATGATAGGTGGGTTGCTTTACCGGACTCATATAGTCCCCGTAAAGAGTCGACAAAACCACATCGTACCCTTTCGGCACAGGCATTTCGATGTCTTCGAAAGGGAGATATATGGTTTCAACATAACAAGACTTGTCAATCCTTTTATCTTTTATATACTGTAAATTATGGATAAGGCCCGATTTGACAACATACCTGTTTTCCGATATCTTATACTTGGACAAAAGTGCCTCATACGCTCTGAACGTCTTCAAATAATCATGTGTATGAGCATAGATCCAGGATTTCAACATCCTGAGATTCCCGAACGGGTTCAATCCCAGCTTGAACTTCGTATAGGCAGACATGACATGTCTTTGCGCCTCATCCAACTCCTCCACATATGACGCATATAGACTCTCATCGTCCGGCAAGGCATCGAACACGAAAATATCGATGAAAATCCCCTGATGGAAATTGCGGGTTACATCATGAGGCAATATCGCGGCAGTATCGTTCATTCTCAGCTGAGCATGTCCTCTGTGATACGGAACAGATTCCGTATATGCGCACTGGAAAAAATAAGGAGAAGCGAATTCACGAGGAGCCACCTCTATCAACTTTTGATAGTCGTCTCTCATCATCACCATATCTACGTCATCATCCCAAGGTATATACCCCTTATGACGGACTGCTCCCAATAAAGTACCGCTTGATGCCCAAATCGAAAGATGATGTTTCTTGCAAACCTCCAACAATTTCACAAGCAACTTCATTTGGACACTCCAAACCTGCTTAATCTGACGAGGAACAATATAACCGTCTCTTTCCTCTTCTTCTAGATTCATCACTTTACCAAAATTTTGTGTTCTATTACAACTTCCATCAGGAACATCCGCGACCGAAGATTGGCCTCCGGCACGGACACGGACGAAAGGACCTCGTCACACGAACTTTCACCCTATAGACTTCTTAAAGCTTCTATCAGTTTTTGGTTATCCGATCTGTTCCTTATCGCAAGGCGAACATAATTCCGACCATTAAACACCTTCTTCACAGAACAATCCTTAATCAATATATTATATTGATTCAAAAGGATAACGGCCAACTCATGCGACGTGTATTTAGACGTCACTTCGCAAAGGAAGTAATTCGCCTGACTCGGTATAACACGCAAGAAAGGCACACTCTTCAACTCATTGTAGAATGTGATCCTTTCCTTCTGGAATAAATCGCACGCTCTAGCATAGTCCTTCTCATACTTGGAGAATATCTGCATAAAGAATTCAGCGAAAGAATTTATATTCCAGATAGAGACATCCTTTTTCATCCATGCGATCAACTGCTCATCCGCAGAAGCCATGATACCCAAGCGAAGACCTGGGACGCCAAACGACTTGGAAATACTCTTCATCACCACCATGGTTGGATACTCTTCCAACACACTATCCTTCAACAAACTGTTATTTTTGTAGTCCTCACTGAAATCAACGAAACTCTCATCCACGATCAGACGCACATTCCTTTCCTTGCACCATGCGGCCAAACGAAGTATATCAGCCACAGGGATATAATTACCTGACGGATTATCAGGGTTTATCAACAAAAGAGAATCGATTTCCTTATCCGAGAAATAAGCCATAAGGTCATCCGCCGAATAGTGGAAATCCTCAGATTGAGGAACAAACTTCACGACAGCCTCCGGCTCCCTTCTGTTAGGATACTCCTCGAAAGTCGGAAACACAACACCCAGCTTCCCCTCAACACGTTCCATCAAGCTCTTTATCAACTCCGCAGCGCCATTACCAGGGATGATATAAGGCTCCTTAACCCCAAAGCATTTACTTGCGAGCAATGTATTGACGTACATGCCTGACGGATATTCGGTGAGCAGGACGTCAAAATTGGCCCTCATCTCATCCAACAATTTTGGAGAAGGGAAATAAGGATTCACCAGATAGCAGTAATCCAACATACCTGGGAATCGCCAATAACCGCCATAACGGCTCATGTATTTTTTCAAACGCACCTCATCTTCCGCGAACAACGCCTCCGCGATGTCCAGGTCCGCCTTGTCATCAGACTCGTACCATTTCTCGTCCGTTATAGGCAACGCCATCAAGTCAGACTTATCCAAGAAACAGATCACACGCAAAACCTGCTCGTAGTATTCATTGTTTCCCAAAGCCTCACTATATGCCTGCAAGAACGGGACATACTTGTGAATTGAGAACTCCTTGCTGAACTTATATACGTTTACCGTCTTGTAATAATACTTGACATCAGAATATTTGAATGCGCTCTTCGGAATAAAGTTGACGATATTATTGTCTTCGTCAATTCTAACCATTGTACCATCCATCCACGTCTCATATTTCGCGACCAAAGCCAAATTAGGATATGGATTGTTCAGTATCAGCGAGAACATACGATCATCAAGCAACAGATCCGACTCAATCAACAACGTATCATCCTCCATAAGCTTATCCTTAGCCAAAGCCAACGAATAGATGTTATTGGTTTTGTAATAGACAGGATTATCCACATACTCGATCTTCAACTTCCCATCAAAACGAGAACCGATATAATCGACAAGTTTCTGTCCTTCATAACCGATGACAATAACCACCCGATTGAGATTCAACCCACACAATTGGTTCAATAGTCTGTCTATCATGGGTATACCATTCACCGGAACCATACACTTTGTATTGTTTTTAGTAAACTCACCCAATCGTTTACCCATTCCTGCCGCTAAAATGATTGCCTGCATACCGCCTATATTTTACATTTGATCTTTTTAAACATTCATATTCAACACCTTCTCAATCACCGGTGCCATATCATAATACTTATACTCGGCCAGACGTCCTCCGAAGATGACGTTCTTTTCCCGCTCCGCCATTTTCCGATAAGACTCCGCCAAACCGTTATTTTTCTCGTCGTTCACAGGATAATAAGGCTCCATTCCCTCTTTATATTCAGTGGAATATTCCTCACTGATCACACTCTTCGGGCAATCATACACTTGTTGTCCGAACATTTCAAAGTGCTTGTGTTCGATCACACGCGTATAAGGAACATCATGGCTTGTATAGTTCACCACCGCATTCCCTTGATAGTTAGCCGTTTCGACTATCCTGGTTTCAAAACTAACTGTACGCCAATCTAATTTTCCCAATGAATAATTGAAGTACTGGTCGATCGGGCCAGTAAAAACCAAACGATCCGCGATTTCCCTCCAGCTATCTTTCCACATCTTTCCGGTCGAAGGGCAAACAGACTGGAAAAAATCCTCTCCAGTTCTACATTCGACGCCTTCCAACAAGCCATCAATCAGTCTGTTATATCCGCCAATCGGAATTCCCTGATATGAATCGTTGAAATAATTATTATCAAAGACAAGACGAACAGGCAACCTTTTTATGATGAAAGCAGGAAGTTCCGTACACTTCCTACCCCATTGTTTTTCAGTATATTCCTTTATTAACTTTTCAAAAATATCCTTACCGACCAAAGACAATGCCTGTTCCTCCAGATTCTGAGGCTCACGTCCATTTAGACTACGAAGCGCCTCCCGTTTTTGCTCTTCGATTTTTTTCGAAGCCTCCTCAGGAGTCTTCACGCCCCACATCTGATAGAAGGTGTTCATATTGAAAGGAAGATTATACAAACACCCCTTATAATTCGCCACAGGAGAATTCGTATAACGATTAAACTCAACGATTGAGTTTACGAAATCCCAAACTGTTTTATTATTCGTATGGAAAATATGAGCTCCATACTTGTGGACATTAATTCCCTCGATGTTCTCGCAATACAGATTACCACCCAGATTAGGACGTTTCTCGATCAACAAACATCTTTTTCCCTTCTTAAAAGCACGATACGCAAATGTCGCGCCAAAAAGACCTGAACCAACTATCAAATAATCGTACTTACCCATCTAAATCAATCTCTCCTAAACAAATCCCTCGTATATACTTTCTGCTCGACATCATCCAAACAACTGTCATAACGATTGGCGATGATGGCTTGAGACTGCGTCTTGAATTTAGAAAGATCGTTCACCACCAAGCTTCCGAAGAAAGTCGAACCATCCTCCAGCGTCGGCTCATAAATGATGACATTCGCCCCCTTCGCCTTCACCCGCTTCATTACGCCCTGGATAGAGCTTTGGCGGAAGTTATCGGAATTGGACTTCATCGTCAATCGATAGACACCGATGGTGACAGGTTTTTCATGGCTTTGGCTATAACCATTTTGATTGCTGTAGTCATAATAGCCAGCCTTACGCAACACCTGGTCCGCGATGAAATCCTTACGGGTACGGTTACTCTCCACGATAGCAGTCATCATGTTTTGCGGCACATTGGTGTAATTCGCCAGAAGTTGTTTCGTGTCCTTCGGCAAGCAATATCCACCATAGCCAAAAGAAGGATTGTTGTAATGCATACCAATACGAGGATCCAAGCCGACGCCCTGAATGATCGCCTGCGCATCCAAGCCCTTCACCTCCGCATAAGTATCCAACTCGTTGAAATAGCTGACACGGAGCGCCAAATACGTATTAGCGAAAAGCTTCACCGCCTCCGCCTCCTTCATACCCATAAAGAGCGTATCGATGTCTTCCTTCAAGGCCCCCTCCTGCAAAAGAGCGGCGAAAGTTCTCGCATACTCCTCCGCATGGTCATTAGCCACCATACGGATCGCATCATTCTCCTCCTTGAAAGCCGGGATGTCTATGATTTTCGGATATCCCACAATGATTCGGGAAGGATACAAGTTATCGTAGAGCGCCTTGCTTTCACGCAAGAACTCTGGAGAGAACAACAAATTGAACTTCTTCCCCGCAAGGCTAGCCGTTTCGGCGAACTTCTTCGCATAGCGGACATACAGATTACGCGTGTAACCTACCGGGATGGTCGATTTAATCACCATCACCGCATCCGGATTCACTTCCAGTACAAGGTCTATCACCTCCTCCACATGACTCGTGTCAAAATAATTCTTCACAGGGTCATAATTCGTAGGAGCGGCGATTACGACATAATCAGCATCCTTATAGGCGGAAGCCCCATCCAAAGTGGCTTTCAAATCCAAAGGTTTTTCCGCCAAATACTTTTCGATATAATCATCCTGAATCGGTGACTTGCGATTATTGATCAGATCAACCTTTTCCGGTATCACATCCACAGCAACAACAGAGTGATGCTGAGCCAATAATGTGGCGATACTCAATCCCACATATCCTGTACCTGCGACAGCAATCCTCAAATCCTTAAAATCTCTCATAACTAAACACGCTTTGACCAGACCCCATCGCGGACCGCATAGATCCGTTCGATGATGTCAACAACTTTTAAACCCTCCAACACATTGGTTGTGATGGAATTATCATTTTGCAAAGTATCAATCACATTCTTTATGACCAGGTGATGGTTTTGGGCAGAACCCTTATACGCACCATAGTCGTTCGGCGGATTGCTAGGCGCCAACTCAGGCATCTCGTAATCCTGCACATGGCAATAGACCACCTCGTTCATGTATTGTCCGGCCACCTTGACCGTACCCTTTTCACCGACGATAGTGATGCTGCTCTCCAAGTTGGTGTCCCACACCGCAGTGGAATAATTCAAGCAGCCCATGCCACCGTTCATGAAATCGAACGTGACAACCCCGCTATCCTCGAAATCGGTCAAATCCTTATGAGAGAAATCATTGAAATGACCGACGATGTTGGTGATATCGCCGAACAGCCAATACATGATATCGATGAAATGGGAAAATTGAGTGAAGAGAGTTCCGCCGTCCAGACGTCCATCCCCGTGCCAATTTCCCTTCTTGTAATAACGTTCGTCCCGGTTCCAGAAGCAATTCAACTGGACCATGAAGATCTTGCCCAGCCGCTTCTCCGTCATCATCTGCTTCAACCACACGGAAGGCGGGGAATAGCGGTTCTGCATCACGCAGAATACTTTTCTGGAGACCTCCAAGGATTTGGAGACCAACTTTTCCGCATCCGCCTTGCTCAAAGCGATAGGCTTTTCGATGACCACATGCCGCCTGGTTTCCAGGACCATCAACGCATATGGAGCGTGGAAGAAGTTCGGCGTACAGATGTTTACCACATCGATCTGCAGCCCAGAAGCCAGCAAATCCTCGATAGAGGTGAAATACGGAAGGTCATCCGTGAAATCCACCTTCTCCTTCGGCAAAACATCGCATACCGCCACCAATTCGGCATCAGGATTCCTGCGGATCATCTCCGCATGGCGTTTCCCGATGTGACCATAACCAACAACAGCAAATCTAACCATGAAATCAATCGATTTTACTAACCAATCCATTCCTCAACTCGTAGGAGGAATTCGTTTCCGGGCAAACAGCCCTTCCCGTCTCGTCAAAGGTCAAACGGTGACCATATTCGCTCACCCAGCCGATTTGTCTGCCCGGATTCCCGACCACTAGAGCGAAAGGCTTCACATCCTTCGTCACCACCGTTCCTGCACCCACCATCGCATAAGCGCCGATTTCAACGCCACAAACGACCGTCGCATTCGCACCAATCGAAGCCCCTTTTCTCACCAAAGTCCGCTTAAATTCAGACTTCCGGTTCACAAAACTTCTCGGATTGATGACGTTGGTGAAGACCATGGAAGGACCCAAAAAGACATCGTCCTCGCAGATAACGCCCGTATAGACGGAAACGTTATTCTGGATTTTCACATTATTGCCGATTCTCACGTCAGGTGAAACCACCACATTTTGCCCGATATTGCAGTTGTCGCCTATGCGAGCGCCAGACATGACATGGGAAAAATGCCATATTTTCACGTTTTCACCAATCACGGAACCTTCGTCCACAACAGCGGTTTCATGAATAAAAGACATGTTATCGGATAAATTTGGGCAAAAACTTCGTTATCGTGAGTAACATGTAAGACAATACAAATCCCTCACTTACAGACAATTCCAAATATTTGAGGTATATAATTTCAATGCTCACCCGAAAACAAATCCACCATGAAACGAAGAAACACATACCCTTAAGCCACCCCATCGGCAAGGGCAACACAGCGCCCTACACACCGAAGGAGTATGCAAATTTACTACAAATCGACAATATTACAAAAACATAGACTATGTTTTTTCCCCGTTTTGCGAAGTCTATTCAAACATCCCGAAAGGTCTATTATTTGCCCTTGTACATATCCTCGTAATACTTCTCGTATTCGCCACTTGTGATATTATCCATCCACTCCTGGTTATCGAGGTACCACTTCACCGTTTTTTCGATTCCCTCCTCAAATTGCAGGCTTGGTTCCCAGCCCAATTCCTTCTGCAGTTTGGTAGAGTCGATGGCATAACGGGCGTCATGTCCCAAACGGTCTGTCACAAAGGTAATCAGGTTCATATCTTCCCCTTCCTCGCGTCCCAGCAAACGATCCACCGTATTGATCACCACCTTGATGATATCGATGTTCTTCCACTCGTTAAAGCCACCGATATTGTACGTCTCGGCCACCTTCCCATTATGGAAAATCGTATCGATGGCGCGGGCATGATCCTCAACGAACAACCAGTCGCGCACATTCTCCCCCTTGCCATATACAGGCAACGGTTTCTTATGACGTATATTATTGATAAACAAAGGAATCAACTTCTCAGGGAACTGATACGGACCATAGTTGTTCGAGCAGTTCGTCACGATGGTAGGCATACCATACGTATCGTGGAAAGCGCGCACGAAGTGGTCGGAACCAGCCTTCGAAGCGGAATATGGAGAGTGAGGGGTATACTTGGTCGTCTCATAGAAGAAATCCTCGCCATAGGCCAGATGGTGCTCAGAGCTGGAGGCAGTGGTCGAGAACGGAGGTTCGATACCTTCAGGATGAGTCATCCGCAAAGCGCCATACACCTCGTCGGTCGAGATATGGTAGAAGCGTTTCCCCTCATACTTTTCCGGCAAAGACTCCCAATACAATTTAGCGGCCTGCAAGAGAGAAAGGGTACCCATCACATTGGTTTTCGCGAAGGTAAATGGATCCTTGATGGAACGGTCGACATGGCTTTCAGCCGCCAAATGGATGATTCCATCGATTTTTTCATCCTGCATCAGCTTATAGAAAGCGCCGAAATCGCAGATATCCATTTTCACGAACTTGTAGTTCGGCTTATTCTCCACGTCCTTCAGGTTCGCCAAATTACCCGCATAAGTCAACTTATCCAAGTTAATAATCTTATAATCAGGATATTTATTCACAAACAAACGAACAACGTGAGAACCGATGAAACCAGCACCGCCCGTAATCACAATACTTCTCTTAAAAGCCATATTCTCTCTATACTATTAATTAAAATTCAATATAAACATCTCATAACAAACCTCATATCATCCAACGGAGAAGAAAGTGCGTATCTTATCCGTCATGAACGACAAGACATCCTCCTTCAATTCCGAATGCATCGGCAAAGACAATACAACCTTCGACAGACGCTCCGCCACGGGGAAATCCCCCTCCTTGTAACGGGCATCCGCGTAAGCCTTTTGCAAATGTAATGGAATTGGATAATATATCATAGAAGGAATACCATTCTCCCTCAAAAAATTTTGAAGTGCATTCCTCTTTTCCTCCGGCACCTGGATCGTATATTGATGGTACGAATGAGTAGAGCGAGTGGACTTCCGAGGGATAGTGATCTGAGGCATGTCCGACAACGCCGCATCATAGAAGGCAGCGGCGGCACGTCGATTGGCGACATACTCATCCAAATGCTTCAGTTTCACATCCAACACAGCCGCTTGGATACTATCCAGGCGGGAATTCACCCCCACCCGATCATGATGATAACGCACTGTCATCCCATGGTTAGCGATAGATCGGGCGGCAGCCGCCAATTCGTCATCATCCGTAAAGAGCGCACCACCATCTCCGAAACAGCCCAAGTTCTTGGAAGGGAAGAAGGAAGTACAACCGATATGGCCCATGCAACCCGATTTTTTCACGATTCCATCGGAGAAATGATACTCCGAACCGATGGATTGGCATGCATCCTCCACGACAAAAAGATGGTGTTTTTCCGCCAATTTGAGGATGGCCTCCATCTCCGCGTTTTGACCGAACAGATGAACGGGCACCACCGCCTTCGTTTTTGGGGTGATAGCCTTTTCGACAGCTTCGGCCGTCATGCAGAAAGTATGTGGATCCACATCCACTACCACAGGCGTCAGTCCCAACAAGGCAACGACCTCAGCGGTAGCGATAAACGTAAAAGTTGGCGTAATGACCTCATCACCAGGGCGTAAGCCCAAAGCCATCAATGCGATCTGTAACGCATCCGTGCCATTTCCCACAGGAACGACATGTTTTATACCCAGATACTCCTCAAAGTGACGTTGGAAACGGGACACAGACTCACCCCTCACGAAAGCAGTCGAGTCCAAGACCTCCTGAATGGCCGCATCCACCTCGTCCTTTATCTTCAAGTACTGACTTTTCAAGTCAACCATGGGAATCTGTTCCATATGCGAAGTATTTAGGCAATTTACAATAAATCAACGTAATAACACAGAGGCGACACCCGTCATCAGTACTCCACATCACACAAGAAGAGACCTTCCGCAGGGGCGGAGGTACCAGCCGAACAGCGGTTCTTCTCCTCAATGATGCGTCTGAAGCCACGCACATCCAGTTTCCCCTTCCCCACCTCCAACATAGTGCCGACGATAGCCCGCACCATATTTCGGAGGAAGCGGTCAGCCTGAATCGTAAAGACGAGGCAATCCTCCTCATAGCCCCACTCAGCGCGCATGATCCTACAATTATTCGTCTTCACGTCCGTATGGACCTTGCTGAAGCTAGTGAAATCTGTATAATCGAAGAGCGTCTTAGCCGCCTCATTCATCCTCTCCACATCAAGGGGGAAGGTCATTTTTGCGGACAAATCGCTCAAAAACGGATTTTTCCTTCTGGAAATGTAATACTTATACGTCCTCGACTTAGCGTCGAAACGGGCATGGAAATCATCCGCCACCCTTTTCACCCCGAACACGGATATATCGCAAGGCAAGAGGCTATTCAATTTATTCGAGAGTGATTCAAAATCAGCGATTTCACCGTCAAAATCGAAGTGTGCGAACATCCGTTTGGCATGGACCCCCGCATCGGTTCTACCCGCACCCACCAACTCGATCTCCTTACGCAAGACCAAAGAAAGAGAGGAAGTGAGGACAGACTGGACGGTCACCTCATTCGGTTGGATTTGCCATCCATGATAGTTAGTTCCCTTATATGAAAAACATATCAAGTAACGCATGGAAAAAATCCGATGGAAACGCTAACATTTGATATTCAGGCCGTTCAACACCTCGCGGATTTTATCGTAGGTCACCATACGTGTCGGCACAAGTGGCAAACGGAGTTTATTCTGTATATAGCCCATCAAGGAAAGCATACACTTAGCACCCGCAGGGTTACCGTCCACAAACAAGAGGTCGAAAAGATCCGTGAACCTTTGATGGATCTGTCTTGCGGACTCATAATCACCTTGTAATGAAAGTCTTACCATACGACCGAACTCCTTAGGGAAAGCATTGCCGATGACGGAGATAACGCCCTGCGCACCCATCGTAATCAGAGGATAGGTGATACCGTCATCGCCCGAAATGACCATGAAATCCTTAGGTTTTCTTTTGATGATATCGTTGATTTGGTCCATATTGCCGCTCGCCTCCTTGATGGCAATGATCTTATCGAACTCACGAGCCAAGCGGATGGTGGTATCGACCTGCATATTAACGCCTGTCCTACCGGGTATGTTATACATGATGACCGGCACAGGAGAAGCCTCGGCAATCGCCCTATAATGCTGGTACATACCCTCCTGAGAAGGTTTGTTATAATAAGGCACAACGGAAAGAATAGCATCAATGCCGGTGAAATCGTCGTTTTTAAGTTTTTCGACAACCGCTCTGGTGCAATTACCACCCAAGCCCAACACAATAGGCACTGAGCCTTTCACCTTATTCTGCACAAATCGGATGATATTTGTTTTCTCGTCATCAGTCAACGTTGGCGTTTCAGCCGTAGTACCCAACACGACCAAATAATCGATTCCGTTCTGCAACTGATAGTCCAACAACCTACCCAGCGCATCAAAATCGACACTCTCATCCTCTTTGAATGGGGTTATCAAAGCGATTCCCAAACCTGTAAACTTCGTCTGTACCATAGACTATCTTAAAACTATCTTTCAGGCGCAAAGATAACAAAAATTACGCCTTTGTCCCTATTGTCTTAAGGTAAAATAATATTTGTTCCAATAATTGTTCCTCCGTCGGGTTGCCCTGCATGGACATCCGCAAATCATAGAAATCGTAAAAAGGCTTATCCAGCCCACACTTACAATGGGCGGAAGAGATTGACGCCAAATACTTAAGCGGCAACGACTCCTTCCTTGTCAGGTCGATCAGGACATCATACGAGACGGAAACAAACTTTCCAGTTATGATATTATTCGGTTTCTCCAAGAAGGAGATGGATTTCGTGTCGAAAAAGTATACATTCTCGGAATCACCCGTGCGAGGGTCATACTTGGGAATCATGCACCAAATTTTCGCCTTTTTATCGGAAACCATCTGATACAATTTCGACAATTTAGCATGGTTAATATGCTCAGCGTCCAACAAAAGGACAACGCTTTTCACGTCGTTCCAATTGACGAACTTTTTTTCACGTGTTTGCTTTGCTTTCTTGATGAAAGACTTGGCGCAACTTTCGATGTATTTCCTTTTCAGTTCAAAAAACATGGGTCCCATCATTAATACGTCCGCACAACGGATGTGCAAATATAGTCATTTTCAGACTTCCGCAATCATTTTTTCGAAATCTGACTCCGAAATCATCTTAATATTTAACTTTTGAGCCTTTTCCAGCTTAGCGGGACCCATATTCGCGCCCGCCAAAAGATAATCTGTTTTCGAGGATATGGAAGAGACATTTTTGCCCCCATGACGCTCGATCAACTCCTTTAGTTCATCCCTCGAATGACGCTCGAACGTTCCGCTGATGACGAAGCTTTTGCCTCCCAGGGAGTCGCTCAGACGGTTCTCCTCGTCCTTCATCGCGAATTGGAGACCAGCATCCTTCAAGCGGTTGACGAAAGCCACATTCTTTGGATTACGGAAATAATCCATGATACTCAAGGCGATACGGTCACCGATCTCATCGACCTGCACCAATCTATCAAAGCTAGCCGTCTCGATCTCCTCTATGCAACGCAGTTCACTCGCCAATTTTTTGGCTGTCGTAGCACCCACATAGCGGATACCCAAGGCGAATAAAACACGGTCGAAAGGCACATTTTTGGAATCGGCGATGCTATCCACCAGATTCTTAGCACTCTGTGCGCCCCATCGCTCCAAACCGGAGAGGTCGCTCTCCTTCAACGAATAGAAGTCCGACGAATCCTTCAACAGACCCTTTCTATAGAAATAATCTATGCTCTCCTCACCGATGTTGATGTTCATCGCCTTACGGCTGACGAAGTGCTCCATTTTTCCCTTGATTTGAGGCGGACAAGCCTCATCGTTAGGACAGTAATGGGCGGCTTCCCCCTCCATACGAACCAACTTCGCGCCACATTCAGGGCAGACATCCACAAAAAGGGCCTTTTCACCGCTGTTTGACCTCGCATCCATATCAACGCCCACAATCTTAGGGATGATTTCACCGCCTTTTTCGACGTAGACCATATCACCGATATGGAGGTCCAAACTCTCGATGAAATCGGCATTATGCAAGGATGCTCGCTTCACCACCGTGCCAGACAACTGGACAGGGTCCAAATTCGCCACAGGAGTGATCGCACCCGTCCTTCCCACCTGATAGGAGATGGAATTGAGCCTAGTGCAAGCACGTTCCGCCTGGAACTTGTAGGCGATCGCCCAGCGCGGGGTCTTGGATGTATATCCCAGCTCTTTTTGTTGAGCTATAGAATTGACTTTCAAAACAATACCATCGGTCGCCACGGGAAGGTTCTTCCGTTCGGTATCCCAGTAGTTGATGAAATCGAACACCTCCTGCAAGGTTCGGCACTTACGCATCGCGTCCGACACCTTGAAGCCCCATGACTTGGCTGCCTGTAAGTTATCATAGTGGGTATCGGCAGGCAATTCCTCGCCCAACAGATAATAGAGATAAGAATCCAGCTTTCGTTCCGCCACAATCTTGGAGTTCTGTTGCTTTAGGGAGCCCGAAGCGGCATTCCTTGGATTAGCGAAGAGAGGCTCCTCCTGCTCCGCGCGCTTACGGTTCAGCTCCTCGAACGAAGCCCAAGGCATGAGGATTTCACCGCGTATCTCGAAATTGGACGGGTATCCGTCACCCGAAAGAATCAAAGGAATCGTACGGATCGTGCGGACATTTTCAGTCACGTCATCGCCCTTTTCACCGTCGCCACGGGTCACCGCGCGTACGAGCCTACCCTCTTCATAGACCAAGGAGATGGACGTGCCATCATACTTCAGCTCGCAAACAATCTCGAAGGGCGCGCCACCCAAGCCGCGGCTGACACGGTCGAAGAAATCCGCCACCTCAGACTGTGAATAGGTGTTGCCTAAGGAGAGCATCGGATATTGGTGTTTTACCTGCTTAAACTCGATGGAAAGGTCACTTCCCACACGTCGGGAGGGTGAATTCGGGTCGTCCAATTCAGGGTGGAGAGCCTCCAAATCCTGCAACTCCCTCATTTTTTGGTCGAACTCAAAATCGGAAATGGTAGGATTGGACAAGACATAATAATCGTAATTGTGACGATTCAACTCTTCACGCAAAGATAATATCCGTTGCTGTTCAGCATTCATAAGCATCCCTCCAAAAACAAGAATTAAAATAGGATCAATGGCCCAGTACCGCGGAAAGGCCGAACTTCAAATAAGACGGTTCCATCGCATAACCCCGCATATACAAGGAGTTATGATTGTTGGTCCACAGCCTATTCAAGTGATTCATCTGCAAATAGAAACGAACCCGTTTCAGTTGGAAATTCAAGTATGCGTCCATAAACAAATAGTCGCCATACTTTTGATAAGAAGCGTCATCCGGGTTCTGCAAGAAGAACTGACCCGTGGCAGGCATATAGTTCGGCGCATAATAGGCGGAATTCCAACGAGCATCCACCCCGACCTGTATATTCAGCACATGGAACAACTTATCGAAGCGCAAGTAAGCGGTCGTATACCAGTTCAAAGCAGGCAGAGGAAGCACATCCTCCTCGCTACATTTTTGGAAGACCAGATCATTGTCCCAGTGGAAACGCCATACGCACATCCTTTCACCAAGGGCGAAAGACAACAACTGGATAGTACCGTCGTGCTGGCAAGGCAACGCATTTTTGTCCCAATAGATATAATTCGAAAGGTTCTTCAGCACCACAGATGCGGAAAGACCCAATTTATCATAAAAAGAGAACGAAGGGAAACGAAGGGAACCATCGACCGTCAGCGTATTCTTATAATCGAAGTCCCTCACCCAAGATATATGGTTCGAGAAGTAATATTCCTCGAAGAAATCAGGGCATTCACGGTCATATCGGGCGTTCGCCTCAATTTCCACACGTTGTTTGCCCCAATTGGCCTTACTTGAGAGTTTTCCGCCCAGATTAAGGCTACCCGCCTTCTCCTTTTCGTCCAAAAAGTAGTATTCACCGAAGAAATCGTAGGTGAAAGCCTCCCCCGCATGTTTCGACAGATTCGCGCCGACACCCAATTTCCGTCTATACGTCACACTATACTGAGGATTCAGCAAAAAGCCCAAGGAATCATTCTCATGGGTGGTCGGACCAGAGGCCAAAGACTTCTCCCTATCCAAATAAGTATACTTCTTCACGTCGAAAGCCATATAGCCGGCCAATCCGAACCTCATCAATCGGTTAAACTCCTCGTTCAGCGTAATACCCACATTCTGTTTCAATTGCCAGAAACGGGTCGAATCCATCGTACGCAAAGAGTCACACAAGAACTTGTCATTCAAGCCATACACATGATAAAAACTATCCGCCTTGACACCACCCACAGTGAGATTATTCACGATATAACGCCGCCAATCGCTCTCCATATCAAACGTATAAACGATAGAGGTGACAGGAACGAACTCATAGGTGAACGAGTCTTGGGCGACAGGGACTTCCCTATCGAACCCGAAATGTTTCTTGAGGTTCAGGTAGGCATTCCAATTGTGCACCCTATTCCACGAGTTATCCGTGAAATGGACAGGCACGTTCACGGGATCCATATTACCCGTATTTTTCGGATCCGTAATATATCTATCATCGATGAAACCGCCATTTTCGTACGATTCGAAGCCATTGAACGAGACGGCGGCCATGTATTCGAAGCTTCCACCCACATATGATGAGAAGAAGCCCGCGTTGTGGTATTTCGTGGACAACGAAAGGTAAGAACCATAAGCCTTCGCCCAGTTTCCATAGAGACCGAAATTAAGCTTTGAGTTCGCATTCACCGTAAAAAATCCGTCGATGTAACGATTATCCCTGTTATGGGAACCTCCGCCATAATATTCAAGCATAGAGAAAGGATCCTTCGTGTTGAAATGCAACACGTCCGCCATCGACTTATAATAAGACTGGTATGGGCGGAAGAACAAGAAGTTAGTTTTGGACGTGCGATCCGCGAAAATCGCCGACTGGGACGGGGAGCCCAAATTACCTAAAGTCTGCAAGTTAATCGTTTTCCTAAGCGCAGGATCATTAATATAGAAACGATCCATCGTCGTATCCAGATCAGCTTCACGGCGGAAACCTAAAGCACCATCCGAATGCCAACAATAGACCGGCCTATTCTTCAACGCCAAGAGAGAGGAATCCTTTGCCGCCTTTGCTTTAGAAGCCTTATCAGCAGAGGATACGGAATCCTTCCGTACGGCACTGGACAGAGAATCAGAGATCGCCAAAGAGTCAGAACGCAACGCTGGCAACGAGTCCGATTCGGAGGCCCACACGCCCATCACCCCCCAAAAGAGTAATGAAATAGATAAAAATATATTAGCAACCAGTCTCATCACAAGAATTTAAGTTTGTCCTCCAACGGAATTTCAGGAAAATAAAGACAGCGGCCAAAGCCCCGATGAAAGCGCCCAACATATCAGTCTGCGTATCAAACGGATCCCCTTGAGACCCCACAAAATCATCAGCGCCATCCACGGAGAAGACGCAAGTGGAATACTCGATCAACTCATAGAGCGCACTCACCGCAAGGGAGACACTCACCGCAAGGAAGATAGGGAAGAATCCTGTCTGCCTAACACCCCTCACGGCAAGCAGTTGCCTACAAGCCAAATAAGGGGTAAAACCCTGCATGAAATGGCCCAATTTGTCATAATTGTTGCGGGTCCACCCCAATGTTTGCCCCAAGAAATCGTCAGGATTAAACAGCGGCACCCGGGCATACGAGAAATAGCCACCCACCGTAAGGATGAACGCATGAATGATAAAGATGGCATTCAGAAACGGCGGGAAATGCACCCCTCTGGCTATCAAAATAAGGATAGCAAGGATACCCAGCAAGGCGGGAGCAACCTCCAAAAGCCACACTGTAGGATCATACGAGCCGAAAACAGTTAGCACGCATAACAACAAGACCCACAAATACATGCGGAAGTCCTTGTCCTTTAATACACTCGATTCCACCGTAAAAACCATCATCCCTTAGAGGATACAAAAACAGGTTGGAGAGGGTGAACGGACACCCTCCACCATCCTATTAGACAATCTGCTCGCGATTCCACATCACGATGTTATTCCGCTTCAGAGCATCCAAGCACTCCTCGAACTTGTCCGGACGGATCACCACATTCGCGTCGTCGCCCTCGGAAAAGGCGTACATATACTCGATGTAGATATCCTCCTTCTCCAAGATGGAGAGGACAGAGGAAAGGGAACCAGCTTTATTACTGATCTTCAAGCAAATAACATCGGTAAGGGAGACCGCAAAAAGGTGATCACGAAGGATTTTGGCGGCACGTTCCGGCTCGTGCACAATCACACGGAGGATGCCGAAGTCGGAGTTGTCAGCCACGCTGAAAGCCGTCATGTTAATACCTTCCTTACCTAATATCTCAGCCACATGATTCAACCGTCCCGTCTTGTTCTCCAAGAACACGGACAATTGCTTCACTATCATATTATCGTTAGCCATATTCAAAATAGAATTAATAATACCATTAGTTTTTAAACACACGTTTGTCGAGCACACGCTTCACCTTGCCCTCGCTTCTCTCGATGGAACGAGGCTCCACCAGTTTGACGTCAGGCATGATGCCTATCACGTTCTGTATCTTATGGGTGATGGACTTCTTCAACTCCAACATACCCTTCATATCATCCTTGTAATACTCTGGCTTAACCTCCACCTTCACCTCGAAGGTATCCGTGTTGTTGACACGGTCTACCGTGATGAAGAAATGCGGCTCGAACTCCTCCGCCTCGCAAAGGACAGACTCGATCTGTGAAGGGAAGACGTTCACACCCCTTATGATCAACATATCGTCGCACCTGCCCATGATCTTATCCATGCGCACCAACGTACGTCCGCAGGCGCACTTCTCGTAATGCAGAGCGGTGAGGTCATGCGTGCGGAAACGGATCAGAGGCATACCCTCCTTGGTCAGTGTCGTGAACACCAACTCACCGTGGGAACCTTCCGGCAACGGCTCGCCCGTCTCAGGATCCACGATCTCCGGGAAGAAGTGGTCCTCGTTCAGGTGAGTACCATGCTGGCATTCGCACTCGTAGCCCACGCCCGGACCCATGATCTCCGTCAAACCATATATGTCATATGCTTTAATGTTCAATTTCGCCTCGATGGTGCGACGCATCTCCTCCGTCCAAGGCTCCGCGCCGAAGACGCCGACACGCAGTTGGAAGTCCTCTCTTGGGTAGCCGGATGCCTCCATCGCCTCCGCCAAATACATCGCGTAAGAAGGCGTGCAGGCGAGCGCTTTCGCACCGAGGTCACGCATCATCAAAATCTGTTTCTGGGTATTACCACTGGAGATAGGAATCACCGTTCCACCGATATTCTCCACCGCCGCATGGGCGCCCAAACCACCGGTGAACAATCCGTAGCCATAGGCCACCTGCACCGTATCGTTCTTTCCCAACCCGAAGGCTGTCAGGCAACGGGCACCGACCTCCGACCATACGGAGAGGTCATTACGCGTCAGACCGACCACGATCGGCTTTCCTGTCGTACCGGAAGAGGCGTGGATTCGTACGATTTCAGACAACGGGGAGGATAACAAACCGTAAGGATAGTAATCGCGCAAATCTTGCTTGGACGTAAAAGGCAACTTGTGGATGTCTTCTATGCCATTGATATCACTTGGAGACACACCTGCCTCCTGCATTCGTTTGCGATAAGGCTCACAATTGTGATACACCCTTTCGACCACTCTCTTTAATCGGACACTCTGCAAATCCCTTAGGCGCTGCCGGTCCATACATTCTACCGTCTCGTTCCAGATCATTTCTTACACATTATACTTGTTAGATTATGCAAAAGTAATACCAAATTCCAAATAACACGCAAAAAAACATCTACAAACTCACCCATCCGGGGAAAAAACTTTCACCCCCAGCAAACTCCAAACATCGCATATGAATAAATGAGGAGCCTTATGGTTAAGTCTTAGTGCGATGATTTGGCAGAAATTGGCAAAATATATTTCAGTTGTGGGTTGGTGGTTTAGCGGGATATAACTATTTTTGTATTTATGTAAATGCTATTTCAAGGATAAAAATCATGAAAAGATTATATATAATAGCAGGATGCAATGGAGCAGGAAAGACGACAGCATCTTATACAGTACTGCCAGAGATGTTGAACTGCAAGGAATTTGTAAATGCTGATGAAATAGCCAAGGGATTGTCACCTTTCAATGTTGATGCAGTTGCAGTTGAAGCAGGTCGCTTGATGCTAAACCGAATAGCAATGTTACTAGAAAAAGGAGAGACGTTTTCAATAGAGACAACACTTGCAACAAGATCGTATCTGAATCTCGTAAAGAAAGCACAGTCTCTAGGATATTCTGTCATGCTTCTCTTCTTTTGGATTGATTCACCCTCTCTGGCAAAGAATCGGGTGGCAAAACGCGTTAGCGAAGGAGGTCACGACATTCCTCCGGATGTCATTTCTCGACGCTACCACAAGGGATTAAAAAATCTTTTTGAAATCTTTATGCCCATTGTTGACGACTGGCTTTTGTATGACAACAATAACACATTAGCACAGTTGGTTGCAATGGGAGGGAAAAACAAGGAAAATATTGTTGAGAACAAGGTTACTTACGAAAAAATCACAAGCATATGGAAGAGAATGAGATAGAACAATTGCGAAAAAAAATCGACGAAGGTCTACGTAAGTCAGAACGCAAAATGCTTCTGGAGAAGGCATTGCGGGGAGAAGATGTTGTCATTTCGAAAGATGGGGAAATAAAGACTCTTCCTGCCAAGGATGTTTTGAGGGAAAGGTTCGGATTATAATCCGGATTATAAACAGTTTGTATTGTTTCAACTTGTCGCAAATAAAGGGCGAAGCTAAGAAAAAGGAACAAGGAAGGAAGGCAGTGTGCCATCACCCGCGAAAACCCTATTCTCCACAAAAATTAAGTAAAAAGAAAAATCAGGGAGCACTATCCCGTTTTTTTAAGTAACTTTGCGACGTCTTTCCGTAGCGGTAGAGCACTGCGGAAACGACGCACAAGTAAGTTTAAGAATATAACATAATGAAATAGATGCTATGAGCGATCAACGTTACAATCTGCGTGGAGTGTCGGCCAGCAAGGAGGATGTACACAACGCGATCAAAAACATCGACAAAGGTATTTTCCCTAAAGCGTTCTGCAAGATTATCCCTGATATCTTAGGGGGTGACCCGGAGTACTGCAACATCATGCATGCGGACGGGGCAGGCACGAAATCATCCCTCGCCTACCTCTATTGGAAAGAGACGGGAGACCTCTCCGTATGGAAGGGAATCGCCCAAGACGCGCTGATCATGAACATCGACGACCTGCTTTGCGTGGGTGCGACGGACAACATCCTGGTTTCCTCCACCATCGGACGCAACAAGTTGCTGGTGCCCGGTGAGGTCATCTCGGCCATCATCAACGGAACGGACGAGCTCTTAGCGGAACTCCGCGAGATGGGCGTGGGCGTCTATGCGACAGGCGGTGAGACGGCAGACGTGGGCGACTTGGTCCGCACCATCATCGTGGACAGCACCGTCACTTGCCGCATGAAACGCGCCGACGTGATCGACAACGCCAATATCCAGGCGGGTGACGTCATTGTGGGACTCGCCTCCTACGGACAAGCCACCTACGAGAAGGAGTACAACGGAGGTATGGGAAGCAACGGACTGACCTCCGCCCGCCACGATGTATTCGCCAAATACTTGGCTAAGAAATACCCGGAGAGCTTCGATGCGGCGGTTCCGGACGAACTGGTCTACTCAGGCAAGCTGAAACTGACGGACGCAGTTGAGAACTGCCCTGTCAACGCAGGAAAGATGGTTCTTTCCCCTACCCGCACCTATGCGCCGGTCATCAAGAAAATCCTCGACACCCATCGTTCTTCCATCCACGGCATGATACACTGCTCCGGCGGTGCGCAGACCAAGGTGCTCCATTTCGTGGAGAACGTGAAGATCACGAAGAACAATATGTTCCCTGTTCCTCCATTGTTCAAGACCATTCAGGAGCAGTCCGGCACAGACTGGCAAGAGATGTACAAGGTCTTCAACATGGGCCATCGCTTCGAGATCTATTTGCCGAAAGAGAAGGCGGAGGATATCATCCGCATCTCCCAATCCTTCGGCATCGACGCGCAGATCGTCGGCTTCGTGGAGAAGTCAGACAAGACGCAGCTGGTCATCGAGAGCGAATTCGGAAGGTTCGAGTACTAAAAGAGGGGAAATATAATGGAATGAAGGTGCGTTTCTTAAAGGGGCGCACCTTTTTCTCATTATAAATCGTATATTTACAAAAAATATAAGCACAATACATTGTGACTGAAAATTGGAAGATAACAGTATGGCAAAGAAAGCAAAAGAAGAAACTCTCAATCTTGACAATATTCTTTTCAAGTGCAGGGATATATTGAGACAAGCGAAGAACTCAGGATCGTTCTTTGAGAAGCGCGACATGATGCTTACACTCGTGTTCCTTCGCTTTATGGGTGAGAAATACGAGGATGGCGTGGCGAAGTTGCGCCAAAAGCTCATTGAGGAAGGACTTGACCCTGATGACGAGGAGATCATCAAGGCTTTCTTTGATGATGCCACTTTTGCCGATGGTACTTTCGATTTGCCTGTAGAGGCTCGCTGGTCGACCATTATCAATACGGCTGCACCTCAACTGAATGTGGCTCTTGATACCGCTTTGCGTAGTATTGGCGAAACGAATCCTACGCTGAAGGGTTGTTTCGTGGAAGGCACATTCACCCAGCGCAACCTTGGAGCCAATGACATGAAGAAGATTGTGGACGAGGTCAACAAAATCAGCCATAAGACGTTTGGTGAAGAGAAAGACCTGATAGGCCGCGTGTATGAGTATTTCTTGAAAGAGTTTGCCGTCAATGCGACAAAGGAGGAAGGCGAATTCTATACCCCACATGATGTCGTTCAGCTCATCGCTACTGTTATCGAGCCGTTCGATGGCACATTGTATGATCCGTGTTGTGGCTCTGGTGGTATGTTTATTCAGAGTACTGACCTTGTGAAAGCCAAACAAGGCGACATTAGCCGTATCAATGTATATGGTCAGGAGAAGGAGGCTGCTACTTATCGTTTGGCAAAGATGAACCTCGCACTCCGTGGTATCAGCCATAATTTGGGTTCTGAAAGCGATTCCTCTTTCACCAATGACCTGCATAAGGGATTGTATTTCGACTATATCATGGCCAATCCTCCATTCAACTTGAAAGGTTGGTATAATGATAACTTGAAGAATGACTCTCGTTGGACAGACTACGATACACCGCCAGAGAGCAACGCCAACTATGCCTGGATTCTGCACATGCTTTCTCACCTGAAGCCACTTTCGGGTGTTGCAGGATTCTTGTTGGCCAATGGTGCATTGGGCGACACCGATGCTCTTGAAATCCGAAAGAAACTGATAGAGAATGACAAAGTGGAAGCCATTATCATCTTGCCAAGAGAACTTTTCATCACAACGGATATCAGCGTTACTTTCTGGATTCTCAATCAGAGCAAGAAGGGCGGCAAGTATCATGGTCGTGAACTCCGTAATAGGGAGCACGAAATTCTCTTTATGGACTTGCGGCAATGGACCGAGAACCCTGTCAAGGGCGAGCAGAAGAAGAAGGTACAACTCGTTACGGAGCAGATTCAGCGTGTGGCAGACATCTATCATCAGTGGCAGTCTGAGGGTACAGACAGCAACAACTTTGCTGTGCCGGAACTGTATCGCAGCGTCAGCATTGACGAGATTGAACAGAACAATTGGACGTTGGTGCCAAGCAAGTATATCGAGTTCATCGACCACGATTTGGAGATAGACTATCCCAAGGAGATGGCTCGCATTCAGCAGGAAATGAAAGAACTGATGCAACGTGAGAAGGAATCACAAAAGATGCTTGAAGAAGCATTTAAAGGCATTGGCTATAGCATAAACAAAGAGAAG
>JAFXPK010000023.1 GCA_017527905.1 Paludibacteraceae bacterium
CGTAAATTCCTGTCAGAACAAGAGGCTGGTGCAACACAGGAAGCCACTGCGGAAAGTATTATCAAGAATGCCACCGAGCAGGCTTTGAACATCCTAAAAGGAATGCAGGCAGACCGTGAGAGTTTCCGTAAGTTGGGACTAACCTTTGAAGAGAAAGCCTTTTACGACATTCTTATCCATCTCCGCGACAAGAACAACTTCGAATATGGAGAAGACAAGGAGGTGAATGGTATAGTTGTCAACGATAAGTGTAAGAGTCTTGCTTGCAAGATTCGAGATATCATTGATGCAAAATCGTCCTTTGCCGATTGGCTCAATAATGAGCGTGTCAGGGAACAACTAAAACTGGATATCAAGATTTGTTTGGTCAAGAACGGTTATCCTCCTCGGTACATACCAGAGGTGTTTCGTGAAGTGATGGAGCAGGTTGAGAATTTCAAGGAAAATGAGGATTATGAGGATGAAATGAATAGTGCGCAAGCGACAAACTTCCACTATAGCCAAGGAGAAGAGGGTCAATCCTCAATGGCTGCCGAGCCCCCTTCGGAATATAACAAATGATTTCAATAAGGGTGTAGGTGAACTCTTCCTTTATATGAATGGAAGGAGTTGTAGGATTGACCAAAGAAAAGATAGCAAAAGGGGAAAGAATAATTGTAGAACTCATTCAATCGCATACACAGTTAACGATTATTGCTCCATATTTTCACATTAAAATTTTACATCTTCGCCGAAACCCAACAAATATTCGTTGAAAAACAGTTTCAGTTGACAAGGGGATTTTTTACATTTGCTCCGTCTATAATCTATAGGATGTGTGTGTGTTTGTTTCATATGACATTTTATAAATGGCGGACTAATATGATGTGAATCAATCGATTGCATATCGTATATTTTTATGATAGGGAGAAGAACATTATCCACTAAACATGGATAGTGTCGGCATATATTTAAAGTATTAAAGCCATAAAACTTATAGTAATATTTATATCATGGATAGGGGAATGAGCATCATCAGAATGTTTCTTATGGTTGTGTTTTGCATTCAATGCACAACGATCTTCGCACAGCAACCTGGCGGTGGACCAGAAGGCGGAGGACCGGAAAGAGAACCAGGGAAAGAAGAACCCGGCAAAGAGGAGCCAGGGAAAGAGGAGAACGTACGTCTAAACCTCACCATATCTCCCACTTCGGGAGGTAGCGTCACATGCGACAAAGAGGAGTTGAAGCGGAACGACACCGCCACCTTCGTAGCCACGGCGAACGAGGGATACCGGTTCGTCAAATGGAGAAGCGGTGACAGGGACTACTCCGATCAGGCGACCATAACGATCGAGGGACTTCCGCGCGAGCTTCGCCTGACCGCCATCTTCGAGCTCATCACCTACACCATCAACGTGAGCGTGAGCGATGAGAACGGAGGTTCCATTTCGTCCAACAAACAAGGCAACCAATTCGTTCCGTCCGACACGGTAACATTCACGGCGACACCTAACTGCGGCTACCATTTCTCCCACTGGGAGGGTGACGAGGCGGACGTGACGGAGGGTAACACAATACGCATGAATGGCGTCACGGAAGACCATTCCTTCACCGCCGTGTTCGAGAAAGAGGACGACTACGTTCCTGCAATCAGCATCAGCGAAATCATGCCATGCAACCTATCCACCTACATGGATAGCGACTACTATAACTTCTCTGGCTTTGTGGAGTTCGCGAACAGCGGAACATGCCGAGAGAACCTGAAATCCTACACCATCACCCACTATAAACTGAAAAAGAAAGGGAAATACTCCCTCAAATGGGAATGGGAAATCCAGCAAGACTACTACGTGGAACCCGAAAGCCGCAACCTGCTCTGGTTCGACGGACAATACACGGGCAAGGCAGACAAGAATAGCAAAAACGCACACTCACCTTACAAACTGGATGCGGACGGAGGATACATCCTCATCAGCAAAGAGGGCGTCATCATCGACTCCATCGCCTATGGCAAAATGGACGCCCACGTCTCATTCGGACGTGACGAGTCCGGGGCAATCGGTTACATGGACCCTTCTCCACGCCAAGCCAACAGCCAGGCATTCGAGACACTGACGGAAGACGACAGATGCGTGACCGTCGACTTCAGTGAGACCGGGGGCATAAAGGAGGGCGCATTCAAACTTGCCCTCACCTGCGACACGAAGGGGGCGGAAATCTACTACACCATCGACGGAAGTGAGCCAAACAAGACAACCGGCACCCGCTACGACTCCCTCATCTCAATCGGGAAGAACACCTGTGTGCGGGCACGCGCCTTCCATGCCAATAAGCTCACCAGCGCCATCACCACCCACTCGTACATCTTCAGCGACGACGCACACGAGAAGTGTGGCGGACTGACCATCCCGATCGTCTCCCTCACCGTGGAGAACGCCTACTTCTACGATGACATGATAGGCATATACATCACAGGAAAGAATGGCATACAAGGCGACAAAAACTGCAGCGGCTACGGCAACTACAACCAGGATTGGCAACGCCCGCTCAACTTCGAATACATCGTGGACGGGAAGCAGGAGGTGTCATGCGAGGTGGAATCCTCCATCGTCGGCGGATGCTCCATCACGGAGACCATCAAATCCCTCTCGCTGAAGACATCCAAGCAGACAGGCAAGGAATACTACGACTACGCCTTCTTCGCCTCCAAGCCGGACATCAACCACAAGACCATTCATCTGCGCAACGGAGGAAGCGACCACAAGGGACTCCGCTTCAGGGATGGCATCATGCAGACCTTCGCTATCGGCATGAACATAGACTACCAGGCCTATCAGCCTGTCGCCTACTACCTCAACGGCAAGTACATGGGACTGATGAACCTGAACGAGCGCACCAATGCGGACTACGTCACCTCCAACTACGGCATCGACGAGGATGACATCGATTTGGTGGTCATCTCCGACCAAAAGGGCATCTACGCCAGCAAAGGAGATGTGGAAGCATACAACGAGCTGGTGGATTATCTCTCCGAGAGCAATCCGGAAGACGAGAACTATTTTGCCGGTGCATGCGAGAGAATGGACATGGACGAGTACATAGACTACCAGATCATCCAGCAATTCATGGTGAACATGGATTGGCCAGGCAACAACACCAAGATATGGAGGGAAAGGAAAGAGGGCTCCAAGTTCCGCTGGATTCTCTTCGACATGGATTACGGCTTGGGTCTATACAACTACAAGAACTACAAGACCAACATGATCAAGTGGTGCCAAGGGGAAAACGCATCCTACAACTGGGCGACCAAGAAAGACTGGATGACGAAGATATTCGCCAACCTGAGCAAAAACCCTGAGTTCAAGAAGAAGTTCTACCTCCGCTTCATGGAGCAGCTCGAAACGACCTTCTCCCAAGAGAGAATCGCGACGGTGTTCGACAGCATCACCACCATGATCGACGAGGAGTTCTGCGCCACCAAAGGGCAAACGGCCACAAGCGCTGCAAAATCCATCAAGGAATATGCGATGAACCGTCCGGAGGTCATCAAAGAGCAACTCAGGGAATTCCTAGGAGATAAGGCGGCAGAGGAATTGGAGAGAGAACTGACGGGAGAATCATTGTCCCTTGCCAACACAATCAGCCTCTACCCTAGCGTCGTGTCAGACATCGTGGAGATCCGCAGCGGCGAGGAGATCGAAAGCGTCAGGATCGTCTCCCTCAGCGGTATCGTCATGCTTGAGGAGCAGGTCAACAGCAACCATTACCGAAAAGACCTCAGCGCACTTCCGGCAGGCATCTACTACGTGTCGATCAACACGGCAGGAACCATTCAGACGGAAAAAATGGTCAAGGCAGGAGCCAAAGGCTCACCGGCCCTCTAAAAAATGACAAACAAAAACTAGACATATTTTGCAAGGACAATCCAAATACAATCCTAATAACCATCTAATAAACAATAATTACTCTTCAACATGAAAGGAGATGCGCAAAGCTACCAAGGCGCATCAGTTTATCACTCTAAAAGATGCGCCCGGCCGAAGAAGGTCGGGCGCATACACTATCCGCAGAACCGATATCTTTATCGTTCCTGTTTCCAATAATTACTCTTTATACCCTTCACACCCGGTTTAACCACGAACATCTTCCCCGCCTCAGGGTATTGAGCGGCACAACTATCAGGCATATACAACGATGCCGTCGTGATGTATAGTTCGTCCAGATTTTCTCCACCGAAGGCCATCGCCGTGACATTCAACGCAGGCACATCGATCCGTTGCAGGAGCTCACCCGTCTGCGGATTCCAACGGGTCACACATGCGGCGCCCCAATTGGCCACCCAAAGCATCCCTTCCGCATCGATCGTATTGCCATCAGGCGTACCAAGGTCTTCTGGGAGAGAGATGACCTCCCTTCGGTTGGAGATCTCACCCACCTCCTCGTCGAAGTCGAAAGCCGACACCTTGCGCGTAGGAGTGTCCTGGTAATACATGGTCTTGCCGTCCAACGACCATGCCACACCATTCGAGATGGTGACTTCACCCAACACTTTCCTACCCGACCCGTTCGAGTCCACACGGAAAAACGAAGCCTTCAGCGGCGTGCAGTCCTTATCCATCGAACCGACCCACAAATGGCCGTTTTCATCGCATTTTCCGTCATTGTAACGATTGCCCGCTTCCCTGCCTTCAGGGTCGCAGAGGAGCTTCAACGCACCGGAAGACAATGCCAGTTCGTAGATACCATCCTCTAGGCCGACCAACACGGTATCCTCAAGATAAGGAACCACCATACCGATCATCTTCGACAATTTGATCTCACGGTTCTTTCCGTCGCTAGGCGTATAGATCATCAGACTGCCTTGCGTGTCGATCCACAGCAAACGATTAAACTTATAGTCCCATATCGGACCCTCACCCACCCGCACAATCGAGTCGACCGCCACTTTGCAAGTCACCCCTGCCGTTGAATCTTTCATAACATCACATTGATTAGTAGTACCGACATTGCCGGAATCGCATGCGGAAAGAAGTCCACAAGCCAACAACGAAGCATAAAATAAATTTTTCTTTCTCATAAAAACAAAGGGTAATACACCCATTTAAGGAAACATAAACTTTAAAACTCACACAAAAATAAGAAAAACCAAAAATTTCGACACAACAATAGCCTAAAATATGCCAAGAATCCTCCATCCTCCATTCAAACACCACTTGGGAAATTAAAGAATTAGCATTAAATTCGCGTAAAATTTCGGAAGCGGCACCAAACAAGTCGTCAATGTCGCAACGAAAAGGCAATAATCTCTGAATCAAAAGATTAAAACATTTATGGCTGAAAATTCTTTGTTGGAAAAATTGGAGGGACTGGAACATAAATTCCAGGAAATATCCACACTCATAACCGACCCCGCCGTCATCGCGGACATGAAAAGATACGTGAAACTCAACAAGGAGTACCACGACTTGGAGTTGATTATGAACGCCAAGAAAGAATACCAGAGCGCATTATCCAACATCCAACAGGCGAAGGAGATCCTTGAGACGGAGACCGACAATGAGATGAGGGATATGGCCAAGATGGAGCTGGACGAATTGGAGCCGAAGATTCCGGGCATGGAGGAGAACATCAAGCTGCTTCTTATTCCATCGGATCCTGAGGACTGCAAGAACGCTGTCGTGGAAATCCGCGGAGGAACAGGAGGCGACGAAGCTGCGCTGTTCGCCGGAGACCTCTTCAAAATGTACGCAAAATACTGCGAAATGAAGGGGTGGCAAGTGAGCATCTCCAGTTTCAACGAAGGAACCGTCGGTGGCTACAAGGAGATCATCTTCAACGTCACGGGCGAGAACGTCTACGGAACGCTGAAATACGAGTCTGGCGTACACCGTGTGCAACGCGTACCAGCCACAGAGACCCAAGGACGTGTGCACACCTCCGCCGCAACCGTGGCCGTACTGCCAGAGGCGGACGAATTCGACGTGCAGATCAACGAGGGAGAGATCAAATGGGATACCTTCCGTTCAGGTGGTGCCGGCGGACAGAACGTCAACAAGGTGGAGTCTGGCGTACGTCTCCGCTACATTTGGAAGAACCCGATCACAGGCGTTTCCGAGGAGATCCTCATCGAGTGCACCGAGACTCGTGACCAGCCGAAGAACAAGGAGAGGGCCCTCTCCCGCCTGCGTACGATGATTTACGACAGGGAACACCAGAAATATATAGACGACATCGCAGCGAGAAGGAAGACCATGGTCTCCACGGGCGACCGTTCGGCGAAAATCCGCACCTACAACTACCCGCAAGGACGTGTGACCGACCACCGCATCAACCTCACGCTCTACAACCTACAAGCCATTGTCGGAGGAGATATCCAGGAGATCATCGACAAACTGATCGTGGCCGAGAATGCGGAGCGATTAAAAGAAAGTGAATTATAGACAACCATTCATTACGCAATTATGACGTGCAACAATATATTAGAAGCCATCGGTAACACTCCGTTGGTTAAGATCAACCGATTGTGTCCGAACCCTAATGTAAATATTTTCGCCAAGGTGGAAGGGTTCAACCCGACAGGAAGCATCAAAGACCGCATCGCCATCCAAATGGTCGAACAAGCGGAGAAAGAAGGCAAACTGACGCCGGGGAAAACGATCATCGAACCCACCTCCGGTAATACTGGTATAGGTCTGGCCATCGCAGGTATCGTGAAAGGCTATAAAGTGGAAATCGTGATGAGTTCCGCCGTCTCCATCGAACGACGCAAGATCATCCGCTCCTACGGAGGCAAAGTCATCCTAACGCCCGCGGAAGAGGGAACAGACGGAGCGATTCGCCTGGCCCATAAATTAGTCGACGAGAACCCTGACAAATACTTCATGCCCGACCAGTTCTCCAATGCGGCCAATTACCAAGCGCACTACGAAGGAACCGCCACCGAGATATGGAACCAAATGGAGGGCAAGATAGACTATCTGGTCTGCGCATTAGGCACGTCAGGCACCATCATGGGCATATCCAAGTTCCTGAAGCAACACAAGCCCGACATCAAAGTGGTTTGCGCACATCCTATCAAGGGACATTATATCCAAGGATTGAAAAACATGGAAGAGGCCATCGTCCCTGCCATCTACAATCCTTCACGCATCGACGTGCAAATCATGGTGGAAAGCGAAGAAGCCATTGCCATGGCACGCCGAATCATTGCGGAAGAGGGTATCTTCGCAGGCATGAGTAGCGGAGCAGCCATGTTGGCGGCCCTTAAAACCGCAGAGAAGATAGATAAAGGAAACATTGTGGTGGTATTCCCCGACAGAGCGGAGAAATACCTCAGCACAAAGATGTTCGACCAGTTCGCTGATTAAATCCCACATCAGGACATAACGATCCGTTGGCAGTACCACGGACCACACAACAGAAAAGGAGGGCAATTAACCCTCCTTTCTCTTTATATCATCAAACCTCTAAAGTCAGACACCAAAAGATAGTGCAGTAGTATAGTCGCTCGGAACAGTGAACGAACCTGAATACGAATCTTTGATGGAGACAGCGACAATAGCATCAGTGCTGCTAACATCACCATTACCTTGATAAACCAAGATTCTACTCCAGCCACCCGTGAATTGTTGGTTGCCTTCTTCATCCTTATCTCCGTAAAGTTTCACACTCTTTCCCGCAATCGTCTCCGTCTTGAGAACAATGTCCTCTGCCACATATTTCAACGCTTCTTTGTATGATAATTCCCAAAGAACTTCATTGAACACATACGTTCTCACTGCGTTAGTCGCAAGTGTAAGTACACCAGTGCCATTGGTCACCATATAAGTTTTACTATCATGGTACAACGTATACAAACAGGAACCGTCCCAAATCAGGGATGAGGATTCCGCCGGCAAATCCAAGCGATACTTTTTCCCATATTCCACAAATGAAAGCACCGTACCATCGTTGTAGGTCACACTTCCACTTTCGACAGTAAAAAATTTGCCACTTTGGATCTCATTCTCCTCAGCCACCACTTGGGGATTTTGCAACAAATTCTCATAAGAGCCATTCGAATCACCTTGGGATCCATTACCATTCGAATCGTCATCGTCTCCGCAAGCAGAGAACATCAACACACCCGTCAAACACAAAAATGTAAACCATAACCTCTTCATAGGCATCAAATTTAAGTTAAACATACAATAATTTTCAATTCATTTTTCATGCGCACTTCATGCTGCATATCACACACATTATCGAATTTATGAAAATTTCCACAAATAAACAAGCATTTACATGACGATTTTCAAGTCAATCCTTCACTGACCGCTCAAATACGTCATTCTCCAAGAGATAAAAAAAAAGAGGCACGTCCACCGGACATGCCCCCTAAACCTATTTAGATTCCCGAAGGAATTAAGCACCGAAGTTATCGAAGTGGATCATATCATCCTCTACGCCGAGGCTATGAAGCAAATCGAGCACCGTCTTCGCCATCATCGGCGGACCGCACAAGTAGTATTCGATGTCCTCTGGCGCATCGTGCTGCTTGAGGTAAGTATCACCCATAACAGGAGCGATGAATCCAGCCGTGTACTTCACGCCAAGCTTGTCAGCCTTAGGATCAGGACGGTCAAGCGCCAAGTGGAAATGGAAGTTAGGGAACTCCTTCTCCATCTCCAAGAAGTCCTCCATGAAGAAGACCTCGTCGATGGCACGGGCGCCGTAGAAGTAATGCATCTCACGATCCGTAGTATGCAATGTCTTCAACATGTGCATGATCTGCGCACGGAGAGGAGCCATACCGGCACCACCGCCGACCCAAATCATCTCACGCTTAGAATCGAAGATTGGGTGGAAATCACCATAAGGACCAGACATCATCACCTTATCGCCAGGCTTCAAGCTAAAGATATAAGTTGAAGCGATACCGCAAGGCACATCCATGAAGCCCACCTCCGGTTTCGGTTTGAACGGAGGCGTAGCGATACGGACAGTCAATGTGATGATATCACCCTCATCCGGGTAGTTCGCCATGGAATACGCACGGATTGTAGGCTCCGTGTTCTTCTGGTGAAGACCGAAGATACCGAACTTCTCCCATGTAGGCACATAAAGGTCGCCGATCAAATCACGGTCGAAGTCAGCGTAGTTGATATCATACTCAGGGATACGGATTTGAGCGTAAGAACCTGGGATGAAGTCCATGTGTTCACCCTTAGGAAGAGCCACCTTAAACTCCTTGATGAAGCTAGCGACATTCTTGTTGCTGATGACAGTGCACTCCCACTCCTTAACGCCCATGACAGACTCAGGAACCTTGATGGTCATATCACCCTTCACCTTCGTTTGGCAACCCAAACGCCAGTGGTTCATTTGTTCTTTGCGGGAGAAATGTCCCTTCTCGGAATCGAGGATCTCTCCTCCACCCTCCAAGACCTGGCACTTACACTGACCGCAAGATCCCTTACCACCGCAAGCGGAAGGCAAATGGACACCATTCACAGCCAACGTGTTGAGCAAGGAAGAGCCTGTCTCAACCTCCACCTCACTATCTCCGTTGATAGTGATTTTAGCCGCGCCGGAAGAAACCAAAAAGTTCTTGGCGACGAGCAAGAGTATAACCAAAGCCAAAATAATGACAAGGAATACTCCAATACTTGTTAAAATTAAAGTTACATCCATCGTAAATATTCCTTACTATTAAATGGTTAAACCAGAGAAACACATAAATGCCATGGCCATCAGACCCACCGTGATGAAGGTGATACCCAAGCCACGAAGAGGCGCAGGCACATTCGAATAAGACAACTTCTCACGGATAGCGGCCAAAGCCACAATCGCTATCAACCAACCGATACCTGAGCCAAACGCATAAACAGTCGCTTCACCGATACCCTCGAAATGTCTCTGTTGCATGAAGAGGCTGGCACCCATGATGGCGCAGTTCACAGCGATCAACGGCAAGAAAATACCCAATGAAGCGTACAACGACGGACTGAATTTCTCCACCGCCATCTCCACGATTTGAACGATACCGGCGATGACCGCGATGAAGAGGATGAAGCTCAAGAAACTCAAATCAACGCCCTCGACAATCGCATTAGGAGCCAGCACATAGTTCTCCAAGCAGTAGTTGACAGGAACAGTCACCAACAACACGAACGTAACGGCCACACCCAATCCCAATGCGGTCTTCACATTCTTCGACACCGCCAAATAGGAACACATTCCCAAGAAGTAGGCGAAAATCATATTGTCCACGAAAATGGACTTTACAAATAAACTCAAATATTCCATTTCAATACTCTTTTAGGGAATTAATTGTTCTTTTCCTGCAAATCAGGGTTCTTCGCACGCTGGAACCAGATGACGCAAGCCAAGATGATGAGCGCCATCGGAGGCAACACCATCAAGCCGTTGTTCATATAGAAACCGCCCGCCTTCACGTACAGACATTCAGGAATCACACGGAAGTTCAACAATGTACCAGAACCAAAAAGTTCTCTGAAGAATCCCACAATCACGAGGATCAAGGCATAACCCAAACCGCTTCCGACACCATCAAGGAAAGACTCCCAAGGTTTGTTCTGCATAGCGAAAGCCTCCAAACGGCCCATGAGGATACAGTTCGTAATGATCAGACCCACATAAACGGAGAGCTGCACGCTCACATCGTACGCAAAGGCCTTCAACACCTGGCTCACGATGGTCACCAACGTAGCCACCACCACCAATTGAACAATGATACGGATACGATTCGGAATCGTATTACGCAACAATGAAATCACCACATTCGCCAAAGCCACAATGATGGTAACGGAAATACCCATCACCAAAGCAGGCTCCAACTTAGAAGTCACGGCCAATGCGGAACAAATACCCAACACCTGCGTGGCGACTGGGTTGTTTACCCAAAGAGGGGTAAAGAACGTCTCCTTATTTTTCTTTGAAAATAAATCCATACCGTATCCTCCTTATTTATTGAAAAAATTAGCGTACCTTTTCAAGCAATCATGCAACATCGCATTAACACCCTTAGAGGTAATCGTACCTCCAGTGATACCATCCACCTCGCATGAAGAATTGGACACCTTGCCATTCTTCACAACAGAGATCTTCACGTCACCACCCTCTTGCAATTGCTTGCCTTCGAAGCTAGAACGGAATTCCTCCGTCGTGATCTCAGCACCCAATCCTGGAGTTTCACCCTCATGGGAGAAGTAGGCGCCGTACACCGTCTTCTTGTCGCTGTTAAAGCTAATGTAGCCCCAGATCGGACCCCAAAGACCCGCACCATACAACGGAGCGACATACTTGGTCTCTCCATTCACCTTGCAGACATACAAAGGAACCTGCTCCAAAGCAGCATCCTTCAGACTTTTGGAAGGAACCTCAAATCCACCATTCTCCACAACCACGTTACCATTGATGTCAATGATTTGATCTGCCACAACATACTTGTTATAAGCGGCCTCAGCGTCTTGCTTCAACTCATCCTCGGAAATATTCAAAGAGGAAAGGATTTGTTTCATCTTATCCAATTTCACGTTAGTGTCCTGTCTTTCCTTCAAGGAAGAAGAGACAAAGGCCAATAGGAATGCCACGATAATCACCATTACCGAAGCATAGATGATAGTATAACTATTACTATTTGTATTCATGACTTATTCGATATTAATGATTATCTATTAGCACGTTTCAATCTTCTCTTGATGTTCGCCTGAACGAAGCAGTGGTCAATCAACGGAGCGAAGAGGTTCATCAGCAAAATAGCCAACATCATACCCTCCGGATAACCAGGGTTCAAACAACGGATAACGATGGCGATGAAACCGATCAGGAATCCATAGATGTACTTACCGCACTCCGTTCTAGGTGAAGTGACAGGGTCAGTAGCCATGAAGACAGCGCCGAAGCAGAAACCACCCAAAAGGATGTGCTCGTACCAAGGCAAACTCATCACCTCGTTCGCACCGATTGAATTGAACATCATAGCCGTCAGGATACCACCCGCAAATACAGACAACATCGTCTTCCAGCTTGCGATGCCGGTAAACAAAAGGATGATGGCACCAATGCCGATGGCGATCACGCTGGTCTCACCGATAGAGCCAGGATAGAATCCCATGATCATATCCATCGGAGACATAGAAGAGCCAATCGCATTCGTAATCTCAGCAGCACCCGTGGAGACCTGACCGAGAGGCGTTGCGCCCGTCACGCCATCCAACAATGCGTTCTCGCTGCCGATACCGCCACACAACGCATCCTTTGCCACCCACACAGCGTCACCAGACATCTTGACAGGGTAAGCGAAGAACAAGAAGGCACGCGTGATCAGCGCCACATTAAAGATATTATACCCCGTACCGCCGAACACCTCTTTAGCGAATATCACCGCGAACGCAGTCGCGATCGCAAGGATCCACAACGGACACTCGACAGGGACAATCAAAGGAATCAACATACCAGAGACCAGGAAACCCTCTTGGATCTCCTCCCCTCTCCATTGGGCAACGACGAACTCGATACCCAAACCGACGACGTATGAAACGACGATTTTAGGCAATACAGCCAAGAAACCGAAAATGAACATCGCCCAGAAAGAGGCCTCCTCACCATGCACTAAATAGTGTTGGAAACCAACATTGTACATACCAAACAAAAGAGCTGGTATCAATGCGATCACGACCATTGACATCGCACGCTTAGAATCGATGCAGTCATGAATGTGGCTTCCTCTCTTCGCCGTAGTGTTAGGGACGAACAAGAAAGTCTCAAATCCGTCGAACACAGAGCGAAATGCGTGAAATTTCCCGCCTTCCTCAAAAGACGGTTTCACTTTGTCGAGAAAATTTCTTAACGCTTTCAATTTTATATCATTTTAATTTATTACACATTCACTAAGCCAACTCCTTGCGCAGGAAATCCAATCCCTCACGCACAATTCGTTGCGTCTCGATTTTAGAGGTACATACGAACTCGCACAAAGCGAAGTCCTCAGGTGCCACCTCGTAGATACCCAATTGCTCCATCTTGTCGATATCACGCGCAAGGATAGCCTTCACGAGAAACTCAGGATAGATATCCATCGGGAAAACCTTGTCGTACTCGCCCGACATGATGAAAGCACGCTCACCACCGTTCACGTTCGTGTCAATCTCATACTCCCTGCTGCTACCGAGCAACCAAGAGAAGTAAGAACGGCTGACGCTGAACTTCTTCAGACGAGGCATGATCCAACCCAAGAACTCGTTGTTCTTATCTCCCTCAGGGATCACTGTCACTTGAGAATCGAAAGCGCCCAAGAATCCGTCGGCTGAGATCTGCGTGCCCGTCAACGGATTACCGCTGATGTAACGCACATTGTCACCCTCGATATTGTTCGCCACAATATTAGAGATGGACGCGCCATATATCATCTTGCAATAGCAAGGATTCTTCACGGAAGAACCCGCCAAAACGATAGAGCGGGAGAAACTGAGGACACCTGTCATGAAGGCCTTACCAATCATAGCGACATCCTGTGCATTAACAGTCCAAACGACCTCGCCCTTGTTGATAGGATCCACATGGTGAATCTGGACGCCCACATTTCCTGCAGGATGAGGGCCTTGGAACTCATGGAGTTCGATACCCTTCGTCAGTTTGAACAACTTGGAGGCATTGTCCACATTGATGCCAACGTGCACCTTAGCTCCGGAAAGTTTCGCCAAAGCCTCGACACCCAATTGGAACTCCTCCTCGCGGCCCACCATGATGAAATCATAGTTCGGCGCCAACGGAGCCGTGTCGAACCCCGAGATGAAGACAGCCTTAGGCGCATCGTTCGGATTGGCGATCACATCGTACGGACGTTGCTTGATGAAAGCGAAAAATCCGGCGTCGAGGATAGCCTTCTTCACCTGCTCCTGGCTCATGGATGACGGTTTACACTTCTCGAATGGCTCGGATTCGAAATTACCGTCCGACTTGATTCGGATGTCAAGCACCTTGCGCCTTTCACCCCTGTTCACTGCAATCACCTCGCCACTCGCAGGAGAGACAACCTTCAAGTCAGGATTTGCTTTGTCATAGAACAAAACGCTTCCGACTTTCACCAAATCCCCCTCTTTGACAATGGTTTTCGGTTTGATGCCATGAAAATCGTCAGGTCTGACCGCAAAAACATCAGGCATCTGAGCTTTCGAGAACACCTCTTTAGCCTTACCTTTCAGGTTGATGTCAAGACCTTTTTTAATTCTAATCACTTCTGACATAAAACAATAATTTATTTTGTATTTTCCTTAATCGAAATAGCCTCGAATAATACCGCGCTCAGCCGACTTCAAGAAAGAAACAACCGTTTCCTTTTCATTGGAGTCAGGGATTTCAGAATATATCTTCTCCGTCGCTTGCGTCATATTCAATCCCGATTGGTACAGAATACGGTAAATCTCCTGGATCTCACGGATCTGATCGTTCGTGAACCCACGACGACGCAAACCGACAAGATTCAGACCCGCGTAACTCAACGGATCCCTACCCGCAGTCACATATGGAGGCACGTCCTTCCCGACACGGGAACCGCCTTGTATAATCACATGGGCACCGATATGGGAGAATTGATGAACCAAAACGCTACCCGAAAGGATAGCCCAATCGTCGATCAGCACCTCTCCCGCGATCTGAGACGCATTTCCTATGATGATATTATTCGCCAACCTGCAGTCGTGAGCAATGTGGGCATACGCCATGATCAAACAATTCGAACCGACAATCGTCGTTCCCTTCGAAGCCGTTCCCCTGTTCACCGTCGCGCACTCGCGGATAGTCGTGTTATCGCCAATAACAGCCGTAGTCTCCTCCCCCCTGAACTTCAAGTCCTGAGGAATGGCGGAAATAACCGCATTAGGGAAAATCCTCACATTCTTGCCGATTCTCGCACCGCTCAAAATGGTCGCATGCGACATTATCTGACATCCATCACCGATCTCAACATTCTTATCAATGTATACGAACGGGCCAATCTCTACATCCTTCCCGATTTTGGCCTCCGGATGGATAAATGACATTTCTTGTATCATAAAAATTTTATCTATTACTTATTCTTCACTACCTGTGCAAGGAACTCTGCCTCCGCAACGATTTTTTCCGCAACGATGGCATAGCCCTTCATGTAGGCGCATCCTCTTCTAATATCCGTCAACAAATCCAGTTTGAAGATAATCGTGTCGCCCGGCACCACCTTGTTTCTGAACTTCACTTTGTCTATAGACAAGAAATAGGTGGAGTATTTCTCAGGATCATCCAACTTGCTTAGCACAAGGATACCACCCGTCTGCGCCATCGCCTCGACGAGCAATACACCTGGCATAACCGGCTCCTCTGGGAAGTGCCCGCAGAAGAAGTTCTCGTTACCCGATACATTCTTCACGCCCACAACACCACGCTCCTTAACTTCTATAATTCTATCGATCAACAACATAGGCCAACGATGAGGCAAGTGTTGCTTAATCTTATTGATGTCCATCAACGGTGGAACAGTAGGGTCATAATGAGGGATGATGATCTCCTGACGCTTCAAAGTCTTATAAACCTTCTTCGCAAAGTCGGTATTCAACTTATGTCCAGGGCAATTAGCGATTACGCGGCCCTTAATAGGTCTGCCGATCAAAGCCAAATCACCGATCACATCCAACAGTTTGTGACGGGCAGGCTCATTGTTGAACGCCAACGGGCGCGCCTGTATGTAGCCAAGGCTGGAAACAGAGATAGGATCCATCCCAATCAGAGAGGTCAGGTGGTCAATGTCCGCCTGGCTCATCTCCTTGTCATATATCACGATGGCGTTATCCAAATCCCCACCCTTAATCAGGTTGTTCTTCAGAAGAGCCTCGATCTCACGCACAAAAACGAACGTACGGGAAGCGGCGATCTCCTTCGTATACTCCGACAAAGAGTTCAATGTCGCGTATTGATTGGACAAAATGCAGGATGGATACGACACCAACACATTCACGCTAAACTCGTCATCCGGAAGTAATGTGATGGAGGAGCCAGTCTCAGGATCCTTGTATTCCACCTTCTTCGTCACGACGTAATACTCCCTATCGTAAGGTTGTTCCTCAAATCCCACGCGCGCAATCTCCTGCACGAAAGGGAAAGCACTACCGTCTAAAATAGGGAATTCAGGCTGGTCCACCTGAATCAAACAGTTGTCTATCTCAGACGCATATAGTGCAGACATAGCATGTTCAATCGTACTAATCCGAACGTCACCTTCCGCAACTACTGTGCCACGAGAGGTCTCAACGACATTCTGTGCGATAGCCTCTATAATTGGCTGACCCTCCAAATCGACCCGTTGGATCTTATATCCATGGTTTGCCGGAGCCGGGTTAAATGTGATTGTAACGGGCAAACCCGTATGCAACCCTTTTCCTTGAAGCGAAAACGCTTCCTTCAATGTTTTCTGTTTGGCCATATTCTTTAGTTATGTTCTAGCTTTTTCTTCAATTCAGCCACCTCTTTCTCCAACTCCAATATCTGGTTCCTGATGGCCGGGAAATTACGGAAGCACACAAACGCGCGCTGGAAGGTTTTCGCCTCCACGTGAGGGAAACCGTGGTACATGTGGTTCGGCTCCTTGATGTTATTGGAGACACCACACTTCGCGGCGAGCATCGTGCCGTCCGCAACCGTCAAATGTCCTACGACACCGGACTGACCTCCAAACATACAATGCTTGCCGATCTTCGCAGAGCCCGCAAAACCTGACTGCGCAGCCATCACCGTATCCTCGCCGACCTCCACGTTATGGGCGATCTGAACCAAGTTATCAATCTTGACACCTCGTCTGATAATCGTCGCGCCCATCGTCGAACGGTCGATGGTCGTGTTCGCTCCAATCTCCACATCGTCTTCGATGACAACAATGCCGATCTGCGGGATCTTATCGTACTTGCCGTCTGCCGTAGGGGCGAAACCGAACCCGTCAGAACCGATGACCGTACCGGCATGCACCATGCAATTGTTGCCGATGACACAATCATTATAGATCTTCACGCCCGGATAGAGCGTCACGTTATCACCGATACGCACATTGTCACCAATGTAAACCTGAGGGTAAATCTGGGCATTCTTACCTATGACCGCCCCATCCTCGATACAAGTATAGGCTCCCACGTACGCGTTCTCGCCTATCTTAGCCTTCTCCGAAACACAAGCCTGAGGAGAAACACCTCTCTTCTTCTGCTTGTAACTATCCACCAGCGACAACAAAGAAGCCAAAGCGTCATATGAATTCTTCACCTTGATCAGGGTCGGCTTCAATTCTTGCTTCGGCTCAAATGTATCGTTCACCAACACAATACTTGCTTGTGTAGTGTATATATATTCGGTGTACTTAGGATTTGACAAGAAAGTCAATGTCCCAGGGACACCTTCTTCTATCTTGGAAAAATTAGAAACTTTAATTTCTGGATCTCCAACCACCTTCCCTTTCAGAAAATCGGCGATTTGTTGTGCTGAAAACTCCATAATAAGAAAAAATTTTTTGCAAAAATAAGGAAAATCGGTCAGTATGAAAATTTGTTTGTATAAAAATTAACAGAATAATACTTTCAAGCGCACCAAAGCGCTAATATAAATCTGTTTCCTTCACATAACCGAAGTAATATTTTTTTTCGTGTTTACTTATTAGAGACAAATTCAACAAGTCGGAAGCATCCGTGATATCCTTCAGTTCTCCATCTGCGTAAAGCACCTTAATACTATCATTTTTAGGACGATAGGTATACGAAGAAACGGGATGGATGGTCACAAAATAACGAGCCTCCGTCTCGGTCAGTCCCAACCTCTCCGCAATTTTCTTGGCATGTTCACGCACCTCGCCGCCAAGGGGCTTCTTTTCCCGGACCTCTATCCTGAACAGCTTCCTGTTCACCAGATTGCGGCACAACGTCGAAAGCACCTTATCGTCACAAGAGGACCATGTCTTCACCGCACTGATGATGTCGGAGTCATCAAACATCGCATAATTGGACAACGCCTCATCGGAATGGAGGAAATCCTTCCCCGTGATGTTATTTTCCAGGAAATAGGCGAACTGTGGAGCTGAGAACAACTTCTTCCCCTTCAAGGTGAGTTCCTTCGCACGAGCTAACGTCTTGATTAACACCTGTTCCGCCGCAACTGACGTTTTGTGGTAATAAACTTGCCAATACATCATCCTTCTGGCGATAAGGAACTTCTCGACAGAGTAGATTCCCTTCGCCTCAATGACCAATTGATCGTCATGCACATTGAGCATCTTGATGATGCGCGCGGCGCCCACGGCACCCTCAACGACACCCGTGAAGAAACTATCACGGATCAGATAGTCCAACCGGTCCATGTCCAATTGGCTGGAGACAAGCTGGTGGAGGAATTTCTTCGGATACTGGTTCTTGAATATTCGCAGAGCCAGATTCAACGCCCCACCCATCTCTTTGTTGATATGCTCCATCATCAGCAGGGATATCTCCTCGTGGGAAATCTCCTGCGTCAACGTGTCCTCCAAAACATGGGAGAAGGGAGCATGGCCGATGTCATGCAGCAAGATGGCCGCCAAAGCAGCATCCGCCTCCTCATCCGTGATCTCCTGCCCCCTCGACCGCAACTGGGCGATCGCCTCCTCCATCAGGAACATCGCCCCCAAGGAGTGTTGGAAACGGGTGTGCTGAGCCCCCGGATATACCAAATAGCTCATTCCTAACTGTTTGATTCGTCCCAAACGTTGGAAATAAGGATGTTGTATCAAATCATAGTGCAACGCACTCGGTATCGAGATGAAGCCATGCACCGGATCATTGATGATTTTTCTCTTATTATACATTCCTAACGGATTATTCCAAAGACTTCAGGAACTCGCTCATCTGTTGTTGCACCTTCTTCGCCTCGGCTGCCGCAGCTTGGGCATAGTCTTCACCATTGGAGGCGTAAAGTATCGCGCGAGAAGAGTTCACCAAAAGTCCGCACTGCTTGTTCATGCCATGCTTAACGACCTCGGCCAGACTTCCTCCCTGCGCACCGATGCCTGGCACCAAAAGGAAGTGGTTCGGAATGATCTTACGGATATCCGCCAACATCTCCGCCTTCGTGGCGCCGACCACATACATCATGTTATCTTCGTTACCCCACTTCAGAGAGGTCTTCAAGACTTTCTCGAAAAGACGGTCGCCGGTCTCCTTGTCCTCCATGAACTGGAAATCGAACGCACCCTTGTTGGAGGTGAGGGCCAACAACGTCACCCATTTGTTTTCGTAAGTAAGGAAAGGCGAAACGGAGTCCTCTCCCATATAAGGAGCCACCGTCACGGAATCGAAGTCCAACGCCCCGAAGAAAGTCCTCGCATACATTGTGGAAGTGTTACCGATATCCCCACGCTTGGCATCGGCGATCAAGAATTGGTCAGGGTACTTCTCGCGGATATAGTCGACCGTACGTTCCAACACATCCCAGCCTTGTAATCCGAGGCTCTCGTAGAAAGCCAAGTTGGGTTTGTATGCCACGCAATACTCGGCGGTGGCGTCGATGATGGACTTGTTGAATTCAAAAATAGGGTCCAAATCACCTTCCCTGTCGAACAGGAACTCCGGAATCTTATTCACGTCCGTATCCAAACCCACGCAAAGGAACGATCTTTTGCGCATGATATTCTCAAACAATTCTTCTCTAGTCATCTCTTGTTAAGTCTAAAAATGTTTTTAAATATTGCTTTGCAAAAATAAGGCTAATTCGCGAATTTACAATTAGGTCGCAGCCTTATTTCAAGGTAATGGAGGAAGAGGATATTCTTCCAAACGAAAAAACATTCATTCCATTAATATTTTTTAAACCTAACGCATCGTCCAAAGTGTTCGAAATCCAACGGAAAGCCTAAATTTGCGATTCGTAAGCAACTATAATCAAACTTTAGCAACATGATGAAACAGACTATCATTACATTAGCATGCCTCCTCGCGATGGTCGCACCATCCTTCGCCCAGAATTTCGCAGGCGACAAAATCATTGGCACATATTGGGTGGAACAAGATGGCGACAAATCCAAGGTGCGGTTCAGCAAAACAGGCGCCAACACCTACAAAGCTCAAATCATTTGGATTGAGAAGACGAAAGACGATAAGGGCAACCTCCGCACGGACATGAAGAACCCCGACAAGGCGAAACGACAAACACCCGCCGGCGAAATCGTCCTGGTGGAGAAAGTCTCCTATAAGGACGGGAAATGGACAGACGGAGAGATATACGACCCTACCCGAGGCAAATCATTCACCGTCAACATTTGGTTCAGCGACGCCAAGACGCTCTGCGTGAAAGGCTCGTTCGGACCCTTCAGCGAAAAGGTGTACTGGAAGAAACTGGAATAGGCAGGCGGCATGTCCTACAATAGAGACGAGGAGACAATCCATCCGGGTTGCCTCTTTTTTTTCACACGAGTCCACCCCACTCTGCCAAATTGACACGCAAGGAAGGGAAACATCTGCCAACACTACCGATTTTGTCAGCAAAGCAAGGCGGACAACACTTTGGCACAGATTATGATGATAGATAAGTGGGACGCATCGAATGCGTCAGAGCTTTAATATAAACAAACTAAAAAATATAATTATCATGAACATTAAACCATTGGCAGACAGGGTTTTGGTAAAACCAGCTGCGGCAGAAGAGAAAACGGCAAGTGGAATCATCATTCCAGACTCCGCGAAAGAGAAACCTTTGAGAGGCGAAATCCTTGCCATCGGAAATGGCACGAAAGACGAAGAGATGGTCGTGAAAGTGGGCGACACCGTATTGTACGGCAAGTACGCTGGCACTGAATTGGAGTTGGACGGTGAGAAATACCTCATCATGCGCCAAAGCGACATCCTCGCCATCATCTAATATTTTCATTCAAACTATCATTATCAACTATTAAGACTTACAAAAATGGCTAAAGAAATAAAATTCGATACAGATGCCCGCGACCTTTTGAAGAAAGGTGTGGACGAATTGGCAAACGCAGTGAAAGTGACCCTTGGCCCTAAGGGACGTAACGTGATCATCGAGAAGAAATTCGGTGCGCCTCACATCACGAAGGATGGTGTGTCAGTCGCCAAGGAAGTTGAATTGGCCGATCCATACGAGAACATGGGTGCGCAGATCGTCAAGGAGGTTGCCTCCAAGACAGGTGACGACGCAGGTGACGGTACAACAACCGCTACTGTCTTGGCTCAATCGATCATCAACGTAGGTTTGAAGAACGTAGCAGCCGGCGCTAACCCAATGGATTTGAAGAGAGGTATTGACAAGGCGGTTGCCAAAGTAGTCGAGAGCATCAAGAAACAAGCCAAGGAAGTGGACGACGACTTCAGCAAGATCGAGCAAGTGGCTACCATTTCAGCCAACAACGATAATGAGATCGGTAAATTGATCGCCGACGCCATGGCGAAGGTGAAGAAAGAGGGTGTCATCACCGTTGAGGAGGCTAAGGGTATGGACACGACCGTCGACGTTGTCGAGGGTATGCAGTTCGACCGTGGTTATTTGTCTCCTTACTTCGTCACCAACACGGAGAAGATGGAGGTTGAGTTCGAGAACCCATACATCCTCATCCACGACAAGAAGATCTCTTCTTTGAAGGATATCCTCCCTATTTTGGAGGCCACCGCACAGTCTGGCCGTCCATTGTTGATCATCGCCGAGGACATCGACGGTGAGGCATTGACCACCTTGGTAGTCAACAGATTGAGAGGCGCCTTGAAGATCGCTGCCGTGAAGGCTCCAGGATTCGGCGACCGTCGTAAGGAGATGTTGGAGGATATCGCTATCCTAACGGGCGGTATCGTCATCTCAGAGGAGAAGGGCATCAAGTTGGAGAGCGCGACCATCGATTTGTTGGGTAAGGCTGAGAAGGTTACCATCAACAAAGACAACACGACCATCGTGAACGGTGCGGGCGCTAAGGAGAACATCGCAGAGCGTGTGAACCAAATCAAGGCTCAGATCGAGACGACCAAGAGCAGCTACGACAAGGAGAAACTCCAAGAGCGTTTGGCTAAATTGGCTGGCGGTGTAGCTGTGCTCTACGTGGGTGCGCCATCAGAAGTGGAGATGAAGGAGAAGAAAGACCGCGTGGACGACGCATTGTGCTCTACTCGTGCAGCCATCGAGGAAGGTATCGTTCCTGGTGGTGGTGTGGCCTACATCCGTGCCATCGCCTCTTTGGAGGGCTTGAAGGGTGAGACCCAAGACGAGACCACCGGTATCGAGATCATCAAACGCGCCATCGAGGAGCCTCTCCGCCAAATCATCGCCAATGCGGGCAAAGAGGGCGCCGTATACGTTCAGAAGGTGAAGGAAGGCAAGGACGACTTCGGTTACAACGCTCGTACCGACAAGTTCGAGAACTTCTTCAAGGCTGGTGTCATCGACCCTGCCAAGGTTACGCGTGTGGCTCTGGAGAATGCGGCTTCCATCGCCGGCATGATGTTGACCACAGAATGCGTGATCGCGGAGAAGAAGGATGACAAGGCCGCTGCTCCTGCTATGCCTCCTATGGGTGGCGGAATGGGCGGAATGATGTAATCCACATTATATCTCATACGGGAAGGGTCGTCCGAATCGGATGGCCCTTTTCTGTTTTAAGTTAAGAGTTAATTCTTAATTAGAATATCACTCTTAGACAAGAAAAATTTAAACACCCATATCACAAAAAGCAATTAGAATTACTATCTTTGCACTTCTAAAGAAGAAGGATTGAAATTCTTCGATGACGAATGAATAAACTAGTAATATTTAAGACGATATGCCACAGACATCGAACCGAGGTCAGATTATGCCAGAGTCACCAATCAGGAAATTAGTTCCTCTGGCAGACAAAGCGAAAGAGAGAGGCGTAAAAGTGTACCATCTCAACATCGGACAACCCGATTTGAAAACTCCACAGATTGCGCTTGACACGCTGAAGAAGATTGACCGGAAGATCCTTGAGTATAGTCCAAGTAACGGATTCAAGAGTCTTCGTCTCAAATTGGCTGAATACTATAAGAAATTCAACATAGATGTTGACGAGAAGGACATCATCATCACGAGTGGTGGTTCGGAAGCGGTGAACTTCGCCTTCATGTCCTGCTTGGATCCAGGCGACGAGATCATCGTGCCAGAGCCTGCGTACGCCAACTACACGGCCTTCGCGATAGGCGCCGGAGCGATTGTCAAACCAATTGTATCCACCATTGAGGAAGGTTTCGCCCTACCCCACATCGAGCGTTTCGAGGAGATGATCACCCCGAAGACCAAGGGTATCCTCATCTGCAACCCGAACAACCCGACAGGTTACCTCTACAACCAGAAGGAGATGAACAAGATCCGCGACCTCGTCAAAAAGTACGATTTGTACCTATTCTCCGACGAAGTATACCGTGAGTTCTGCTACACGGGTGCGCCATACATCTCAGCCTTCCATCTGAAAGGCATCGAGGACAACATCATACTATTCGACTCTGTGTCAAAACGTTACAGCGAATGCGGTATCCGTGTGGGCGCCCTCGTCACCAAGAACGAGGCGGTAAGGAAAGCCGTGATGAAGTTCTGCCAAGCCAGACTGAGTCCGCCGTTGATCGGACAGATCGTAGCGGAGGCTTCCATGGACACACCGGAGGAATACATGCTGGAGATGTACAACGAATACGTGGAGCGACGCAAATACCTGATCGACGGCCTCAACAGAATACCAGACGTATACACACCGATACCGATGGGCGCCTTCTACACCGTGGCTAGACTGCCGATCGACGACTGCGACAAATTCTGCGCCTGGTTGCTGAACGAGTTCGAATATGAGGGTCAAACCGTCATGATGGCTCCCGCAACCGGTTTCTACACCGAAAAAGACAAGGGCAAGAACGAGGTCCGCGTCGCATACGTGTTGGAGAAGGAGGAATTGGCAAAGGCATTGAACGTATTAAAGAAAGCATTGGAAGTTTATCCAGGTCGAACTATCTAACATGGCATGAATTTAGAACTGTTCATCGCGAAACGCATCCATTTCGAAAAAAGAGGCGAGAAAAATGTTCCTCGTCCTATCGTGCGTATTGTGATGAACGGAATCGTGGTGAGCATCATGGTCATGTTAGTCTCCGTCGGCATCCTAAACGGATTCAAGACAGAAGTGAGGGAGAAACTGATCGGATTCGGCAGTCATATACAAATCTCCTCCTCCGTCAGCAACCAAACCTATGAGACACAGCCCATCCAGATTGGGCAAGGCATCATAGACTCCCTAAACGCACTCCCTGACGTCAAACATGCGCAATACTTCGCCACCCAGCCTTGCATCCTGAAGGCGGGCGACATCATCCAAGGATGCGTGCTCAAAGGCATCGACAAGGACTACGAATGGAACTTCTTCCGCAACAACCTGAAGGAAGGGGAACTATTCACGGTCAACGATACCGCCACGACCAACCAGACAATCATTTCGAAGAAGATCGCCAACCTACTCGAACTGAAGGTGAACGACAAATACCTCGCCTATTTCATCATCGACGGGAAGGTGCGGGCTAGACAACTGACCGTGAGCGGCATCTACGAAACAGGCTTCCTGGACTACGACAAGCTCTTCATCATAGGCGACATCAAGCATGTGCGGAAGCTGAACGGATGGGAAGACGACCAATGCAGCGGCGTGGAAGTCCTCATCAACGACTTCAACCGATTGGACATCGCGCAGGAACAGGTGTTCGACGTCATCGGCAACCAATACGACAACAACGGCAACTACTACCTGATGAAGACCATCAAGCAGATCAACCCGCAGATCTTCAGCTGGCTAGACTTGCTGAACACGAACGTGGTCATCATACTGGTACTCATGACCCTCGTCGCCGGCTTCACCATCATCTCAGGTCTGCTGATCCTCATCCTAGAGCGCACCAACATGATCGGCATGATGAAAGCCATGGGGGCGACCAACAAAAGCATCTGGAAGATTTTCTTCTATCACACATTCTTCCTGATAGGGAAAGGCGTTCTGATCGGCAACGTGATCGGCATCACGGTCTGCTATCTGCTCCAAAAGCACCAGATCCTTCCCCTCAATGCGGACGACTACTATGTGAGTTTCGTACCAGCCCGCCTGGAACTGATCCACATCATCATCGTGAACATCTGCACGATCCTCGTCTCCGCGGCCATCCTCCACATCCCGACCAATATCATAGCGAAAATATCACCCATCAAATCGATTAAGTTCGACTAAAAGGACACAAGACATGAAGTTTGAATTACAACATACGGACGCCAAATGCCACGCCAGAGCAGGTCTCATCACAACTGACCATGGCGAGATCGAGACCCCCATATTCATGCCGGTCGGCACCCTAGGCTCTGTCAAAGGTGTCCATACAAGGGAGATCAAGGAAGACATAAAAGCCCAAATCATCTTGGGCAACACCTACCACCTCTACCTCCGTCCGGGCCTGAAGATACTCGAGCAGGCGGGCGGACTGCATAAGTTCAACGGGTGGGACAAGCCTATCCTGACGGACAGCGGCGGATTCCAAGTATTCTCCCTATCCGACAACAGGAAACTCACCGAAGAGGGATGCACCTTCCGCTCCCACATCGACGGTTCCAAGCATATCTTCACGCCGGAAAACGTGGTGGACACGCAACGCATCATCGGGGCGGACATCATCATGGCGCTCGACGAATGCACCCCGGGAACGGCCGACTACAACTATGCGAAAAAGTCTTGGGAACGTACCCAACGATGGTTGGTGCGCGGGCTCAAGCACTTCGACGAGACGGAGCCGAAATATGGCTATAGCCAAACATTCTTCCCTATCGTACAAGGATGCACCTACAAGGACCTCCGTCAACGCTCAGCCGAATTCATCGCAGAACAAGGGAGAGAGGGGAACGCCATCGGCGGACTGGCGGTGGGAGAACCCGCCGAAGTGATGTACGAAATGATTGAAGTGGTGAACGAGATACTACCGACGGACAAACCACGTTACCTAATGGGAGTGGGAACGCCCGTCAACATATTGGAGGGCATCGAGAGAGGCGTGGACATGTTCGACTGCGTCATGCCAACCCGCAACGGACGCAACGGCATGCTCTTCACCAAACAGGGAATCATGAACATGAGGAACCTGAAATGGGCGAACGACTTCTCCCCTATCGAAGCGGACGGCGCCTCCTACGTGGACACAGCCTACAGCAGAGCCTACCTCCGCCACCTCTTCATCGCGGAGGAGCTATTAGCCCTGCAGATAGCCTCCATCCACAACCTCGCCTTCTACCTCTGGCTGGTCAAAGAGGCAAGGAAACATATTTTAGCGGATGACTTCTCCACATGGAAAGCATCCATGGTAAAACAACTTAGCGTAAGATTATGAAGCAACAAGGAACACAGGAGAAAGGAATGAGCCCAAAATTCAGAGCAGAAGGGTTCTCATGGGATGACATACGCCTGAAACGATACGATTGGTATATCATCAAGAAATTCTTGGGAGCATTCTTCCTTTCCATCATATTGATCATCAGTATCGCTGTGGTATTCGACATATCCGAGAAGATTGACGACTTCATGGAGCACGAAGCCCCCCTGAAAGCGATCATATTCAACTACTATCTTAACTTCATCCCTTACTACGCGAACCTATTCAGTCCGCTGTTCACCTTCATCGCGGTGATTTTCTTCACCTCCAAATTGGCGAACAACTCGGAAATCATCGCCACATACGCCTCCGGCATCAGTTTCTACCGCCTCACAAGGCCATACATGATATCTGCGGGAGTCATCGCCCTGATGACCTTCATTTTAAGCGGTTATGTCATTCCTCCAGCCAATGTGGAACGTATTGATTTCCAAGAGGAATACATAAAGAAAAAGAAGAAGGACAACGTCCTGAAAGTGCAAATGGAGGTCTCACCCAACGAAATCCTCTACATCGACTATTTTGACAGGGAGGATAACAAGGGACACCGCGTCTCCATGGATGTATACAAGGACAAATCCATCATCTCCCGCATCACGGCCCAAAACATCATCTGGGACGGCGGACACTCCTGGCATTACAACAAATACACCAAACGTGACTTCGACGGATTGTACGAATCCATCACGAAGGGAGACACCTTGAACGTGACCCTCAACATCATACCGGACGATTTCTTCATCTTCCCAGGCATGCAGGAACAGATGAACAACAAAGAGTTGAAGGTCTACATAGAGCGACAAAGGACACGAGGCATCGGCAACATCAAGAACTTCGAACTGGAATACGAGAAACGTTACGCCTTCCCGTTCGCCGCTTTCATCCTGACCATCATAGGACTCTCACTCTCATCGAAGAAGGTGAAAGGAGGCATGGGCCTCAACCTAGCGCTAGGCCTGTTGTTGAGCATCCTGTACATCCTATTCTACTCCATCTCGTCCACCTTCACGGTCAACGGTTCGCTCTCCCCAATGCTGGCGACTTGGATGCCGAACGTGGTATTCTCCATCATCGCGGCATATCTATATAAGAGAGCTCCGAAATAATAGGATAAGGATTTGGATTTGTCACATATTCTCTAACGAAACATAATTCACAAGATATGGAAAAAAGATATAAATGGATTGTAATCATCATCTGTCTTCTAATTGTCAGAGGGGTAGTTCATTTCTTAAAATCAAGGAAGGATACCCCAGAGACTCAAACTCAAACTGAAATTGTCACAGAAACAGAGGAGAAGAGACCTTGGGGGAATGGAAAGGTAGACAGCATATCAGAAGATCAGTTCATCAAGTTAGTGGCGGATTTTAACACTGACAAAGATACATACATAGGCGAAGGACCCGCATTTGTGGACATTTATACGACATGGTGCGGTCCGTGCAAGCAACTCGCCCCCATTATTGAAGCATTGGCGGATGGTTGCGCAGGAACATTTCAGTTCTACAAATTGGATTTAGACCAAAATCCAAACTTGGCCGCCGCTTATAACATCCATTCCATCCCCTATATCCTATATTGCGATAGCTCTAAAATTCGGAGAGTTTTGCCAGACGAGATGATGTCGATCATCAAAAAGACCCAAACAGAGATAGGAATAATTTTTTAGGAGCGAGCAGGTTGACGCACACTTTCCCTTGGCAAAATCTCCCTTGCAGATTTTATCATGGGATGACTTCTATTGTCATTTTATGTCTCTTCGCCCATTTATACGCATACGAATCCTTTCTACACTTGATCGTCGTTTTCTTCGAGAAAGAGTGTTTCCCTATGCTTTGCACTGAATTAGGGATTGTGATGGTCTTCAAATAAATGCTTTGGAAGGCGAAATCATCTATCTCCTTCACACTAGAAGGCAATTCTATCTCCTTCACGCGCGCATGATGAAAAGCGGCATAACCAATACGTTCAATGCTTTCCGACCATATGACCTGCCTCACCAAGACATTCTCATCGAGCATATACTTTGGAACGCACTTGACATTAGGGCCAAACTCTATCGTCGTCAATTTATTACAGCTTCTGAATAAGGGACCATAGCATACCGCCTCCTCTTCGGAATCATAATACAACTTCTTCAGACTTTTCATGTTTTTGAAAAATTCCGAATGCAGGTACCTTACATGCTGCGGTATGTGCAATTCCTCCACCTTCGAGAGATCCATGAAACTTTTATAAACAGACTGCAATGTGGAAGGGAGAGAGACGTGCCTAATTGTGGTATCCTTCGCGAATTTTTTATGATATGGAGGAATAGCGCACGTTCCTTCCGGGATATACAGCGTGTCATTACGCAGTTCCGCCGTCACCCTAGTTTCGTTTTTCATAGCGTCCAACTGATTTTGCGTCAGGCGGAAAGGCTTCCACTCCTTCAATTCTTTCTTATCAAGGGGTGTTATTTCATAGATGTAGGAAACACGATAATATTTATTTCCATCGCCCCCTCTGACACGGACGGAAGATTGCAAAGGAGTCCATCTGTTGGCATAGCCCCCCCATCCGAAATTAAGATGCACCTCCGTGTATCCATTTTTCTTTCTTATACCATCTATCACGACTGCGTGACCCGGTGTCGTTTTGCCTAGCATTCCCGCATATACGGGGATATTCTTTTTCAGACTTTTCCGAATGATTTTTTCCAGATTCACTTTGCCTTCATTCCTCAAATAGTGGATCTTGAAATGGACAGGGACATGCTGCCCTATCGTATAACCAACCCCATGCACCTCCTCCTCATTGCTCCATCCATGTTCCGAAGCTATCGCCAGGTTCTCTATGTACTGGTAAAATTCCTTGTTCAAGGTCGGGGTACGCTCCATATATGCGGGCAAGGCACTCATATCGACTCTGTTTTGGTCAAAATCCCCATAGTACACATGGTCGGATGTGGCGTAACTGCGGGCACCATAAACATTCAATCCGAGATGATTAAATATCTGTCCTAACGCGATGGCATGACATACCCCATCACCATTTTGGTCTTCGCCATACTTGTCTTGCTGATAAAAATAATCGAGTGGCTGATTCCATTGCGTCTTTAAAATCGGACCAATAACCTTCTTGATTTGTCCACGTCCGACATTGAAATCCATGCCGTTATTCCTCGCATACAATTCCGCATATGAGCCCTTCTCCACCAACAAGGAGACATCCAAAGGGAAAGCATAGGTGCCTATAAACTTCACCGATGGAGGAATCTTTATTGTCCGCAAGGAGGTACAAGCCCCGAAAGCGAAATCGTAGATTGTTTCACAACCATCAGGAATCGACACATCCGCAAGGTTACGGCAACCCAGGAAGGCATAACTGCCAATACTCAACAACGAGTCTGAAAATATAACTTTCTTTATGTCATCTCGCCATTCATATTGCCCGACAGGGATTTCGCTCATTTCCTCATTATCATCGTCTTTCGACACATCCAAAGTCATATCCTCGACCTTTTTCCTTCCAACATACTTCTGTTGACCACGCTTATACGCATAGGTCAGGCCAAACTCCCTCGCATAGCTCTCCGCCAATGACTTCTTCTTAACGATCAATACAGCATTCATTGGAAAGGCGTTTCTCCCCACATGTGACACAGACGCAGGTATTTCGATCGTGCGCAAAGACCTACAGCCATAAAACGCACTGTCCATAACCTCCTCGCAACCATTGGGAATCACCACATCCATAAGATTCCGGCATCCCTGAAAAGCTGACACGCCAATAACCAGCAATGAATCCGGGAACGTGATATCCTGTATATCACATCGTCCCTTATATTGATAGTCGTTAACCACATAAAGGTCCATGTTTTTAGATCCTTCATTCGACGTCGAATCCATACCCCCTTGTCCTTGCGCAAGAGACATCTGCCAAGGAAGGATCAGAATCATCGGAACCAATAACACAGGTTTCACATACTTCCGCATTAACATTTTCACCAATCTCATCATATTCCAGTATATTTAAACATCAACGCTAGGGCGTCACATGTGTGTATTGAGTAAAACGACCAAATAGGTCAATAAACCATTCTCTGTCATGAACTTTACATTCCGTCGGTTTAAGAATAGTATATTCATTTGGTTTTAGGGAAAAAACATTTTTCGTCCTCAAATATTCAAGGCCTTTCTTGCGTAACATTTCGTGCCACCTTTTCACTTTCGCCTCTAAAGACGTGTGTTTTATCACAACAAGCACATCAATGCTCCCAAATTTATTCGCCATCCAGATATCCTTCATTATCGAGTGCTTTGCATCATAGAATTCACAGATCTCACCTTTGACACGGTTTAACTTGTAAAATAAAACGATTGTCCAATATATGGATTTTAACCTTAACGACTCGCCTGATCTAGAGAAAGTTTGGTTCTGACAGATATATGAGTCTGAAGCTATATCTCCCGCCTCACAAAACCAGAAAGCGCCAATGCCCATCTGAGTATTCATCTCATAGGAACACAAAGACGATATGGCCGCCTCTTCGTCATTATTGAAATAAGAGAGCAGGGAATCCAAGTCATCCTGAATCAAACAAGACTCCACCACATCATTTGTCTGAATATCCAAAGGCGCCGTCACCGAATACGCATCAAGAGCCAACAATAGCATCATTATCAGTGCGATAATACGGACGTTCAGGTATTGGGGGAACACTGAGAACACTATCGATTTCTTTTTCATTAGCTTCATTCGCTTATAGCAGTATTTCGTTGGACATATATTGATTCCACCTATATCCATATAACTCCAGATCTATGAAGTACTCATTATACTCCTCATAGAAATCTATTATCAGTTCATTGATTAGGTCATATGAATAGAGCGTTATCATTCCAGTATGTTCGTCCTCCCATCGAAAATCCGCATTGAAACAATTGATATCATTTAATTCAGCGATACCGCATGTTTCAGAATATTTAATAGAGAGATAACATCTCTTATCAACCGCTATATTCTTGACAATACGCTTTAGTATGGTTCTATCCTCGAACGGTATTTCCGTATATATCCGCTTTATACGGGAATAGTTAGGCCAGTTTTCCCTGATCTTTCCCATTATACCATCAGAGGCCTCCAGTCCGATTACTTCGTAGGCATCATCACGGACTAGACTACCCAGTTCTTTTATGTATTTGGGCATATCAAGCCGTCCCTGATTTTTCCTCATAAGGAAGGATAACCGTTCATTATACGTCAACATACAAATACCTATTATTTCTTCATGGATAAAGAATCAACAACGCTTTTCACCACCTCCGGGACCGAATCCAATAGTATCATTGAAGATGTCCCATCATAATCGATTATACAACTTCTATTAATTAAACCATTATATGGTATGTTTGCGTTCTCATCATCCATCCATTCTACGGCAAGAATATTGAACAGGAAATCAAAATATATTTTTTCCACATGAGAATAGGACAAGGCATCAACATCTTTTTTATCGAACCGATATGCTTCATACGGTTGTCCATTCAACGTGATAACTTGTTTTCCCCTGAATTTTGTGACAAAGTCATTACCTGGAGGAGGTGGTACACGATCAGAATGTTCATAATAATGCTCAAGTGAATCATATGGGATTGAATCACCCTTCTCGTCCAAGACAAGAGGCGTAAAGTGATGTGTTAACGAGTCACGGACCATCAAAATCTTACGAATGGTATCATCCTGATATTTAATACTGGCAAACAACGTATCTTTATTTATACAAAATCGATACCTGTATGGTTGCTTCCGTTCACCATCCATACCGATTTCATACCAAGTCATATAACGATATTCCCCTTTGTCCAATGTGTTTAGAACCACATAATGAACAGGAACAGAATCCATAGAAAACAAGAAAATGGCAATTGAGTTACGCTCCTCCTCAATGGATGCGTTTTCGTTGTTCGTATTACAACTAGCACAAAGGAAAAGCGTCAGTAGCCATCCTAAAACGATTAACAATGTGTGTTTATCTTTCATATAGATCGTTATTTATGATACGCACTCCTCAACCTCGACCTAGGGCGTTGCCCATGGACTATATTTGTTTAAGCCTTTCAGGCTTATAAGCACTGTCCTTGAGGAAAGCTTAACTCTTAACTCTTAATTCTTAACTCTTAATTCCACACGTCACATTCTCCTATGTATAAGACTAACCATCCTCCTTCTTAAATTACCACTACCAAAAATATCCGTTTCCTAAATTCACATAACCACAATTTATATTATTTAGTCCCTTTTCTTTGGCAAGCTGTATCATAAGCTTATAAAACGTGCTTTCCTTCCTATAAATATCTTGTCCGGATCTTTTCATTCGAACAATCTTCAAATATTCCCGGTAATAAGGCACATACGAAGGAGGCACAATCTCTTCCAACTTGTTTTCAAAAGAATCTATGTCTATAAAAGCAAATTGTTCCATATTTGCATAGTAGCCACACATAAGAGGAATACAATATTCAGGGTGCTTTGCTAACATATCAAAATCCTTATCAAAGTCCAACATATCTCTATACGCCTTTACTGCATAGCATTCCAGTAACATCATCCTGTGCAGGAGATCCATTTTTCTCTCCTTGGATATGAGCGTATCATCTGTATTGTACAAAACAGCATATACACGTTTTGCGATCTCAGTTCCATTTTTAGCCGCATCAATCTCATGTTCCACACTATTATAATCAAAAATCAGATGGATAGTCTTATCATACTCAATATCTTCCTTACTATAGGGTATAGCCCAATTCTGTGGATTAAGAATCGGATCTTTGTAGGCTTTTATTCCTTTCGTCTCATCCTTCTCTTGCGCATAAAATGAGCTATCCTCCTCCACCTTAAATTGACACCCCATTCGGGTGTTAAACAAATCGATGTAGAGATCCTTTGTGTCTTTAGGTACTTTCAACGTAATCTTAGATGTGTTAATCTCGTCAAATGGCTGTGAATACCTGAACACTTCATTCGGATCCTGCCAATGCATCTCGATACATCGGAGATTGGGACACAGAGTGACAGCATAGTCAAACACTTTTTTTATCGATTCAGGGAAAACAAGCGTATCGAATTGGCAACCATCAAATGCATTTTCTTCAACATACATCACATACGGAGGAATAACAAACCTATTTCCCTCTTTTGCTGGAGGATATTTGACAATAGTTATCTCTTTTATACTGTCTGATCTTGAGTATGTCATTACCCGATAATACTTATAAAGCACTTCATCCTGCGAGAAAAAAAGCTTATTGCCTGGCGAGACCGTAATGGAAGCAAGGCGTTTCGAACGAATTCCGTAATCACCAACAGTATGTACAAGATTCTGACCTATATGTAATTTTCTAAATGGACAATCGCCAGATAATTCCTTTATCCCTTTAACGGAATCAGGAATAACAAAGGACTCCAAATTAGGACAATTCGAAAGGAAGCAAGCAATATTCTTATAATTTTCAGGAAGCACCACTTTAGACAACTTCTTACAATTACGAATAGCAGCATATCCACTTCCCCTAACGGATGGTGAAAATATAATGGTCTCCACATTATTACAACCATTGAACGCCTCATATCCAACGGAGGAGACATTTCCTCCCGCATAGACAATCTTTGTGCGAGGATATTTCGCCAACGCTTGTTTCACATGCTTCTGTTCCAGAGTTCCCTCTCCCGTGAAGGTCAAGGAGTCCCTCTTCGCGTCATAACTGTATCGAATGGGTTCTGCCATCACTTGCTGGAAGCAGAACAATAATACGATGTAGAGAAGAACGTTCCGATTCATTTAATTTATAATGATAAAATGGTTTTAATCTGTGATGATATTTGGGGTAACATCATTTCGTTTCACCCCCTCGGGGTTCCAATACCGTCCATCACGTTCCACACAGGGGTTTACGCCCCAACAGGGGTTGACACCCCTGTCTGTGATGTGTTCGCCCCATTGGGGCTCAGGGTGTACGCATCATATGGGGATACGCACTCCCCAACCTCGACCCAGGGCGTTGCCCATGGGCTATATTTGTTTAAGCCTTTCAGGCTTATAAGCACTGTCCTTAAGGAAAGCTTAACTCTTAAATCTTAACTCTTAAATCTTAACTCTTAATTCCTTGCCTCACGTTCTCCTGTGCATAAGACCAACTATCCTCCTGATTATCTTCATATTTGACAGCGATTAAGCAGTAGTTGGTATAGCTTCGCCGCTGTCAGTCACAGGACTGGCAAAAATTAAAAGTGATTATTCACAAATATATTCATAAATACTTAGAAATATAATATTTGGACAATTAAAATCCGTGCTTAACCAAGGTGAAGTTTAAAGGAATCTCGTTGAGGGGATAAGGTTTTGAGACATTGCACAATAAAAAAAGGAAGGACAGACGCCCTTCCTTTTTCGTATAGTTGTAAGAATTCCTCTAATTCTGCAAGGCAGCCGCACCACCGACGATATCGAGCAACTCGCTCGTGATCGCCTGCTGACGCGTCTTATTGTACAATACAGTCAGTTCATTGATCAGCTCGTTGGCGTTATCCGTAGCGACCTGCATAGCGACGACGCGCGCACCATGCTCGGAAGCGTTAGAATCCAACAAGCAAGCGTACATCTTCGTTCTCAGCGCCTTAGGGAGCAAAGACTCGAGGATTTCAGCCTTGTTCGGCTCGACGATATAATCGCCGCCCAAATTAGCCGAAGCACTCTCATCCGCCTCCAAGTTGATCGGCAAGAACGTTTCAGTCGTCAATTTTTGAACCGCGGTATTCTTCAAATGGTGGTAAATCACGATAACCTTATCGTAGGATTTATCCAAAAACTTAGCCATCACTTCATTCGTCACGGAGCTGATGCCCTCGAAAGAGGGGTGGTCCGCCAGTTCGACACTGACAGGGACCGACTCGATGCCCGCGATCTTAGACACAGCGTCCTTCACTTTTTTCCCGACAGGGTAAACCGTGATGTTCTGCACCGCATTCGCGCGCTCAGCCTTGATGACGTTATTCAGTTCCTTGATAACATTTGAATTATAGGCACCACAGAGACTCGAATTAGAAGAAAACACTACAATAGCCACATTCTTGACCTCCCTGACAGCGGAGAAATCGGACTGGAAGTCACTCTCCGTAGCCAAGAAATTGTTCAAGATTCCATTCAGGCGACTTTGATAAGGCGAGATGTTCTCAATAGCCATCTGAGCCTTCTTCAACTTCGCTGAAGAGACCATCTTCATCGCTCCGGTAATCTTCTTCGTGGAATTTACCGAACCGATACGTGCTTTAACTTCTTTTAACGATGCCATCTGGTGTTGTGCCTAAAATTTGTTTTATAACCACCTGAGACTCCTCTTTGAGGATAGCCTTGATGTTGTCATCAATCTTACCTTGTTTCAAGAGATCCAAGACATCCGCCCTGTGGAGATGTTCCAGACGCTCGATGAAGAGACGCTCGAACTCATGCACAGACTCTACCGGCAATACGTTCAAGATACCCTGCGTACCGCAATAGATAACGGCGATCTGGTGCTCAACAGGGAACGGAGTATACTGAGGTTGCTTCAGCAATTCAGTGTTACGCACACCCTTGTCGATCGTCATCTTCGTGACGGCATCCATATCACCACCGAACTTCGTGAAGGACTCCAACTCACGGTACTGAGCCTGGTCGGTCTTCAACGTACCGGCGATGGACTTCATGGCCTTCACCTGGGCGCTACCACCCACACGAGACACAGAGATACCCACGTTGATGGCAGGACGGATACCTGCGTTGAACATGTTCGTCTCCAAGAAGATCTGACCATCCGTGATGGAGATCACGTTCGTAGGGATATAAGCGGAAACGTCACCAGCCTGCGTCTCGATGATAGGGAGGGCAGTCAAAGAACCACCACCTTTCACCTTGCCCTTGAGGGAAGCAGGAAGGTCATTCATCTGTGCGGCCACGTTATCATTGCTGATGATCTTAGCGGCACGCTCCAAAAGACGGGAGTGCAGATAGAAGACATCACCTGGATAAGCCTCACGACCAGAAGGACGTTTCAAGATCAAGGACACCTCACGGTAAGCGACAGCCTGCTTAGACAAGTCATCGTAAACCACCAATGCGTGTTTACCTTGGTCACGGAAATACTCGCCGATGGCAGCGCCCGCGAATGGAGCGTAGTACTGCATGGCGGCAGGGTCGGAAGCCGTAGCGGAGACGATGATGGTATAATCCATCGCGCCGTACTCCTTCAAGGTATTCACGATATTAGCGACCGTGGAACCCTTTTGACCCACAGCGACGTAGATACAATAAACTGGGTTGCCTGAGAGGTAAGCCTCCTTTTGGTTGATGATTGTATCGATGGCGATGGCGGTCTTACCCGTCTGACGGTCACCGATAATCAACTCACGCTGACCACGACCGATAGGAATCATCGCGTCGATCGCCTTCAAACCAGTCTGCAAAGGTTGCTTCACAGGCTCACGATAGATAACGCCCGGAGCCTTACGTTCCAACGGCATCTCCAACAAATCACCCTTGATCGGACCGAGTCCGTCGATAGGGTTACCGATTGAGTTCACAACTCGACCGACCATGCCTTCGCCCGTCATGATGGAAGCGATACGACGGGTTCTCTTCACCGTGTCGCCCTCGCTGACTTGATCAGTAGGTCCCAGAAGCACGGCACCCACATTGTCTTCCTCCAAGTTCATGACCACCGCGTTCATACCGTTCTCGAACTCAAGGAGCTCGCCTGCCTCAGCGTTCTGCAGTCCGTAGATACGAACCACACCATCGCTTACCTGCAAGACGGTACCAACCTCTTCGAACTTGACCTTCGTGTCAACCTCTTGAAGTTGCATTTTCAGCACGTCGGATACTTCACTTGCTTTTATAGCCATAAAAATAATTTCTTTAATAAATTAAAAACCGAAAAAACCTCAAGCATCCTTGGCGTTGTCGTTGAGCAGGGAGTCCCTGATGCTACGCAACTGGCCCTTGATGCTGGCATCCAATTGGTACGTTTCGACATTCAAGACGAAGCCGCCAATCAAATCCGGATTTACAGAAGTTTCAAATTCGACGGAACCCGTGGAGACAGCCTCCACAGCCTTGCGCATACGTGCAATTTCAGCGTCGCTGACAGGGCTCGCCGTCACCAGTTGGCTGATCACGATGTTCTTCTCCTTGCGGTAGAAGTCCTGATAAACCAAACTAATGCTTTGAAAATACTCCTCTCGTCTGTTCTCGATGACCATGTCCACGAAACGTTTGAATTCCGGGCACACGTTGGTACCTGCAGCGGTGATAAGTAAGTCCACCTTCTTTTGCTGAGAAATAGTCGGGTTAATCAACGCCTCACGAAGCTGTGGGACGGTCGAGAAACACGAAGAGACAAGTTTCATCGCCTCATAAACATCGGATTCATGTTTACCCTCTTCCGCAAACTTGTAAAGAGCCTTTGCGTATCTAGCTGAAATTTTACCTGTATTCATCGAACTTACGATTTAGCAATATTTACCTCATCCAAATATTTGTTGATCATGTCAGTCTGCGCCTTCGCGTCCTTCAACTCGCCACGAATGATCTTTTCAGCGATATTCACGGAGAGTTCGGCCACCTGCGAGCGTATATCTTTAATGGCATTATCCTTTTCTAGTTGGATGCTCTCTTTTGCGCTATCCATGATCTTGTTCGCCTCGGCGACAGCCTGCGTCTTAGCGTCCGAAATCATTTGGTCCTTCAGCCTGGAAGCCTCCTTCAGCATCTCGAGACGCTCGTTCTTCGCATCAGAAAGAAGCTTAGCGGCCTCCTCCTTGATGTTAGCCAAAGCGGCGTTAGCCTCATCGGCCTTCTTGAGCGACTCCTCGATGTAGTTGCCTCTCTCCTCGATCATCCCAACGATAGCGGGCCAACCCCACTTTCCAAGGATGAAAGCGACGGCGAGGAAACAAAGGAGCATCCAGAATAATAGACCTGGATCTGGTGTCAGTAATGACATAACTTAAAAGTTTTATGGTTAATTACATGAGCAAAGCCAAGATTGCAACGATGATAGCCAAGAATGCCACACCCTCGACCAAAGCCGCTGCCACAATCATGTTGCTTCGGATATCGCCAGAAGCCTCTGGTTGACGACCGATAGCCTCCATCGCAGATCCACCAATTTTACCAATACCGATACCTGCTCCGATTGCCGCGATACCTGCTCCGATTGCTGCTCCCAATTTTGCAGTTGCCGCACCTGCTGCTGCCTCTGCTGCTGCTTGTAATAAAATACTCAACATAGTCTTAAAAAATTTAATTGTTATTTAATAATTATTATTTATTCGAAAAAACACTATTCATTATTCCTCTTCCTCCTCGATCTGCGCCATTCCGATGAACAGGGCGGACAAGGTCATAAACACATATGCCTGGATGAAACAAACCAAGCACTCCAACAGAGACATGAACACCACCAGCAAGACGGAGATCACAGAAACACCCAATCCCGCCACAATGCTCATCTGAGAGAACACGAAAATCAAACCGATCAACACCAACACCATCACGTGGCCCGCGAACATGTTCGCGAAGAGACGTATACAGAGGGCGATAGGCTTCGTGAAGATACCCAGGATCTCGATGAACTGCATGATAGGCACTGGCAATTTCAGACCTATCGGCACATGAGGCCAGAAGATATCCTTCCAGTAAGCCTTCGTTCCGAAGATGTTCGTCAGCAAGAAGGTCAACACCGCAAGCACCAAGGTAACCGCGATATTACCCGTCAGGTTCGCGCCTCCAGGGAAGATCGGGATGATACCCAGCACGTTGTTGATGAAGATGAAGAAGAAGACCGTAAGCAAATAAGCGGAGAACTTCTTGTAATTCTTTCCAACACTCGGTTTGATGATGTCGTCATGCAAAGAGACGATGAGCGGTTCCAGGATCGCCTGGAGGCCCGTAGGCTTGCAATAGCCCGTTTCCTTGCACTTGTTATACTTCTTCGCGATGGAGAGGAAGATGATCAGGAGGAGCGCACAGCTAATCAGCAAAGAGACCACGTTCTTCGTGATGGACAAATCCACCGGACGTTGTCCCGTAGACACCTCGATGATCTTTCCGGCATTGTCGCCTTCCTCCGCGATTTTATATCCGTTGTACTCCGTGTAGTGACCCTCATGGCCCAAGCGGGAAGCACAAAAGACATTCAAACCGTTCTCTCCATAGACGATGCAAGGAAGAGGAATGGAGATATGCGTCTCGCCGATCGTCGTGATATGCCAGTTGTAGGCATCGCCGATATGTCCGAAAACCATCTCCTTCAGGTCTAATTCCTTTTTCGTCTCTGAATCATGGGAAGCGAAAGCCACGATGCCCAAGACACCCAGGATGCATAGCAATGCGATGAAGAGCACCTTTCCCGTTTGACCCATCGTTTTGTTTATGGACTGACTCATTTTGAAAAAAATCCTTTATTTAAGTTTCGTGAGGGCAATCGCCTCAAATACTAAGTATATCATAAAAAAGACACCGAATATAACCAGAAACGGTAAGAGCAACTCTCGGTTGAAAAAGCCGTATATTGCCACGACCAAGACGGATAATATAATCTTCAAGCCCTGTAAAACCATGTAAGCTCGCGTATACTTCACCGCATCGTTCCTCACTCCCTCCAACGCCAGGAAGGTGATCACGCCAAAGAGGCAGAAGAAAGCGGAGGAAAGGGCAATCGCCGGCTTCGCGCCCGAGTATTCGGGAAAACGAGTGTCTATCAAAAGGTTGGCGATAAAAGACGTCAGTGATAAAAGCACCACCATAGCCACTTCCGCCATGATAACAGCACGTCTCATCCCGCCCTACTCGATTACATTCTCAACACATACGGAAATCTCATCGTTCTTCACCTCAGCGAACCCGCCGTCCACCTTCAGCGAAGTAGGGATGCCATCGACCATATAGGTGATGTCTCCCGCCTTTAAGGAGGAAATAAGGGCCGCATGGCGAGGCAGAACTGTGAATCTTCCGGCAGCTCCCGGAAGGCTCACGGATTCCACTTCTCCAGAGAAGACCAATTTGTCCGGTGATATGATTTCTAATTTCATGACACTGATTAATTAGCCGCCTGCGACATGAGTTTCTTACCCTTCTCTATCGCATCGTCGATGTTTCCGACATTCAAGAACGCCTGTTCAGGAAGGTCATCCACCTCGCCATTAATAATCATATTAAAGCCTCTGATTGTCTCTTCGATAGGCACCATCACACCAGGGAGACCCGTGAACTGTGATGCCACATGGAATGGCTGAGACAAGAAACGTTGGATACGACGCGCTCTGGCCACAACCAACTTATCCGCCTCGGACAACTCCTCCATACCGAGGATGGCGATGATATCCTGCAACTCCTTGTATTTCTGGAGAATCTGCTTCACATTCTGAGCGCACTCGTAGTGAGCCTTACCGATCACATTAGGATCCAAGATACGGGAAGTGGAATCCAATGGATCCACAGCCGGATAGATACCCAACTCAGCGATCTTACGGCTCAACACTGTGGTGGCGTCCAAGTGGGAGAATGTCGTCGCAGGCGCAGGGTCCGTCAAGTCATCGGCTGGCACATAGACCGCCTCGACAGCGGTGATGGAACCGTGCTTGGTGGATGTGATACGCTCCTGCATCTGACCCATCTCGGTCGCAAGTGTAGGTTGATAACCCACGGCTGATGGCATACGTCCCAACAAGGCGGACACCTCGGAACCGGCCTGTGTGAAACGGAAGATATTATCCACGAAGAAGAGGATATCCTTACCTCCCTGACCTGAATCACGGAAGGACTCCGCAACGGTCAAACCAGACAATGCCACGGAAGAACGTGCTCCCGGCGGCTCATTCATCTGACCATACACCAAGGTCGCTTGAGATTTGGCCAACTCGTTGTAGTCGATCTTGCTCAAATCCCAGTCACCTTTCTCCATTGACTCCTTGAAAGCATCTCCGTAACGGACGATGTTAGACTCGATCATCTCACGGAGCAAGTCGTTACCCTCACGGGTACGCTCTCCCACACCCGCGAACACTGAGTAACCATTGTACCCTTTCGCGATGTTGTTGATCAACTCCATGATAAGCACCGTCTTACCCACACCGGCACCACCAAACAAACCGATCTTACCACCTTTCAGGTAAGGAACCAGCAAGTCGATGACCTTGATACCCGTGAAGAGGATCTCCTTGGAAGTCGCCAACTCTTCAAACTTAGGAGCTTGTCTGTGAATAGGAGAGACATCGGCGCGGTCGAACGACTGCATGCCATCGATAGGCTCGCCCACGACATTCAACATACGTCCTTTGATTTGTTCTCCCTTCGGAACGGCGATCGCCTGTCCCATAGAAACCACTTTCATTCCGCGGCGTAAACCGTCGGTTGAGTCCATTGCAATGGTTCTGATTGAATTTTCTCCAATGTGCTGCTGGCACTCGATAACCAGATTGCTCTGGCCCGGACGCTCAACTTCCAACGCATCATGAATCTGAGGAAGGGACGCCTCAGAATCCGGGAAACTTACGTCCACGACAGGTCCGATGACCTGTACAATTTCACCAATTACTTTTGCCATGTTTTAGCTTTTTTGTTTTATGGTATTATTACAATTTTTTGTACACTTTTCAATCCTCACAGAACCAAATTCCCGCAAGTCGTATGCAAATATAAGTTTTTTTTTCTCCCAAATGCTATTTCAACATTCTTTTTTTAATCATTTTGCCAGCCCTCGCCGCAAATATGTTACGCAACATAATTTAATATTCATGATTTCGCGAAATTGTCATTCGCCGGCTATTTTTTGACATTTTCAAATTCGAAAAAGAGAAGAGGCTCAGAAAACACATTTAGACGAAACAGAAAGAGATTAGCCTTCCGCATCAGAAACAAATAAATAGTAAATAGTAAATAGCCAAATAGTAAATCGTAAAAGACTAAATAGTAAATCGTAAAGGCCAAATAGTAAATTGTAAATAGCCAAATAGTAAATCGTAAAGGCCAAATAGTAAATTGTAAATAGTTAAATAGTAAATAAAACCAATCGTGGGAAAGCAAAGAATTTGTAAGACTCTCCCACTCCTCCTTCCGGAAAAAATCCCTAATTTCGCACCACCAAACAAAGAAAGACATAAATCAATGGAATATAAAAGAGTACTAACCATTGCGGGAAGCGATTCAGGAGGTGGAGCGGGCATCCAAGCCGACATCAAGACCATCTCCGCCTGCGGATGCTATGCGGCCTCCGCCATCACGGCCATCACCGTGCAAAACACGTTAGGCGTGGAACAAGTGCAGGGACTGCCCATCGAGATCGTCGGGGGACAGATTGAGGCGGTACTGTCAGACATCGGTGCGGACAGTATCAAGATAGGCATGTTACATTCCTCGGCGGTGATCCGCTGCATTGCGGAAAAGCTGAGGAAATACAGCGACATACGCAACGTGGTGCTTGACCCTGTCATGGTATCGACCTCGGGGCACAGACTGATTGAGGAGAGCGCCATCGAGACACTCAAAGAGGAGTTGATTCCCTTGGCGAGGATCATCACCCCTAATATTCCGGAGGCGGAGATACTCATAGGGAGAAAGATCTCCCGGCAGGAGGAGCTTCCCCAGATCGCCCAGGAATTGGCAGAGAAACACAATGTGTCCGTCATGCTGAAGGCTGGTCACCTGACGGAAGACGAATTGACCGACATCCTCTACGACAATGAGCAAAAGCAGATCACGCGACTCACCGGCAAACGTCTCTACACGAAGAACACGCACGGCACGGGCTGCACCCTATCCTCTGCCATCGCCTCGATGCTGGCCCAAGGCTACGACATCAGCGAAGCGGTCAGCAAGGCGAAGGAATACCTGTCTAACGCACTCGCGAAAGGAGCGCAGTACGAAATCGGGCACGGACACGGACCGGTTTGCCACTTCTGGAATTATGGATTTTGAATTATGGATTTTGAATGCCCGCCGGTTTATTGTCCGTTCAGAAAGGGTGACATCATATAATCCAGGGCATCTCCCCGCAGAAAACGAAACGGGGACCAAAACAAACGTTTAGTCCCCGTTCCTTTTATGGTGATCGAGGAGGGATTCGAACCCTCGACCCACAGCTTAGAAGGCTGTTGCTCTATCCAACTGAGCTACCCGACCATCCTTAAATTGAGCGCAAAGGTAATACTTTTTTTGTGTTCGCTCCTAACATGAAGTGCGAAAAAATTCATTATTTTTTATAACAAACTGAATGATAAAAGATTGACGTCAAACAAGCAAGAAAAATCCATCAGAATGGATAGCCCACAGCGAAGTGGAGCGCGCAATCGTCCGACCAATTGAGGCCATGGAAACGCCAACGTTCCCTACCCTCTCGCGCAGGGTTAAAGGCCTTCACGCCCACGTCGAAACGGATTAGGAAATAAGAGAAATCGAGGCGGATACCCAAGCCATAGGCCAAGGCGATTTGTTCGTACAATTTCTCAAAGTTAAACTGTCCCCTAGGCTGGGAAGGCGAATTTTTCAACGTCCAGATATTACCCGCATCCATAAATGCGGCGGCCTCCGCCTTCCAGATCAGTTTCGTACGGTACTCCAAGTTCAGGAGCAGCTTCACGTCACCCGACTGTTTCACGAAGTCATTGTAACTGTCGGAATAATAGCGGCCAGGCCCCAACGTGCGCACCGACCAACCCCTCACGCCATTGGCGCCACCACCGAAGAAACGGCGCTCGAAAGGGACGACCGAAGCATTACCGTAAGGACAAGCAACACCCAAGCCGATATGATAGACCAAACGGCTTCGACCATCCAACTTGATATTATAGGAATAGTCCGCCTCAGCCTTCACATACTGGGAAAAAGGGATCTTGCCGATCGTATATTGTCCGGAGGAGTCCTTGGTGGAGACCAAATGGCAGATTCCATTCAGCAAAGCGCCCGCCGACTCGAAAGCGACACGATAATAGGTCTTGTTAGAACGAGAGACCTGCGTCTGGTTGTCATAAGAGATGGCGAAACCTGAGTTCATCACAAAGTGGTCCGAATAACTCTCCCGCAAGACAGAATAGCGATTGGCGCTATAAGTAGAGTCGAACGACTTGGAGGTTTCGATATCCACATAATTCAAGTCTATCAGATCCAGCGTATACTTGTAAAAGCGGCGCAACGTCCAAAGGTACTTCATACTTGTCGCGATGGACTTACGTTCATACGTGTTTGGGCGCACCTGATAATTATAGCGCACGTTGAACTCCGTACTTGCGGAGATACGCCTTTTGAAGTCACGGTTCAAGAAAGGGAACATAAAACGAGGGAATGTGAGCCCCACGCTTCCACCCAAATCCAACACATACTTATGGAGGATATCCGACAGACCCGAATAGGCCTCTTGCGCATAGCGTCCCCTCACGCTCAGCACCTCAGAGCCATGGAAAACATTCTTATGCGCGTACCCAAGGTTCAGTGCGAAACCCAAATCGCCATCCGAGTTGGTACCCTCCACATCCAAGGAGAATGACTGAGGCTTGGCAGGATATAAGTCTATCTCACAATCCACCTCATGCCGTTCATTCTGCAAGTCGGTGAAGCGGATATTGGAGGACCGGAGAATACCCAATCCGTTCAATCTAGAGTATGTACGTTCCACAAAGAACTCATTGTAAAGGGAATCCGTCTCGATGCGCAGCTCATCCTCCACCACGGAAGGGCGAAGGAAAGGTTTCCCCTTAACGAGGACCGTCATATTGTCCGAATAGCGTAGGGTATCCCAAACGGTCTCCTCATTCGGATTCTCCGACCTCACATGTTCCGTGACATATATATGGCGCACCCTATAGCGGTCATGGTTCGTTTCCTCCCTCTCGCCATTCGGGAGCACCCTGCTATACGGCTTCAGGTGCAGGGTAACATCCACCTGTTTCCCACCCACGCTACTATCCGCCGTGTAAGTCAGGAAATCCTTATTGAAGCGATAATAGCCACGACGGCGGAGGAACCGGCTCAAACGTTCACGCTCCTCGTCCAACTCATCCACATCGAACAACATTCCCTGCTTCAACTTTGTGCTCTGCAATCCACCCCTCATGTGAAGGATGGAGTCCAGGACACGGTCGCTCGGTATTTCGCTCTCCACCTTACGGATACGGTAAGGAGTGTTCGGCACAATCTTATAAGTGACCTCAGCCTTCTTCTTCCTCAACTTGACGGAAGAAGACACCTCAGCGTTCATATACCCTTTCGATTTCATGAAAGCCTGCAGTTCCTTTTCCGAGCGGTAAGTGAGGAACGGGTCATAGATGACCGGCGCCTCGCCGATATTCCTCAACTTACGGTTGATACGTTTCGTGGAATCCCTGCCAGAGAGATTATAGACACCCAAGTAGATGCGGAAAAGGCCAAAAGCCTTAAAATTCGGTTTCTGGCGAAGATGCTTAGACAACTCGCTGTTATTGACGGAACCACCGCCACCTTCGAAGGAGACCTTGTCCAGCAAACAACTATCTTTCGGCACATATTTAGTCGTCGAGCACGATGACAAAAGAAGAACCATCGTCATCGCAAACACCAACGAAAACCTAATATTTATACGCCTCCTCATTTTGTTAATAATCTTCGCACAAAGATACTACTAAAGAATAAAAATTAAGTATATTTGCATCGATTGGATTAAAAAAAAGATATAAATATAGTTAATATGACACTTATTAAATCTATTTCCGGCATACGCGGAACAATCGGAGGCGCCGTCGGGGACGGACTGACTCCGCTGGACGTAGTGAAATTCACAGCCGCCTATGGCACATGGATCAAACGGAACACACCGTGCAAGAACAACTTGATCGTGGTAGGAAGGGACGCCCGCATATCAGGAGAGATGGTAGACCACCTCGTCACGGGTACCTTAATCGGGCTAGGGCTGAACGTAACCAACATCGGACTGGCATCCACCCCGACAACTGAAATCGCAGTGCAGAAGGAGAAGGCTTGCGGAGGAATCATCCTCACAGCCAGCCACAACCCTAAGCAATGGAACGCCTTGAAACTCCTCAACGAAAGGGGCGAGTTCCTCAACGACAAAGAGGGCAAGGCTGTATTATCCATGGCGGAGAACAACGATTACGAGTTCGCCGAGGTGGACAACCTTGGCAAAGTAACCTATAAGAACGACTATAACAACATCCACATCGACGACGTGCTCAAGCTGAAGCTCGTGGACGTGGAGGCCATCAAGAAAGCCAACTTCAAGGTAGCCATCGACTGCGTCAACTCCGTCGGAGGCATCGTGATTCCACAGCTTTTGGAGCGTTTGGGCGTGAAGAACATCATCAAGCTCAACTGCGACCCGACTGGCAAATTCGCGCACAACCCGGAGCCGCTTCCAGCGCACCTCACCGAGATCTCCGAGAAGATGAAGGTGGAGAAGGCGGATGTGGGATTCGTCGTTGACCCGGACGTGGACAGGTTGGCCATGATCTGCGAAGACGGAGAGATGTTCGGAGAAGAGTACACGCTAGTTTCCGTGGCGGACTATATCCTGAGCAACACGCCAGGCAACACGGTCTCCAACCTCAGCTCCACCCGCGCGCTCCGTGACGTGACCCGTCAACACGGAGGCCAATACAACGCGGCGGCCGTCGGTGAAGTGAACGTGGTAGCCAAGATGAAGGAGACCAACGCCATCATAGGCGGCGAGGGCAACGGTGGCGTCATCTACCCAGAGAGCCACTACGGAAGAGACGCACTCGTAGGCATCTCCCTATTCCTCTCCCTCATGGCGAAGAAAGGCATGAAACCTACAGAATTGAGGAAACAATACCCTCCATACTTCATCTCGAAGAACAAAATCCAACTGACGCCAGACATCAATATGGACAACATCCTGGCGCAGATGAAGGACAAATACAAGAACGAGGAAGTGAACGACATCGACGGAGTGAAGATAGACTTCGCGGATTGCTGGGTACACCTGCGCAAATCCAACACGGAGCCGATCATCCGCATCTATTCGGAAGCGTCCACCATGGAGAAAGCCGACAACTTGGCGAAGAAAATCATGGGAGAGATAGAAGCCATTTACAAGAAATAAACTGGCACCCACCAAAACGAGAGGATGCGCTAAGACTGTAAAGTCCGCGCATCCTCTTATTTTATCGTCTATACAGGAATCCTTTCAAGGGAACTACCTTCCCCACCCCACGAGCGGGGCAATCACAAAATGCATTGGAAAGTGAACATGTCAGGGAAAGCAGAAGCGGCGTCCACCTCACGCTTGAAGAAGCCGAAGACGGAAGAGCCAGAGCCAGACATGGAAGCATACAGTGCATCCTGCTCATACATCCAATCCTTGATCATCTTCACCGTCGGATGAGCATCAAACACGCTCGCCTCGAAATCATTCACGATATTATACTTCCACTCTGAAATCGGTTTCTGTACCATTTCAGAAAGAGGCAAGACCGTTTTTTTAGGGGAGACTTTCGAGTAAGCCTCCTTTGTGGAGACAAAATCGTCAGGTTTCACCAAGAGGAAAGGCACCCCCTCCAAGGAAAATTCGATAGGCTGCAACTCATCCCCTATACCCGTCACGTAAGCCGGTTTATTCTGGATGAAAAAGGGGCAATCTGCGCCCACCTTCGCGGCGACGGACTCCATCCGAGGGACGTCCATGCCCAAATGGAACATATCATTGAACAACTTGATGGCAAAAGAAGCGTCCGAAGAGCCACCGCCAAGCCCCGCACCGGAAGGGATCACCTTCTCAAGATAAATCTTCACAGGAGGAAGGTCATATTCTTCCTTCAGCAAGCGGTATGCCTTCATGACAGAATTGTCGGACACATCCCCATCCAACGGGAGTCCACCCACCTGTATTTCTGTTTGCCCGTCCTCAGCCACGACGACCTCCAGGACATCCTTCAGCGGTATTGGATAGAAAACGCTCTCAATATCATGGTATCCATTTTTCCTCACGCCGGTAATATTCAGGCCGACGTTAATCTTAGCATTAGGGAAGACTATCATCACTCTAAGTTTTTTTCACAACGCAAAAATAACAAAAAAATCCGCACGAAGGACGAAAGACAGCGACAGAATTCCCTCCCAATTGTCAGTCAACAAGTTAGAGGTAATAAAAAAGCACCAAACCAATACAATATCAATAAATCAGCAAACATAAAACAATAAATAAAAATAAAAAGAAAAAAGTTACACCTTAGGAAGAAATAAGTATTACAAAAATTTGAATCTAAGAAGATAATTTTTATCTTTGAAGAAGATATGTGAAGAAAGAGATTTGATGAATTAGTGATTTGATGAAAAGGAAAAAGGAGAAAAAAAATGGAAGATAATTTGGTGACATTGGCGATACACACCTACGAGAAAGCCCAGGCGTTAAAGTCTGTGTTGGAGGTGCATGGAATTGACGCATACATACATAGCGTCAACCAGTTCCTGCCAGTTGGTGTAAGGGTTCGCATCAAGGAGAGCGACCTGCCGAAAGCGTTAGGCATCATTGAAGAGATGAATAACAAAGACGGATTGAACAAGGCTTTGGAAGAGATGAACAAGAAGCCGATGGTGCTGCTTCCTATAGACTTCTCCGATTATTCATTGAAAGCGTGCGAGTTTGCATTCCCGTTGGCGGCGACACTGGATGCGGAGGTGGTATTATTCCACGCCTATCTTCCCCCATCGTTCTCCACCATGCCAATAGGGGACGTGATCAACCACGAAGGGAGGACGGAAGAGACTGCCCTCGAACTGTTAGAAAGCGTAAAGAAGAACATGATCGAGCTAGAGTCCAAGATTGAGGGATATATATCCGAGGGCAAATGGCCACGCACGAAGTACCGTCACGTACTCCACGAAGGCGTACCCGAGGACCAGATTCTAGGCTATGCGGAAAGGCACAATCCAAGGGTTATCATAATGGGGACGAGAGGATGCGACAAGAAAGACATGGACTTCATCGGAAGCGTGACGGCGGAAATCATCGAGCGTTCACACGTGCCGGTGTTCACCATACCGGAAAACATCAACCTCAACGGGTTTGAGGACATCAAAACGGTGGCATTCTCCACGACCTTCGACGACAAGGACCTGATCGCCTTCGACAAGATGATGTCGTTGCTGAAACCCAACAACGTGAGCGTCCATTTCATACACTTCGAGAACAAGGACGACAGATGGGCGGAGATTAAACTGAGCGGCATCAAGGCATACTTCCAACAGAATTACCCGGACAACAAGTTCGAATACAGTTTGGTTCCAGGAACCGACATTCTGTCCGCTTACGACGAGTTCATTCACAACAACAATATCGACGCCATAGCCCTGACAACGCACAGAAGGAATCTGATTTCCAGACTATTTAACCCAAGCATGGCGAGGAAAATGATATTCCATACGGACACACCGATGTTCGTGTTCCATGCATAAGACGTTGGAAGAAAAGAGATGATGTGACAGAGAGTAGAAAAAGATTGGATGATTAGAGGTTGAATATTAGCAAGAGTAGATTCAAGATGAAGAGATTATACAAAATCGGAGGAATAGCCGCGGCGACAATTTTTTCCCTTTGCGAATGCGCGGCGGATAACACGCCACGGATCGGGGGAACACCCAACCACCAGGTCCATTACCAGGCACCGACCATACCGGACGGGATCAGTTTCTGCGGCGAACGGATAGACTTATCGAATTATTACCTCCGGGAAAGGTTTGACAGGGAATTGTTGAGTTTCTCCTACTGGCACTCGCAAGTGTTCCTATTCATCAAACGGGCGAACAAATTTTTCCCCATCATCGAACCCATCCTGAAAGCGAACGGGGTGCCGGATGACTTCAAATACCTAGCCCTCATCGAAAGCAATTTGGACCAGAGGGCGCAGTCACCCGCAAAAGCGGTCGGAATATGGCAAATCCTACCGGGCACAGGGAAAGACGCGGGATTGGTCATCAACGATGACGTGGATGAGAGATACAACGTGGAAAAGGCCACAAAGGTGGCTTGCTCAATGCTGAAGCACACGCACGACGCGGCCGGAAGTTGGACACTAGCCGCTGCGGCATACAACACCGGACACGCGCGCGTCATGCGACAGATTGACACACAACAAACGAACAATTACTTCGACATGTTGTTCAGCGAAGAGACAAACAGATATGTCTTTCGAATTATCATGGCAAAGTACCTCATGGAAGACCCCCAAAGGATGGGGTTCTATCTGACGAAGGAGGACCTGTACTACCCTGTCGAATCAGACGTCGTAAGGGTAGACACCACGATAAACAACCTGACGGATTTCGCCAAGGAGAGGGGCATCAACTACCAACTGCTCAAAGACGCGAATCCATGGCTCAGGAGCAACAAGTTGCCGAACAAGGAAGGAAAGGAATTTTTCATAAAAATACCAAGGAAAGAGGCATTGAAATTCAACCCCGAAAAAGGGAAAGTACATCAAGCGAATTGGGTTACCAACCCATAGTATAAACGGATTTAAGAACAATGATTATGGAAAGAGTGATTAAACATATATTATGTCTCTTATTCGCCGTCTGCTCTATCGGCGCGGCGAACGCACAATCTATTGCGTTCAAATCCTTCAGGCAGACCGATGGCGTCGTCACGCAACAATCCAAGGGATTATACGTTTGGGGAGCATGGGAACAGAGTTCCACCGTCATCGTCCTCGACATGAGCAACAATTACATCGTCACGGACGACAAACTGAACAAGAAAGTCACCATATTCGAGATATTCGACAAACCCCAGAAATGGATTGTCAAAAAGGATTATAAGTACCTCAATTACGAATGCATGAACAAAAAGACGTTGGAGAAATACTACATCAAGCTCTACGAATACGATTCGGGGGAATTCCGCGTCACCGTCATGTCACCAAAGAAATCGACGCGCTACTCCGTCGTCTTCCTGAAAGACTACGAGATGGACGGCGAGCTTGAGGCTAAAGTGAAGAAGGCATTCGAGAAATAAAGAGTTACACGAAACGACGGAAAAAGCGGCATGGGACTACCCACGCCGCTTTTTCATATCATCAAACGGAAGGAGGAGATCTTTTAGTTCTCCGCCATAGCCAAACCTATCGTTCTACCTTGGACAAGCGTATCCGTCCATACATAATCATGGGAAGTGCTAATCACCCTGCAACAACGGATATGGGTATAACCCGCCTTGCGCACATCGTGCAGGAACGTCCTCGCGAGATTGTCCTGGAAATGTTCCTCACCCCTACGGGAAGAACACCCCACATACATCGTGTCGCCCACGACTGTGGAAACATCCAAATAATTCACAGCAGCCATATTCTGCACGAAATTGCGTTCATCCGCCAATTTCTCCTCCGGAGTCATCTCCGAATAGGACTTCGCGACTGGAGTTTGTTCCTTTACTGTAACATAGGCACAGGAGGAAAATAGGGCTATCATGCCCATTACTACAATTGGATTTTTCATCACGGACATAATTACAAATTACTTTATTGCACAAAATTAAGAAAAATACTTAATACCAAGCAATAGAAGTGGAAACAAGAAACAATATACTTTAACTAAACAACTTATTATTACAAAATAAGGGAGACGAATAATCGCCCCCCTTAAATTTTTCTAACTGCAGATAATTACTGAGCAACAGCAGCAGCGACAGCAGTAGCGGCTGAATCTACAACAGCAGCAGCAGAATCTACAACAGCAGCAGCAGAATCTACAACAGCAGTAGCTGTAGAATCTACAACAGCGACAGCGCTATCAACTACCTCAGCAGCATCTTGAGCTGCATCTTGAGTTTTAGCTACAGGCTCGTTGCAAGAAGCAAATGCGAATGCAGCTGCAACAGCGGAAAATAAAACTACTTTTTTCATTTTTTTATTATTAAAAATTAAACAACGTTTACTCGATAATTCTTTTTTTGTCTTTTGTCCTATTCCTAAAACACCGCAAAGTTATATATTTTTTTTTACAACAATCCAATAAGCATGTATTTTTTTTCTCAGACAAAAAAAAATGTTAAAAAAACGGGCAAGTATCACATTCTCAACTTCTTCGAAAAAGAGGGACGATAACAATAAAGTGCGTTTTTCTCCCCAAAAGTCATCATTACGCCTCACTTCAGGAGTTTTCAGGGACATTTTCGTGAACATGAACGACCTAAAAAGCCATTTCAGTCCACAGTTTCCCCCTCCAATAGAAAAAGGGTTGCATGAGATGAAGGGAGGTTCACTATTTAATATTATCTTCGCGTCATGTGACAAATCAAGGTGAATTCCGTAAATTCACCATATTATTATATTAACAAAAAAGGTTTGTGACACTTCTCGGCGCTTTTTGACCCATTCCCGGCATCATGCAGCTTGTCAGATGGACGCTGCCCTCCCGGAACGGCCCCCCCGAGACCGACTCACAGAGACCATCTTCAGAAAAAAAGAATGAGAACGAGAACCATAATACTTGGCTTACTATTAGGAGCATTCGTCAACAACAGTTTCGCGCAAACAGCCGAAGGGGACTCCACCCAGACGATCAGTGCGCAACAACAGACAGACTCCATCCATAACGAGGAGGCCGCTCCCCTACCCCAAACCCCAACCACCCCTGCCACATCACTCCCCGACCAGGCATCAGCCACAATCGGGCAAGAGAGCCAGAATGCCACGGAAGACACAACAAAAAGTTCGGGAGACAACTCGCCCCACTATCTGCTCATCTTCGAAAAGGCCTATTATAAATTAAAGGAGAGCAAATTCGCGGAGTTCATCGGGGAAAACCATTGGGGCGCATTCGGAGGATTCGGCCCCGCCAACGTACACTTCGACAAATATGATCTTTACCAACACGCCGTGTGCAACGTGCGCCTCGGCATCATAGCGGACCACGACATGGACATGATCAAGAAGGATCTTTTCGTGGAAACGGGCATAGAACTGCAGCGGAAAGGGTATCAACGTTTCTTCGACGAACATGCGGACTCGCTCCACGTAAGTTACATGGAGAAAACCAACCTATATTACTTGGTCATTCCGACCACCGTCAGTCACCGTTTCTTTTTCAGAGGATTCGAGTTCACACCAATGCTCGGTCCGTACTACGCCATCGCCCTGGGCGGAAGATTCAGGAACAAACGAGAGACGCACGACGGAGGACAATATATCATGCAGACAAAGAAATATTCCATGTTCGGAGACAAGACCGGCACGGACAGGCTCTACGACACACGCAGGTTCGACTTCGGGCTACGCATAGCGGTCGGCATACAATACTTCGAGAACATGCGAAGTTCCATGGGATACGATTGGGGGTTCATAGACATCATAAAGTCAGACTTCCGTGGGGATAAATACAAAAGCACGAACGGAGTATTTTATCTTTCCCACACCTACTTCTTCCATTAAGGTCCGCCCCGAGCTGAAAACAGATATTTAAAGTATAAATGTATAACATATAATCTTAGAAGTATGAAAAGTTTTATAAAAGGAATAGCGGTTCTACTATTGGCTTCATCCACGGCAAACGAGATTCACTCACAGAAGTTCGTTCGGGTGAACCAGATAGGATATCTGACCAACGCACCCAAGTACGCCCAGATAGGAGGATTGAACGCATACAGGTTCGAACTCAAAGACGCGAAGACGGAGGAGACCGTATTCAAAGGAGGATTACCAGAGGGGAAGCGATGGAACCAATCGAGGGAAGTGACACAATTCGCCGACTTCTCCGCATTCCAGAAACCCGGCAAATACTTCGTGGAAGTAAACGGAGAGCGTTCCCATCCATTTACAATAGGGAACAGATCAGTTTTCATCGAGCTATCCAAATGGACGATCAAGGCATTTTATCTCTGGCGATCCTCCATCGCCATCGAGCCGCAATACGCCACATTCAAGGGCATTAATTTCGCGAGGGAGATGGGGCACCCCGACGAAGAGGTATTCATCCACAGTTCCGCAAGCGGGGAAACGAGGAAAACAGAATCGACCATCTCATCCCCTAAAGGCTGGTACGACGCGGGCGACTACAACAAGTATGTGGTCAATGCGGGAATCACGCTCCACCAACTCTTCCTCGCATACGATATGTTCCCGACCTTTTTCCAACGTCTGAACACGAACATACCCGAAAGCAACAACGCGCTACCCGACCTGTTGGACGAGATCAAATGGGAGACGGACTGGTTATTCACCATGCAGGACCCCAACGACGGAGGCGTATACCACAAACTTACGACCAAGAAGTTCTGCGACATTTTCGTCAGCCCCGTCAACGACAAGCAAGACCGTTTCGTGGTGACGAAATCCACATCCGCCGCCCTGAACTTCGCCGCCGTGATGTCCATCACCGCACGGGTGTTCAAAACATGGGACGAGCCCTACGCCAAAGCGGCACTCGACGCAGCCCGTAAGGCATGGGACTGGGCGGAAAAAAATCCGGAAATACACTACTTCAATCCGTCAGACATCAAAACCGGCATCTACGGCGACAACAACTTCTCGGACGAATTCTTTTGGGCCGCCGCAGAATTACTCATCACCACAGGGGAGAAGAAGTATTACGACAAGATGGATTTCTTCCGTCAGTTCGATACACCGCGTTGGAACGCCTGCAACTCGCTCGCCCTCATGTCTTTGGTATGGCATCTGGACGAGTTGCCGAGCTTCGTGGACACACCGCTCATCCACAGGAAATTCTTCACATTGGCGGAACTCCTCTATAACGGATACAAATACTCTCCAGGACGTCTTTCGCTCAAAGCATTCAATTGGGGCTGCAACGGAGAGATAGCCATCAACGGAGCCATCCTCGGCATGGCGCACGTCATCTCGCAAGACCCGAAATACAGGGACGCGATGTTCGGTCAGTTCGACTACCTCTTAGGCATGAACCCGACCGACTACTGCTTCATCTCAGGCTTCGGCTCCAGATACCCTAAGCACATCCACGACAGACGTTCCTTCAGCGACGGCATCGAGGAGCCCCTGCCCGGATACCTATGCGGAGGAGCCAACCCCAACCAGACATCCGACTGCGGCAGGAGCAACTATCCATCCATAGCGCCAGCCAGATGTTACCTTGACGAAGACTGCAGCTACTCCACCAACGAGATAGCCATCAACTGGAACGCACCACTCGTGCTTCTGACCACCATGATCATGAATACATTCGAATAAAAAGAGACATGAGAAAACTTGAGATAACGGAACTGAACAGAATCACCACGGAGGAATTCAAGAAAGCGACGAAAATCCCCCTTGTGGTCGTGCTAGACAACGTGAGGAGCCTACACAACGTGGGGTCGGTATTCAGAACATCCGACGCATTCCTCGTGGAGAGGATATGCCTCTGCGGCATCACCTCCACCCCGCCCCAGCCAGAAATCCACAAGACTGCATTAGGCGCTGAATTCTCCGTAGAATGGCAATACTACGAGCAAACCCAAGAAGCCGTGAAGGAATATAAGGAGAAGGGATACCATATCTTCTCCATTGAACAAGTCGAAAACAGTATCAAACTGCCAGATCTGCAACTTGAGCCAGACGGCAAATACGTGGTGATCCTCGGCAACGAGGTGAAGGGTGTACAGCAGGAAATCGTTGATATGTCGGACGAAAGCATCGAGATCCCACAGTTCGGCACCAAGCACTCCCTGAACGTCTCCGTCACCTCCGGCATCATCATTTGGAGCTTCTTCGAAAAAATGCGAAAAAATTTCCTTTAAAACGCTTGCACTTTCGGAAATAAGCATTACCTTTGCACCGCATTTGAGAAACAATGGAGCTCATGCAGGGGAATGGCCCCGTAGCTCAACTGTATAGAGCATTTGACTACGGATCAAAAGGTTGTGGGTTAGAATCCCGCCGGGGTCACTAAAAACTGAAAATCAAGCGATTATGTTTGGTTTTCAGTTTTTTTTCAACAGAACTTTGCCTAATAATCTGACGTTTTGAAGCATTAGTTCAACACACAAAAAAACATACAAATTCAACGGCTAACAAAAACCAGCCATCCCATAAAGGGACACCTACTGATGTCACCTATGGAAAACACATTGGAAATGCGGGTCAAAATGAGGCGAGACGAACGTTTCTTTTCAACATACGCATACAATCAAAATATTATTAAAATATTAACATTAGATTATAAATTACATAAAAAATATCCACAATAAGTATTTTTTAGTCACACTTTCAAGAAAAGATTATTACATTTGTAGCCAACCCGCAAAAAAAGTTAGCATGGAACTAAAACTGAACAAATTTTTATTGTCCATATTGTCCATTCTCACCATATCGATTATCCTGTACGGATGCGACAAGGGGATTACTATAACTATGTACCACGAAATCAATCCGGGATTTCTCCAAAGAGGCAAAACGGACAGTGAAGGACAGAAACAAGGCACATTTTACGCACAGAAGCCGGAAAGCTTCAAAATCGACACCTATAAGGACAATGTCCTGAACGGGTATTTCTGCCACTACGACAAAGACGGGAACATCACAGAAGAAGGGTTTTACAAGGACGGGGCATTGGACAGCCTATATCTGGAGTACCACCCAGGTTCAGGACTGAAATCAAGATGCAACTACGCCATGGGAAAGAAGCATGGCATCTACTACGAATATTTCCCTAACCACATTCTCAAAATCGAAGGCAACTACGTGCTGGGGAAGAAGGAGGGCGAATTCATCGAATACGACAACCTCATGAACGTTGTGTACCGCGGAGCTTTCCATAACGACACACTCATAGGAGACGAAATACAATACTACGCCAACGGCACCGTGAAGTCCATCAGAAGCGGTCAGTTCAAAGACTTCAAAGAATTCGACTCCATCGGAAGGATCACCAGCTACAGCATAGAGAAGAACGGAATCGTCTCGAGAACAGAATTCCCGCTGAAACCGAAAAGGGACAATGGCATAACCAACAACTCCTCCCTCATAGTGGACGAGGTCTATTCCAACTTCTACGAAAGGCAAAACGGCAAAGCGCCTATGTGGACAGGAAGAAGCGTATCGCTTATAGACGATGTGATCAACATCACCTTCAACGGAGGATATACAACCCATGACGAGCCTATCCTTTGCAAAGAAACCCACTTCCAAATCCTGAACGGAGAGCTCGTGAAGGGCGAATACGAGGGAGAGGACAACCGCCCTTTGGATTACTATCTCTTCGATGTGAACAAGCTTAGGCATGTCAATCCGAAAGACGACTTCGCCGGCATCAGTTCCACCAACCTTCCGATCGCGAAGGACACAACCATCCAATACGGGGCATACCACATTACCGTACACTCCCAAAGGGAACGCATCCCAGGAACGGGCTATAACCCTATCACCATCCACTACAAAGGGGAGAACATAGAGATGAAGGAACTATATGACGTGACGCTTTTCTCCTACGACGGAGACCACAACGGAGAGAATGAGCTCTACATCATATCCAGCACCAAGACATTCGGGCTGCTTCAGATATTCAGAATACGGGCATAAATCATCAACCACACAACAAAAAAAGCCGTACGGGAAATCCGCACGGCTTTTTTGTTTATGATGTCGTATCAATTACATCATCTCCACACTACGCTTGATGAACGCGCTGAGCGCCTCGCCCTTCAACAGGTTGTTGGAAAGAAGGGCCAAATCAACCAACTGACGCAATGACTTGCTTTCCGACGCATACTTCACATAAACGTCCTTCTTCTCGTCACGCACCTTCTTGGTCTCATCATCCAGCTTCTTCACCTCCTCCTTTACAGGGTCAGGCAAATCGGACTCTTTCTTGTCGCCCATCAAATCGGCACGCTTCTTAGAGAGTTCATCCAACTTAGCGACCAAAGGATTCACCTTATCGCCACATGCGGCCTCCTCGTCCTTCAACAAACGTCCAATCAGTGGATGAGCGGCGTTGACCACCAAGTTGTAGGAGTCCGGCATGTCACCGTAGAAGTTCATGCCGCTTTGCGTGGCGGACATCTCCTTCATACGACGCATGAACTCGTTCTGCATGATGTAGACCGGCAAATTGTCGGCGGAGAGGTTCTCGAAGGTAATCACGAAGCTCTTCTTGTTATCGTTTGGAAGTTGTGAATTGAACATGTCGATCAATGCGTTCTGCGCCTCGTTCGGCAAATCCACCTTCTTGGCATCCTCCTTCATGATCAACTTATCGATCACATCAGCGTCCACACGTGCGTAACGCACCTTGCCCTCGGACTTCTGCTCCAAGCGGCTGATGAAGTGGGAATCGAGCATGCCGTCCATCATCAGGACATCATAGCCCTTGCTCTTAGCCGCCTCGATATAAGTGTGCTGCGCCTCCTTATCGGTAGCATAGAGATAAACCAAGTTGCCGTCCTTATCCTTCTGGTTAGGCTCGATCAACGTCTTGTACTCCTCGAACGTGAAGTATTTGCCGTCCACATTCTTCAGCAAAGCGAAGCTCTCCGCACGCTCGGCGAACTTCTCGTCCGTCAACATACCATAGACGATGAAGATTTTCAGGTCATCCCACTTCGCCTCGTAATCAGGGCGTTGTTGTTTGAATATATCCTGCAGTCTGTCCGCCACCTTCTTGGTGATATGGCTGGAGATCTTCTTCACGTTGCTATCGCTCTGCAGATAGCTTCGGGAAACGTTCAACGGGATGTCCGGAGAATCGATGACACCATGCAACAACGTCAGGAAGTCAGGCACAATGCCCTCCACCGAATCGGTGACGAAGACCTGGTTGCAGTAAAGCTGGATCTTATTCTTTTGAACCTCGATATTATTCTTGATCTTAGGGAAATAGAGGATACCCGTCAGGTTGAACGGGAAGTCCACGTTCAGGTGGATATAGAACAACGGGTCGTCCGCCATCGGATAGAGTTCACGATAGAACTTCTGGTAATCCTCGTCCTTCAAGTCGGCAGGCTTGCGTGTCCAGGCTGGCGTCGTGTTGTTGATCACGTTCAACTCGCCCGTCTCGACCTGCTTGCCATCCTTCCACTCCTTCTTCTTGCCGAATGCGACAGGGACAGGGAGGAACTTGCAATACTTGTTCAGCAATTCCGTAATCTTATGGTCCTCAAGGAATTCCTTGTTCTCGTCATCGATATGTAGGACTATATCCGTACCACGGTCCGCCTTCTCGGCATCCTCCATCGTATACTCAGGGCTACCGTCGCAAGACCATTTCACAGCCTTAGCGCCCTCCTTAAACGATTTTGTGATGATGTCCACACGTTTGGAGACCATGAACGAGGAGTAGAAACCGAGTCCGAAGTGACCGATGATCGCATTGGCGTCATTCTTGTATTTCTCGAGGAACTCCTCCGCACCGGAGAAAGCGATTTGGTTAATATACTTCTCGATTTCCTCCTCCGTCATACCGATACCACGGTCGGAGATGGTGAGCGTACCCTTATCCTTATCGATATTGACGTTGACCGTCACATCGCCCAACTCGCCCTTGAACTCACCCACTGAGGCGAAGGTCTTCAGCTTCTGCGTCGCATCAACTGCGTTGGAAACCAACTCACGGAGAAAAATCTCGTGATCACTGTAAAGAAATTTTTTGATGACGGGGAAGATGTTATCCGTCGTTACCCCAATATTTCCTTTTTGCATACGTATATGTTTTTAATAATTATATTCAACACATACGTATGACCAAAATCCGTGCCACACCGTTCTTTATGACAAAATGGCAGAAGATTTACAATACACCATGCGATTTACGTACCAACCAACGGTTTAGGGAGAACAAAATAACGCCAAGCGCGACAGAGAAAACGCAGATGGAGGAGAATATCGTACCCGCACCAACAGCAGAGATATGGGAAGAGACCCAACCACCCAATATATTGGCGAAGAAACTACTCAACAGCCATACGCCCATCATCAGGGAAGCCAGCTTCACAGGCGCCAGTTTAGACACCATGGAGAGACCGATCGGCGAGAGGCACAACTCTCCCAACGTATGGAAGAGATAAGTGAAGAGGATGAAGAGGATGCTCGCCTTGACAGACTCGTCAGCGCCGTCCCCGCCACGCGCGCAGACCGCGCCATACAACACCAGGAAACCCAAGCCCAGCAACACCATACCCATCGACATCTTCACAGGGATGCTCGGCTCCTTTCCCCTTTGGCCCAACCATCTCCACAACACCGTCAAAAGGGGAGCCAAGATGACAATCAGCAACGGATTCACGGATTGGAACCACTCCGTCGGAACCACGAACGAGCCAACCTCCCTATCGATGTATTTCTCGGTATAGAGCGTCATGGAGCTACCCGCCTGCTCGAAACCAGCGAAGAAGAAGATGCTGAAGAGCACGAAGACGACGATCGCCAACGTGCGGTCCTTCTCCTCCTTCGTGAGAGGCACATTCTCCAACGAATCATCCTTCGCCTTGCAGGAAGGAGCATTTCCCACCTCACCAAGATAGCGGTTACCCAATATCGTGAAGACCAGCAGACCGATCAGCATACCAATACCCGCCACCAAGAATCCGTAACGATAGCCATAGGTGAGCGCCATGTAACCCGTCAACAACGGAGCGAAAAACGCACCCACATTGATACCCATATAGAAGATCGTGAAGGCGGAGTCCTTGCGGGGATCCCCCGGTTCGTAGAGGTGTCCCACAATCACGGAGATATTAGGCTTGAAGAAACCATTGCCGATAATCAGCAGGACAAGCCCCGTATAGAGGAACGGCAGGGACGTTTCGGTGGCGAGGCTGAACTGCCCCAGCATCATCAGGATGGCGCCAATCACAATCGCCTTACGTTGTCCCAGATAGTTGTCGGCCAACCATCCTCCGATCAGAGGCGTGAAATAGACGAAACCCGTGAAGAAACCATAAAGCAAAGAGGCGTTATCCTCCGTGAAGCCCAGACCGCCATCGATCAACGACTTCGTCAGATACAACACCAACAACGCGCGCATGCCATAATAACTGAAGCGTTCCCACATCTCCGTGGCGAACAGCAAATACAAACCTTTCGGATGTCCTTGACTCATTTCCTTAGCATTAGATAAAACCACACACCCTCCAAGGTGCCAATAGCGTGGGAGGGATCGTATTTACCGCAAAGTTAATGAAATTATGGGTAATTCCACATTCAGAAACCGCCTATCCATTCAAAAAAAAATCCCCGCCCGAAGGCGAGGATTCCCCATGTTTCGAAAAGAGAAACACTATTTTATTTCTGATTATTGTTGGCAGAAGGGCCACCGATAGAGGACCTCATGTTGGTATCCGCCTCGATGTTCTTCATTCGATAATAATCCATGATACCCAAGTTTCCGCTTCTGAAAGCCTCGGCCATAGCCTTTGGCACCTCCGCCTCCGCCTCGATAACGAGTGCGCGGGCCTCTTGCGCCTTCGCCTTCATCTCCTGCTCTTGGGCGATAGCCATCGCGCGACGCTCCTCCGCCTTTGCTTGAGCAATGTTCTTGTCCGCTTGGGCCTGATCCATCTGCAACTGTGCACCGATGTTCTTACCCACGTCGATATCAGCGATATCGATGGAGAGGATCTCGAAGGCCGTACCGGCATCCAATCCCTTGCTCAACACCACCTTAGAGATGGAGTCAGGGTTCTCCAACACCAACTTATGCGTCTCGCTGGAACCGATGGAAGAGACAATACCCTCACCGACACGGGCAAGAACCGTCTCCTCGCCGGCACCACCGACCAAACGCTCGATGTTCGCGCGAACCGTCACACGAGCCTTAGCGATCAACTGGATACCATCCTTCGCGACAGCCGTCACAGGAGGCGTGTCGATCACCTTAGGGTTAACGGACATCTGTACCGCCTCGAACACGTCACGACCCGCCAAATCGATGGCCGTAGCCTGCTTGAAATCGATGGCGATATTCGCCTTGGATGCGGAAACCAACGCATGTACCACACGGACGATATTACCGCCGGCGAGGTAGTGCGCCTCCAAATCATCCCTCGTAATAGTCTTCAAACCAGCCTTGTGGGCCTCGATCATACACTCCACGATCACACGAGGAGGAACGTTTCTCAGCCTCATCAGGAACAACTGGACCAAAGAAATAGAAACGCCGGAAACCTTGGCATTGACCCAAAGCAATACCGGCACGTAGTGGAAGAATATACATAGCAGTATAAACACCACCACCAATGCAACAATAAAAAATACACCTGGCATAATTATAGAATTTAGTTATACAATTTATTAATCATTCAAACAGACTAGTCCGCATAATAGTAGTAGAACATCATACTATATGAAACACTGAGCAATAGGATAATCTTCGCCACAAGCGAGACATTCCTGTAATCCAGCTGCACATTGGCCTTCGACAACAAGAACGCAAGACCGATGGAAGGCACCAGAATAGCGCACAGATAATAGCGGATGGAAGGCATCGGATCATACGGCAACATGCGGAAAACAACATGGGCGCACACCAGATTGACGAGCAATATCAACACGAAAATGATGGTCCTCGCAGCCGTATGTCCCAAGACAATCGGGAACGTATGGCACTCCAGCTCGCGAGCGCCCTTCTCCTCCTCGAAATCGGTAGCCACCTCGGAGACGAACGTCCACATGAAGACACAGAAGGCGAAAAGAGCCACGATCGCTAAAAGATAACGGCTGAAGGCCACGATTTCCGGATGGGCACCATATTTCATCGACAGAAAAAAATTGAAGCAGACCACCACCAACATCGGCACCAACGCATTCAGCACAGAAGCGAACAGATTGCCCAGCACAAGAATACGTTTATACGAGGATGAGTAGAACCACATGATACCCGCTATGATCAAGAACAGCAGCACATAAGTGAAAGCCACGGAGAATGGCGCATTCAGCTCCATCCACGCATAGAAACCGATAACAGCCCCCAACAAGGCGCCCACAACGGAGCAAACGATGAAGACGGTCATCGCGGAATGCTTGGAGATGGTCTTGCCCACCACATGGTTGATCGGATGGTTGATCTCGTCAATCTTCACGTCAAAATAATCGTTGATGGCGTATCCCCCCGCATAGGTGAAGACGGTAGCCAATACCAGCAAGGCGAGCATCTGAGGGGAAAACACCTGCTCAGCGGGAATACCCGCCACGTTCGACACAGGGGTAACCACCCAATAATACATCGAAAACTGCACCAGCGCTATTATCAACAGATTGGGCAGCCGCACCAACTTCATATAATCTTTCATACAATCTATAATTTGCACTTTTACCAACCGAACGCCACATTATCGGACATCCAGTCTCCGTTCGCCTTCATCACCTGTTCTATCACGTCGCGGGCACACCCCTCGCCTCCCCTCTTAGGGGAAATATAGCAAGCGACCTCCTTGATCTCTGGAGCCGCATCCGCAGGGCAGCAAGGGAATCCGCACTTCCGCATCACCGGGAAGTCTGGGATATCATCGCCCATGTAGAGCACCTCATCAGGAGACAAGCCATATTTTCGGACAAAATCGTCGAAATCATTCATCTTGACGGCGGAGCCCATATAGACATCCTGGATGCCCAAGCCCTCGAACCGTTTCCTCACCGCCAGCGTGTTACCGCCCGTGATGATCGCCAGATGATAACCCTTCTTCACGGCCAACTGCAACGCATAACCATCCTTGATGTTCACCATGCGCATCGGCTCGCCGCTCACGTGCAACGGCACGCAATCCGAAGAGAGCACTCCGTCCACATCGAATGCCAACGCCTTTATTTTCGATAAATTAGCCTTAAAATCCATATTCCTACAATGAGTCTTTAGAATGCTTCAGCGACATTTCATGAATCGACTGGCTCACCAGCGCATATATCTCCCGCTGCAACGGGTCGTCGATACGATCCTTCTGCGCCTCGATCACATTCAGGTCGTAGCGCACCGCCGGACCCGTCTGCGCCTCCACAGGCGGCAAAGAGTGGATCTTGCTCGCCGTCTCGTCGATCAAAGGGAGCAACACCTCGAAAGGGAGTCCCAGCTTCGCCAACTGTTCGCTGGCGATCGAGTACATGTGGTTGCTGAAGTTGGAAGCGAAGACAGCCGCCAAGTGCAACTGCTTGCGTCCCTCCGTGTCCAAGGGCATGACAGTGTTCGAGATATGTCTCGCCACATCCTGCAAAAGGTCCATCATCCTTGGCGTAGTCGCCTCCACGAAAACGGGTATCTTCGAAAAATCGACCGGCTTCGCCTTGGAGAAGGATTGCATAGGGTACAATACCCCGCCCTCGTCGGTGAACTCCGAAAGAAGCCCGATGGGCATGCTGCCCGCCGTATGCACGATAGGTTTCCCTTTCAAAGGAGTCTTGCGCAGTACCTCCACCAAGACCGAGTCCTTCAAGGCACAGATATAGAGATCCGCCGAAAGCGTCAGTCGGGAGAGATCCGTCGTGAAGGGAGCATTCCCCACTAAACTGGAAAGTGCGGTCGCCGACTCCACCGTCCTACTGAACAATTGGGCGATCGGGTACCCCGCATGATACAAAGCCTGAACAAGATGGGTGCCCAAATTACCACATCCGAGCACACAGACAGAAGGCAGAACCGCCTTACAATCCGAACCATTCGTCACATCCGCCATCCTACTCTATGATTTACATCCTATAATTTTCTCAGGCGAACCGTCCACCTTAGGGAGGAAATCATCCGCCATCAGAGAATATCCACTAAAAACTGTTCTTATGAATGCGATCCAATTTCAGTTTCGCCTCGTCGAAAGGATTCTTCTCCTCTCCCTTGTAGCCCACGCCGATGATGCACTCCACGCTGAGGTTCTCAGGCGCATTGATCAAGCCACGGATATAGGCATCCGACGTCAGGTCGCCCGCCTCCGTTTTCTTCCTGTTGCGCACCTGCACCCAGCAAGAGCCCAAACCCAAGTCCTCAGCCTGTAGCTGCATATAAGCGGCGGCGATGGAAGCGTCCTCGGTCCACACGTTGCTCAGCGTAGTGTCGGCCAAGACGATGATGGCGGCAGGGGCGCCCTCCAAAAACTTGGAGCCCATCTCCCTACAAACAGACAACTTCGCCAGCGTCTCCTTGTCGTCCACAACGACGAAATGCCACGGTTGACAACGCTTGGAAGAGGGAGCCATCAGCGCAGCCTTCACGATCGACTGCAACTTCTCCTCCTCCACCTTTCTATCCTCGTATTTACGGATGCTTCTTCTTTTCTTTACTAAATCGATAAATGCCATATCTTATAAAATATTTCAGGAAACAAACTTAATAAATTTTCAAGAAATTCGGTAGTTAAATAAATAAAAAAAGCGAGCGTCCAACTCGCATGGATAGGAAGATTTCGCACAATCAGGGATACAATTCTTAATTCAAAATTCTTAATTCTTAATTAACCAAGATTCCCGCCACCATCCGTCCGCAAGCGAATCCGTCACGTCTGGCGGAGAAGTAGCGCGGGTCCGAGAAGGTGCAATCCGGATGCGTCCATATACATGCGTCCCGCAAGCCCAATGCCAGCAATCTGGCACGCACCGCCCCACGGAGATTGATATGGGGCTTAGGATACCCTTCGCGTACCAGTATGCCAGACATTTCTTTTTCGGGAAAAAGCGATTGGAAACGATCCACCACCTCCTCGCCCACCTCGAAACGAGGGGCTGATATGGAGGGCCATATCTCAGCGGTCAGGTCTGAGGGAACCACGGAGGAGACTTCGCACATGCGCTTCACCGTTTCACCCAGGACACCGGAGACGATGCCCTTCCAACCCGCATGAGCCGCCGCGATCACATGGTGTTCCTCATCGTAGAAGAGCACCGGCACGCAATCCGCCACCGTCACGCCCAGGCAAACATTCCTGCACATCGTGACCAAAGCGTCGCATTTGAAAAACTCATCACGCTCAACCATCGGCACCAGTGGGGAGTCGTGGTCTATCACCATCACCTGGTTGCCATGCACCTCATTCGGCACAAACAGATTCTCGGGAGGGATGCCCAAGCGCTCGCAAAGCAGGGCTCTGTTCCTTTCCACATGGGAGCGTTCGTCGCCTGAGAAGAGACCCAGATTGAACGAAGAGAAAGCCCCTTCGCTCACACCTCCTTCACGATCCGTGAAGAAGGTGGTCACCTCACCATTTTTCCTACTGTCAGCTATCATGCAGGCCTCCCCGGAATCATCAGAACCTGATTGTCTTATCCACAGCCTTCCAAGGCATCATTGAGATGGAGCAGTTGCCATACAACGTACGCACCTTCACATCGCCCACCTCCTCCACTTGCTTGTTCAAGTAGGTACGGATGGTGGAACACATGGTAGCGTAATTAGCAGACTGGCCCCCTAGATCGTCAGACAATTGGGATCTTTCAGGACCATAGTAGCAGTCCGTCACCTTGCAGTTGCCGGTGGACCATCCACAGATGGCGCCCACATACTCCTTCTTGACAGGCTTAACCGGACCAGTGGAGATGCAGTTGAGCAATTCAGCCTTGCTATCGCCGATCAGTTTACCGCAGATACCACCCACGGCGCTGATTCCGCCCTCCACTTCACCATCGTTGAGACAGTTGTATACGAGCGAACGATTTTGGGCGCAGATGCCGCCAAGACCCTCATCAGGGAATCCGCTTCTCACCTTACCATGGTTCATGCAGTTGATGATTAGTTGATCGTTCACGCAAACGATGCCACCCGCAGGAGCGTTGGATACGCCCACCACCTCGCCGGAGTTCTCGCACTCGGTAAGAACGCCCATCTTGTTGTGCGCGCAAATACCTGCGGAAGCCTCTTCACCTCGGATCGTCGCTTGATTATAGCATTTCTTGATCAATCCATAATTGTATGCGCAGATGCCAGCCACATCGCTCGCACCCACCACTTCGCCCGAAAGCGCCGTGCAGCCGAACAGCTCGCCTTGCGAATAGGCACATATAGCGGCGGTACCCTTGCCAGCATCTATATCCAGACGGGAGAATATCACGTTCTCCACAACCCCGGAAGGGCCCAACATGCCCACAAATGCGGCGCCGTCATTGTCCTCGCCCACCAATCGCAGTCCGATGATCTGATGTCCACTGCCGTTGAACACGCCATTATATGCCGAAGCGGCTTTCTCGCCAGCCTTCAGGGAAGCTTCATCCACCACACGGGCAATCGGCGTCCAATCCTTGTCCGAGATGTCGATGTCGTTCATCAACCTCGCATTCAGACTACGCTCTCCCTTGTTCACTCGCTCAGCGAAAGAGAACAACTCCTCCGCGTTCGTGATCTTGCAATGATAGAACACTTCTTGAGGAACATCGCTATTTCTCTTACCCATGCCCTCCTCGAGAGCATTATCGTTGTCATCCTTACAGGAAAAGAAAGATGCAACAACACCCAACATCAATATAGGAAGTATAAATCTATTCGTTTTCATAAGCCAATCTCCTTTCACAATCTTTAGGAATTACACATACCTTACAAATTTGTCATCCTCTACCGTTACTCATCAACACCCTTTTTCATACATACATCTTAAATACAACCATCTAATATACATCTTACATCTGCTTCTCATCTATCACGTTTATCAAACGCTTTATATAAATATAGTTTTATTTTTTGAAACTGCAAAATTTTTCAACGAAAAAATAGCGAAACAGGGATAAATTCACGCATATTCATTAAATTCGCATCCAACAAAGGATGTCATGAGATGCGACAACCCTATCTTACTGATTTCATCAGACGCATGTTCATGATTGCTCCTCCTCATATATAAACAAGAAACACTCTAAAAGTTCATATAGCCTCATGGGAAATCTGAAAGACTACAGGAAACGGATCATCAGGACGTTAATCATCTGTGCCGCCATAGCCGGAATAGCCATCGTCTCTGTGCATGCCGTCGGAAAGAACGACTCTGAACAGACCGTTGCAGCGACCCGTCCCGCCAAGTGGGCGGAACCCATAACCCTGGCTGGCGTACCGAACCTGCACAAAGTATCGGACAGGCTCTACCGCAGCGCCCAGCCCACGAGCGAGGGGATGGCGAACCTTGCGGCGATGGGGATAAAGACGGTCGTCAACCTGCGCGACAGGCATTCCGACTTGGACGAGATAGGCGACCTGCCACTGCAAGCGAAGCGCATCGATATATTCACGGGTCACATGAAGGACGAGTACGTCAAGGAGTTCCTTGCGATCGTGGACGACACGAGCAACGCTCCCGTCTTGGTGCATTGCCAGCACGGAGCGGACCGCACAGGCACCATGTGCGCCATGTACCGCATCCTGCGTCAAGGATGGACACCCGACGAGGCGATAGAGGAGATGAAGAACGGAGGATACAACTACCACTCCATCTGGTCGAACATCCCACGCTTCATCCGCAAATCCGCCGAACGCCTCGGCGCACTAACGAAACATGGCAAAAAATGAATAAATAGATTCGTCAAGGGAGGAGGGAAGCAATACATTCCCATCCGCCTACCTATAAAAAAGAGGAGCGCCCCAATACGACGCTCCTCAATCTTTATAATAAGGTTCGGATTAGCTTAATTACCCGTCACCATCACTTTCACGCGTTGATCGTCCGCATTGACAACATACGCTCCAACAGGCATGTTGAAACGGGATGTCTCCTCCACATCGACCTGCGCAGCTTGCAACATTTGTCCTTTGAGGTTGTAGACTTCGACACATCCCTCCACACCAGACACACAAATGGCAGAACCTTCGGTCCAAACGAAGCGATTCGGAGAAGCCTCGCAATCCACATCAGCTCTTTCCACCACATTCCACCCTTCTGGTATTTTATGGATGCTAAATTCTTTCGGCAGCACATCCGGGCAAATGAATGTACCCGTCGGGGCGACACCATCCACCCACTCATTAGTGTTCCATTTCCTGGAAGTCCATTCTTCTACCCATTCCGACCATTCGGAGAATCTCACCTCAATAGTGGAAAGGCTAGAACAACCCTTGAACATCTTCTGGTAAGCCATTTGAGTCAGCACATCAGCCTGAAGTTTAGGAGAACGCGTCAAACTGATGCAATTGGCGAACATGCCGGAATAGCACCAGAATTCCAATGTAGTGGCAGGAAGTTCAGGCGCTTGCGCCAAGCTGGAGCAACCAGCAAACATTTCCGCATAGCAAGAAATGGCTAACACAGTGGCAGGAAGTTCGGGCACTTGTGTCAGGTTAGTACAACCAGCGAACATTCCCGCATAGCAAGACTCAGCCATCTCAGTGGCAGGAAGTTCAGGCGCTTGCGTCAAGCCCGTGCAATTAGCGAACATCTCGGAGTAGCATCCCTCTCCAAGCTTCGTGGCAGGAAGTTCAGGTGCCTGTGTCAAGCAAGCACAATCCTTAAACAATCGGGCGAAACAACATTCGGCGTACTCAGGAATCGCCTTGCATCTACCCGTGTTGTCAATCAAGCTCATCACACTACCACTTGCGGCGATGGAACCAGACATGACGAAACTAGCAGTATACATATCTTCTGGCGGATACCAATAGGCTCCAAGGCCATCAGTTCCTTCCAAAACATATCCGCTCCGCAAACGAGGTGCAGATAAATATGCACGGCGCACCGATATTCCTTTACAATTGAATCCACGCAACAAAGCCTTATCTCCTTTTTTCGCCAAAACCACTATATCGTTTACCTCAAGAGTATCCCATGTCACTCCATCGTCCAAAGAATACCGGATGTCAGCATAAACATACTGCGTATCATACTCTATTCCGAAAGTGGAACTATCTGCCTCAGCGGTAAAAGTAAGGTAATGAGCCGGCTCCTCCGGATCTTCGATATATTTCACATCCCACCCCAAAGGGATATTATCCGATCCATATACATACTGTTCAGCCAACTTCCTTGGGCAATAGAAGGTACCTGTAGAGGCGACACCATCAAGCCAAAAATTTGTGTCAGTCAACGACAAATCAGTAAAGTTAACCGTGACTTGGGAAAGGTTGGAGCATTCATAAAACATAGCCCTATAACAATAATCAGCCAACACCTTGGCAGGAAGATTAGGTGCCGTAGTCAAGCTTGTACATTTCGAGAACATGGATGCGTAACAATCTGAAGCTAATACAGTGGCTGGGAGCGCTGGAGCTTTTTCCAAACTAGAGCACCCTTCGAACATACTACAGTAACAAGCATACAGCAATGAGGTAGCGGGAAGAGTATCCGGCGCCACCTTAAGACTGGTACAACCTGCGAACATCGATTCATAACATTCGTATCCCAACTGAGTGGCAGGAAGATCAGGCGCTTGCGTCAGACTAGTACAACCTACGAACATTTCCCTATAGCACTCATCACCCAACTTGGTGGCAGGGAGCTCCGGCGCTTGCGTCAGACTAGCACAATCATCGAACAATCGGAAGAAACAACAAAAAGAGTTCGCCGGGATCTCCGTGCTTTCACCCACATTGTCAATCAAACTCATCACACTACCACTTGCAGCGATGGAACCGGACATGACAAAATTGCTATAGTCATACCTTTGATAGGAAAATCCATCCGGGTTGGTTCCCCTCAGCAGGGCTTTGTCTCCCCTCTTCTTCAAAACGACTTTGTCTCCCGCAGATAGAGAATCCCACGTTGCCCCATCATCCAATGAGTACTGAATCTTAGGATTCTGGAAGGGGATAAGAGCAGGATCATCATCCTTGTTGATGACGATGCCAAAAGAGGATGTGTCCATCTCTGCGGTAAAGGTTAGATAGTTAGCCGCATAAGAAGGTATTAAACATCCTAACAGCATAAGGAGTAATGTAATTTTTCTTACCATAAGCATTGACGTTTAATGTTTTACATAATTTAGCAACATACGACTTAGCACATTCGCAAAGGCGAGAAAACCACTTGGAGTCTATAAACCCAATAAAAAAGTTGTTCTATCACACAAGTCAAATGACCTTTGTAAGTCGCCGCTAATTTACATTTTTTTTCGAGAAAAAGGATACAATAACTGCGTTTTTTCATACAAATACAACAATTTCACATTTTTCTTAAGTGAAATTGCGGAAACACACCTTCAAAAGTAACCATAAAAAAGACGCAGTCCCATCATTGGACGGGACTGCGCCATTTTAGCCTATAACTCCTGATGAGTTTATTTCACAATGACAGGATACTTCGCACCGTTGACAACAACAATGCAAACACCCTTACGCGTCATTTCTATCTGAGCTTCGTCATTCACCTCACCTTGAGCCACAACACGGCTCAACGCATCGTAAACGCAATACGAAGCCGCATCATTCACCTTGATGAAGATCTTTCCATCCGTCGCCCATACAAATGTCGCGTCATTTTCGTCAGACGAAACGCCTGTGAGTTCCACGAATATAGCATTCACCGTGATATTCTCGGCAGGCATTAACCCTGGCAATTCGCTCCATTCCACGAAGGTGAAACCCTCTTTCGTCGGTTCAATTGCCGGTGCGATGACAGTGTCGCCCTGAGCAATTGTATCAGTCAAGAATACCTCATCGTCCACCATGTAGGTGATCACGTATGATGATGTATCAATCCGCTCAGTGAAGTAAGCATCCACAGTACTGTATCGGGTCATCTTCAAAGTGAGCACCTCACTAGAATCCACACCACCATCAATAGACCACTTTTGGAACTCGTATCCATCAGCAGGGACAGCAGTAAGCTTAGCTTCTGAGCCATCCGTGAACCAATACAGACCCTTTTCATCGACGCCTTTATGTCCGCTCACCTCTACAGTACTGTTCTCGCTGTTTTTAACCGTCACGCTGAGGAGTCTACAGTCGTATATCACTTCTTTCACACCGAATTTCCATAAATTATCAAAATATTTCGGGTCACTACTAAACTCACAATAGACAGTATCAATGCTACTTTCATAGAATTGCAAAGAGCCCATTCTAGTTATTGAGTTAGGTATAAACGCTCTTTTGATTGTTGTACTCCTGAAAGCATACGATTCGATTTCCTCCACACATTGTGGCAAAACCAACTCCTCAAGACCTGTTTGGTAGAACGCACTCGACTCAATAAGCTTCACTTTATTAAAGACTACCGATTTCAGTTCCCTCTTTCCAGCGAATGCGGAAGCTCCGATTTTCTTCACTGTTTGAGGTATAACGACCGCACTATCGTTTCCGAAGTAGTAGGTAATACGAGTGTATGTCGAGTCTTCGTAAATGAACTTTTGATCATTGTCGAAGACACCATTACGGGTATAAGCACCCCACGCTTTCGCACTAGGGTAAAATCCTTGGCCAGCGCCCTCCGAATCTCCGTAATACTCAACATTGCGCACACAATAAAATGCATTCGCACCAATGGATGTAACGGTAGAAGGAACAGTTACGGCCACCATTCTGCTACAACCATAGAATGCTTCACGTCCAATGGTCACCACGCTCGCAGGGATTTTCACAGATTTCAACCATATGCAATTCTTAAATCCACCTTCCGGGATGCCAGTCACAGTATATTCCACACCTGCGATTGTAACCTTTTCAGGAATCTCAATCGTGTCTGCGGTTATATCCGCACATCCAACACTTACCTCATGTTTCACGTGGTCAGCAGCGATGAATTGGAACCCATTCAGGAAAACCTTGCCCAGTGTGAGGTATCCCGGATTTTCAGCACCCCCATCGATGTGGGCGTATTCCGAACCATACGCACCAGCCTTCCATTTAGTGCCAGCGCCACCCACTAGGCTGTCGCAATCCATGAAAATAGGGTTTTTCTTATTCAAAATAGAATCCGTCGACCACCTGTCACCCACATAAATTGTTTTCAGATTAGGACATTTTTCAAACATATATGTCATAGTCTTCACGTAGCGTGTGTCAAAGTTATTGAGATAAACAGTCTTCAATTTCTCACAATTGCTAAACATTTCACTCATGATTTCCAAAGAAGGAGTATGGAAACTACTCAGATCTATAGTTTCCAATTCACATCCCCAGAACATAAGTTCCATATCCTTAACTGAGTCCGTCACAAAATAGTCCAATCCATCAATAACCCGAAGAGTTTTGAATCCGAAAACGCTATTAAGCGACTGCGGGAGATATTTCTTAATGGATGGTTCGACAATAATCTGGGAGATTTCCGTTTCTTCCAATTTTTTATTCCCAGAATTCCAAGTATGCCAGATTCCATTTTCTGACACGCCCGAAAAAGTCTTCTCATGAGAAACAAGTTTATAAGCGTTCTCTGGCGCAATGCCATAACGCAACAGCAACACGTTATCTGCCTTCAGCGCATAAAATTCAAGTTCTCCTTCTTTTCGATGAGAGAGGTATCCCTTATCTTCTTCACCTCCATCAATATGGGCGTACGAAGAGTTGTACATGCCACCAGAACATTTGGTGCCAGCCTCTCCTTTCAAAGACCTGCATTCATTGAATAGGATTGCGTCTTTGTTATCCAACGAATCCACAGACCAAAGATCTCCGACGTAGATAGTCTGCAAATTGTAACAGAACGAAAACATCCCGTCCATTTGACGGACCTTTCTTGTGTCAAAATTGCTCAGATCCAATTCGGTCACACCTGTCTGTATGAACATGGCTTTCATACTCGTCACGTTCTGAGTATTAAAGTCAGTGAAATCCCATGCGACATTCCCCTCCATGGGACCATATAGTCCCGCAAATGCGAACATAGAGTCCATTTGGGTCACATTCTGAGTGTTGAGATTCTCTATATCCAAATAAACAAGGGATATACATTTGTTAAACATACAGGTCATATCTGTAACAGATTCCGTGTTAAGATATTGAAGACCAGAAATGCATCGAGCACTTACCAACTCTGAGAACATATAGGCACACGTTGTCAGCGAATAATCGGAAAATGAAGGATCCACATAGATGAAACCTACATAGAACCGCAAGCTATCCGGGTCATTCACCCACCAATTTTTCCCATCACACTTGAGTTCGAAAACATTGCTGGCATTACTCGGCATTTCGCCATACTTAATGTAAAGTGTGTCTTGTCCAATATGAGAGTCAAACTCCGGGATGTCAAAATGCTCCACCTTTTCGTTTAACTTCACTTCCGCATAAGGCGCCACCTTGGCACTTACACTAACAGACAAACAACACAAAACACAACATAAGACTACCCTAAACAGGTGTAAATGTCTACTCATAATAAATCGCGTTTTTTATTTTAGGTTCTATACACATCTTTTTCGGCAAACGGCAGAACCTTATAAACCATAGTCGAAAAGTCACCCCATTAGAAAATGACGTGCAAAATTAATGGAAATGCAAGGAACAAGCAATATGCCAATCCCTCGGTTCCCCTCTCACAATTGCCCAATATGGACATACGGAAAGAATCCTTAACGAATATTTATCAATTTTTGTTCAATGGTAAAAACTAAGAGGGTAATATTAGAGGAATCACACGCATCCAACGCCCCTCATTCCTTATTTTTCTCTCTTTTCGGGAACCATCCCCTCTCCACTCTCTTCCGCTGGTCGAAAACCTCCTTGATGCTCCAGAAACAGGAGAAGGCGACCACCCCCAGGAGCGATGAGACCGTCTGGTTCTCCGCAAGCACGGACAAGACCACACAAACAAGTCCGGCAAGGAGAAACACCCACCAGCACTTCACCCCGAAGTAGTACTCCCCTTTGATCACCAAAGGGTGGAAAAGTCCGATAATCAGGAAAGTAAGAAGGCCCACCAATAGGCCCAAACAATTATTTTCTGCAAGAAACTCCAACATACGTCACCTATTTTTCGTCATCCCACTCGATTTCAATATCGTCGCCCAGCTCCTCGTCCTCATCCTCCTCATAGTCATCCACCTCCATCGGGCGGTGCGTCATGGTCATGTGGCGATCCACATCCTTGCTCAGCTCCTCCCAAAGCAGATCCTTCAGTTCCATCAGACCCATACCCGTAATGGAGGAGAAGAAGACGCACGGCACATCCGTAGGCAACAACTTGCGCATATCGTTCATCATATCCTCATCAATCATATCGCACTTGGAAATGCCCAACACACGCTGTTTCTTCAGCAATTCAGGATTATATTGCTCCAATTCGTTCAGCAGGATCTCGTACTCCTTCATGACATCCTCCGTATCGCAAGGAATCAGGAAGAGCAGGATAGCGTTCCGCTCGATGTGGCGGAGGAAACGCAACCCGATGCCACGGCCCTCCGAAGCGCCTTCGATGATACCGGGGATATCCGCCATGGCGAAAGACTTCTGGTCGCGGTAGGCCACGATGCCCAGGTTAGGCTCCAGCGTCGTGAAGGGATAATTGGCGATCTTAGGCTTGGCGGCCGTCACGGCGGAAAGCAGTGTGGACTTGCCAGCGTTCGGGAAACCCACGAGACCGACATCCGCCAGCACCTTCAGCTCAAGGATCACATTCTTCTCGATGGCAGGTTCGCCCGGTTGCGCGAAACGAGGCGTCTGGTTCGTGGCCGATTTGAAGTGCCAGTTGCCCAAGCCGCCACGACCGCCCCTCAGCAGGATCACCTCCTGGCCGTCCGCGGTGACATCGCAGAGGAACTCGCCGCTGTCAGCGTCGTAGACCACCGTACCGCAAGGCACCTCGATGATCCTATCCTTGCCATCCGCACCGAAGCTACGGCTTTGGCTACCATTCTCGCCATTGCCCGCCATAATGTGCTTTTCGAACTTCAGGTGGATCAACGTCCAATAATCCTTGTTACCACGCAGGATGATATGGCCGCCACGACCGCCGTCACCACCGTCAGGTCCACCCTTAGGGATATACTTCTCACGGCGCAGATGAGCGGAGCCTGCCCCACCCTTGCCCGACCGGCAATAAATCTTCACGTAATCGACAAAGTTCGTTTCAGCCATATATCTGGTAATTAAATATTTACAACCAATTCTTTTTCTTAAACCACACGACGACCCCGATGCTGACCACCACCATGCTGATCACGGCGATCAAGTAACCATAACGCCAATGCAGCTCAGGCATGAACTCGAAGTTCATACCATAGATGCTCGCGATCAGAGTCGGCGGCGTGAATATCACGGATACCAAGGTGAATATCTTGATGATCTTATTCTGTTCGATGTTAACCAAACCGAGGAAGGTATCCTGGAGGTAATCCAGACGGTCGAAGCCGAATTTGATGTGCTCCACCAGAGAATTGATATCCTTGATCACCATGTTCAGTCGAGGCTTCAGGTCCTCCGGCACCAAGTCGCTACGCAGGATGCTGGAGACGATACGGTGCTTATCCACCACATTCTCACGCAAGTGCATGACACGCTCCTGCATGTTCTTGATTTCCAAGAGGACATCCTCGTCGACGTCCTCGGCCACCGTCAAGGTCTGGCTTAACTGGGTGATCGCCGAAGTGGCGTCCTCGATCATGTCGGCGTCATACTCGACACGGGTCTCCAGCAGGGCGACGAAGATATGGAAGCCCGTCGGGTAGCTCTTCGGGTTAGCGAAAAGCTTCTTCACCGTATCGTTGAAGGATTTCAGATAATCGTTCTCGCGGACAGAGATCAGGAGGCCATTCTTCAGGATGAAGGAGACCGTCTCCTTCTCATACGAATCCAGCAAGAAGCTAGCGTTGGCCACCAAGGTATCGTCCGTCTCGATGAAGCGGGAAGACATCTCGATTTCCTCCATCTCCTCCTCTTCCTGGATATAGATCTTCAGGAACTGCTCCAATTGAGACTCCGTATCCGGGGCGACATGGTTCAAATCAATCCACACGAAATTATTCAGAGGGACCTCCTTCAAGATTGCGATGTCCCTAGCGATCTTCAACCGTCCGTTATCGAAATAGAACAGTCTGACTTGCTGTATACCTTTACTCTCCTCCATCTCCCTTTTGTTTTTTTAGGTCCACCGGATCCTCCGGCAATGATTTTTCGACAAGGTTCGTCAGGTCGACGAACTCCTGCACGGACAACTGCTCCGGTCGTCTCGTGAAGACGGCATCGGAGAACACCGGGTTATCCTTACCCAAGAGCGGTTGAAGAGAATTACGCAACATCTTCCTGCGCTGGTTGAAGGCGGTCTTGACGACACGGACGAACAAAGGCTCGTCGCATCCCAAGCTACGCACACCGTTTCTCCTCATGCGGATAACCGCGGACTTGACCTTCGGGGGAGGGTCGAACACATGTTCATGCACGGTGAAGAGATACTCAATGTCATAAAACGCCTGAAGCAACACGCTCAGGATTCCATAGGCCTTGCAGCCCTGTTTGGAAGCCATACGTTCAGCCACCTCCTTCTGTATCATGCCCGAGCAGACAGGGATACGGTCGCGGTACTCCAAGACCTTGAAGAAGATCTGGCTGGATATATTGTACGGATAATTGCCAATCACATAGAAATCGCCGGACGGATAGACCTTGTTCAGATCAAGTTTCAGGAAATCCTCAGCCAGGATCCTGCCATTCAGCGCAGGGAAATTAACGTTCAGGTAGTCTACAGATTCCTTGTCCAGTTCCACCACTTTCAGATCAATCTGCTCATTCTGAAGTAAATATTGGGTGAGAACTCCCATACCAGGTCCCACTTCCAAGACCTGTGTAGGTGAACTCACACCTAAACTATCAGCAATTGCCCGAGCAATGTTTTGATCCTTCAAAAAGTGTTGCCCGAGAGACTTCTTGGGCGTAACTGTCATAATCCATCTTATTTTTCGTTAAATTTCGGTAGCGCGAAAATACAATTTTTCATTAGGAATCACAACAGAAAAATAAATATTAGTAATTTTGCGTAAACGATTGCAGCGATGAAGAAAGAGAACATAAAAACCGCACTTAAAGTTATATTCTCCCTAGGTTTGGGAATCCTTATTTTTTGGTACGTCTATAAAGATTGGGACGTCGACACACTGATGGACAACCTCCGCGGCGTGAGAATCATCTGGATCATCATCCCTCTCTTCATCGCCCTCCTGAGCCACTTCCTGCGCGCCGTGAGATGGAAAATGCTGATCGACCCGCTCGGAAAGGAGGTGAATCTCTGGAACGTATACGGAGCCGTCATGGCCGGATATTGCATCAACTACGCCGTGCCAAGAGCCGGAGAGATCGCCCGGTGTGGCTTGGTGAAGAAATACGAAGGCGTTCCCTTCACCGAACTGCTCGGCACGCTCATCGTGGACAGAAGCGTGGACATCATCGTGGAGGGCCTCGTCATCCTCCTCACCATCGCCCTGCAATACTCCGAGATCATGCAATTGGCGGAGCAATACCACCTTATCGAGGGAGCTATCGGACTCCTATCCAACCCTATCACTTGGATAATCATCATTTTACTCATCGCCTTACCTTTCCTATTCAGGAAGGCGATCAAGAACACGAAGATATACGCGAAAATCAAGGAGATGCTCACGAATGTGGTCAACGGACTGAAATCCGTGCTGAAACTGGAGCACAAGGGGCTCTTCATCCTCTACTCCATCCTCATCTTCGTCTGCTACTATTTCATGTTCTACCTCTGTTTTTTCGCTTTCGACTACACGGAGGACCTGAGCATGCTCTGCGGACTGACCGCATTCGTCATGGGTAGTCTCGGCATCATCGCTCCTGTGCAGGGAGGTCTGGGCGCATGGCACGTCCTGGTAATCGGAACCCTCGTCACCTACGGTGTATACGAAGACCAAGCCGGTTCCTTCGCACTCTTGGTACACGGTTCTCAAACCCTCATGCTAATCTCAGTGGGCATACTCGCCATGGCCCTCATGTTCTACTTCAACAAGAAAAAAACGAACGCATGACCAACAAGGAAATAGAGACACTCTACAGAGAATTATGCGCCCATGTGACGGAGAAGAGGATCAAGCCTGCGCTCGACGGTCTGCACACCTTACTGGAGGTCAGACAATCGGGCGAACTGGCAGACGAATGCCGCCGCTTGGAGACTACCTACCAGTACATGCTTCAATACGCCCTCTCGGGCACCAAGGACAAGGAACAAAAGAAGATATACGACCAACTGCGGACGGACATCCTGGAGTTGGCGGACCGCCTGCGGGAGGGCATCTTCACCCAAAACGCGAGCAACTACCTCTATAGCAAGAAAAAAGGCTTGGGAAGGCCTAGCCTACCCGACGCTGACGAAATACGGGAACGGCTCTCCGCCGAGAACATGAAGCTACTGGCCCAATCACTGGCACAGAACAGGGAAGCCCTCCGTCAAAGGGAAACGTACGCGAACCATCTGTTCGACCTCATATGGCTGAACGACAAGATGACGGAAGGGGAAGCCCTCGAAGTCAGCGACCTATGCACCGACGAGGATATCTATTGGGTGGAGCAATGCCTCCTCGTTTCCGCCGTGACCATCAGCCTGCTCCGCATCTTCGACGAGCGGAAGTTCCTGATCCTCATAGACGCTTACGAACTGAGCTCGTCCGAACAGGTCAGACAAAGAGCCATCACCGGCTTCGTGATCTGCGCCTACCTATACAACAGCAGGCTCCCGCTCTACACCAACCTCCACGAACGCACACTCATCTGGGCGAAAGGACAAGGCGTGAGCGAAAACATACAGGAGATCTTCCTGCAAATCATCCGTAGCAAAGAGACGGAGAAGATCACCAAGAAGATAAAAGAGGTTATCCTCCCTGAGATGGAGAAGATCACCCCACTCATCAAGCAGAAACTGAGGCTGGACGAGCTGATGGACTCCGGGAAACCTTTGGCGGACGCCAACCCGGATTGGCAAGAGATGATGGAAAAGAAGGGCATCACCGACAAGATACAGGAGCTCTCCGAAATGCAGATGGAAGGCTCCGACGTCTTCCTAGGCACATTCAAGGAGATGAAATCGTTCATTTTCTTTGACGAAACAGCCAATTGGCTCAGGCCTTTCGACACCAACTCGCACATACCGGACTTCTTCGTCAACGGAATGGCGGAATCATTCTTCCATAGCGCACTAAGCAGCCCGATCTTCTGCGACTCGGACAAATACTCCATGGTGATCGGTCTTAACCACCTACCCGACGAACAAAAAAAGGCGATGAGCCAATCCTTCAAAGAGGAGGCGGAGCAATTGCGGGACCTCAGGGAAAGCCAAGCCTTGCCTAACGGGGACACCACCCCCGCCACCATCGGGAAGCAATACCTACACAACCTTTACCGCTTCCTGAAATTAGGACGGCACAAGGAGGACTTCATAGACATATTCAAGCTTAAGCTACTCCTGCACAAGTCCTTTTACCTTCAGGAGTTGCCCGGCAAAGAGAACATACTGCGCGCCATGGGCGAGCTCTATTTCAAAAAAGAATTCTACGAGGAGGCGAAAAACATCTTCGTCCTGCTACTCGACAGCCAACCCAACAACGCCGAACTGCTCCAGAAGTGCGGCTACTGCCTCCAAAAAGAGGGAAACTACGAGGAGGCATTACCCTACTACGAGAAAGCCGACACCATCAAGACGGGCAACGTATGGACCATCAAGAGAATCGCCACCTGCCACCGCAACATGCGCCACACGGAACAAGCGTTGCGCTACTTCAGGGAGGCGGAACGCCTCAACCCGGAAGACCTGAACACCCAACTAAACATCGGGCACTGCCTGCTCGAAATGGAGAAATACGAGGAGGCGCTCAACGCCTTCTTCAAGGTGGAATACCTCTCCAACGACAACGAAAAGGTGTGGAGACCCATCGCTTGGTGCGCTTTCGCCATCGGGAAACTGGAGCAGGCGGAGAAATACGCGACGAAGACGGCGAAGGAGAAACGTGACCAACACGATTGGATGAACCTCGGACACATAGAGTTCTGCCTAGGAAAAATCGACGAGGCCGTCCATTGCTATTCGGAAAGCATCAAGAAATTAGGAGGCGACAGCAAACGGTTCGCCGAAATGCTAGAGGAAGATAAAGAGTTGCTGCTAAAGAACCATGCGGACGATAACCTGTTGCCTTTGGTCATCGACCAAGCCTACTTCGAGGCGGAGAAAAAACAATGACATTTCTTGTTTTTTTATACTCAATTTACTATTTTTGAGACATTTAAACAAAATAATATAAGATATGGGAACAATCAGAAAGACTCTAGTGTTACTGCTTCTTTCTTTCGGAGCATTGTACGTAAACGCAAATGTGAAATACATGACGATAGAACAGAAAAGCGGAGAAAAACTCAGTTTTCTTCTTGAGAAGAATCCAGAAATCACCTTCGACGAGAACAATCACCTAGTGGTGAATGGCAACACGGAAACTAGTTTTGTCCTCAGCAATGTAAAGAACTACCATTTCACCGAAAACGACGAGACATCCACATCGAATGTGGGGAACGCCACCTTGAATGGGTTACGCATCATCAGTCTAGACAATCAGACTATTCGCATAGAGAACGCCCCCGCAGCCGCCCCGATCAAAATAGTGGGTATGAATGGTATTACTTGGGTGGACACCACTGCCGATAACGCAGGAGGCGCCACAATCAGCCTACCGCAACAGAAAGGGGTCTACGTACTTTCCGTGGGCAATCAATCCATTAGAGTCATCAGAAAATAACCGTTCAAAGAAGATCCATGAAAAAAATTATACTAACAATATTGTCAATGGCATCGCTAGCCTTACCTATGGATGCCGCAGTCTATATGCGAGTGCATACTAATGACGGGAAAATAGACAAATATAACGTCGAGAATGTGGCGGAGGTGGAATACGACGAAGACATATTCACCGACATCACAGAATCCGCCGCACAAGGCGTGACCGTCAGTGGAAAGAAAGGAGGTTTCACTTATGTGGATCTCGGATTACCAAGTAAAATCATGTGGGCGACATACAATATAGGAGCCACTAAGCCTTCCGAATATGGTGACTATTTCGCATGGGGTGAGACAAAGCCAAAAATCGGAGAATACAGCTATAGGACATATAAATGGTGCGATGTCCCAAGAGATTTGGAAGGGACAGACGAATATACGAAATTTCCTTACACAAAATATTATTTCAGACTTGAACCATATGAGAGTTTTGATGGTTCAATCCTCTATGATGAAGTAGGCGACTACAAGTACAAATTGGTTCCAGAAGATGATGCCGCTATAGTCAATTGGGGGAATGGTTGGCACATGCCTACAAAAGAAGATTTAATAGAGTTAGTTGACGGTTGCACCTGGAAATGGACAGAAAATTTCAACGGGAGTGGCTACAATGGGCACATAGGCACAAGCATCAAAAATGGCAATACCATATTCTTGCCAGCTGCAGGTTGTGCTTATAATTTTGACACCAACATGTATGCAGTCGGAGCTCAAGGATATTATAGTTCGTCCACACAAATACTAAGTGTAGAACATTCTGATGGAGTCTGTCAGGTGAATATACTTTATACAGATAGTTTTTACAAAGACGGAGACATTTCTGCCGTCGATGCGGGTAAACATGGGCAATGTTCCTCTAGTCGCACATGGGGATTAAGTATTCGCCCATGCATTAAGGTGGATATAACAAAACCCATAGCGTATATGCTAGTTAAAACCACAGACAACAAAGTGACGAAATATGCCACAGACAATGTGAAGAAAGTAGATTACGAAATAGAGGATGACGAGCCCATCTCGGGGCAATAGGATACCATCCCATCGTTGAACACAAACAAAAGTGTGGTCATTTAGAACAAAAGGCAAGCCCACCGAATAATTCTTTTGAAATGATTCGGTGGGCATATTTTTACTTGTTTTTCCTTAATCCTTCGCCCTATATATCAACGTCGAACAATTCTCCGGCACGAAGACCTCCCTCGCATAGCGGCGCACATCTTCGGGAGTGACCTTCCTGTAATTCGCCACATCCTCATAGAGCAGGTTCGCATCGCCCAACAACTCATAATAGGCGAGGTTGTTCGCATGCTTCAGCAAAGTCATATTGTCCATCAGGTAAGAAGACTCATACTTGTTCTTCAGTTTCTCCAATTCCTGTTCAGGAACCAGTTCGTCACGCAACAGGCGCAGCTCCTCGTCGAAAGCCTGCTCCGCCTGCTCGAACGTGGTGTTTTCGGCCAACAGACCCGCTATGTAGAAAAGACCCGTCTCGATATCGCCTGAAATATATGCGCTCAGTTCGGTGAAAAGAGGGTTTTCCTTCACATATTTACGGTAAAGACGGGAGGAGTTACCATTGGACAACACGTCGGAAATCACGTCAGTCGTGTAGTAGTCCGCTTCCCGTCTGCCACAGACATGGAAGACCTTATAGAGCATATTCGCCGGCACATTCCGCTCCACCTCCATACGTCTAGGCTCGGTCTGTTTCGGCTCCGGCGGAATCGCGCGCACCAGCACGTCCCTGCGGGGAATATCACCGTACCACTTCTCCACCAAGCGTTTCGTCTCCTCGAAAGAGATATTGCCGACGACAGATAGTATAGCGTTATTCGGGGCATAATGCGAGAAAAAGAACGAGCGGACCTCGTCCAGCGTAGCATTCTCGATGTGGGACAGTTCCTTGCCGATCGTCGGCCAAGCGTAAGGATGTTGCTTGAAAGCCATGCCCCGCACCAAGTGGGATAGATCCCCGTAAGGCTGGTTGAGGTTACGTTGCTTGAACTCCTCGCAGACCACATTCCGCTGGACATCCAAGCTCTTTTGGCTGAAATCGAGGCTCAGCATGCGGTCGGATTCCAACCAGAAGCCCACCTCCGCATTGCAGTCGGGCAACATCAGATAATAGTTCGTGTAGTCGTTGCAGGTCCAGGCGTTGTTCTCGCCGCAAGCCCGCTGCACAGGGTCGTCGTACGAAGGGATGTGCACGGAACCGCCAAACATCAGATGCTCGAAGAGATGGGCGAAACCCGTATGGTCAGGATGTTCATCCTTAGACCCGACATCATACAACGTATTGATAACCACCATCGGCGAAGTAGTGTCCATCAGGTGCACCACCCTCAGCCCATTATCCAGCACAAACTTATTGATCGACATATTACCCTTCTATTTCTTGTAGACATACAGTTGTCCCATTTCATACTTGCGGACCACAACCTCCTCGTTTTTCTCGATGAAACCATTCTCCGCCACCGCATCGAAGATCTCCCCGTCCACGTTCACCTTACCCGCAGGACGCAGATCCGTATGGCACACGCCGACCTTGCCCGCCAACGCGTTCAGCGAGACATCATTGCTCACGTAGCCATCCTCCTTATCCTGCGACTTCGTCAACGCAAGGTTCTTGAATATACCATCCGTACCAATTTTCGACGTGAGGTAAGCGACCAAGGCGAACGATCCCAACATCGAAGCCAGCACAGTGGCCACAGCCGTTGTACACGCGCCGGAAGTCACCCCGCCGAAATCGAACACGTCATTCGGCAAAAGGCTCAACGTAAGTCCACCAATGATAAACACGATGCCCATGATGCCCGCAACGCCGAAGCCCGGAATCACAAAGATTTCCAGCAGTAGCAGGACGATACCCGCCAAGAAGAGGATAGCCTCCCAGACATCCAGCAGGCCGTCCATGTAGAGAGGCGCGAAATAAAGCAAACCCGCCACAATGGATGCCATCAGGGCGAAACCGATACCCGGAGTCTGCATCTCGAAATAGATACCACCAATGATAATCATGATCAAAATGCCTTGGAAGACCGGGTTCATCAGGAAACCGAGCAACTTATCGAAGGCAGTCGCCTTGTAGGAGGTCAGTTCATAATCCTCCACCTGGAAAGCCTCAACGATGATTTGCGGAATAGAATTGTAGATACCCTCGCAATAACCATTCTGGCAAGCCTCGTTGGCTGTGAAGGTCAAGATACGGGTGGAATCCACGATGCCAGGCACCACCACCCTTTCGTCCACCATCGCCTCCGCGATGCATGGGTCACGGAACCAAGTCTCTACCGTGTCACCATTCACCACTTTCTTCACCTTTCCGTGGCTCTCCGCCGTGGAACGTATCGTGGAACGCATATACGACTGGTATTTGTCCGGCATTTTCTCCCCGTTCTCGTTCACCACCGTCGCCGCGCCTATATTGCCGCCAGACCTCATGTAGATGCTATCACAAGCGATGGAGATCAAGGCACCGGCGGAAGCCGCATTATTATCGATGAAGACGTAGACTGGAATCTCACAGTTCAATATCAACGTGCGCATGGAGTCCGCATAATCCACCAAACCACCATAAGTGTTCAGATGAAGGAAGATACCGTCCACATGAAGCGAACGAGCCTCCGCCACGCCATTCTTCAAATAGATCCAGCTCGTACTGCCTATCTCGTCAAATATTTTAATCTCGTGGTATCTTTTCGCACCAAAAGAACTGAAGCTGGAAAACAATAGTCCCAGACCTATCAAAAACAATACTAAATATTTCCTCATATCCTAATTGAAAAACTATACATTATCGTCCGCACCCTTCAGCCTCAACACGCAAGCCGAGCGCGCAGGCAAATAGAGCAACAGCCACTCCTTGCCATCCGGGCGGGGAGCATCACCCTGCAATGTGAAATGAGTTTGGGAATCATCGACAAGCCCGAAGCCGCCAAATTCCTTGTCATCCGTGTTAAGCACCATCTCATACTCACCCGCCTCCGTGAGGATACCATAGTCCGAGAAAGACTTGTACGGATGGAAATTGAACACGAAGACCAAATCCTTGCGGCGGAAGGCCAACACCTGGTCGTCGGACTTATCCCACAACTCGATAATATCAGACTCGTTGAACTTATGCGAATCACGAACCAACTTGATCATCTTCTTGTCGAAATCACCCAAGTACTTGTATTTAAGGTCGGTATCATCCACCAAATGCCACTGCCTACGGGCATACTTATACGACCAGCCGTTCCCCTCGCGAGGGAAATCGATCCACTCCGGATGGCCAAACTCATTGCCCATGAAGTTCAAATATCCACCGTTGATAGTAGCCAACGTAATCAATCGTATCATCTTATGCAAGGCGATGGCGCGGTCCACCATATATGATGAATCGAACAGGCGGGACATATGCCAATACATATCCGCATCCGCCAATCTGAAAATCAATGTCTTATCACCCACCAACGCTTGGTCGTGGCTTTCTGCGTAACTGATCACCTTCTCGTCGCCACGGCGGTTCGTCAAGGTCCAGAGGATATGACCTGGCTTCCAATCCTCGTCCCTGCACTCCTTGATGATCTTAATCCAGAAATCAGGGATACCCATGGCGAGGCGATAGTTGAAGCCCATACCGCCATCACTGATCTTAGCCGCCAAGCCAGGCATACCGCTCACATCCTCCGCTATGGTGATGGCACGAGGATTCACCTCATGGATGAGATGGTTCGCCAACGTAAGGTAGCAGATGGCGTCACCATCCTGGTTAGGGCTATAATAGTCTGAATAATCAGAGAAGGAAGTACCCATTCCATGGTCGAGATACATCATGGAAGTAACCCCGTCGAAGCGGAATCCGTCGAACTTGAACTCCTCCAGCCAATACTTACAATTGGAAAGCAAGAAGTGGACCACCTCGTTCTTCGCATAGTTAAAGCAGTAAGAGTCCCACTGTCTATGCTCGCCACGCGCCCCCTCATGGAAATACTGGTAACGGGTGCCATCCAAGCATCCCAGGCCCTCGTTCTCGTTCCTCACCGCATGGGAATGGACCAAATCCATGATGACGGCAAGCCCCATCTCATGGGCGGCATCTATCAACTCCTTCAGTTCATCGGGCGTGCCGAATCGGGAAGAAGGGGCGAAGAAACTGGAGACATGATAACCGAACGACCCGTAATAAGGGTGCTCCTGTATAGCCATGATCTGCACGCAGTTATAGCCGTCCGCTACGATGCGGGGCAAGACATTATCCTTGAATTCACAATAGGTGGAGACCCTCTCCGCCTCGCCCGCCATGCCCACATGCGACTCGTAGATCAGCAAAGGGGAAACCGACGGTTTGAACCGTTTGATCTTAAACTTATAGGGTTTTTCGGGCGACCATACCTGAGCGCTGAATACCTTCGTCTCATCATCCTGGACCACACGATTGGCCCAAGCCGGGATACGTTCGCCACAGCCACCGTCCCAGTAGACCTTCATCTTGTAGAGGTCGCCATGCTTCATCGCAGTCTCCGGCAACTCCAACTGCCACACTCCGTTCTTCAAAGGTTGCAGACGATAAGACTCCGTTTCTTTCCATCCATTGAAATCTCCGATAAGATAAATGGACGTCGCATTAGGCGCCCACTCCCGGAAAGACCATTTCTTCGCCTCATGATGCAAACCGAAGTAGAGGTAACCGGAAGCGAAGTCAGACAAGGACTGGGACGGTCCACACAACTCGGAGAGTCTTTTCATATAGTATTTATACCTACCGACGATAGCGTTTTGGTAGGGTTTCAACCATAAATCATTCTTTATCAGTCTTAACATTTCCATAACAAGTACTTAAACGTTATAATGTAAAAGTAACAAATTATTCAATACAGATATCAGAAGATGTACCATTTCTGTCCAAAAAATATCGGAACGTCCACATCAACTATGTGGGGGAACAATCCAGAGGAATCAGACAGGACATCGACTGGCTAAAAATTGATATGGACACCGAAACGCACACCCCTCGTATCCACATCCTCATGATTCTTGTACGTCAGACGCCACACATAGTCGACACGGAATACCTTGAAGATATTCTCCACGCCCGCACTGACCTCCATATACGGAAGATCGCCCATCCTGTACGTGCCCGTAGGGAAAGCGAGTAACCCGGCAGGATTATCAGCCAGTCCAGGATCATTCCTACGCTCCAATCCGCCCCACAATCCTCTGAAAGAGAAGACTTCTCGCAATTGAAGCTTGCGTATCACAGGGATACGGTTCAATACAAGTCCATTCATGAAATATGTCAGGTACCACGAAACGGATTGATCGTTGATGAATTCGACAGGGTCCATCAGGTTGAATGCCTCGTTATCAACAAAGTACGACGAGGAGGCCATCGGAATATCCAACAACGTATAAGGCACCTTGTTCCATACCTTCACACCCTTCAATAGGAGGTCCACGTACCCAAAATAAGAGAACCACATCCTTTTCTCGAAGCCCAGCTCAGTTTTATTGCACGTGTAGTCAGACCCCAGGTAACCGTCCAAGGCGACGGAATGGGAGAGCGACAAAATCGGCACCTCCTTGTTCAACGTGAAACGATGCAGTCTAGACTGGTAAAACTTCTCCTTCGGCGCAAAGCGGAAAGAGAGTTTCAACGTACCCATGGAATAATTGTCGCAGTCGGACAGAACACCCATTTCATCGTATTTACGGAAGTTTGTCAAAAAAGTAGAATATGAAGTCTTGTAATTGAAATGCGCCCGCATGGAGAAGCCGGAATGATATTCACGAAGATACGAGAGTCCCGCCTCCCTCGCATATATCGCATCACGGTCGTCAGAGCGGCTGAACAAAGAAGTGATCGCATTACCACCCACCGTACTATAGTTCTCATTGCCCACCTTATCCACATCGTATTTGCAGTAAACAGTCAGGGAGTGGACAGGGAACTCCACATGGTACTTCTCCTTGTCGTTGAACGAATATTCGATAGAGCCCATACCCTTCGGTCGCTTATCCTTAAAGCCATAGGCGGCGTAGGTGGAGAGGAAGAAATGCTTATCGAACGCAGTGGTCGTCTCACCCCCGAAACGGAGGCGGAAGCCCTCCAGATCGTTTGCGGAGATCATGGAAAATACAGGACCGATGTCGAACGGGCTATTCACCTTCTTCGTCGGTATGAAATTATTCGTGCAGATTTTCACGAAGCCCTCCGTAAACCGATAAACAGGCACACGGCGCAACTCTTTCATCAGCAGACTCGTGCGCGCCTCCTGCTCGGAGAGCGGCGCATAACGGAGCGAGTCCCACTCTGTAGCCGTTGTCTTACGGGAGGACGACTCATCCACCACAGGGTCCGGGAAATCGAAAATTGGCAAATCCGGCTTCTCGAACGAATAGTTCCGATAGGCGTTCAACCGCTCGCCATAGACACGGGGAGCCGCAGGCACAAAGAAGGCGGCACTGACGAAATCCCTCGTCAACAGGCGAGTCCCATCCTGGGCATAATCAAAATCCTGATCGAAACTCATGCTTTCGACAAAGTTCAGATTAATGTTCTTCGGCAAATTGAAATGCGCCCTTCTCAACGCATAGGAAGAATCCAACGACACATATAGGCTACCGGTGAAACCATACGCCTCGGTCGTGTGAGGCGTGAAGGCGATATTCACACAACGTACACCGTTGATTTCCAACGTATCCAAAGCAAAAAACTTATAGAAAGCGGGGGCAACGTTTGACAAAGGGCTCACGAAATGGGTTGAGAGCAGAACTATATCGTTTTCAAAGACATCCACACCCTTCAAATACTCATCGAACATGTTCTGTACACCTTCCTGAGGAAGCAACTCGTCGATTCCGTCGAATTTTTTCGCATGGACGACTGTCCGCAAACGTTCAGGAGTAGCCTGCCAATAGAGCGTCGACGCGACCTCCCGCAGTCCGAGAGGAAGAATGGAACGGCCCTTCTGCGTGGTGTCGATATGGTCATACAGGAAGCCGAAACGTTTATTCAACAGACCGAATTTGCCCGCCTCGAAACCATTCCACGCATACGTAATCTTCTGATACTTATCACATTGATAATATGAATGATTAACAATCGATGTGCGATCTTTGTTTTCTATCACCTTACGCACCAAATCGAGGGCGGGATTGTTCTTTTTAGAGTATCGTTGTTTTTTCCTTTTCGACACGACCACCTCATCGAGGGAGAACTCCTCCCAGTTCAAGTCCACCTTCAACGTTTTTCTCTTCCCATCCGCCTTGACATAGATTTTTTTATCCTTATAACCCATCATGGAGAAGACCAAATAGCCTGACTCCCCTGTGGAGAGGGAAAAAGTACCGTTCTTGTCGGAAGTGGTGCCCATGTCCGTGCTCTCGAAATAAATCGCCACATAAGGGAGAGTCTCTTTGGTAATCGAGTCACGCACAACACCACCGACCTCCGTTTTCTCCGCCAACACCCCAACGGAACAAGACAAGCACAAGAGAAGAAAGCAACCTAATCTTCGAAGAAAACTGACAAAATAGTTCATAACAATCAGAAAATAAAAGTTTTACCGTCTATAGCGAAATCAGTCGCCTCAAATACACTTTTCGCCTCTTCGAGCAAAGGAAGAGGATCATCATATCGTGCGGAATAATGGCCGATGACCAATCGCTTCACATTCGCCATCTTCGCGATAGTAGCCGCCTGGAGCGCAGTGGAATGCATCGTTTTTTTCGCCGCAGGAAGGTCCTGATGCAGGAAAGTGGCCTCATGGAAAAGGCAATCCACCCCCTCGATATGCGGCAGGAACTTCTCCGTATAAGCCGTGTCGGAGCAATATGCGTAGCTCTTCGCAGGCGTCGGGTCGCTCGTCAACTGTCGATTAGGGATCACCTCACCCTCCTCCGTCACGAAGTCCGCCCCTCGTTTGATCAAAGGAATCTGGGCGACCGGGATGTGGAAATACTTCACCATCTCACCGTCGATGTGCCGTTCCTTCTCATGCTCCTTGAAAAGGAACCCGGAAGAGCGTACCGAATGCTTCAAGGGGAAAGACCTGACCGACAATGATTTATCATCGTAAATCACCTCCGATTCTGTCGGCGAAAAGGGCTCAAAATGCACATTGAACGACAAACCCTTGCAAAAGAAGACGATCAATGGGCGAATCAACTGCTCCAGTTCGGGGTGAGAATGGATATAGACATCCGAAGTGCGGCCTTGCGTGTCCAACGTGGAGATGAGGCCCACCAGACCGAAGCAATGGTCTCCATGTAGGTGGGAGATAAAGATATGGTTCAGGCGGGAGACACGCACCCCATAACGTCGCACCTGATGCTGCGTTCCCTCCCCACAGTCGATCATAAAAACCTTCTCTCTCAAGGAAAGCACCTGAGAGGGATGGGAGAACTTCTTCGTAGGCACCGCCGAACCGGCCCCTAATATCTGTAACTGAACGTTTTCCAACGCATTAAACAATTAAACAGGCCTTATGACAAGACCCTGAACCATCAAAACATAAATCTCGCCGAATCAAACAACAGAGATCTCACAAAAGCGGGTTATCCACTATTCATGCGCAAAAATAACCATAAAAACAGAGAGAATCTAAAATGCGCAACACATGAAATAATATTTTTTCATAATATACTGAGAAACAAAAAGTTGCGTAAAATCCATCATCGACATATAAATCACAGCCATTCCATGTCCGAAGGAAAAGCAAAGCGGCCGCAGGATATTCCCGCAGCCGCTTTCTACTAACATGATACAAGTATAATAATCCTGCAAAAAGCAGAATAAGATTTTTATTTTGCCACAACAAGTTTGCTTACTGACACGCCATTCTCTGTAACGATGCGAACCATGTAGTTGCCATCTTGCAGATCAGCGACAGAGATAGCGTTCTCATTGCTCTTCTTCAGCACAACACCTTCCGTTGAGATGATCTCAACACTGATTGGAGTGACACCATAAACCCTTACCTCAGAAGATGCAGGGTTCGGCCCGATTGCGACTAGTGCGTTAACGTCCTCCACAGAACTTACGTAACCTTCCAAATCGAATTGGATCCAATCTATATCAATCCAGCTTCCTGTGTTCTTGATGACCATGTTCTGAACGCCTTTCTTAAGCGAAACTTTTTTGCTCACCTTCACATCGTCAAATGTTCCCCAGCTGCCCAATTTCTTAACACTCACATCGAAAGACACATTTGATTCGTCGAACTCCACTGACAATGAACCTGAATCATTGCCTTCACCCAAGTGCAGTGTCACGTCGTAGTCACCATCCTTTTTCACGTCAACGGTATAAGACATCCACTCGTCACCTTCGAACGAACCGACTGCCACACCGCCAGAGATCTCTTTGAGGTCAACATCATCCTTACGATAGTGGTTGGTGTAGTCGTCGCATTTGTTGCCATCCGATTGATCGAAATAGGCCATGCCGGAAGCACCCTCGTCATAATTCTCAGCCTCAATCTTACCAGGGATAACTGCGGCGGATCCGCCATAAGGCTTGTTAGGTTCAACCACCTTAACAGAAGAAGATCCTTTTACCTCATCATTGCTGTTCGTGATGACTACAACCTTGATGGAGTAGTTTCCAGCCTCTTCAGGAGTCCAAGTAAAGGATTCTCCCTCACCGATCTTAGTGTCACCAGCGTAATAGGTTACGCTCTTAATGCCGCTATCCGAATTCTTCAATGTAACCGAGAAGTCCACACTCTTGCCAAGGACAACCGTAGACTTGCTTACCTCAACGCTTGCTGATGGACCGGCAGGACCACCTGCTTCCTTTCCGCAGAACTTTGCCGTTGCGGCCTTGGCTTTGTCGGATGCCATGTATTCGCGCAACCATTTCATGCTAGCACGGTCTTGGCCTTGACCCGACACTAAACCTGTATTGGATCTCCAAGTGGCGCCATTTATATATCCCCAGATTGTAATACCAGAGACGTAGTCAGCCTCCCACATGGCAGGGAAGGAACCCTTCATGATATCCAACTGGGTGTTGTCGTTGGCCTGATTGATATCATACTCTGTAATGTAACACTGCAACTCCCTACCGCCATTCCTTGTGATTTGGTCGTGGATATCCTTCAGATTGTTCTCGAAACCAGACATGCTGTTGCCGTGTCCCTGGTAATAATCGTCCAAATCGTGGGTCTGATGTCCGTAAGCATCGATTGGAGCGCCTTGTTTTACCAATGTCGAAACAAGGCTTATGAACTCACTTTTCTGGTGGGTGAGAGTGTTATAGTCGTTGTAAATCAACACGGCGTTAGGGAATCTCTCACGAGCCATTTTAAATGCCTCTGTAATCCATTTGTAGTCGGAAGGTTTATCGCTGTTACCCAATGCTTGGCTCAAGAGTTTCTTGAAATCACCACCACCACTACCTTCGGCATGTCCCGGAATTGCCTCGTTAACAACATCGATTATCGCCAAATCAGGATACTTGATCGCAACAGCGTCCATCCAATATCCAACCTGTTGCTTCAATTCGGAAGGCGAACAGTTTGACAAAACTGTCGGGAATTGGCTGGTCCAAACGAGACAGTGGAATTTGAATAATACATTATTCTGTTTACACCATTTGTAATGAGCGTCGCTAGAACTCCATTTCCACTTCTGAATACCTTCTTGTGCGCTGCTCACCTTGCAATTCACGATTTCGCCCCATTTGGACTCATTCTCGCAAGTGAGCTGATCCCACATTGCCTCATACTTCAAACCGCTCACATTGGGTTGTATTTGCCCCCTTGTGGTGATGTTACCCAAAAACTTACATGTGTTTTTGTTCAATTGTGCGTTCGCCATACCTATACTCATAAGTATGGCAGTAATTAGTGTAATAAAAACTCTATTCATTTTTCGTGTTTTTTATAATATTAAACTATATTTGCGTCACCTAAAAAACCGTCGTTTGCCCTATTTTTTTCGTCGTTGTTTGAAGGATTTTCAGCGTTGTCAGAAAAACTATCAAAACGGGGGCAAGTTACAAATTATATCCGACATAACAACTATTTCTAGATTTTTTTTCAAAAAAAGAAACAAATCGGGTTCATTTACCGTATCGGATATTTACATTCATTCATTTTTAACCATATAATCACTCACACTTTTAAGACTGGCGCACATAACGTTTCATTCGCCTCATCTAAATGAACCCGACATGATTTGAATCAAAACAACAACGAAAGATTTCTCCGGACTAAATCATCCATGTTTAATTTTGTCGGAATTTGAAACGTTTCACAAACAATTAGGCTTGTAAATCCATCCAAAAGCGATATATTCGCGGCCGTATCCTGACAAACTAAACAACAGACATGTATAAAAGAATCTTTTTATCGGCAGTTATCACCGCAGTCTATGTGACACTGTCATTTGCGAAAGTCTCCATCAACGAACTTTCGACATGCAACTACTCGTCCTTCATGAACAGGGACAATTACAACTTCTCCAACTATATCGAATTCACCACCGACGAAGACTCCGTCAACCTGAACGGATACACAATCACCCACTACGGCAAGCAGGCGGTCAAGGGGAAACTCGTGGTACGATGGAGATGGGTCGTGAACAAAGATTGGGTAATCACACCCAACACCGTCCTTTGGCTCGACGAGACTAAGAAAAATGGCCATGCGGACTTCAAACTGGACGCTGACGGAGGTGCCATTGTGCTATCAGAAGAAGGCACAGTCATCGACTCCCTCCACTACGAAAAGATGGGAACCAACCTTGCCTACGGACGCACCGACAAAGGATGTGGCTACATGTCACCCACACCCGGCAGCCCGAACAGCAGGGCATACGCCGACATCAACACCTGCCGATGCGCCTCCCCCACCCTCAGCCACAAGGGAGGCATCATGAGCGAACCGTTCCAACTCAGCATAGAGGGGGAAGGTGAGATCTACTACACCACCAACGGTTCGGACCCGACACCAGAGACCGGCACACGCTACACCGAACCCATTTATATCGACAGATGCTCGAATATAAAGGCCAAATCATTCATAGACAGCCTAATACCTAGCAAAACTGTCACGGCCACCTACCTCATAAACGACAAAGTCCACGATAGCATTGGATTCTCCATCCCTATCGTATCCATCACGGTAGACTCCAGCTACTTCTACAGCGATTCCCTAGGCATCTGCGTTGTCGGGAAAAACGGAGTCGCCGGAGAAAAAAGTTGTACGAGGGCCAAAGCCAACTATAACCAAGAGTGGAAACGCCCCGTCAACTTCGAATACATCGTGGACGGACAGTCCGTCGTTTGCCAAGAGCTAGAGGCCAAAGTGGAAGGGGGATGTTCCAGAACAGAGAAAATCAAATCCCTCGCCCTCAAGGCCAGCAACAAGACGGGGGAAGACTCCATCAACTACCATTTCTTCCAATCGAAGCCAGACATCCTACACTCCACACTACACCTCAGGAACGGCGGCACCGCCTACTCCAAAGTGCGCATCAGAGATGGCCTGATGCAAACACTCGCCATCGGCATGAACATAGACTACCAGGCATTCCAACCCGTGGCATATTACATCAACGGAGTATACCAAGGATTGATGGATCTGAACGAACGAACCAATGCAGACTACATTGAAGCCAATTACGGCATCGACGAAGAGGACATCGACCTCATCACACTCTCCGACCAACTTGGCATACGAGCCAGCGAAGGTGACATAGATGCCTATGACGACATGGTGTCCGCCCTGAAAAACGCCGGCAAAGCAGACTCCGTCACCTTGTACGAGAGAGCCTGCGGACGCATGGACATGGACGAATACGTGGATTACCAGATTTTCCAACAATTCATCGTCAACACAGACTGGCCCGGCAACAACACGAAGATTTGGAGGGAAAGAGAGAACGGTAAATTCCGATGGATACTCTTCAACACAGACTTCGGATTCGGACTCCCCGGATACGAATACCTGGGCGGAGCCAACAAAAACATGATCGAATGGTGCGCAGGGAAAGGAACCCTGCAATGGGCCAACAGATATGCTTGGATGATCACAATATTCAGGAGCCTATACCAAAACAGGTTCTTCAAGAAAAAATTCACGACGAAGTTCCTCATCCACCTCTCCTCCACCCTCTCCCCGCAACGGATCGAGGCTGTATTCGACAGTATTTCGACACTTGTGGACAAGGAATACCAAATATCGTTCAACGGAACGACAGGTAAGAAGGCGACCGCCTCCATGAGATCATTCGCGATGAACCGTCACAAATATATCTACGGTCATCTACAAAACTATGTCGGCGGTGGAGACACCGTCAGCCTTCAACTCGCTTCGGAAAGGAAGGATGCCAAACTATATTTCAACGGAGAGCTCATCACCAGCTACAACGGCAAGTATTTCTCCAACTACGAGCTGGAGCTCAACGTCATCCCGCCACAGGGCTATGAGCTGGACAAATGGGTCATCACGTGCGACACGATCGGTGAAGTCGCTTCCGACACACTGGAGCCAAGGAACAAACTGCCAGGATACTTGGTGACCAAACTCCGCTCGGGAGGAAAGATCACGGCCACCTTCAAACCGGCTGACGAACCTAAGCCAGAGGGCATGCCGACACTCGTCATCAACGAGATATGCACCTCCAGCAGCGCACTTTCCAAGAACCCCGGACCTAATGGGAAGTTCTCGGATTGGATTGAGATATACAATTACGGAGAGGAGAGCTACGACTTGGCCAACTATACCCTCTCCATCATAGGCACAGACACAAAAACACTCAAACAATCAACGATCCCCGTAGGCTACGAGCATACCATCATACGCCCTAAGGAGCACAAAGTTCTCTGGGCGAACGGAGACAGCACCATCAGTCCTTCCAGCCTCAACTTCGCCATCAACAAGGACAGTCTCTACACCATCTGTCTTTTACGCAACGACACAGACTATATCGACTGCGTGGAGCTTGTGGCCCTGCAGACCAACGAATCCTACGCAAGAGAGGTGGACAGTTCGGCGAACTGGGTCATCTACGGAATCGACCCGCTGGAACTCAACCCTACGCCAGGCAAGAAGAACGGAGAAAAGGACACCACCGGCGTGAACAACACCCTCGCCGACCTCATGTCGCTCTCCCTCTACCCCAACCCGGCCAACCAACAGATCCACATCCAAGCCTCAGAACCAATGGAGCAGGTCATCTTTTACGACATGACAGGCAACCAACGGCTACGCCTTCGCCCGAAAGAACGACAGCTCTCTCTGGAAATCACAACATGGCCAAGAGGTTTGTACCTTATAGAAATCATTACAGATAACAAGTCGGGCTTACTCAAATTCCTGAAAAAATAAACATTTATACTCTCACTTCAGGAATAATAAAAAACGACTTCAGAAGGCGCGGAAATTTTTTCTGCGCCTCTTTTATATATTTAGCGAAAACCGCTTGTTTCGTTCAAAAAAATGACGTAATTTCGCACCTAATTTAGGTGTGCAAGATTTACAAACCTAACAAACTGAAATTAAACAGTATACATAAGAAAACAATTATAAAATAGACGAAAAAAAATGGATCAAGTATCAGCCCGTTTAGCGGCCTTATCGCCATCAGAGACGCTTGCCATGTCGCAAAAAAGCCAAGAGCTACGCGCACAAGGCATAGATGTAATCAACTTAAGTGTAGGAGAACCTGACTTCAACACCCCAAAGCACATCAAGGCGGCTGCGCAAAAGGCAATCGACGACAATTTCTCATTCTACTCCCCAGTGCCAGGCTACATGCCTCTCAGAAAAGCTATCGCGGAGAAGTTGAAGAAAGAGAACGGGTTGGATTTCGACCCAAGCCAAATCGTCTGCTCAAACGGTGCGAAACAGGCGGTCTGCAACGCTATCATGAGCCTTGTCGGACCTGGTGACGAAGTGATCGTCCCTGCACCATACTGGGTAAGCTACGTTGAGATGGTGAAATTGGCCGAGGGTACCAACGTGATCGTGAAGGCCGGTTTGGAGCAAAACTTCAAGATCACTCCAGCACAATTGGAAGAGGCTATCACGCCTAAGACGAAGTTGTTGATCCTCTGCTCTCCTTCCAACCCTACAGGAAGCGTTTATTCCAAAGAGGAGTTGAAGGGCTTGGCTGAAGTGATCGGCAAACACCCTAATATGTTCGTCCTCGCCGACGAGATCTACGAGCACATCAACTACGTGGGCAAGCACGAGAGCATCGCCCAATTCCCTGAGGTGAAAGACCACGTGATCATCATAAACGGTGTATCCAAAGGCTATGCGATGACGGGTTGGAGATTGGGCTGGATGGCCGCTCCGAAATGGATCGCCAACGCTTGCAACAAACTCCAAGGACAATATACATCCGGACCTTGCTCCATCGCACAGAAAGCGGCTGAGGCTGCTTACACGGGCGACCAAAGCAGCGTGGAGACCATGCGTCAGGCTTTCGAGCGCAGACGTGACCTCGTCGTTAAGATGGCGGGCGAAATCTCCGGCTTCAAGGTGAACAAACCGGACGGCGCCTTCTACATCTTCCCTGAGTGCGACTCTTACTTCGGCAAGAAGACGCCTAAGGGCGACGTGATCAAAACTGCGGCCGACCTCGCCATGTACCTCTTGGTGGACGGCCACGTGGCTTGCGTGGGCGGTGGCGCCTTCGGTGCTCCGAACTGCATCCGTATGTCTTACGCCACTTCTGAGGAGAACCTCACCGAGGCGTTCAAACGTATCAAAAAGGCATTGGACGTCCTGAAATAAAAGGATGTTCCGACTATAGAGCAAGAGGGTATATCGTAACGGTATACCCTCTTTTTCATCACAACATATTCCAAGTTTAATCCAAAGAACTATGATGAAGCACATGAAACAAATACTCCTCTCTTCCCTACTTCTGCTGAGTTTGACATGCGCCGCAAACATGCCAGCTCCCCATGTGTTTACGATAAGTCCGGAAGTAATCATAGTTCCCGACGACAATGAGGAATATATAATCGGCTACTACGACAAGGACAAAACGACCTCCGACTTCACATTCAGCCAAGCGACTGATTATAAAGTAAAAGGCTCATCATTTTCAGGCATAGACAGCACAGGCAAAATCATACGCCCAAGCATCTGTTACAACAGCGGGGACACCTTGATCATAGACCTAAACATGGCGGAGGATAGAGATTCGTCCGCAAACAGAGACTGCATATGGCATTGGGATAGCCAGGAGCAGCAATGGGGAAACCTTGACAACGCAGAGGACAATGCGGTTGCAGTCGAAGAAGAGGACCTGTCCCAAGAAGAGGAATTGCGGCGGAAAATCATAGAGGGATTCAAAGCCTGCGACACTTCCCAACTCATCCGGGCAAAGGGGAAAAGCATCATCCATTACACAGGGAAGTCCTCCTCTGTGAATGTGGTCATCTACAAACCAAGCACAGATTGGTACTACATCAGTCCCACCATACTGAATGACTACAAACAGGAATCAGTCCCCCATTTCCCTAATTCCCTACAATGGATCACTATCCTTTTATCGATGATCATAACCGTCATCGTCGAAGTGGGTGTCGGATGGTTGTTCTTTTACCGCTCAAAAAAGGATTTGGCGATTATCGCCGCAACCAACGCCATCACCAACATACTGATGAACATCACCCTATGCTCCACCATCTTCGCCAACACCTCCTACGCTAAGGGTTTGGGCTTCGCCGCCCTGCTGATCGTCGTAGAACCCATCATATGGATTGTAGAGAGCATCGTCTACTCCTTCGCACTGGAGAAGAAAGCCAAACACTACATCCTGAAGGCATGGGGCTTCGCCCTTGCGGCCAATGTGGCATCCCTGGGCATAGGCCTGCTGCTCGGACATTGCGTCAAAGAACTTGCGATCCTCATACTGCAGTTATAACCCCGACATCAGACATTCTTCATTCCTATATTTCGCGGAAAAACATTAAATTCGCATAGAAAACGGAAAGGCATGAAACTGAAGATATTGACAGAGAACACGGTCTTCCAAGCGAAGATGAAGGCCGAACTGGGTTTTTCCCTCCTCATCGAGACTGACGAGGGGCAAAACATCTTGTTCGACACGGGGCAAACCGACCTCTACGCCTACAATGCGGAGATCGCAGGCGTGGACATATCCTCCATCCAGGCGCTCGTCATCAGCCACGGACATTATGACCACACGGGCGGACTGGCCCACTTCCTGGTCCACAACGACCATGCGCCGGTCTATGCGAAAGAGGGCTTCGACGTGGTACGCTACGGCACAGGCAACCGATGTATCGGACTGCCTTGCCAAAACGCATTAGATGCCTCACGCATCAGAAGGGTCACAGAGATCACGGAAGTACTGCCCGGCATCTTCGTCATGCCAGAGGTGAAACTCTTCGACCCGCACGAAACGCACTTCACCAACATGGAGATCCAAAAGGGGGAAGGTCGCGCGGAAGACCAATTCGAGGACGAGCAATACATCTGCATCCGGCACGAAGGGAAAATCACCATCGTGAGCGGCTGCGCACACCGTGGCATCGTCAACACGATACGAAGCGCGAAGGAACACTTCAGTGAGCCCATCCGCCTCGTGATCGGAGGGTTCCACACCCTGCACGAATCACCCAACAAAATCAGCCACATCGCAAAGTTGATGAACCAACTGGAGATAGAGGAGATCGTCGCCTGCCACTGCACCGGCATCGAGCAATACGCGCAACTCAAGCAGGAGTACAAAGGGAAGATCTCCTATGGGCACGTGGGGATGAACTTCTTCGTCTGAAAAAACCAGAGACCGATTACTAAAATCACTTAGAAAACGTAGGATTGTCTAACAAAAAACATACATATCATGAGATTCAAATTAATATTCACGCTATTATTGTTCAGCCCAAGTTTAATGGCTCAAAACGTAAAAATCATAAACAAAACAGGTACAACATTAAAAGAGTGTTCATGGGTTACAGAGCGTGACACGGGCAGGCACAATGCCGGCTATAAAGGAAGCATATGGATTAAAAACCAATATAATTCACCCGCCCTGGAATTCAACACAAAAAAATTCGACGGCAAGATAAAATTCGCCAATTCGGGGAAACACACCCTAACTTTCACAGGCGATAATGATTCCATATATTATCGTTGGAACGTGGAAATAAATCGCAACACAAAAAAACTCATTGTAGATGAATCTTATATGAGAATCCACAAAAGCGCATTAGAACCTAGATTATGTACGGATGAAGATGGTAGAACCGACTTGCATTTTAAATTCATCAACAAGACCTTCTATAAGATATACGCTTGCTTCCCATGGTTATCAGATGAGCCAAAAGAGCGTAACGATATATTTTTCTACAACCCCGACAAAAGATTGGATCCAGGAGAAGAAAGAGACGAAATCGTAGTGTCGGAGCGTACGTACAACAGTTATTTAAAAGGGGTAGACCTTCAATTCCGTTACGTTGGAACAGACGAAAATGGCAACATGGTCTCATTTTACCAAGACAATGTCACATCTGCGGCAGACGATGACGTTGTGATTACTCCCGAAAATATTAAACCGCTGAAGATGAACCAAAATCCTTCCTTTGGCAAAAAATAAGGAATGTGTTGATGTCAGGTCTATTATTAGGCCTCAAATTCTAAAATAATATGCTAATCAAAAAAACGTTTGCCAGAATTCTGACAAACGTTTTTTTATGGAATCTTTTTATTCAAAGGGGAAGGATGCCTCGTCAGAATTTTATCGTTCCTACCGTATAGACATCCTTAGCATTGCCCAACTGGAGCGTCAGGACCTGCTTCTCCTGATTCGGTCGTCCGAAGTTCGTATAAATGGTAGCCTGGACCACCACCGGCTGCAATCGTTTTTGGCTGTTCGTTCCGTAATAATTCGCCTGAATCAGATACTCTCCCTTAATGGCCTTCTTCAAACAGAACTCTTCCGGTCCATATCCCCTCCTTATATCATCAGAAATCCTACCACCGATAGCAGTCTGCCTATGCGCATAATAACACTTTTCCCCATTCGGATCGGTCACCCAAAGATCTATGTCACAATCATCGGTGTTCCATGTGAGGATAATCCTGATATCTACAGGGCAATTACCCAACAAGCGCTTGTCGTAGGCTGACGTGTCGATTTTGCCTGGATTCAACTCGATAAGGGCGTTCAATTCGTTGATGGCTATTTGCTGAATGTTCTTGAAACGGCTATCCCACTTGGAGAAGCCCACCTTATAGAGCAAGTCGGCCGCTTTCTGCAATTGTCCCAATTCAATGTAGACCAACGCCAAATCACGGTAGGACTGAGGTTCCTCGCCTCTCATCTTGACCACACGTTCATAGACGGAAGCCGCCAACTCATACGATTTGAACTCCACCAACTTATTGGCGCAGGAACGGGCCACCTCCGCATCCTCCAGCTTCAGCTCCGCCAAGTTGGACAAGATACGGATCGCCGCATCAGTCTGCTTCTCCCGATGGGAATACTCCGCCACATCCAGATAGAACGATGGAGATTGGGCATATTTGGGTTTCATTTTCAGATATGCATCATACATCTGCTCTGACCTGACAGACTTCAGCTCGGAAAGATACGGAACATCAGGATTCCAATACTGGACCTGAACAGATACATCCCCACCACCATCTACGGATGAGGCAGAAGAGCCGTCTCCATTCCTCTGTTGCGAAGTTCTCCGCGATGATGATTCAGCAGAGCTAACCATGACTCCACTAACACGACCCGCCAAAGCTCTTTCCACACTTGCCTGAGGCGCCTCACGAAGATCTTCGGCGTGCACCTGCGAAGTAGAACCCGTCACGTCACGTCTACTTTCACGTCTATGGCCATAATCCGTAGTAACAACAACCTCCGCGAGTTCACCCGGATCTTCATCAACTTGCATTTCATCTGCCAAGATGACCGGTTCTTCCGACTGTCCGGTGAGAGACCCTACACCCCTGATTCGTACAGTCGATCTCACCTCCGTTGCGGTGTCGTTCGAAGGTTTCGCCTTCTGGTCATTTTCAGCATTCCACCATCGCAGGAAGTCATTTCTTGCGGAAAGAATGTTAAATCTATAGAAAGTATCGGCCTGGGCAGACTTCGGTCGATTGGCCGTCATCCTAAGATATTGATCCATCAATTCTTCAGGAGGTGTTATCTCATAACGCACATAATCATTTACAGTCTCTAAGACAATAAGCGAGGTGTTACGGGTGACGATGCCATATTGTTTCGACAATTCTATGATCTCCCGCTTATTCTTTTCCGAATCGAAATCCAGCTCCGCCAATTTTCTCTGTGCCCACATTCGTTTCACATTGTTGGCGCGGACTGGATCAATGGCCGAGACATGACAAGTCACACTGTCCGTCACACGATTGCCAAAACCGTAGTAGAGGGTGATATCAGCCTCCTTCGATTTCATGATTCCAGAGATGGAGAATGACTCGATGACACGGGTCGGCATGGAAGGATAGACCTCCGAGATCTTATCCGCATCATACTTCGCCTTAATGAACTGGAACTCCTGGTGGGTCAATAAATTCACAGCCTCCGCATTGTTCAAGGAACAGAGGTTAATGTAAGTGCCCCCATTCTTCAAGGCAATAAATCTCAAGTAATTATGGTCAGCCATAGGGTTCGAATTAACGGTTATCACCGAGCCCTTCGCCTTCGAGAGGGTGTCCTTCCCTATATTGCCCATTCCATCCGAGAAGAAGAGGATTTCGTCCGTCCCGAATTTCGAGAAATCAACACTACCCAATTGGGTCGCTCCGTCGAATATAGGGGTGTCGGTGCGAATGATCTTCCTGACATCCTTCACCTTACACGTCGTATCGAGATGTTGCCTATAGCTGAAGGTCACCAAGCGCACATTCGATATGCCTTGGGCTTGGGCATAACTCTCCAAGAAATCGAAGTCCCTGTCCAGATTCCTATCCTGCGAGGAAGAAGAGACGTCGTAAACCACCGTCACCCCGCTCGGTTTCGCCTTCTCCAGAACATTTTTAGGCTTTACCGGTGAATAGATGTAGAAATAGGTGTCGAGGCCCGCATTCTCCGTGTAGATCTTCGGGAAATCCGACTGCGGGAATTCCAGGAGGAGACCCTTCTTCAAGGTGATGTTTTTACGAACTATCTGTGATGTAAATCCTTGATCCTTAGGACTGAAATAGATATCGTCGATGGGGCCTTTGGAGACAATTGGTTCGTTTTGTTCATTCCTAACATCGATTTTAAGAGCAAAGGTTTCAATCTTCGAATCCGTTTGCATCGGCAGACGATAATACCTTTTACCGTTAGAGGTGGTCAGCTCTTGCTCGCAAGCCACCACCACATGGCGGGTTCCTTTTGAAGAGAAAGGATATATGCGGGTCCGGAAATTATTGCCCGCCGTCATCTCCATCAGACCAGGGTCAACTCCTTCACGCACTTTTTTTTCGAAGGTCACTCTACCCTTTTCCTTCTCGACGACAACCCCTTCCCGAAGTTTACCGTTGATGTCGAGCGCATAACGGGAGACCGTCTGCCCCTCCGCCAAAGGGAAATTGAACTCACCCTCCAACGTGCGTGTTGTAGGGTTGTAGAATGTCATGTCGAATGTGGTAGTGGCCACATTCCCGACCACCTCCACATTGACCTTCAAATCCCTGAGTTCAATGTCCTTACCCCCTTCAGAGGATGATTTAATCGTAGGAAGACCCAGTTGGGCAAAAACGCCTGCCGTCGCAAGCGACAGCGACACGAAAAGCGAAATTATTCTCTTCATATTCTTGACGGATAATTATTTTCTGACCTAATATAGGAAAAGTCTTCCTATTTTACAAATAAATATCACCGCTTGATCAAAGCCGAGTATTCATTCAACTCCTCTTCGGGCCATTTCTGGTTTATATTGATAAGCGTATCATTATCCTTAAAAGGAGGGAACTTCTCATGGAAAGTCAGTCGGCGGAAATGATGATGGAAGATGCCCCCCACGATGGACAATGGTTTGATGTCCTTCCCTTCTTTGCTTAGTTTCATTGTCTGGAAGAACATATCGAAATCGGCCGCATAGATCCGAGGGTCCCATTCGCCTCCGACTATTTCAAGTCCCTGTTTGTCCATGATGATAGCCGACCCCGAAAAGCCTATCCTCAAATTCAACCCATGTCGGTTCCATACATCTTCGCAAAACTTAGCCCAATTACGCCCATAGCACAGCTTCGTCATCAGTTTCAAGGAGATACTCCTTTGCCCGAGGAGGAACTGCAACGGATATTTGACATGCTTCCAATGGCGGGAAAGCTTTGTGGTTTCCTCTTTCGTCGCCATGCGGTCGTTGCTGGCGAGCGATAGGATATGGTAACCGTCTTTGCCCAATATCTGCAGCAAACGGCTGTCCCAATGGGGAGAAAGGAGTATATCGTTGTTCAAGAAGGCGAACACATCCCCCCTCGCCACCTTGATACCCTCGTTTTGGCAATAAGGATAAGAGTAATTCCCGTCATTCTCAATCACGCGCACGTTATTCCCCAACGACTTAAAAAACTCGATGCTTCCATCCGTTGAGCCGTTGTCGACGATAATGAGCTCGAACTCGGAATCGGTGTTCTTGACAATAGAATCATAGAACATACGATTCATGGGCAACTGGTTGAAAATTGCGGTAATGATACTTATCATAAACAGTTATTTATTAATTAGATTCAGTTCAACTAGTCTTTTTAGATCAATCGTTTTCATCCAACAAGCCTTCCCCTTTAGCAGGAGCAGACTGCTCTCCGTCCTTCCGCTCGTCCTTCTTTTCATCCGTCTTCTTGTCCTCCTTCTTATCCTCCTCGTCATCCTTCTTGAAGACACCCTTGACACTGCTCCAATAAGACTTCATCAAGCCAGAGAACGTGTCGAAATCCTCATGGTATACGAGGCCTACGCCCTGCGTGTTGGCGGCCTGTTTGAAGTAGCTGTTGTTCGAGCGGTTGAACGCCTTCGTCCTGAAACGGCCAGACTTGGTCAGCTTATATTCGATGTCGAAGTCCACGATACTGTTCGAGATATTGGCGGCCTCATCCGCCTCGTCCCTGTACCCGAAATTACCGTTCAGCAAGAGCCTATCGTTGAACAATTGGGTGGAGAGCGCCACGTCGAACTCACTGGAAGCGCTCGTGCCGTCGGTTGCCGTGGTGGTCGGTTTGTAGTTCAGACCGATGTTGATGTCGCGGCTCATCTTCGAGATCCAGTTGGAAAGCTGAGAAGAGAGCGTGGAGAAGCCCACAGAAGAGAGCTCCGTCGTGGTGACGCTGGAGAGCGTGGATTTGTCCATCGTGTAGAAATGGCCCAATGCGAGGAGGGAAGCCACATTACGGTTGACCGCCTCCTCCGTGTTGATCACACTCTTCAATTTACTACGCACATCCTCGTCCGAGTTAGGCAGGTCAATGTCAAACTTAATGATAGGGCGAGAAATCGTTCCGGTCAAGTCCAGCAGGCAGTGGACAGGCGTAGGGGTGGAACGCAAGTGCGGGTCATCAATGATGTCCGTCAGGGAAGCGTTCAAACCATACTGCGCGCGGATGTCGATGAACGCATTGTACGGGTTACCCGTCCAGCTCACCGTACTACCGCTGGTGATATCGAATTTCCTTGATATCACACTTTGGATCGTGAAGAGGTAATCACCCTTCTCTATTTCGTAGCTACCATACATCTTGAAATCACTCTCTCCGGAATTGTAGGTCAAGCGCAAATTACCCGAACCGAACGCGCGGATCAGGTCGCCCTGCTGCGCATCCATGATCAACTGGACCTGAGCATCCGGGGTAGCCACCACCCTAGCGTCCACCGCAATTATCGTAGGCGAGGAGTTCCCCTTCTCCCGTGCCTTCCGCAAACGTTCACGCTGAGCGCGCCTCCTCTCCGTCATGGGTTTGTTCTCGTCCGTCTCCACGAAAGAGATAAAATTACACTCCTTGGTGGAGGAGGTACCCTCCACAGGAATCGTCAGCAAGGTGTTCTTCTGGGTCACGAGATCCAAATTGATATTCACCCTGTCCGAATTACCGGAGATATTCGCCCCACCCTTCACATATGCCTTGCCGAAGAAGGTCTCGTTGTCCTCCTCCTGCGTGTTCAAGGCAAGGAACTTGTCGCACTTCAGGTCGAACGCATACTTGAAATTACGGAACCCATCGTGCAACAACAGGCCCGAAAGCACCGCATAATTCCCCTCCACATCGTAGACGGCCGTCTGGTTCAGACGAATCGTGTTCGGTGTCATATAGACAGTATCAGACAACACATAGGAGGTGTTCAGGTAATCAATATCGAAGGCCATGTCACGCACATACGGAGTACCAGCCAAACCGATATGGCCGAACTTACCATACGCCTTCACGATACCGCTGACGGTACCCGTGTTGTTCGGCATCACATTGCGCAGATAATGGCGGAGGAACTTCAGATCCACATTCTTCAGGTTGCCTTCGATATAGAGGGAATCGTTGCCCAAGTAGACACCGCCGAACAGGTCGGAGCGGTACAACTGATCATCATACAAGGACAATAGTTTAGACTTGAAGCCGATGCATTTCTGCCTTTCTATCCAAGCGGATTTCACGGAGAGGTCACCGATCGTGTACCCGTTGATGGTGGCGTCATAAACGTAAAGGTCTCCATTGAAATGAGGAGACTCCATGGCGTTGAACAAGAAAACATCACCGTCAGAGACACCATCAAAAGTAATATCCTTATTATCAATGATATCACTGATATAATCCAGTTTCATGTCACTGAAATGGACGTTGATGCTATCCCCATAAGAGGAGGAGTTTACACCATTGATGCTCAAGAACTGAGTGCCATGATTGAAATAGAAACTATCCACCTCCAAACGTTTCTTGTCTAGGCTCACCTTGCTTTTATGGATCAGCCACTCCACATCATTGAGGATGACCGACGACGGATTAATGTTGAAATCAGCGATCAAGCCCTCCCCCTTCGTGAAGTCCTTGAAATGCGCGCCGACCAGCAAGGAACCACTGTAGGTCACATCCCCCGTGTTGCTGAAGGAATATTTGAAGTCCAAGGAATCATTAGCCGTCAAGGTATTGATCGAGAAGAAATACGGGTTGCGTCGTCCGCTGGCAGACTGGCAGGTGGTACGCATCATCGCCTTCAGCTTATCCCCCGGGTTCTCCGCCAGAAGCAACATATCGGTCAATATCTTATTACCATACTGCAACTGGTCCGACTCCACCCTCACGCGGAATTTGTTCGTGGAATCATTCAGGAAACCGCTCACCCTCGTCTCCTCCAAGATGGAAAGAGGCAGTTCATAGGCATCATTGATAGGCTCCGTGTTGTCGACGACAAAATCGAACGTGAAATCATTGACGCGCTTCTTCTCTGGGGTAAGGCGCTCCTCCTTCACAATGGAAGGCAGATAGCGGTGCGCCAAGTTGTGGAAGCACTTGCCTATCGTGGAGAACTGGTATTGACCGACCACGCTACCATTGATGTAGTCGGAATAGATGGTCAACCTACGCTTACCGTCCCTCACCGTGGCGGCGACACTCAGGTTATTGATGTCCAACTCTTTATTTCCATTAATGAAGACAACATTATCCAACGAAAAAGAACCCTCGATGTTATCGATGGAGTTACCCACGACATTGGTCTCCACGTCAAACGACACGCTGGCATTGTCATACTTCTTGATAAGATGGGTCGCGCTCAGATTCAACTTGTCCACATGGGAGGAGAAATGGTAGATAGGCATGTCATGCTTCTTGAAATCAGCCTTACCGGAGAAGTTCACCTCCGCATTCTTGTCGCTCATGATGAGCTCACCGTCGAAGCCATCCCCGTCGAAACGACCATTCAGGCGGATATTCTCGTAACAATAATTCTTATAAGTGATGGAGTCCACCTTACCCTCCGCATCCAGCACGAAGTTACGGTCCGACAACTTATGCAAGCCAATGCTCAGGTTCATCGACACATCCCCAATCTCAGACGAAGCTCCGAAGATATCCGCCAAATGGTAATCCTTCGCGCTAATCTCACCCACCGCCTTGTAGCTGTTCAATTGGAAATCAGGCGATTGGAACGTTGCGGAAACATTCATGTCACCCGCCACGGAAGAAATCACGCCCTTCGCCAACAAATCCTGCAAAGAGCCCTTCAACATACCTTGGTACGAGACCGCACCCAACGAATCCAGCGAACGGGTGAGCTGGACCTCCCTATCGATGGCGACATAAAGGATATCGGACAACTCCATCGGAGAAGAAGAAAGACGGTTGATATTCGCATCTATGTAGAAATTCTTAGGATCCGGATAGACATTCCGCAACCACGCACTACCGACGAACTTAGTGTCCGAACCATAGGCTATACTCATGCCTTTCACTTGGATATCGTTCGGTGCCCCCTCAATCGCGCCACTGATCCTGACGTCGTCGAAAAGGATATCCAACGGCGGGTGCAGAGAAGAGAAATCGGCAGGGTGCAAGACAGACGGTGCGATGTTGACCACGCCACGAAGCCGATTCATAGGGTCATCGAACGCCTTGAAATGGTCATGGTTCACCAAGACTTGGTCTAAACGCAGATGACTCCGGGGCGTCGCCAGCACAAAGTCCTTCACATAGATACGGTCAGTGTTGATGTCAAGAACAGCCGAAATCGTATCCACGACCAAGCCAGACTTCTCCTGCATGGAGATATCGTCCACATATAGATGGACAGAATCACCCGAGAAGGAACTGACATAGATGCGGCCATTTATATCACTCACGCTCAAATCATTAGGATTCAATTTCCCGACCACATCCTTCTTGTACGGATTCCGGTAGGAGACGTCGCATTGGGAAAAAGCGATCGATTCGATGTTCATGGACCATTGCCAAGAAAGCGAATCGTCCTCCTCCTTCGGCTTGAAAGCATCCACAAAAAACTGGAAATTAGGCACTTGCAACGAATCCATGGAGAGGTTCGCCCTCATGCCTGAAAACTGTATCGTACGAAACGAAATGGTGGAGGAGAAAAGCTTCATCAACTCGATCGTCACCTTGGCCCTATCCCAGGCGAGCATCGTATCCCCCTGCAAATCCTGCACGTAGACGTTCTGCAAAACAAAGCTGTTCGGGAAAGACCAATCGATATGGTCCATACCGATCTCGCTGCCCACCTGTCTAGAGAGACTCTGCGTCAAGGAGGATACCACCCGACGCTGGATTCTATCGTTCTGCAAGGCCGCATACGACAAGAGGAGCAACAAAGAAATCACCCCTAAAATGGACAGCAATATGTACGTCAGCTTTTTCATGCCAATATAATCGTACAAAGATAGCACATATACACGATTTATAACGAAAAACAACACGCCTATAGCGTTAAAATAACTATAAAAAAAACATAAAATCGTTAATACATGGGCAAAAGAGCGAGAAGAGGACACCTTAGAAAAATTAATTTCCTTTTTTGAGAAAAAAAGAGTAATTTCGCGACTATTAAAAAACGACATAATAAACAGTAAGAAAAATGGCTAAAATCAAAGGAGCTGTTGTGGTTAACAAAGACAGATGCAAGGGATGCCAATTGTGCGTGGTCGCTTGCCCTGCCAACGTGTTGGCGATGTCCAAACAAGTTAACGCGAAAGGTTACAATTACGCCATCATGGCTAATGAGGACGCATGCGTAGGCTGCGCAAGTTGTGGAATCGTATGTCCGGATGGATGTATTTCAGTGTACAAAACAAAAATAGATTAATATAGAGATGAGTGAAGAAGTAAGATTAATGAAAGGTAACGAGGCGATCGCACACGCCGCGATCCGTTGCGGATGCGATGGTTACTTCGGTTACCCCATCACTCCTCAATCCGAGGTTATGGAGACCCTCATGGAGGTGGAGCCTTGGAAAGAGACAGGTATGGTAGTGCTACAAGCAGAAAGTGAAGTCTCTTCCATCAACATGGTGTATGGTGGAGCCGCCACAGGTAAAAAAGTCATGACATCCTCTTCCAGCCCGGGTGTTTCCCTGATGCAGGAGGGTATCTCTTACTTGGCGGGCGCCGAGTTGCCTGCCTTGATCGTCAACGTGATGCGTGGCGGACCGGGTTTGGGTACGATCCAGCCTAGCCAGTCGGACTACTTCCAGACCACCAAGGGCGGTGGACATGGAGACTATCGTCTGATCGCTTTGGCCCCTGCTTCCGTACAGGAGATGGCGGACTTCGTGGGATTGGCCTTCGATTTGGCCTTCAAATACAGAAACCCTGCGATCATCTTGGCGGACGGTGTCATCGGCCAGATGATGGAGAAGGTGGTTTTGCCTGACTACAAGCCAAGAAGAACCGACGAAGAGGTTGAGAAACAATGTCCTTGGGCGGCTACCGGAAGGAAGATGTCCCGCAAGAACAACATCATCACTTCCCTGGAGTTGAAGCCAGAGGTGATGGAGCAGAACAACCTCCGCTTCCAAGCTAAATACAAGACAATCGAGGAGAACGAGGTACGCTACGAGGAGATCCTCTGCGACGACGCGGAGTACTTGTTGGTGGCTTTCGGATGCTCCGCCCGCATCTGCCAAAAGGCATGCGAGATGGCGCGCGCCGAGGGAATCAAGCTGGGACTCCTCCGCCCGATCACCCTGTGGCCTTTCCCTACCAAGGTCATCGCGCAATACGCCAACAAGGTGAAAGCCATGTTGTCCGTAGAGTTGAACGCAGGCCAAATGGTCGAGGATGTTCGCTTGGCTGTCAACGGAAAGGTTCCTGTTGAGCATTATGGACGCTTGGGCGGTATCGTCTTCACCCCAGACGAGATCGTGAACGCAGTGAAGACTAAATTGATGTAATTCACTTAATCGAAAAAGAAAATGGCTTTAGAAGATATCATAAAACCCGAGAATCTGGTTTACAAGAAACCGGATATCATGAACGACAACCCAATGCACTACTGTCCGGGTTGTAGCCACGGTGTCGTTCACAAGCTGATCGCCGAGGTTATCGAGGAGATGGGCTTAGTAGAGGACACGATCGGTGTCACCCCTGTGGGATGCGCGGTTTTCGCCTACAACTACATCGACATCGACTGGGAAGAGGCTGCGCACGGCCGCGCGCCTGCCTTGGCAACGGCCATCAAGCGCCTTCGCCCGAACAAACTGGTCTTCACCTACCAGGGTGACGGTGACCTTGCCGCCATCGGTACGGCTGAGACCATCCACGCCTGCAACCGTGGCGAGAGCATCGCTATCATCTTCATCAACAACGGTATCTACGGTATGACGGGTGGTCAGATGGCCCCTACGACCATCGAAGGCATGAAGACCGCCACCTGCCCTTACGGACGTGACGTGAAATTGAATGGTTATCCGCTAAAGATCACCAACCAACTGAAAGACTTGGAAGGTACCCGCTACGTGACCCGCCAAAGCGTGCAAACCGCTGCGGCTGTCCGCAAGACCAAGAAGGCCATCAGAAAGGCTTTCGAGAACTGCATGGACGGTAAGGGCGGCGCTAACGTCGTGGAGGTGGTTTCCACTTGCTCATCGGGTTGGAAACTCACCCCTGAGAAGGCTAACAAGTGGATGGAGGAGAACATGTTCCCTCAATACCCGCTCGGTGACTTAATTGACAAAGACGCTAACCAATAAAATCAGAAGAAATGAAAGAGGAAATTATCATAGCTGGATTCGGAGGACAAGGCGTTCTCTCCATGGGTAAGATTCTTGCCTACTCTGGTTTGATGCAGGGCAAAGAGGTGACTTGGATGCCTGCCTACGGTCCGGAACAACGCGGTGGTACCGCTAACGTGACCGTCATCCTGAGCGATGAGAAGATTAGCTCTCCTATCCTAAACTCCTACGATACGGCCATCATCCTAAACCAACAGTCATTGGATAAGTTCGAGAAGACCGTTAAACCGGGCGGAACATTGATCTATGATCCTTACGGTATCACGACGGAACCGACGAGAACGGATATCAATATCCACAAGATCAACGCGATGGACGCCTGCATCGAAATGAATGCGGCTAAGTCCTTCAACATGATCCTCCTCGGCGGATTCTTGAAAATCAGACCTATCGTTGAACTCGAAAACGTTCTCAAGGGTCTGAAGAAGACACTCCCTGAACGTCACCACCACCTCATTCCGATGAACGAGGCCGCCTTGAAGAAGGGCATGGAGATCATTAAGTAAATTATTCTTTTTTTCATAAGGGGATGTCGTCGGAAGAAGACATCCCCTTTCTCTTTCTCCTAAACGACAAAAGCCACACAATATCCATGATCGCCACACCACAGATAATCAACGGAGACCACCTGAATTTCAAGCAAGCTTGGAAAGCCATCCGTATGATTTCCTATTATCAATCGAAAAAGACATGGATCATCAAAACCGCCTACACATACGGACTCATCTTGGCCATCGCAGGAATCATCTGCATGGCCATGCTGATTGCCATAAAACTCACCGACCCTAACTGGGAATCTTCTTGGCCTGTCACCATCCTCGGTGGCTTTTTTTGCCCGGCAATGTGGCTTTACCCTTTCGTCCTGATCGTCACCTACATTCAATCGTTCATATATGCTGGTAAACTGAGGAAAATACATGCGGATTTCATGCAAAGATGGTTCAAGGACAACAAAATAGTGGTGCCGACTACCCCTCTCAACTGCATAGTCAAAATAGACAATGGCTGGGATCTTGAAGTGGCTGTCACAACGGACAAATGTATGCTCAACCAGGAAGAGATGGCGGAATTCAAGTCCCGCAAGTTTATCGTGGTGGCTTTATATCTTGAACCTCCAACCGATCTAGCCCAAATAGAGTCGGAATGGGAGGATTTTTGCCAAGGAAAAGCCAGCTGTCGAAATCTACACTTCAAAAAAGATCTGGCATACATCATTTTTCCTTCCGACAAACCCGAAGAGGAGAACCTTCCGGAATCCCTCCAACAAATGGAATACCTGGTACAACGTTTCCATCTGACACCCCACACAATCCTACGCATCAGACCTGCGGAAGAGGATTCCCATGAGGAAAAAGATTCCTCAGACCCCTATGACGATGCGACGGAAAGGGAACCATCCGAAGAACAGCTAGACAACAATCTTGCAAATGAATAAAATTCAACAATTTAGTACAAACCAACAAACTACGACCACCTTAGCGTCCACCTCAAAAAACTCCTTTCAAAACGGATCCTCAATCCGCAAATCAATCGTTTTTATCAATGGATAATATAGAATAAAATCGTAAATAACGATAGATTATTTGTGTTTAGCACCCTAAATTTGTCACATCAAACAAAAGGGAAGACAAGCGGTCGGACTTACATTGGTTGTGAATTTATATATACTATTAACTAAAATTTGGGGATTATGAGAAAAGTAGTTTTAACAATAATTCTGTCAGTGGCATACCTAAGTTCGTATGCGTTCGACATAAAGTGTATGAGTGTGGACTTCGAGAAGAAGGAGTTGAAACACAACGGTTGCATCTATGAATTGGTGGAGGTGAAGAACAGGCAAAGAAGCTCCTGGAGAGAGGTGACCTACCTCTGCATCGACAACAAACTACATGCGGTGGCATTCCGTCTCTTCGTCACCGACGGCGGGGATTTCGTGAGGCTACAGAAATATACGTCTAAAAAGTGATTGACTGAGTAAATGAGTAAATAATTGAGTAACTGGATGATTAACTGATTGTTTTGCGTTTGTATTCGTTTCCATTTTTCAATGCCAGGATCGTGTTCCATAACCGGTCCTGGCATATTTTTTAGCGCATCGCAAGGTCTTAATCCTCCTCACTCACATAATCGATCACCTGATTCAGGTACTCCACGAAGGGTTTGTTGCGGCGGAAGAGCGTCAGCACATGCTGGAGGAGCTCCTCTTGGTCCGACACCTCCTCCTCGGACATGAATTTAGACAAGCAATAGACCTTCAGCCTAGCATAATCAGGGTATTTACACTCGGAGAACTCCTTCGGCAGTTTCTTCAACGAGCCCTCGCTATCGAGTGTGAAACCATCCTTCTCGCCTGTCCGCACAAAAGAGGCGAACTTCTCAGGCTCGTCCATCAAGTCTTCCCGCACGATCTCCACCACCCTCTTGTCGTAGCAGTAATGACCGATCGCCACCATATTCGCGTCCGGGTAGGAGTCACCACCCACGGAGAGGTGGAAATAGTAACCCGCCCTACCCGACTTCTTGCCACCGGGGGCGATGAAGACCCCGAAATGCGTTTTGTAAGGCGATTTATCCGCCGAAAAGCGGATGTCCCGGTTAATGCGGTAGGTGCAGTCCTTCAGCTCCAGACCCGCCACGCTCTCGTCAAACCGGCCCGTCTCCTCTATCAGCCGACGGGCGAACTGGCTAAAGGAATCCTTCGCCTCCTCATACTCCCTCCGATGGGCATGGAACCACTCTGTATTGTTATTCTCCCGCAATGTGCGCAGGAACGCGATCACTTTCTTCATATCAACGTTCATTTATCGTTACAACCACGAAATTACAAAAAAGAAAGACAAAAAACGAATTAGCGATTAAATCCGCACAGTCCCAATGCCCGGGATGCAAAAACATGCCGCATTTCAGTTTCACTTGCCTACGTAAAAATGCATAGAAGGATATGCTATAGGAACACAATCAGGGAAATATTCCCTAATATCTCTCATCCAGAACTCCTTATACTGCTTCGGAATTCCCCAGATTCCACTTTCACTGTTGTCACTACTAATTAAATATCCTTTCCTAAAATACTTCCGTTTGTCCAGCCATAAGACATCAAACACCATTGTACCCGAAGAATTATACTCCCCATTCTTAAGTATGAATCCAAACGCCAAACGGTTTGCATACCGACGAGGAATCGTATCGCCCGACCTCCACATCAGGATAGAATCCCCCGATTCTAACAACGAATGTCTTGACATCCCCTCAGGAACATAATATAGCACACACTCCTCCCGAACACACCCTTCCTTCCATGGCGTTCCATCCCGCTTCACAGGTATGAGCGTGTCCTTTTGCTGGAGAGGCAACAATGTGTCATAGGTCCAAACCGCATACTCCAACTCGGCATTTCTGCCATCATATTCTATCACAAAAGATCCATCATATTTTCTCAAAAAACGTTTCCTTCGATCTAATACACATAAATCCTTGGGGTCCATTCCCTCTATTTCCAACCGCAACAAAGCGCCATACCTTATTGGACGATTATACGTAAATTTCTTTATCACATTGCCCTTCATGTCCTTCCAAACAGGTTTATTCGTGTTCTGTTGCAACGTCATATCACGCTTACGGATATCCGCATTGGGGCAATAGACCACGGCTGATTCTCTTTCCTCTCTAAGCCAACGTTTAAACGACAAATAAAGCTGCTCATTCTCCACATAATTATAACCCGCATTGATTCTATTCCAGCAGCCATAAAACCATCCATCTAACGAGTCGGAATAGATAAACACGCTATCACAGGTAATGCCGGTCCCTATATAATGCATTGACTTCGGGATGATCACCTTTCGGAAGGAAGATGGTCTGTCGCTTAAATAGGGAAAAGAATCCACCCCCTCACGAATGATGAAGACGGAATCCCGCACCTCGCCAAAATCACTCCATTTCGGTCCAGGCTTTCGTTCCTCTGTTTTCACAAAGACTTCCAATGGCAGACGATACAACGTGTCATACGTGGTGACATAGAAGTGATAGGTATAATTATACCTACAAAACCGTACATTCTCATCCGCTATACCCTCTATCTTCACAGACTGAATACTCCTTCCCGAAGGAATCGTATCGACACCCACCAACGTGTCACCATCATCCGTGACGCAAGTCAGGCGATAGCTCTCCCGCATCCAACTTGTATCCCGCTTGCGTACATCATAATTAGGGCAATCAGCATAACCAATAGGGCAATGGAACCTAGAATTAGGGCAACTGAACTTTTCATCATATGTACATTCCCATCCCCATAAAGCCTCCATTGTACTATGTGCCACGGCAGAATCCGATAGGAGGATTAATGAATCGGAAGCAGGGAGATACTCCGGATATCGCTTACAATGCTTAGGGAAAACAATTTTCGAGTAATGAATGTCTTTCGGAGAACACTCCGGATATCCTTCCCAATTTCTAAAGGAGAGACCTTTCTGGTAATAGCGATCAGGGATGGACCATACCTGTTCCACCGTTTCAGGGATGTATAACACTGAATCCACCGAACTTGGTAGCATAAAATAGAGCTGGGTCTTATCACGATTGTACAATGTGCCATCCTCCCATCGATAATAGGGATTCTTGGCACTCAACCGCACCTCTTCCAAGCCGGGAGGCACTTCCGGGAGATACAAGTATCTCAACGAAGAAGGAATACTCAGCACCCTTGCCGAAATAAGACACAAGCCAAGATGAACAGAATCAACCCCTTCGTCTATCACAATATTCTTAAAGTGCCATAAGGGGGAAATAAAATAATCATAAGGACAATCACTTTCATCACGCTCATAGAAGGTCCAACTGTCCATCTCCGAGAGGTTGGAGCAGATATGCAGGATGGTATCATTCTCCACCCTAAAGAGACTCTTCTGCTTAGCCTCAACAGACCCGAAGGAAAGAAATGAAATTACAACGAAAAGATAAAAAAGTTTTTCCCTCATAACGATACGATAACGAATTATACTTTATCACAAATATAGAATATTGGGGAGTATTGTCCAATCCACATAATACGACAACAATGGGAATGACATCCCTATCTGCCTACGTAAAAATGCATAGGAGGATAACTTCTTGGAATACAATCAGGGAAAAATTCCGTAATCCCTACCAACCAGAACTCCTTGTACGGTCTCGGAATTTCCCAGATTCCACTTTCTCTACTGTCTCTAATCAAAATCCCTTCCCCAAAATAATTCCGTTTGTTCAAGTATAACATGTCACACTCTATATAACCCGAAGGTTCATACTCCCCGTTTTCTAGTATGAATCCAAACGCCAAACGATTTGCATACCGACGAGGAATCGTATCGCCAGACCTCCACATCAGGATAGAGTCCTTTGAGTCTAACAATGAATGCCTTGTTACACCCTCAGGAACATAATATAGTACACTCTCCTTCCAACCGGACCATCGCGTCCAAGGTGTTCCGTCACGGTTTACAGGTCTGATCGTATCCTTTTGTTGGAGAAACAACATCGTGTCATAAGTCCAAACAGCATATGCCAGCTCGGCAGTTTTACCTTCTCTTAATAAAGGCGAAAATCGTCCATCTATATTAATTCTGGGGAAATAACGTTTACTACCACAATCATATACGAACACCCTTAAGTCCCGGGAATCCATTCCCTCTATTTCTAACCGCAAAAAAGTATTACCAGACCGCATAGGGCGGTATGTCAAATCCTTTAATACGTTACCATTCATGTCCTTCCAAACAGGTTTATTCGTGTTCTGTTGCAACGACATATCACGCTTACGGATATCCGCATTAGGTGAATAGACAGCCGGACCATACATACGTCTAAATGCCAAATAGAGCTGCTCATTCTCCACGTAATAATAACCCGCATCGACAAAATCCCTTCCATCTAACGAGTCGGAATAGATAAATACACTATCACAGGTGATACCTCCTTCCATATAACGCATTGACTTCGGGATAATCACCTTCCGGAAGGAAGATGGCCTGTCGCTCAAATAGGGCAAAGAATCCACCCCCTCACGAATGGTAAACACGGAATCCCGCACCTCGCCAAAATCACTCCATTTCGGTCCAGGCTTTTGTTCCTCTGGTTTCACAAAAACCTCCAACGGCAGTCGATACAACGTGTCATATGTGGTGACATAGAAGCTATAGGTATCATTAAACCTGCGAAACCGTACATTCTCATCCGCTACACCCTCTATCCTCACCGACAGGATACGACTTCCCGAAGGGATCGTATCAACTCCCACCAACGTGTCACCATCCTCCGTGACGCAAGTCAGGCGATAGCTCTCCCGCATCCAACTTGTATCCCGCTTACGCACATCATAACTGGGGCAATGTACAACATCATAACCAGGACAATGGAACGTATAATTAGGGCAACGAAACTTGTCTTCTTCATTGAAATTCCGTTTCCATCCGATATCTCCCCACAAATTCTCCATCATACTATGCGCCAAGGCAGAATCTGATAGAATGATTAATGAATCGGAATAATAAATAGAAAGCCCCTCCGGATATCGCTTACAATGCTTAGGGAAGACAATTTTCGAGTAATGAATGCCTTTCGGATATCGTTCCAGATATCCTTCCCAATGCCTATAGGAAAGGTCTTTCAAATAAAGCGTATCTTTCGGGTAATAGCGACTAGGGATATTCCATACCTGTTCCACCGTTTCAGGGATGTATAACACTGAATCCACCGCACTTGGCAGCATAAAATAGAGCTGGGTCTTATCGCAACTGTACAACGTGCCATTCTCCCATCGCAGGTAGGAATTCTTGGTACTCATCCGTACTTCTTCCAAGCCGGGAGGCACTTCAGGTAAGAAATAGAGGTATTTCAACGAAGAAGGAATACTCAGCCTCTTTGCCGAAATAAGATACAACCTAAAGTAAACAGAGTCAACCCCTTCATCTATCACTATATTCTTAATGCGCCAATAGGGATAAGTAGTAAAATAATCAGAAGGACAATTACTTTCATCACTCTCATAGAAGGTCCAACAGTCCATCTCCGAGAGGTTGGAACAGACATGCAGGATGGTATCATTCTCCAACCTGAATAGATTCTTCTGTTTAGCCTCAATAGATCCGAAGGAAAGAAATGAAATTACAACGAAAAGATAAAAAAGTGTTTTCCTCATAACGATACGATGACGAATTATACTTTATCACAAATATAGAATATTTAAGGGTATTGACCAATCAACATGATACATCAACTACGGGAAACACTATCTGCCTACGTAGAAATGCATAGGAGGAAGACTTCTGCCATAACAATCTTCGCAGGGTTCCGTAACATCTCCCAACCAAAATTTCTTGTACTGACTCGGAACTTTCCAAATATTATCGCTGACATTAATTAGCTCTCCATCTCCCAAATAATTCCGCTTGTCCAAACATAAAAAATCATACTCCAAACGAGGAGAAAGAACACACTCCCCGTTTGTAAGCATGTATCCAAATGCCAAACGGTTTGTATATCGACGAGGAATCGTATCACCCGACCTCCATATCTTAAGAGGTTTGTCAGATAGCAACAATGAACGCTCTGTCTCCCCCTTAGGAACATAATATAGCACACACTCCTCCAAATCGTACCCTCCCGTCCAAGGCGTTCCATCCCGCTTCAGCAATCTGAGCGTATCCTTTTGCTGGAGAGGCAACAATGTGTCATAGGTCCAAACCGCAAATTCCAACTCAGCAGTCCTGCCATCATTTATAAATTCAAAAAATCCATATTTATTATTTCTAGGCAAAAAACGTTTCCTCCTACAATTATACACATATAAATCTTGGGAATTCATCCCCTCAATTTCCAACCATAAACCAGTACCAGACGACACTGTGCGATATGTCAAATCCTTTAGCTCATCACCCTTCGCATTTTTCTTCCAAACTGGTTTATTCGTGTTCTGTTGCAATGTCATATCTCGCTTGCTAATATCCGCATTTGGGCAATAGGCCACAGCCGATTGATTACTCTTTATAAGCCAACGCTTAAGCGACAAATAGAGTTGTTCATTCTCCACGTAATAATAATGCGCATCGATATAGTGTAACCAATTATAATAATACGCTCCATCTAACGAATCGGAATAAATAAACACACTATCACAGGTGATATGTTCTTTCACATAATGCATTGACTTCGGGATAATCACCTTCCGGAAGGAAGATGGCCTGTCGCTCAAATAGGGCAAAGAATCCACTCCCTCTCGAATAGTGAAGACGGAATCACGCACCTCACCGAAATCACTACATTTCGGTCCAGGCTTTCGTTCCTCTGGTTTCTCAAAGACCTCCAATGGCAGGCGATACAACGTGTCATACGTGGTGACATAGAAGCGATAGCGACCATCCTGCTTACGGAATCGCACATTCTCGTCCGCTATACCCTCAATCTTCACCGACTGAATATTTCTTTCCGAAGAAATCGTATCAACGCCCACCAATGTGTCACCATCCTCCAAGATGCAAGTCAGACGATAGTTCTCCCGCATCCAACTCGTATCCCGCTTACGCACATCGTAATTGGGGCAATGAATCTTTTCTCTGTCGAAATCACCATTCCAAAGATTCCGTAACGCATAAATATGCGCCACAGCAGAATCGGAGAAACAGTAGAGGTAAGAAACTTCATTCATCCCATGTTCTAACCAATCCGGACAATGCTCCGACTGGATAATTAATGAATCGCAAGAAGGAAGATACTCCGGATATCTCTTACAATGCTTTGGAAAGACAATTTTTGAGTAACGAAGGTCTATCGGATAACGATCTAGGAATCCTTCCCAATGTCTCGATGGAAGGTCTTTCAAGTAAAGCGTATCTTTCGGGTAATAGCGACTAGGGATGGTCCATACCTGTTCAACCGTTTCAGGGATGTATAACACTGAATCCACCGAACTTGGTAGCATAAAATAGAGCTGGGTCTTATCGCGACTGTACAATGCGCCATCCTCCCATCGATAATAGGGATTCTTGGCACTCAACCGTACCTCTTCCAAGCCGGGAGGCACTTCCTGAGAGAAATACAAGTATTTCAACGAAGAAGGAATACTCAGCCTCTTTGCCGAAATAAGATACAACCCAAAGTAAACAGAGTCAACCCCTTCGTCTATCACTATGTTCTTAATGCGCCAATAGGGATAAGTAGTAAAATAATCAGAAGGAGAATCACTTTGATCAATTCTATCACTCGCACCGTAAGCCATATAGTCCATCTCCGAGAGGTTGGAACAGATATGCAGAATAGTATCATTCTCCAACCTAAGTAATTTCCGCTTCCGAGCCTCAACATTCCATACGAAGAGGGAAAGCAGACCGATAACGAGAAGAAGTTTTTTTGCCATACGATTAATAATCATTTCTACTATTTTTATAATCCCACATCACCTGCCTACGTAAAAGTGTATGGGGGACCAAATCCTTTTAATCCACTCAACATGACGTGGATTCATATCCAATTGACCTATATCCAACATCCACACCTCCTTGGAATGGTTAGGAGGAATCTGCAAGAAGGCGGTTTCTAATCCATCAAAAGATATAGTATAGAGATAATTTCGATTGTCTTTCCAATCCAAACGGTAGCTGATTCTACCTTCCATAGGTTCACACTCTCCATTCTTATACAAAAGGCCCAAGGCCAACCGCTTCAAATATCGCCGAGGTATCGTATCCCCAGATTTCCAATACATGATTTTCTTCCCCGAATTCATCAAGGATTCACAGGTTTCTCCTTTCGGCACATAATAGAGGCACGATGTCGGGTTAAAATCGCCCTCCCAAGGAGAGCCATTCTGCTTCACAATCCTGACTTGCGTCTTTTGTGGGAGGGTCAACAAGGTGTCATACGTCCGAACCGCATACTCCAACTCCAAATCGCCATGCGAAGCAGGCACCCACCATAAACACTTTTCTGAACCATCTTACAAACAAAGAATTGAAAAGTACAAGGCACATTTCGTTTAGTTGCTGAGTTCTAAACGGTTACAAAAAGTACAAAAAGAAATGAAAAGTACAGCCACCAAATTAAGGTTACAAAAAGGTGACAAAAACAAGGCGGTTTTCAGCAAATAAAGGTCTGTGGGTAAAACGAGGGGGAAAAGGGGCTTAAAACGCCCCTTTTTTCGTCTAAAATGTGCCAAAAACGGCAGTGGCAAACATCTGTTGTTTCCTAGCGTTTAAGCCACTCCGGGGGCTTTCTGCCTGCCCCTCCCGGTGCTCCTGCTACAGACCTCTCCGCCAACTCTTCCTGGCTTTATCCCTCCCCCCCTCCTCTTTAACCTCTTCAAGGTGTTGTAAACCAACCAAATAAACCTATTTTTGACCTCCTTACGTACTTTTTACCTCTAAAATGTTGCATAAACAACAAACTGGAATTGAAAAGTACGTATTGGGGGGACAAAAAACGCATTGGAGAGACTATTGGGGGGACAATTGGGGGGACAAACCTCAGTGTTTTTTTGTGCTGAAACCCCTCCAAATCGTGCGTGTTTCTGCGTGAAACCGCCCAAAATTGCACAAAAAAGGGGAGTTTAAAAATTAGTATACCTTTATTTATTAAGTAGTTACGGGCAAAAATGGCGCTTTTTGCCTCCCTTTCCCTGATTTTTACCCCCTATTATCTCCGATTTGTGTTGCTATTTCGCCGATATTTCCTTCAGGAGCTTGACATGCTCCTTTAATATGGCGATTTGGTCCTTAAGTTCTTCTATCCTTTTATCCTTCTCAGACTGAACCTTCCCATATTCAGTTTCAGGCTCACACGCACAATCTATCCTGTCGAGTTTTATGTATTGGTTCTCTCGGATCATATTCCCCTTCCCGGTGATTAGCCAGTCTGCAGATACGTCCGGATAAATAGTAAGAAATCTTTCGATTGCATCAGAGTTAAGTGCGCAAAATAGGTTCTTCCCTCTGAAATTTGCGCTTGTCATACCCATATTTGAAAAAATATTTTCTTTTTTATCTCCTTTATATTCAATAAAATAGACTATTCTTTCTTTTATGTTCGTAAAATTTCTTTCCATTTCGCTTGATAATGTAAAAATTCTTTCATTACTTTGCGTTATCAACATAAACAAAGCAATATAAACCAATACGCGAAATTATGAACAATTCGGAAATTAAACAAGACCATGACCCAATCGTACTTAATTGGGGGTCTACTGTCAAACTTCAGAAGAAGTTCGGTGTGTGCCATGGTAATCTTTGTCTCTTTCCCAGCTATACTTCATCATATATTTACGGTCCTTCCATTCATAAAATACCCACAAATTCCCAGGCTCGATGCCTTCAATCGTCAGCTGCAAATATTGCCAAAAGTTTGTGTGACGTAGGTTCGATAAATCAATAACATTATCTTGCTCATCCCTCCAAACCGGAGGATTCGTATTCTTCTGCAACGACAGGTCTCGTTTGCGGATATCCGCATTGGGGCAATAGACCACGGCCGATCGATCCTTCATAAGCTTTCGCTTAATCGACAAATAGAGCTGCTCATTCTCCACATAATAATAATCCGCATCGATATAATACGCTCCATCTAACGAGTCGGAATAGATAAATACACTATCACAGGTGATACCTCCTTCCATATAACGCATTGACTTCGGGATAATCACCTTCCGGAAGGAAGATGGCCTGTCGCTCAAATAGGGCAAAGAATCCACTCCCTCTCGAATAGTGAAGACGGAATCACGCACCTCGCCAAAATCACTACATTTCGGTTTAGGCTTTCGTTCCTCTGGTTTCACAGAGACCTCCAATGGCAGGCGATACAACGTGTCATACGTGGCGACATAGAAGCGATAGTGATTATCCTGTTTGACGAATCGCACATTCTCGTCCGCTATACCTTCTATTTTCACCGAATGAATACTCCTTTCCGAAGAAATCGTATCAACACCCACCAATGTGTCACCATTCTCCATGACACAAGTCAAGCGATAGCTATCCCGTATCCAGCTCGTATCCCGCTTACGTATATCATAATTGGGACAATGGATCTTTCGTCTATCAATAGCTCTTCTATAATTCCATTTGATACTATCCCATAAATCCTCCATCAAAACATGAGCCACTGCAGAATCGGAAAGACAATACAGATAGGAGAGCCTCGACATCACATGGTCATTCAAATACCCCTCCAGGGAATAAGCTGAATGAATAATCAATGTGTCACAATCGATATAACCAGAAATCGGCTTACAACGCTCAGGAATGATGACTTTCGAGAAATGAATATTTATTGGATAACGTTCCAAATATCCTTCCCAATGTCTCGATGGAAGGTCTTTCAAGTAAAGCGTGTCTTTCGGGTAATAGCGTTTAGGGATGGTCCATACCACTTCCACCGTTTCAGGGAATTGCAAAACCGAATCCTCCGCACATGGAAGCATAAAATAGAGCAGGGTCTTATCTCGATTATACAATGCACCATTCTCCCATCGATAGTTGGGATTCTTGGCACTCAACCGCACCTCTTCCAATCCGGGAGGCACTTCCTCAAGATACAAGTCTTTCAACGAAGACGGAATACTCAACCTCTTTGCCGATATAAGATTCAAACCAAAGTAAACAGAGTCAACCCCTTCGTCTATCACTATGTTCTTAATGCGCCAAAAAGGATAAGTGAAATAATCAGAATTATCATCACTCACATAAAAATCCAAACAGTCCATCTCCGAGAGGTTGGAGCAGATATGCAGGATGGTATCATTCTCCAAACGGAACGGGCTTCGCTTCCGAGCCTCAACATTCCATACGAAGAGGGAAAGCAGACCGATAAAGAGAAGAAGTTTTTTTGCCATATGATTGATTATTTCTACTATTTTTATAATCCCACATCACCTGCCTACGTAAAAGTGCATGGGGAGCCAAGTCCTACAAAGACAAAAACAATTATCAGCGAGTTGACATATATCCAACATCCACACCTCCCTAGGATGGTTGGGAGGAATCTGCACAAAAGGGTTTTTAGGAATCAAATCTTCTAAGTGCAAAGTATATAGTCCACTATTATAGAGATAATTCCGATTGTCTTTCCAATCCAAAAGGTAGTTGATTTTGCCACCCATAGATCCACACTCTCCATTCTTATACAAAGCGCCCAAGGCCAACCGTTTCAAATACCGCCGAGGTATCGTATCCCCAGATTTCCAACACTTAATTTTCTTCCCCGACTTCATCAAGGATTCACAGGTTTCTCCCCTCGGCACATAATAGAGGCACGATCCCATCGAGTCAAAATCGTCCCCCCAAGGAGAGCCATCTTGTTTCACATACCTGATTTGCGTCCTTTGCGGAAGGGTCAGCAAAGTGTCATGCGTCCAGACCGCATACTCCAACTCCAGATTGCCATACGCAGCCGCAGGCATCCTCCAAAATAACTTTTCCGAACCATCTTTGTCTTTTTTCCAACGATACTCCATCTTACGTTTATAACCCTTCCATTCATAAGAAACACTCAAATGCCGAGGGTTGATACCTTCAATCGTCAGCTGCAAATATTTGCCGCAATAGTTTGTGGGACGGAGGTTCGATAAATCAATAACATTACCTAGTTCATCCTTCCAAACCGGAGGATTCGTATTCTTCTGCAACGACAGGTCTCGTTTGCGGATACCATAATTGGGACAATAGACCACGGCCGATCGATCCTTCATAAGCCTTCGCTTAATCGACAAATAGAGCTGCTCATTCTCCACATAATAATAATCCGCATCGATATAATACGCTCCATCTAACGAGTCGGAATAGATAAATACACTATCACAGGTGATACCTCTTTCCATATAACGCATTGACTTCGGGATAATCACCTTCCGGAAGGAAGATGGCCTGTCGCTCAAATAGGGCAAAGAATCCACCCCCTCACGAATGATGAAGACGGAATCACGCACCTCACCGAAATCACTGCATTTCGGTTTAGGTTTAGATTCGGGGTTCTGCTCCTTCGGCTTCACAGAGACCTCCAATGGCAGGCGATACAACGTGTCATACGTGGCGACATAGAAGCGATAGCGACCATCCTGCTCGCAGAATCTTACATTTTCGTCCGCTATCCCCTCTATCATCACCGACTGAATACTCCTTTCCGAAGAAATCGTATCAACACCCACCAATGTGTCACCATTCTCCAAGATGCAAGTCAGACGATAGTTCTCCCGCATCCAGCTCGTATCCCGCTTGCGTATATCATAATTGGGACAATGGAGCTTTCGCTTATCGAGATATTTTCTATAGCCCTTCTCAGAGGACCATAAATCTTCCAACATAGCCTTTGTTATAGCAGAATCCGACAGACAATACAGATAGGAGAAGCGAGAAACTGCAAAGTAGTCATCCAAACAATCCAGGGAATGAGTTGAATGAATAATCAATGTGTCACAATCGATATAACCAGGAGTCTGCTTACAACGCTCAGGAATGATGACTTTCGAGAAATGGCCAGGAATATCCCATATATTCTCCACCGTCTCAGGCACTTGAAAGATGGGATCACCTTTTTCTTCTGAATGCCAAAAATAGAGATTCCTCATATCATGGCTATACAAAGCGCCATTCTTCCAACGCAGGTATGGATTCTTAGGATTCAACTGTACTTTCTCTATAGAAGGACCATCCCAAATAAAGAACTTCAAAGAGGAGGGAATGCTCAACAACCTTACGGGAAGAGGTGTAGAACCATATCCATAGGGAATATAAACCCATGCGGAATCCACCCCTTCATCAATTATAACTGATGTGTAATAAAATGGCATGCCAATTTCTAGAGAGATGCACATGTCTTCATAATACCGCTCCTGAACATTTGAGCAGATATGCAGGATGGAATCATTCTCCAACCGGAACGGGCTTCGTTTCCGAGCCTCAACATTCCATACGAAGAGGGAAAGCAGACCGATAAAGAGAAGAAGTTTTTTTGCCATAAGGGTTTGTTGAAGTACTTATCATCACAAACATAGCATTTAAATCACTAAAATCAAACGTGGAATGCAAATTTTCCGTACATTAGGGAATTGATAACGACCATGCGTCGAGGGTTGATATCCTCCGCAGGACTAACATACGACGATCATGATAAGAACCATCACCTTCGCAGGCCTTCTTTTCTTAGGCATAACGCTCTACGGGGCTCCCGTTCCGCAAGACCTGGACTATACCGACGCATTGGAGAAAGTGGAGAACCCCGGCATCGGATTCTACCGCACCCAAGGCCTACACCTGAAGGCGGAAGGGAATCAACCAGCAAGCACATGGGGCAACATCTCCCACCTCAGGATGGACATCTCGGAATTCTCCAACAAAGCGGTGCTGAGCGTCAACGAGGAGACGGGCGACACCACCTTCGGGGTCTCCCGACCACTCACCCAAGATGCCTTGGATGCATTCGAGGCGACGCTGGACGCCGTGCGCCAACGTGGGAAAACAGCCATCGTGCGCTTCGCCTACGACCCTTGGTTCAACGGCTCGACCAAATGCGACCCGGAGCAGTCCGTCATCCTCGGTCACCTGAAGCAATTGGGGGAAGTCTACGCCCGCAACACGGACGTCATCACCTTCGTGGAGCTGGGCATGTACGGCAGTTGGGGCGAGATGCACTCCAGCAACGTGGGCAGCAACGAGAACATCGCGGAGGCGCTGCAGACACTGCTCCAATGCACCCCTCCGGAGATCAAGATCGGTGTGCGCCGTCCCGACATCGTGGCGGTCTGGCTAGGTGTCAACAAGGGAAGCAACTACTCGGGCTTCGACATCCACTCGGAAGCATTCCAGGATGCCCTTGCGGCGAAAGGGGACACCCTCCTGCGCGTCGGCATGTACAACGACGGTTACTTAGGCTCCTACAGCGATTTGGGCACCATCGGCATGGGAGAAAGCGGACATCAGATGACCCGCGAGATGATGGTGCAATGGCTCGAGACCTACTCGAAGCACACGCCCTACGGCGGAGAGCTCGTCGCCAACCACAACGGTGACGAACCGATCAACACCCCAGCCTACCTCTCCCAAGAGGGTTTTCGCACCCACACCTCCTACCTCAACTACGAATGGCACCAACCCACCATCCTCGGATGGAAGGAGATCACCTTCGAAGGCGACGACCCCGAATACAACGGAAAGGATGGTTACACCTACGTGGAGAACCACCTGGGCTACCGCTTCATCCTTCGGAGCGCCACGATCGACACCGCCCCGGCAGGAGAGAATGGCATCGACGTGACGCTGGGCATAGAGAACGTAGGGTTCGGCAACCTCACCCGCAAAGCAATCGTCTCGTTCCTCTTCAAGGGAGAGACGGAGAGCCACGAAGTGCTTCCGAAAAACCCTGTCGACCCCATGGAGTGGCTTTCAAGGGAGACAACAACCCTAAGCACACGCCTAGAGATTCCGCAAGAGATGGAGGAAGGCACGTACGAGCTATTCATCCGAATCTCAGAATATGGTGACCACAAGAGCGACAAAAATTACCACTGCATACAATTCGGCAATCCGTCCGCACAATACGATGCGGCCCTCGGAGCGAACAAAATCGGGCGGTTTGTCTACAAGGAGAGAAAAGGGAATGGTTTGAACGACGCTCCACAAGAGACTTACATCCACCTGAGCGACGGGCAACTGCACCTCCGCAAGAGCGAGAAGGCTACTCTCTACAACCTAAAAGGCGAACTCATTGCGGCGTCAACGAACAACTCGGGGGGAACCATCGATCTACGTATATACAAAGGACAAATCATCATTGCGGAGATATGCCAAGAGGGTGAAATGAGGAGCATAAAGATCCTAGTGGAATAAGCAAGCAAACGCATCATGCGTAAACAAAAGGAGGGACGATGATTCGCCCCTCCTTCATTATTTCTATCATTTAAAGCCTAGGGATTCACTTCCCAGCTCTATAGTCCGATCTAAGTTTTTAGAACTTAAATGTGAAACCACCTGCGAAATTCGTAAGATTCTTCTCGTTCCAGTCAGAACCGAACTCGATCTTCAGACCGAAATGATCCGTGAAGTAATATTTCACACCACCGTAAATACCACCGGCATACTTGCAATCATCGAAGTCCCATCCCGGATGGTCATTCGTGGAACCGAAGATATTCACACCATTGGCGATACCCATGAAGACATCCAAATTCTTCACGAACTCGAAGTGGAAAGCAGCTCTGATCAAGATAGAGTTCTGCAACATTCCCCTTCCGCGATCCCAGACGCCTTTATAATGGTCAATACCCCAATATGCGCCCAAATCGACAGCACCATTGTTACCGAAAGTCTTGGTTTTGATGAATCCGGAAGCCAAGCCCCAATTAACATCTACCGAGAACGTAGGAATCGTAGGATCCGTAGGTTCGCCACTCTCGTAGTAATTAATTGGCGGCACACCGATCATAAACCCCAAATTGCAACCGCCCTGTTTTACGACGCCAATTTCACTCACTTTTCCATTACCTGCCATCATATTTCCGACAAGCAAAAAGGAAATAACCAATAAAAAAATCCTTTTCATAATAACAATCGAATTTTCACATCTCACCCTCAAGCGAGGGATTCCGTTAACAATATATTACTTACAAATATCTCCGATTAGAAATTGAACGTCACACCAACAGCGAAAGGAGGCATGTTATTATGCTCCTCACCCTTACCGATCCAATCGCTCGAGAATTCAGCCTTCACGCCGAAGCCCTCAGTGAAGTGCCATTTTGCGCCCAAATAGTTACCAAAGATACCATTGCAATCGCCATCACTGACCTTCTCAGGACCATGCGTATCACTCCAATGAACAATTGCCACACCGCTTTGGAAACCCGCATATACGTCCAAATGCTGAACGAACTGGAAATGGAATCCACAACGGATAGCCATCGGCAACTCCCAATAAGAATGCTTAAATTCATAACCTCTCTCATAAAATTTATCCGTCCAGTTACAGTATCCGATATATGCGCCCAAATCGATGGCACCATTGTCACCGAACGTCTTCGTGTGGATGAATCCGTCCGCCAAGCCCCACATACCATCCACAGAAATAGAAGGCATATTCGCATGCTTATGAGGAGGAACACCAACCATAATACCGAGGGAAAAATCGCCAGCATTGGCATACTCAATCTTGCTCACATTCGATGCACTGACTCCCATGAAAGGAAGCACAGCCAACAGTAAAAACAATACTTTTTTCATACTATAACGATTATAAAATTAATGACGCGAATGTACATCATTTTTTTGAATAGGACAAATTTGCCCCAAGGCATGATCCTAAACCCACGGAATCAAGGGCGGAAAACTTGCGGACGAATCAATTCAACGTTAACTTTGAGCACAAATTCCGAGCGTGTGCGGATCACATTTAATAATAAAAAATTTCTCTCGTCTCTATACGATACTCTCTTTCCTCTTTCTCAATCTTCTTTCCGTCCTGAGAATACTTGGTAACGGTGGTTACACGACGTTTTGTCCAGTTACCCAAACTGTCCCGTTCCACAATATTGAAATATTCCATGACATCTGTATAAAGATATTCGCCTTCTCCCGCAAGGGGTTCAACAGAGGAAATACACTCTAAATCAGCATCATACGTAAAATACTTTTTCCCATGGCATTCAAATCCATTGACAATCACCGTATCCAACATCCCCAGTTCATTATAGAGATACTCTTCGGAAACATAAACACCAGATTCCGCCACATAGAATTCCTTCTTTGTGATTTGTCCATTGTCGTTGCGGGAAAGCCTGATTTTTTCCTTTGTATCAAAAACAACAACACCTTTTTGATCGAATGTGTATGTCTTATCCATCCATTCCACATGTTCGAGCTTGCCACTCCAAGTAGAGTCACAATTACTTACCTGAACAGACAATTTGGAAACGTTGCCACGTACATCCATAAATTGGCGGTCGGGAGAGGTAAATGAAGGCAGTTCCTTCACTACCACTACCGTGTCTTCAGGAAGATCCTTACTCAGTGTCTCCGAACGTTGCTCCTGATTGGTGTTCGCCCCGCCGCAAGCGCTTAACACAGCCGTTGCCAGAATGAGCAATTCTTTTCTCACGATCATATATTTTTTGTTAAACGTTCCACCTCTTCAATCCATATTTTGCTGGATGCATCGCTTGGCATTCTCCAATCGCCACGTGGTGAGAGGTTGACACTACCCACCTTCGGACCATCCGGCATACAGCTTCTCTTGAACTGTTGCGCAAAGAAACGCCAATAGAACGTGCGCATCCACTTCAATATCGTCGCATTATCATATTTACCTTCAAACGCCTTGCGAGCCATAAAGTAAATCTTTGTAGGCGACAAACCGAAACGAAGGGTGTAGTAGATGAAGAAATCGTGGAGCTCGTAAGGTCCCACCAAATCCTCTGTCTTTTGTGCGATCTCCCCTTTGTCGTCGGCAGGAAGAAGTTCCGGACTGACTGGTGTGTCGCAGACATCCAGCAACGTCTCCTTTGCGGCCTCATCCATCTCATAAAGAGCCGCATATTTCACCAAGTATCTCACCAAGGTCTTCGGAATCGATGTGTTGACAGCATACATACTCATGTGGTCGCCGTTGTAGGTTGCCCAACCCAACACCAGCTCTGACAAGTCGCCCGTTCCAACCACTAATCCACCAATCTTATTGGCATAATCCATCAAGATCTGAGTTCTCTCGCGTGCCTGTGTGTTCTCATAGGTGACATCCAAAACGGAAAGGTCATGATCAATATCCTTCAGGTGCTGCAAGCAAGCTGGTTTGATGTCCACCTCCTTGATTGAGACACCCAGACTCTTCATCATATTGAGTGAGTTGTGATAGGTACGACCGGTGGTACCGAAACCAGGCATTGTGATGCCAACAATGTTTTTGCGAGGGAGACCTAGTTTGTCGAATGTCTTCACCATCACAAGCAACGCAAGTGTAGAGTCGAGACCTCCACTAATGCCCACGACCGCTTTCTGGATGCCGGTGTGATACAAGCGCGTCGCCAATCCACCCACTTGAATGGAGAAGATCTCATTGCAACGAGTCTTCATCTCGTCCTCTGGCGGAACGAATGGATGAGGCGCGAATGTGCGGGTCACATCCGATGGATTGGCATATACCTCGATTGAATCAAGGTGCGTGATTTCGATCTCGTTTTTCTTGTTAGGATTCTGATTACCGATGATGAAAGCGGAATTGCGCAGACGATCCGCCTGCAATCGCTGCACGTCAATATCGGCGATGGTGAGCTGTTCTTTGAAAGAGAAACGTTCCGACGTAGCCAACAGACTACCGTTTTCAGTGATGATGGCAGTGCCAGAGAAGACAAGGTCCGTGCTGCTCTCTCCGAAGCCAGAACCCGTATAGATGTAGGCACACACATTCGTGGCAGACTTCTGCTTCACCAATTGACGGCGGTAAGCCTCCTTGCCAATCAGTTCATCACTGGCAGAGAGGTTGAAGATGATCTCCGCACCCGCCAGACAGAGTTCGTCACTTGGAGATACAGGCATCCATAGGTCTTCGCAGATCTCAATGCCGAATTTTAGTCCATCGACCTCAAAGACCTGCCTCTTCTCACCGAATCCAGGAGTGAACCAACGTTTCTCGTAGAACTCATTGTTGCTTGGCAAATATTGTTTATCTACCTCCGTATGGAAGAACTGGTCGCCCGTACCAGCCACGAAAGCCGCATTATATAGTTTACCATCACGATAGTAGGGCGCACCCACAATGGCATAGAGACCATGCTGACCAGCCGCCTCATTTATTCTAAGAAGCTGCCTTTGCGTCTCATCAATCAAAGTACGTTGATAAAAAAGATCGGAACAGGTATAGCCCGTAAGACAAAGTTCCGGGAAACATACGATTTTAACATTCTCTTTTGCCGCTTTTTCTATCAGCGATACGATTCTGTCGGCATTCACTTTAGGATTAGCAATCTCCACCACTGGGATAGCACTGGCAACGCGGACGAATCCTACTTCTTTATTTTCCATATTGTATCAATTAAATTACTCATTTCCAAGGGAAAAGAAAAATCAAATTCCTCACCAATAATCAAGGCAATTTACAAAGAATCGGCAATATAGCATTACAAAATCAACTTAATTTTCATCAGATAGCCTCCTCCCCACCCCACAAAAATAGCCAATCGTGTCACACCACTCGGACAGAATGGCACGAAAGCGGACAGAAAGTTCATTTCAATGTTTGGCACGGTTTTTGTATGAATATAGATGACGACAAAGGTCGTCAACTATGATCGAAAATCATTTCGAAGAGCTACCCAGCTATGTTTTTCATAACCGAGCAACTCCGTTTAAATAAAACAAAATGTTTAACTTTAAATTGGTAGTATTATGAAAGGTAATGAGAAAAAGCCTAAAAAGGTTGAGAAAAAAGCAAAACACATTGCTGCTTATCTGGCAGCTGAGGAGTCAGCGTCTCATATAGATGCTAAAAAGAAATGAACCGAAGGGGGTTGCCAAGCAAGGCGATCCCCTTTCTTTTTCGGGGAACATCCCCCAACATTTTCACATGGATGAGGCAAAAGACGATCAACCATTTCCGCCTCTGAAATAGTAAATCGGAAATAGTTAAATAGTAAATCCCAAACAGCCCAATTAGCAAATCGCAAACGTCTAAATAGTAAATCGCAAACGTCCAAACAGTAAATAGTAAATAGTTAAATAGTAAATAATGCCACGAGGGTCACTGCGTCCCCCGTGGCATCATCAGAATTATGGAAACATATTAACCTATCTCGTCACAAAGCCCGACAAATCCTTAGAGAAATCGACATCGAACTCCACGCCATCCACGATGAAGTGATATTTTTTCTTAGATACACCTAGCACATTCGTGCTAATATCGAAGATACATAAGCATCTACATCTTTCTCCGCTTTCCGTCGCATTGACGATGATGGTGTCGCCCTGAGCCACCACCTCCGAGCCTTTGTCTGTGCAGCAGTTGAGCTCCAGACCATAAGATTCGATGAACACTTGACCATCGAAATATTGGTAATACACTAACGTATCCAACGTTTCAGGCCTATTAGGATAAACTTTTTCCGAAGAAGTCACCGGCATCTCCTCCTCAGACAACTGGTCACGTTGTTTCTTACATTCGCTGCTAAGGTTGAATACACCCCTGATCACGTTAAGGATAGCGCCCTCAACGATAGTGTCCCGAGTCAGATCGACGTCGAACTCAATGGTTTCCGATGCACGAGGAATAGAAAAATGATAAACCTTGCGTCCCAAGTTCTCCACTATCGTGGTGATATTGTATTGGCAAATACATCTGCAAGGGTTGCCAATCTCTACAGGAGTGATGTATACGACACTATCCTCCACTTTTGTGATGGAACTAGCTTCGATGCAGCAATTAAGAGGCATATCATGCATGTAAACGGTTCCACTACCAGTCTGCGGATCAAAGCGATAGGATACCAGCGTGTCCACACTGCTTTCCAGTTTCCTAGTCAACTTCTCAAATTTAGGATCGCCCTCTTCCTCCTCGAAAGAGACGCCACAGGTGGAAGGCTTTGGTGTATAACCCCTTGGGCTACCATAGAGGATAGCACCACTGACTGCCTCGCCCTCGCCAAAATATTTCGCCTTGATATCCAAAGGAACACCATCCACGACAAAGTGCAGCAAGCTACCACCATGTCCACGAGGAATTTTCAAGTTCTCCACTCTTGAAGTGACATCATACACGCAGTTGCAATTGCAAGGAGCATTAGACAAATCAACCGAGTTCACGAAGATGGTATCATTCCTCACAATCGTCTCAGAACTAATGGAGGCGCAGCAATTGAGTTCCACATCATGGGAAACGAAGAGAATCAGGTTTTCCAATGGCTCATATCGGTAAGTCAACAACGTGTCGCCATCCTTCCATTCTTTCACATAACCATGGCGTGGACTGTAAGCGTTGGATTCCGTTGAAGCCTGAGCCTCTTCTTCCAGATCATTATTACTTTTACAAGGACTGTTCTGCATGAAAACACCCCTTGGACCATCAAGGACAACGCCGGACGCACCTTGGGTCAAATCGATGTCAAACTCTTTTTTATCAAAGCCCGCGATGAAGTGATACTTGCCAGGCTCCACATCCGACAAAAGAATCGTCAAGTCATAAGCGCACATACAATCACACATCAAATATACACCCGGATTTTCAGGATCCTCCGTGCGGTATTGTCCAGGGAAGAGAGAGATGGTATCGCCCGAACGCAACATATCCACGAACCAATCCGCGCAACAATCACCGCCGTTGTAGAACAGCGTGAGCTTCAAAGTCTTTTCCTTCTCGATATACTGATAAGTAGCTAACGTATCATTCACAAAGAGCGTTTCCCCTTTCAGCTTACATTCAGACAAAGCGGAAATCGATCCACTAGCTTTCTCACTGTCAAGGAAAGATATTTGACTCACAGCGTCCAAAGAGAACCCCTGCTTCAGATACGATGACCGATTGCCCGTTTTAATGTGCACCTGACGGAGAGAATCATTATGGAAGATGGTATCATGCTTGGTAATATCCAGAATGTACGTTTTGGTCACACCATTCACACTCTCCTTCAAACACAACTTTTGTGATGCCGAAGCACTGACAATATACATCAATACTATCAGGCTAGTAAGTATATATTTTTTCATAAATTATTCCTTTATAAGTTTAACAGACTGTCCATCGACATTCAAGACATAGACGCCTTTCGCGCCAGGCAGAGTAAAGAGAACGGCTTCTCCATCTTTCGACACCTTCCGCTCGATGTTTTGTCCTAATATAGAGAACAAACCCACCTGGGAATTCGCGGCAAGACCTTCGACCTGAATATGTTGATTATCCAAATAGGTCACACGCACCTCGTTCTCCGCAACAGCAGGTATACCAGAAGGTTCCCCTCCATCAGAGAAGTAATATTTGGCAACTTTCTCGAACTGATAAGCGGTAGATGCACTTCCGTTCACAATAAGACTATCATTCCTGTATTGGAAAACCGGAGAGTCCGCCAACACAAAAGACTTTTTAGTGAGATCCTTGAATTCAATTGTCACTACTGACGGGTCAGCAAACGCAGCCCCCCACAACCCCATTACGGTCAATAATAATAAACCCTTCTTTTTCATTGCTTTAATTTTTTAATTAATAAATACACTATATGTTCTATAAAACTTTTCTACTAGCATAGTCGCCACCCTTCACCCCCTCAGGAATATACCTGAAACATAATACACCCACGTATCAGTAATTTCTCATGCGACTCTTCGAAGATATATATAATATACCACTGGTCAAATTTTTATTAGAAATTCTTTCTTTTCAGCGGTAATTATTTATTATATATCAATTATTCATAGGGACAATAACCTCAAAACAAACAAGCGATTTTCTCCGAACAAATAGGGGGAAGGCCCCATCACTAGTCAGGTCAGGGGAAGGGACCGCACCTATTTCCCTAAAACGAACGAGGCGAAGACTGAGATGATCGGCAAAGCGGAACCACCGAAATGAGAACGTCCATACGCTTCCAGACATGCCTTATCATCCGTACGCAAAAAATCATACGCAGCCTCCAGTCCCAAAGAAAAATGGTCGGTAAAGAACCATCTGGACCCCACATAGACTCCCACGACAGGAGAGAATGTATTGGACTCCACCTGATTCCACAACTCAAAATGAGACTTTTCCGAATAGGTTGTGGTTTCCATGAAACTCTCCGCACATATATTCAAACCGCCGCACACACCCGCATATGCGTCAAAATACTTCATGAATTGGAAGTGGAAAGCACTACGAAGCGTCATGGAACTCTGGAACACCTTCACCTCCTGCTTCGTGTTATAGAGGCCAAACACATCCTTATAATGGCAAGCCGCAAATTGAATCCCCAAGTCTACCGCACCATTCTTTCCGAACAATTCGCTCGTCACGAATCCGCTAGCCATACCAGCGGAAGCAGATAACGTAAAGCATGGGATATCCGCAGCCGCGCCAGATGTGAAAGGAGGAACACCCACACCCACGCCAATCGAGGTCTGTCCCTTCGTGGCGATTTCTATCTCGCTAATAGAAGACGCAAACACATTCCATCCCGCCAAGAGGCCTAATATAATGCACAGAAAATGTCTCATATCATTACGCATAATTTACTAACAAAGATATAAATATATGGAACAATTACAAAAGTCAATACGTTTTTTGTGAAGGCAAACAGCTACACGCCCACAAAAAAACCGCAATCCGCGCACAACGGCTCCACCGCCTCCCCCCTACGGAAGCCATCCAACAATTTTTGCGCCCTATCCGAAGCGATTATATCCGAAAAGCGTTGTTTGAAAACATTACCGAGCGCCAAAGCCCCGTTCGCATCAAGGCAGCAGGGCACCACCGTCCCGTCGACCAAGACAGCCACATGGTCCCGCATCCCATAACAGGTCCGTTTACGAATCTGCAGTTTCTTCTCGCCCGGCCATGAAAACCGTGCGGCATTCTGGAAGAAAATATGATCGGACAATTTCTTGTTCCGAGCGGAAAAAGCATCCGACATATCCACTCCCCAAAAATCCGACATATAAGAAACGCACATGCGATTGAAGTAGGAAACCGATTCATCCACCCTATTCCACAAGCGAAGGGAAAAGTAACTATCCGAAGATTTATCATTCGCAAAAGTAAAAACATCCTGCAAATACGACTGCCACTGAGTTTGAGGAATATTCTCCTCCGCATCATGCAAAGAGATGTTGAACTGGCGAATAGAAGAGCGAAGCAACAGGTCACGTCGACGCTGGAGCAACGAACCATTCGTAGTCAGGTTGACATGAAAGCCCTGAGTATGAGCCTCACGCAGCAAGAGTTCGAGTTGGGGATGCAACAAGGGTTCTCCCAAAACATGCAAATAGATATAATCCGTGTAAGGCTTAATGGAAAAAAGTATCGCCGAAAAATCTTCCGGCGATACAAATCTTTTTTCCCTATCCGATGGGCAGCAGAAGCTGCAGTTGAAATTACATCGGTTGGTTATTTCGACATAAACTTTCTTGAAACGCATCACGTTTATGGGTTGTACTCCAAGATACCCGTGTTGTAAGCACGCTTGATACCCTTCCAATACTGGAACTTATAGCCCACGGTGAAGTTCAAACCGGTAGTCTTAGAAGTTGTCATACCTTGAGAAAACCCGAGGTTCAGATACAAACCACTCGCCACCTTTTGGAACTCATATCCGATTTTTACGGTAGGACCCCAATCGAACTCGTCCAAGATACCGTCAACACCGAACGTTTTACGCTCCTCGTCTCCGACCTTCTTGTCGCTCTTTCCGCAGACACCGCCTGCAAAGAACACACCCAAACCAGGGGAGAGTTGACCAGGACCGACGTTCATGATATTGTAGTACAACACAACTGGGATTCTAATGAAGCCCGCAGTGTATTTCTCTTCGATCGTATCACCCACAACTTCACCCAAATATTCTCCCTCTTCACTGTATTGAGGAACAACGACAGGAGAAGTGACAGCAGAACCCTCCAATTGGAAAAGCACTTCTGGCTGGATCGACCAATGCTTCTCGATGATGATATCCATCAGCGCACCCGCATGGAAACCTGGTCTAACGCTCGCATCACTTATATCAGCCGTCGCGGAGATCATTTCAGGGGCGACACCATAGTTCGGCATCAACTTACCATTCCACTTCGTCATATTGAAACCGCCTTCCAATCCGAAACGGACCTTAACATCCTTCTCCGCAAAAATATTCGACGAGAACAAAAGCAACGTCGCAAGCGCAAAAACTATCTTTTTCATGGACTATAACACAATTACTTTTTTACTTCAACAGAAATTACATCTGAATGCGACAAAGTTATTTAAAAATCGTTAATAACAAATAAAAATGATGACGTTTTTTTCACAAATAACGAAAAAACATCCGATTTCCGCTCCGAAGGATCCATTTTTAGCACTGAACGGAGAGGAAGAACGTCAGAAAAGGAGGTGGGGAAAGCGCCCCTTCCCCACCTCATTCCATTAATATCTGTACATATCCGATTTATATGGACCATCCACAGAGACACCGATATACGCTGCCTGAGCTGGAGTCAATCGGGTCAGTTTAGCACCGATTTTAGAGAGGTGGAGTCGAGCGACCTCCTCGTCCAATTCCTTCGGCAAGCAATAAACGCCCACCTCATACTTCTTCGTGAACAATTCGATTTGAGCCAGCGTCTGGTTGGTGAACGAATTGCTCATCACGAACGAAGGGTGACCCGTGGCACATCCCAGATTGACGAGACGACCCTCCGCCAGCAATATGATCGAATGCCCGTCAGGGAAGAAGAACTGGTCTACCTGAGGCTTGATGTTCCTACGTTTGATGCCTGGATACTTTTTCAATTTTTCCACTTGGATCTCGCTGTCGAAATGGCCGATGTTGCATACAATGGCCGAATTCTTCATCTTTTCCATATGCTCCACCGTGATGATATCCACGTTACCCGTCGTGGTGACATAGATATCTCCGATAGGGAGAGCGTCCTCGACGGTAACCACCTCGTATCCCTCCATAGCGGCCTGCAAAGCGCAGATAGGGTCTATCTCGGTGACGAGCACGCGCGCCCCATAGTAACGCATGGAATGGGCGCATCCCTTTCCGACATCACCATATCCGCAGACAACGACCACCTTACCGGCCACCATAATATCCGTAGCGCGTTTGATGCCATCCGCCAGCGACTCACGGCAACCATACAAGTTGTCGAACTTAGACTTTGTGACAGAGTCATTCACGTTGAACGCAGGGATACGGAGCCTACCCTCCTTCTCCATCTGATAGAGGCGGTGCACACCCGTCGTCGTCTCCTCGGAGACACCCTTTATCGTCGGAAGCATTCTGTTAAAGAACTTATCATCCACCTTACGGATAGCCTTCAACGTGTTAAGCAATTCAACTTCATCCTCGCTCTCCGCCTTACGGTCCAACACAGAAGGATCATCCTCCCCGTTGGCGCCCAAATGGATCATCAAAGTAGCGTCACCGCCATCATCCACTATCATATTCGGACCCAGTCCGTCACCGAAATTCAGTGCTTGCAACGTACACCACCAGTAATCCGCGAGGGTCTCGCCTTTCCAAGCGAAGACAGGCACACCAGCCGCCGCAATGGCCGCCGCGGCATGATCCTGCGTGGAGAATATATTACAACTTGCCCAACGCACCTGTGCACCCAACTCGACCAGCGTCTCTATCAAGACAGCCGTCTGTATGGTCATATGCAAAGATCCGGAGACACGAGCACCTTTCAGAGGTTTTTGCTTACCATATTTTTCACGAAGAGCCATCAAACCAGGCATTTCAATCTCAGCCAATTCAATTTCCTTACGACCAAAATCAGCTAAATTAATATCCGCAACCTTATACGGAAGGGATGAGAACAAAGAATCACTCATATTTACTATTTTACGATTTACGATTTACTATTTTAATCACACACTAACAATTGAAATGATTGGATGGTACAAATATAGGCAATAAAAAAAAGCGTAAAAACATCCACCCATGTTTTTCTCACATTTCGGAGAACGTTCTTTCCTTTTTTTAACATTAGCACACACCGCAACCGTTGCGAATAGAAAAAAAACATTAACTTTGCAAAACAAAGAGATAGTCAATCAGATAAAAACAAGAAAAAACTATATTCAAAATGGGAACAAAAAATTTTCTACGGACATCGATTCTATGCCTTATCTTAGGGTTGTCTTCATGTCTGTATGCCGGTGATGGAAATAACAGCGGCAAAAAGGAGAAACAGAAAACAGAGCAGAAGTCATTGGTGAAGCACCTGAACCGCGAGGAATTCAAGAAACTGGTCGTTAATGTCGACACAGAAGGATGGAACTACTTGGGGGACAAGCCTTGCGTTCTTGACTTCTATGCCTCTTGGTGTGGTCCATGCAGGATGATTTCACCTTTCCTCGATGATCTCTCCAAGGAGTTCAAGGATCAAGTATATATATATAAAATCAACATCGACGAAGAGAAAGATTTGGCAAGATACTTTGGCGCATCCAGCATTCCTTTGCTTGTCTTCATTCCAAAAGAGGGACAACCTCAAGCAAGCAGAGGAGCTCTTCCGAAAGAAGAGATCAGGAATGCCATCAAAACAGTACTCTTATCAGACAAGAAACAAAAATAAAGATTAATGAAAGGCATTATACTTGCGGGGGGAAGTGCGACACGCCTTTTCCCCCTTTCTAAAGCCATATCGAAACAAATCATGCCGGTTTACGACAAACCGATGATTTACTACCCGCTTTCGACCTTGATGTTAGCCAACATACGTGAGGTGCTGATCATCTCCACCCCACGCGACCTCCCCATGTTCAAGCAACTGCTTGGAACGGGAGAAGATTTCGGCATGAAATTCAGCTATGTTGTGCAGAACGAGCCTAACGGATTGGCGCAGGCCTTCGTATTGGGAGCGGACTTCCTCAACGGAGAGGCTGGCTGCCTGATATTGGGGGACAACCTTTTCTACGGACAGAATTTTTCCGAGATGCTCCACACCGCAGCGCAGCAGAAAAAAGGAGCCACCATCTTCGGCTACTACGTCAAAGACCCGTCCGCCTATGGCGTGGCGGAATTCGACGAGACAGGCAAGGTGATATCCCTAGAGGAAAAGCCTAAGAACCCGAAATCCAACTATGCGGTGCCTGGACTCTACTTCTTCGATGAAACGGTAACCGAGAAAGCCAAAAGGCTGAAACCATCCGCACGCGGGGAATACGAGATCACAGATTTGAACAAGATGTACCTAGAAGAGGGCACCTTGAGAATGCTGAAATTCGGAAGAGGTTTCACATGGCTGGACACTGGCAATTGCGACTCCCTCCTGGAAGCAGGCAACTTCGTGGCAACCATACAAAAGAGACAGGGATTCTACATCGCCTGCATCGAGGAGATCGCTTGGAGGAACGGATGGATCTCTGACGACCAACTCAGGGAAGCGGGTGAACGGTTATGCAAAACCCTTTACGGACAATATATACTTTCTTTATTGGAACAAAAATGATTTTTACAGAGCAGGAAATCAAAGGAGTGTGGGTCATCGAGCCCAAAGTCTTCGCAGATAGCAGAGGATACTTCATGGAAGCCTTCAAACAACAAGAGTTTGAGGAACACGTCGGGAAAATCGACTTTGTCCAAGACAACGAGTCAAAATCCTCCTATGGAGTGCTCAGAGGCCTCCATTATCAAAAGGGGGAATTCTCACAAGCGAAGCTGGTGAGGGTAATCAAAGGAGAAGTCATCGACGTGGCAGTGGACATCAGGAAAAGCTCGCCAACATTCGGCAAGCACGTCGCTGTCCTACTCAGCGAAGAGAACAAGAAACAACTATTCATCCCTAGAGGATTCGCCCATGGATTTCTCGTGAAGAGCCAAGAGGCCATATTCACCTACAAGGTGGACAACGTATACGCCCCACAAGCGGACGCCGGCATCATGTTCAATGACCCGACCATCGGCATCAAATGGGACATACCGGCAGAGCAAATGCTTCTTTCCGAAAAGGACAAAAAACATCCTTTCCTCAAAGATGCGGAAGTATTCGATTAAGGAAATAGATTGTAGATCGCAATGAACATTTTGGTTACAGGCGCCAACGGACAACTAGGCAACTCCGTGCGCAAAATCGCAAGCAATTACACTCAGCACCACTTCCTGTACACAGACATGCCGGAGGTCGACATCACAGACCTTCAGTTATTGGAGGATTTGGTGAAAAAAGAAAATATCGGAGCCATCATCAACTGCGCCGCATTCACCGCAGTGGACAAAGCGGAAAGCTGTGAGGAATTGGCCGCTAAAATCAACGTGGACGGTCCGAAGAACCTCGCCCTCGCAGCAAAAAGCGTAGGCGCTAAACTCGTCCACATATCCACGGACTACGTATTCGACGGGAAGTCGTGCCTTCCTTTGAAGGAGACGGACCCTACCCAACCTATCGGCGTTTACGGCAAGACCAAGCGCCAAGGTGAAATCGAGGTGGAGAAAACCGGTTGCGACGCCATCGTCATCCGCACCGCATGGTTGTACAGCGAGTACGGCAACAACTTCGTCAAGACAATGCTCCGGCTAGGGAAAGAGAGGGAGTCGCTCAACGTCGTGTACGATCAGGTGGGAACACCTACCTACGCGACCGACTTGGCCTATGCCATCATGGTGCTCCTCGAGAAAGGGTTCAAGGGCTTCAACACCTACCACTTCTCCAACGAGGGCGTGATCAGCTGGTTCGATTTCACGAAAGCGATATTCGAAATCGCAGGACTAAAGACAAAGGTGAACGCCATCGAGAGCTTCGAATACCCTACCGCGGCGGAAAGACCCGCCTACAGCGTGCTGAACAAACGGAAGATCAAGGCGGAAGGCGTAAACGTTCCCTACTGGAAGGATTCTTTAGTACAGTGCATAAAACTGCTAGAGAATTAAGAAACGATAGTTCGACGAAGTCAATTATAAGTTAAGAATTATAATTCTTTGCCTGAAAGATAAGACAAGGGAGGCTGGATACCGTTGGGCATCCAGCCTTCCTTTTTTGTCCATCGCCACATGGGCAATCAATACTGCACCTGTGCGGCGGATACGAACGTCTTCTTATAGTAGTTGCTTCCCATATCGGCGATTGTCACGCCCTTCGAAGAACTAACGATCACGAACTTATTATCCTTCAGATAAATACCCGCATAATTAGGCTTCTCATCCATTTTTCCGTCAGGGCGGAAGAAGACAAGGTCGCCCGCCTTCACATCAGAGAGCGGGATGGTTTTGCATTTATCATAGATTTCACATGTCCGACGAGGCAATTTTTTGTCATACACCGTTTGGTAAACACTGCATATGAAACCGGAGCAGTCCGCCCCGTTCTTGTCATTTCCGGCAGACAAATAAGGAGTGCCCAACCAAGTAACCACCTCAGCGAACAATTCACGGTCATCACTCGATGTCACCGTGAAGCCGAACTTCTCGGAGAAACTGGACAAATCCGCGTCAGAGACCTCCGAAGAGACAGCTTTTCCTGCAGGAGCATTATCCTGTGCGATCGGCTGTTGACTCTCCTCCACAACATTCTCACTTAACATTTCCTCCTGTGGAACAGGGCCTTTCACCAAATCATTGTCAACCGTCGGAATGTCCGGTTCAGGAGGACTTTGAAGATCCTCAGCGTTTTGTGGTTCTGTAACTTCCGTCAGATTAGTATCCGCAGGTTTCTGCTCCTCCGACGAATTGATGGACTCGATAGCAGCCTTGGATGCCTCCGCCGCCTTATTCTTCCCGTCCGAACAAGCCGACAACAACATGCATCCTCCAAAAAATAATACAATAATACTCCTCATATCTTCCCAAATTTCAATTGATTCAATCCATACAAACATATATCGAACCGCAAAAAGAGTTCGACATTAACAAATATATAAAAAACAAGAGAAAAAAACAAGCTAATAGCCCAAACATTTCGGTCGGACACAGCAAGAAAAAGCACGTATCATAGGAGAAAAAAAACTGGAACCCAAAAGAATGGATTCCAGCGCTAGTGACCCCGGCGGGATTCTAACCCACGATCTTCAGAACCGGAATCTGACGTTCTATACAGCTGAACTACGGGGCCATTTCCGTTTCGCAGCGCAAATTTACATCTTTTTTGCCAAAAAACAATCATTCGTCCACCTCTTTAATCGAAAAATAACTTTTTGACATCACACAAAACGATTCGCTATCATTTTTACATCCATATACCATATTTTACATATTTTTTGTATGAATTTAAATCTACATTTGTCGATTTTTGTAAACTTTACTATATTTGCAATAAAATAGAATACAAATCATGAGTTATCTAAAAATTCCAAAGGGTTACAAACCGCTGATAGATGCCAGGGAGACAGAGCTCGGCATCAAGAAAATAAAGGACTTCTTTCAAGGAAGTCTATCCGCAGAATTAAGATTGAGGAGGGTCACCGCCCCTCTTTTCGTGTTAAAGGGCCAAGGCATCAACGACGACCTCAACGGAGTGGAACGGGCCGTTTCATTCCCCATCAAGGATTTAGGCGACCAGAAGGCGGAAGTAGTCCACTCTTTAGCAAAATGGAAAAGGATGATGTTGGGCGAATACCACATCGAGCCAGGTTACGGACTATACACCGACATGAACGCGATCCGTTCGGACGAGGAGCTCGGCAACCTCCATTCACTCTACGTGGACCAATGGGATTGGGAGAGGACCATGACAGCGGAGGAAAGGAACATCGACTTTCTGAAAAGCATCGTGAACCGGATCTATTCCGTAATGGTACGCACGGAGTACGTGGTGTACGAGATGTACCCAAGCATCAAGCCTATGTTGCCTGAGAAGATTTTCTTCATCCATGCGGAGAAACTTCGTCAGATGTACCCTACCCTAACCCCGAAAGAGCGTGAAAACGAGATCGTGAAAAAATACGGGGCAGTGTTCGTGATGGGTGTCGGCGGACCATTGGGCGACGGAGAGCGCCATGACGGACGAGCACCGGACTACGACGATTGGACCACACCAGGAGAGGATGGACTTCCAGGCTTGAACGGAGACATCCTGGTTTGGAACAGTGTATTGGAGCAGTCTATGGAGCTCTCATCCATGGGTATCCGCGTCAACAAAGAGGCTTTACTTAAGCAATTGGAAATGACAGGACAAGAACAAAGGAAGGAACTCTATTTCCACAAGAGATTGTTGGAAGGCTCATTGCCACTCTCCATCGGAGGAGGCATCGGGCAATCAAGACTCTGCATGTTCTTCCTCAGGAAAGCGCACGTCGGAGAAATCCAGGCAAGCATCTGGCCGGAGGACATGCGCCAAGAATGTGCCAAGCACAATATCCATCTCATCTAAGGCATGAGGTGAAGACTGACGAATTTATAAACATAACAACGCACAGAAATGAGGATAGCCAGAATATTGTTTGCCACATTGTTGGCGACGGGAGTAATCCTATGCGCACACGCATCGGTCAGCTATAGCGACTTACAGAAGCTGCAAACGACCGTGGTCGCCATCGATAGGTTTTATGTAGATACCGTCAACGCTGAAAAGCTAATAGACAATGCCATTGACGGGATGTTGGAAAAATTGGATCCTCACTCAAAATATATACCAAAGAGTGAGGTACAAAAAATGAACGAACCGCTCGATGGAAAATTCGAGGGTATCGGCGTGGTCTTCCAAATGATGGAAGACACCCTATTGGTTATCCAAACGATATCTGGTGGACCTTCCGAGAAAGTGGGCATCTTCGCCGGCGATAGGATCGTCTATGTGAACGACTCCACCATCGCAGGTGTGAACATGCAGAACACGGACATCATGAAAAGGCTCCGCGGACCGAAAGGCACATCTGTCAACGTGAAAGTGCTCAGACGGGGTGTGAAGGAACTGATCGAGTTCAAGATAATCCGTGATGTAATCCCTATCTACAGCATCGACGCCGCCTACATGGTGGACGACAAGATCGGATACATCAAGGTGAACAAATTCAGCGAAACCACCCTACAGGAGTATACGGAAGCGATGAATAAGCTCAAGGCCAAAGGCATGAAGTCCCTCATTCTCGACCTGCAAGACAATGGTGGCGGATACCTGAAGACCGCAGTCCAACTGGCAAGCACAATACTCGCGCCAAACAAGCTGGTGGTTTATAGCGAAGGCGTTTCCCAACCAAGAGAGACATTCAACACGACAGGCAAACCTAGCTTCGAGAAAGGTGACCTTGTCGTTTTAGTCAACGAGAGTTCAGCCTCCGCGAGCGAAATCCTTTCAGGTTGTATCCAAGACTGGGACAGAGGATTGATTGTTGGGCGCAGAACCTTTGGTAAGGGATTGGTACAGAAACCTGTTCCGCTCCCTGATGGCTCACAAATCCGATTAACCGTCGCACAGTATTTCATTCCTTCGGGAAGGTGCGTCCAACGTCCGTACAAGAACAAGTTGAAGGACTACGACAAAGATTTTCTGGAGAGATACAACAGAGGCGAGTTGATGCATGAGGATAGCATATCCTTTCCAGACTCCCTGAAATATTTTACGCTGGAAAAGAGACGTCCCGTATACGGAGGTGGAGGCATCATGCCAGACTTATTCGTTCCGTTGGACACCACCAAGTACTCGAAATACCATCGTGACCTTGCGGCCAAGAATGTTCTGAACAATTTCGTGCTGAACTATCTGGACAAGAACAGGAACGCATTGGAGAAGAAATACAATGTGAATGTCAACAAGAAGAAAGAAGCAGGGTTCATATTGTTCAACCAAACGTTTGAGATCTCAGACGAAGACCTGAAAGAGGTGACCGATGCGGGAGAAAAAGAAAAGGTAGAATTCAACGAAGAGCAATTCAACCACTCCAAGGCTCTCATCAAAAAACAGCTCAAGGCCATGATCGCCAGAGACTTATGGAACACGAGCGAGTATTATCAGATCATGAACGATGAGAATCCGATTTTCCTTAAGGGATTGGAAGCGCTAAAGAACAAAGACCTGTACAATAAAGGGATGTCCCCGAGAGAGAGATAAAAGGGTTTCCAAACATATTCTAAGGAGGTGGAAGTGGCGGGGGCACCCCACTTCCACCTCTTTTAAATTAGGCACCTCTGGCAATCATCAGACCATATTAATTAACCAATTTATAAATTTTAAACACTTATAATTATGGAGTTTTCACAAATCATTAAATGGAAAAGGTTCAGTCATAGCCCGTATGCGGTATTCTGCTCCTTGCACAAAGTAATCAACATCGGAGTCCTCAGTGTCGCCATCATCGCAAATGCGGACGCCAAATCAAACAACGGTCATGAATCGGAGGAAAGCCCAGTATACTACGAAATGCTGGACGACGTGGAGGTGACCGCCGGAGAAGAGGGGATTAGCATAAACGGACCCGACGCATTCACCTACACCATCGAGCAAAGGGAGATAAAAACTGCCCCGCAACCATCGGTCAATGATCTTCTCAAACAAGTACCGGAGGTGGACGTTCGACAACGAGGCGCATTCGGAGTCCAAACCGACATCTCCATCAAAGGAGCAACCCCCGAGCAAACAAGAGTTACCCTAAACGGAATCAACATCTCCTCCCCTCAAACGGGGCACTTATCCGCAGATTTTCCTGTATCCATCGGTGCAGTCAGACAAATAGAATTATCAGAAGGGAAAGGAGAAAACGATGCCATCAACATCGTCACAAAGCCAGACACCATAAACAAATACGAGGCGATCGCCACCGCCGGTCTTTACAGATCTTTCGGTGTGGACAACATCATTAATATACATAACAAGAGATGCGGGCACCTCATCGACGGAGCTTTCTCCCGATCTGACGGAGCAACCATCAACAGCGATTTCAGAACAGGCAAATTTCACTACATGGGTCAAACCAGCCGTACCAACCCGATTCATGCGGAATGGCAAGTAGGTTTCAGCAGAAAAAGCTTCGGTGCGAACACCTTCTACTCTCCCGCCTACGACAACCAATGGGAACGCACCAATAGGATTCTCTCTTCCGCAAAAATAGAGACCGCCACCCCCATAAAGTTCGCTACGCAGCTAAGTTGGTGCAGAGACTATGACCACTTTCAACTAGTCAGGAACGAGCACTTCGGGGAGAACCATCATCGGACAGATGCGCTATCCTTCGCGCCAGAACTGAAAAAACATTGGGGACAAGGCATAAGCACACTCAAACTCAACTATCGTCACGAAAAAATACTCTCCACCAATTTAGGAGTTCCTATAAAGGATGATTCGATCAAAATATTCGGGTCAGAGCAGTACTACACCAAAAGGCAGAAGCGTGAAACCGTCGAGCTACTACTGGAGCATCAACAGCAAGTGAAGAAATGGCTATTCGACGCAGGATTACGCTACACACAAGCCAAGGATCTAGACGACAGGCATGCATTTTCACCATTCATCAAGACCACATACAATCTGAGACAGGCAAGAATATGTTTCTCTCTGAACAATGCGCTCAGGATTCCCTCCTTCACGGATCTTTTCTACAAGAGTCCAGTCAACACCGGCAACGTCGGACTGAAGAATGAAAAGAAAACCACCGGACAGCTAACACTCAAGCACCATCGGAAGGGATTTAAAAACGAAGGCTACGTCTTCCACACGATTGGCAGAGAAATGATCGATTGGGTCATGTACTCCCCCGACGACACCTACCACTCCGCCAACTTCGGATTGAAGAACACAGGATTCGGCTATCATGGAGAATTACGTTTATCGGAACTTTCCAATCGGCTACCCATCATAATAGGATTAGGATACCAACACATTTGGCAAAAGAGGAAGGACGACATATACGTATACAAATCGCTGTACGCACTAGAATACCTACGCAACAAAGTAACAGCAGAAGTGAACATCCAACCCATTCAAGGGTTAAACATACGATTCGACACAAGGCTCGTCGAGAGGATCGGGAACTACATACTATACGAGAACCGGACCAGCACAGGCATACTCCAACCCTACAAGCCCTATTGCATAACAGACATGGAGATAGGTTATCAGACGAAATGGGGCAGACTATTCGCAACCATCAACAACCTGTTCAACAAAACATATGTAGACTTCGGGAATGTTACCCAAGCCGGTTTTTACGGGCAATTGGGCATAAGTTTCCACAAGGCAGGGAAGTAAAAAAGAAGGGTTGCGAGAACATCGCAACCCTTTTTCCTTATATTCCATTCACCCGACTACTGGTTAGGATCAATGATCAAATCCTTGCTTGTCGTGTTACCGTTCGTCAGAGTGTTCCAAATGACAATCTTCCCGTCTGGAGCCACCTCCATCTTTTTAATATCGATGACGCTATTATTTTGGAACTGATGGCTGATATTTCCGAAGTTACTACCATTGTCCTTAATCGTAAACCTTCCCGAACTACCAGTAACCGCAGCTGCGACAGTCTCCGCCTTGCAATGGCTGAAATCATTCGCATTAGAATTGATCACGCCCGTACTGTTACTAGTATTGTAAATGCGGAAAATTGTCTTCTCGTAATAAGAGACTGGCTGATTCACCTCGATGCTATCAACCACCACATTGTTGGAGAAATTGAAGTTCGAGCCACGGTTGTTCCCCTCCCTGACATAAACGATGGCAGAACCTGGCAGAGGCGTATTTTGGTATCTCTCCAATCGAGCGCCACGGCAGAAGGTATTGCCTGAGATGTTCACGCAGTTGATGCTTGGCTTATTCATATCCGAAGCGGCAATCATATTGTTCGCATTGTTCTCATTATACAACATTATACAACTGTGAACAGCGGCATCGAATATACTATTCTCCACATTGACGATAATAGACGCCTCATCAATAATGAAGTGTATGAAATTGAACTCAAACCTACAGTTGATGAACTGAACCATACCCACTCTCTTGATTCTCACACCACCTCCCACATTACGGATTGTATTCGGGTCTGTATCAGACACTTTACGATCAATCCAGTTGTAGTTATGCATATTAGAATTGAAGTGACAATCCTCACAAATGAAATCTGACGTATAGACCGCATACATACCAAAACGGCAAAGGCTGAAATAAGTGCTTCGGATTTTCTCGATATAACCACCGATAGCCTTGATACCATACGTGAAACCAGCGATAGAGCAATCCACGACAGCCGTTAGCGAACCTGCGCCCGTCTTCATGAAGATACCGACGGTCTCCAGACCCTCGTTCGGATTACCCCCGCCATACAAGTTCTTGTTACCCAAGATACTGACGCCAAACAAGTTCAAACTACCCTTTCCATTTTCAGAGAACTTCACAGCCGTGATGTTAGAACTAGTTTGGAAACCATATTCCGCATTGCCAAACATATTGGCATATACACTCTCCGTCCAGTCTATACCCCTGATCGTCACCCCATGAGAAATCACGATAGTTTTATTGATCGGATAAAGTGCGTCCACCACCAATGTTTCAGGGATAATGTCCAGCACCTGATTAATAATTGTGGAATTATCCGTATTGCTTGTTGTCGCACCGAACCAAGAGAGCACCACCTCCTTGTTGATGAGGGTACCCTTAAACGTAACGCCCGTAAACTTGACCAGGCCTTCCACATAAGTGTTATCAAAAGTAATGGTACCATTGGTAATACTTCCGCCATTGAAGCGCAGAACAGCGTTTGAAGGCAATGTGAGCGTTCCCTTAGCAAGGTCTATCTTATCCTGAATCTCATAAATCGTATTCTTCTGGCTGAACTGACTTTCCAAGGACGAGGAAGTATTGACCAGCACATAACCGTAACTACCGTCAGTATAAGGACGGTTCAGAATCAACTTGTCAGAAAGATCCGTCGGGACCTCCGCCTCAGCGTCAGCCTTTTCTTCAGCAATAGGATTATTATCCACACTACAACCCAAGAATGCGAGCCATACCATCAACGGCGCAAAATAAAGGAATAATATCTTTTTCATTCTCAAATATTTATCATTTACATCACATTAAACCAACTAGAGACGAACCGTTCCAAAATTCAGAAGAAACCACAGAGGGATCTTCAAGCATTGTTTCTCAACCCATTAAATGAATCGTGGAATCACATTCAATAGATATAAGAATTAGGAAATACATCTAATTCGGAAACACCACTACCTACTAGCTATATCTTCGCAAAGATAAACAAAGAGTAAAGAAATAAAAATATTTATCGTCATTTTTTGTCGAATTATTTATGATTGGCAATACTGGAAACACGAGAGCAAATCAAGGGGGTCAAACATCATTGCACCAGGAATGGTAGTTCAAGCAGACGTTCACTGAGAAAAGTACAACTCACACGAAAGAAAGGAGTACACGGAGAAGGCCCCCTAATACCACAATAAAACTCCGTGTCCTCCGTGAGGGAGCCCCGTGAGGGGCAGGCACAAAAAAAGGGGGTCAACCCGTAAGGATTGACCCCCAAGACGGCGGCGACCTACTCTCCCACTATACG
>JAFXPK010000024.1 GCA_017527905.1 Paludibacteraceae bacterium
GGAGACAACTTCTCGCAAGCCTTGAACGCGTCATATTCAATGCTGGTCACTCCTGAAGGAATCGTCACATCCACCAAGTTGTAGCACTGGTTGAAGCATTGGTTAGGGATCTTAGTGATAGAATCCGGAAGTGTTACGGAAACCAGCTTAGAGCACCACTTGAAGGCGCTTCCGCTGATGGTCTTCACCGTGTTAGGGATCACCACTGAAGTGATCTCACCGCATGACCTGAAGACATTCTCACCACCGATGAGGCCTACAGTATACTTAACACCGTCGAACTCAACCGAGCTAGGGAGCACGATATCACCAGCGATATCCGTATTAGCAGCGGCAATAGCTACGATATGGTTCGTAGTATCCGTGATTGTATATCTGAAGTCGCCTACAACGAATGTTCCATTAAGAGTTGGCTCAGTCATTTCAATTACACGGCCAGCGCTCCATGGGCTACCAGTTGCGGAACCAGAGTAGTAAACCGTATCAATTCCATAGAATGCGTCGTACTCGATGCTGGAAGCGCCATCAGGTACTGTGAGAGGAGACAACTTCTCGCAAGCCTTGAACGCATCGTACTCGATGAGGGTCACACCTGCCGGAATCGTCAAGCTCTCCAAGTTGTAGCACTGGTTGAAGCATTGGTTAGGGATCTTAGTGATACCCTCTGGGATCGTCACGCTAGTCAGCTTAGAGCACCATTTGAAGGCGCTACCGCGAATCTCCTGTACTGAATTAGGGATAACCACTGAAGTGATCTCGCCGCATGATCTGAAACCACCGCCATCAACGATGATAACAGTATACTCGACACCGTCGTATACCACCGTGCTTGGAAGAACGAGGTCGCCCGCAATATCCGTGTTAGCTGCGGAAATAGCTACCGTATTCGCTTTGTCATCCTCCACTTTGTACTTGTAGTCGCCTACAACGAAGTAGCTGCCCTTAGTTGGCTTATCCTTTCCGATAACAATACCTGCGCTCCATGGGTTACCTGAAGCGGTACCAGAGTAGTAAACAGTATCAATTCCATAGAATGCGTCATACTCGATGCGGGCAGCTCCGTCAGGAACTGTGAGCGGAGACAACTTCTCGCATGCCTTGAACGCGTCATATTCGATGAGGGTCACACCTGAAGGGATCGTCAAGCTCTCCAAGTTGTAGCACTGGTTGAAGCATTGGTTAGGGATCTTAGTGATAGAATCAGGGATCGTCACGCTAGTCAAGCTAGAGCACCACTTGAAGGCGCTTCCACGGATCTCCTGTACCGTATTAGGGATAACCACTGAAGTAATATCGCCACATGATCTGAAGCCACCGCCATCGACGATGGTCACCGTATACTCGACACCGTCGTAAACCACCGTGCTTGGAAGAACGAGATCACCCTCGATATCCGTATTAGCAGCGGAGATAGCTACCGTATTATCACTCTCCACTTTGTACTTATAGTCACCTACAACAAAGGTGCTGCCTTTAGAAGGCTTATCCTTTCCGATAACAACACCTGCGCTCCATGGGGCTCCCGTTGCGGAACCAGAATAGTAAACAGTATCTATGCCTGAGAATGCATAACGTCCGATGCTAGTCACACCATCAGGCACAGTGAGTGGTGACAACTTCTCGCAAGCCTTGAACGCATCAACCTCGATGAGGGTCACTACTGACGGGATCGTAAAATCCACCAAGTTGTAACATTGGTTGAAGCACTGGGTAGGAATCTTAGTGATATGTTCAGGGATCGTCACGCTGGTCAGCTTAGAGCACCACTTGAAGGCGCTACCACGGATTTCAATCACTGAATTAGGAATAACCACAGAAGTGATTTGAGCACATGTTTCGAAACCGCTGCCATCGACGATGGTCACCGTATACTCCACACCGTCATATACCACCGAGCTAGGGAGAACGAGGTCGCCCGCGATATCCGTACTAGCTGCGGAGATGGAGACAGTACCCTCAGTTTTCTCCACTTTATATTTATAGTCGCCGACAACGAAGTAGGTGCCAGCGGCAAGGGCAACATTTTTCTTTTCGGTAGCAACACCAGCACCCCAAGGGGCTCCTGATGCGGAACCTGAGTAGTAGATTGTGTCTATGCCTGAGAATGCGGAGCTTCCAATGGTAGAAACACCGGCAGGAACCGTGAGCGGAGAAAGTTTCTCGCATGCCTTGAACGCATCATACTCGATGGTGGTCACCGTAGACGGTATCGTCACATCAGCCAATTTAAAGCACTGATTGAAAGCCTGGTTAGGTATCGTCTCAAGGGAATCAGGCAACTTCACACTAGTCAAGTTGGAACACCACTTAAACGCACTACCAGTAATCATCTTCACTGAATTAGGGATCACCACGGAGGTCAGATTCTCACACGAAATGAAAGCTTCACCGCCGCCCAAAGCGACAACCTTGTAGACTTTTCCTTCATATTCCACCGAATCCGGGATAATAATGTCTCCAGATATTTCCGTGCTTGCCGCATGAACATTCACGGTACTTTCATCTGAAGTGCGCACATCGTACGCCAAGTCTCCAACAACGAACGCATTTCCTATGGCAGGAATGCACATTAACACTAGACAGACAAGCCATTTATACAAGTAATGGCTCATCTTTTTTCCATAACTCTTTTTTCTCATTTTATTATTTGTTAGTTTGTAAATTTAAAGATTTCCAACAAAAAAAACATAAATCAACCACGCAAAGATAAAACATTATATATTTGCGACAAAGCTTTCACAAACAAATTCTTACACCTTGTGAATTTATTGATATCTAGCAATTAATTGTATACCGACATATTCCCAAAACATCAGATTTTTTTTCGGTGATATCCCAGCAGCAGACTGGGGTTGACGGCTAAGAGAACAGATGAAAATTTGACCCTACTCTCACATGGCATCCTCTATTTCTTCCTCCGATTCACCGGGATGGCCCGGATGGTATCGTTTCTTTCCTTCTCTTTCAAGCGCATTCGTTTCTCTCTTAGCTTTTTCCGCATGTACTCTTCATAACAGATAGTCGAGGACCTGGATATTTCTTTTATCACGAATATCGTGTCCGCATGAGGGTTGTATTCCTTCACATAAAGGGTATGAGGATAGCCTTCCTCGAAATAGAAATTGTGGAACTCCCCGCAGAAAGGTTCCCATGCGGTGGTATCTTTCCATCTATATCCCCTCCTGACCTGATAGCAGAGCGAATCGTTGACCTTGATTCTCTCGCTATGGACCCTCATGAATTCTCCCTGTTTCTCTTGCGCAAAGCCGAGGCTGGCAATGGGGAGGAGGAGGAGCGTGATCAGTGTTTTGAGCATAGCATATGAATCGTTTATATTGTTTCGCATAAGACCTGCATTTTTCTATTCTCCGTTCGACGTGGGGGTTGTCTGGACAGAATCATTGTTATTCGTTTGCATCCCCATACGTTTTCTTGCCTGGATATTCCTCTTTAATTTTTCTTGAACTTCATCCCTTGCTATAGTCATTATCACATGTATCGTATCCGCATGAGGATTGTATTCCTTCACATGCAGGGTGTATTCATATCCCTCTTCACACCAAAGGTTACTGAATTTTCCGCAGAAAGGCTCCCAAGGGGTCTTATCCCGCCTACTAAAACCCTTCCTGACCTGATAGCAGAGCGAATCGTTGACCATGATTCTCTCTCTATGGATCTTCATGAACTGTCCCTTTGGGTACTGTGCGATTGTTTTTATCACACAAATCGTATCCGCATGAGGATTGTATTCCTCCACTTGCAGGGTATATTCATACCATGACCTAAAATAGAAGTTGTCAAGCACACCGCAAAAAGGTTCCCATGCGGTGGTGTCTTTCCCACTATATTCCTTCCTGACCTGATAGCAGAGCGAATCGTTGACCTTGATTCTCTCGCTATGGAGCCTCATGAATTCTCCCTGTTTCTCTTGCGCAAAGCCAAGGCTGACGGTGAAGAGAATCTGCAGGATTGTTAGGAGAGATTTGTGCATACGAAGACTATTGTAATTAATTGGACATGAATGTCATATCACAAATATAATCAATAGTTTAATAAATCACAAGGGGCGACCACCCTTTGGTCGAGGTCCATGCCTCTTTTCTTGAGGACATTCTCCATGCCTTCGATGCGATACTCACGGATCTTCCGAGGCTTGCAAAGTTCTATGCCTAACTGTGTTTTGTAGATGTCATAGATTAGTTCCGAGCAATACCACTTGCCGTTGTCGAATTGAAAGGCAAGGTCGTATGGCTTGCCGAGGTATTTCTTGTATTTGATCTTAACAGGTTCCTTTTTCACGCGCATCTTCTTCACCTTCCCGTCTTTCCCTCGCTTGATCCACTCCTTCAAAGGCGTCAGTTTGACCTTCTTGGAGGCTTCCAGCACATACAACTGCTTCTCCTTCTCAACCACGACACCGCAATGGGACCATTTCGAGCCGGTGGCTTTCTGGATCAATGGGGACTGACCGCTCTTCGAAACCTGGAAGAGGATATCACCCTCCTTGTAACTCTTTTGCTGACGTACATAGTAAGCGCCACCAACGGCCACGGATAGGAGGAGGAATAGGATGGCTAGTTTCTTTTTCATGTGGAAGGGATAATAAAGGGCGAACCATTAAGCAATGATTCGCCCCCCATATTTAACATTCAAGCTTACGCTTTCTTCACCTCGATATTCACCTTGAAGTCGTCGAAGTCCAACTCGGTCGGGTTGGCCACCTTCTCCACCAAGGAGATCTTGTTGGCGAGCACCTGCGAGGAGATGTACTCCTTGAACTGCTCTACCGCCGCATTCACATTGTCTGACTGCTCGATGTCGATAACAATCTTATCGGTGATCTCGAATCCGCTTGTCTTACGGATGTTCTGGATACGGTTGATGAACTCACGCGCGATACCCTCCCGCTGCAACTCTGGCGTGATGGTCACGTCGAGCGCGATGGTGATCGTTCCGTTGTTGGCTACCAACCAGCCTGGGATATCCTCCGAAAGGATCTCCACATCGGCCTTGTCCACAACGACGCAGCATCCGTCGAGACAGATCTCATAGCTGCCGTTCTTCTCGAACTGCGCGATCTGCTCCTGCGACAGGCTCTGCAACTGTGCCGCAACCGTCTTCATGTTCTTGCCGCACTTAGGACCGAGCTTCTTGAAGTCTGGCTTGATCTTCTTCACAAGGATGCCGGCTGAGTCACGCACGAAATTGATCTCCTTCACGTTGACCTCGTTCATGATCAAGTCCTTCACCGCCTCAACATTCTCCTGCTCATGCTCCGCCAAGATAGGTACCATGATTTGCTTCAACGGTTGACGAACCTTGATGTTCTCCTTCTTACGAAGAGAGAGGGTCATGGATGAGATGTCTTGCGCCAACTGCATGCGCTCCTCCAAGGTCTTGTCGATCAAGGATTCGTCGTACTTAGGGAAGTTAGCCAAGTGGACAGACTCGCTCTTGTCGCAGCCTGTGGCATTGTTCAGATCCAAGAAGAGTTGGTCCGCATAGAATGGAGAGATTGGTGCCATCAGACGGGCCACCGTGTCTAGACAGGTGTAGAGCGTTTGGTAAGCGGCGAGCTTATCCTCTGTCAATGTGCCACCCCAGAAACGTTTACGGTTCAGACGAACGTACCAGTTACTCAGGTGATCGTTCACGAATATAGAGATCGCGCGACCTGCCTTGGTCGGCTCATAATCGTTGTAGCTCTCGTCCACCTCCTTGATGAGGGAGTTGAGCAGAGAGATGATCCAACGGTCAATCTCAGGGCGCTTGTTCATTGGCACTTGTGGCTGACTGTTGGTGAAGTTATCCACGTTCGCATAGAGTGCGAAGAAGGAATAGGTGTTATAAAGCGTGCCGAAGAATTTACGGCGTACTTCCTCGATGCCCTCCGTATCGAACTTCAGGTTGTCCCAAGGCGACGCGTTGGTGATCATGTACCAACGGAGTGGATCGGAACCATACTTCTCGATGGCACCGAACGGATCGACCGCATTGCCGAGACGTTTGGACATCTTGTTACCGTTCTTATCAAGCACCAAGCCATTGGAGATAACCGCCTTGAAGGCTACGCTATCCTTGATCATGGTGGAGATGGCGTGCAATGTGAAGAACCAACCACGGGTCTGGTCCACACCCTCCGCGATGAAGTCGGCAGGGTAGAACTCTCCGCTATCGACCACCTCTTTGTTCTCGAACGGATAGTGTTGCTGAGCGAATGGCATAGCACCTGAATCGAACCACACGTCGATCAAGTCCGCCTCACGTTTCATCGGCTTGCCACTATCGGAAACCAGGATGACGCTGTCGATATATGGACGGTGGAGGTCAATGTTCTTAGGATCATAGTTCTCCTTCGAATAATCGCCCACCTTGAAGTTCTTCCAAGGGTTCTCCTTCATGAAACCAGCCTTGATGGACTTGTCGATCTCCTCGAACAATTCCGCGATGGAACCGATGCACTTCTCTTCCGTACCCTCCTCAGTTCTCCAGATCGGGAGCGGTGTGCCCCAGTAGCGGGAGCGGGAGAGGTTCCAGTCGTTCAAGTTCTCCAACCATTTGCCGAAACGGCCGGTACCCGTCGACTCAGGCTTCCATTGGATGGTCTTGTTCAGCTCCATCATTCTCTCGCGAGCCTTGGTGGATTTGATGAACCAGCTATCCAGCGGGTAGTAGAGGACAGGCTTGTCCGTACGCCAGCAGTGCGGGTAGTTGTGGACGTGCTTCTCGATCTTGAAGGCTTTGTCGGTCACCTTCATATCCATGCAGATGGAGATGTCGAGCGTCTCGTCCTTATCCGTCAGGTTAGGATCGTATGCGTTCTTCACAAAGCGGCCTTCGAATTTCTTGTAGGCCTCCACGTTGATGCGTGATTTCACGAAATCAGCGTCCAAATCTGAGAGCAGATAGAACTTACCCGTCAAATCCACGGAAGGACGCAGGTTGCCGAACTTATCGACCAACTGCAACGGAGGAATGCCGGCGGCCTTCGCCACCTTCGCATCGTCCGCACCGAAGGTAGGGGCAATATGGACGATACCTGTACCATCCTCAGTGGTGACGTAATCGCCTGGGATAACACGGAAGGCTTGGTCAGCGTTCTCCGGTGTGATCCAGTCGAAGAGTTGTTCGTATTTCATGCCTACAAGGTCAGTGCCCTTGTATTCAGCGATGACTTTATAAGGGATGAGTTTGTCGCCCTCCTTGTAATCCTCCAAAGCCAATTCAGCGGCCTTAGGGTTGAAATGAGCGTTCACCAGATCCTTCGCCAGCACATAAGTGGCAGGCTTACCCGTGTAAGGGTTGTAGGACTGAACAGCCACGTAGGTGATGTTCGGTCCGACGCAAAGAGCCGTATTGGACGAGAGGGTCCAAGGCGTGGTGGTCCATGCCAGGAAGTACGGTGTACCGAACTGAGCCATCTCAGGCTTCGGATCCACCATCTTGAACTGCGCCACGACGGTCGTATCCTTCACGTCACGGTAGCAGCCCGGCTGGTTCAGCTCGTGGGAGCTAAGACCCGTACCCGCTGCAGGGGAATAAGGCTGGATGGTGTAACCCTTGTAGAGGTAACCCTTCTTGTAGAGCTCCTTCAAGAGGTACCACAACGTCTCGATGTATTTGTTGTCGTAGGTGATATAAGGGTTCTCGAGGTCCACCCAATAACCCATCTTCTTGGTGAGGTCGGTCCACTCCTTGGTGAACTTCATCACGTTGGTACGGCAAGCCTTGTTATAGTCATCGACAGAGATCTTCTTTCCGATATCCTCTTTTGTGATGCCCAACTCCTTCTCGACGCCCAACTCGACAGGCAATCCGTGGGTATCCCAACCCGCCTTACGCTTCACGTGGAAGCCCTTCATGGTCTTGTAGCGGCAGAAGATATCCTTAATAGAGCGCGCCATCACGTGGTGGATGCCCGGCATTCCGTTAGCGGACGGCGGACCCTCGAAGAAGACGAAGGAAGGAGCACCTTCCCTGATTTTCACACTCTTATGAAACAAATCTTTTTCCTCCCATTGCTTCAGAACCTCCTTGTTGATGTCCGAGAGGTTGAAACTGGAATGTTCAGCGAATTTCTTTGCCATTTTATTATGATACTATATCTTTTTTTGTTCGAATTAGAGGATTAACATAGCGTCTCCGTAAGGGCCGAACTTATAGCCCTCCTTCAAAGCCACGTCGTAAGCGTTCATCACATAGTCATACTCGCCAAAGGCGCACACCATCATGAGGAAGGTGGAGTATGGCATGTGGAAGTTGGTCACCAGGCGATCCGCCACGGTGAAGTTGTATGGAGGGAAGATGAACTTATTCGTCCAGCCCTCTGACGGTTTGATCAAACCATCCGTACCCACACTGCTCTCGACGGCGCGCAACACGGTCGTTCCGACGGCGCAGATATGTTGTCTCGCCTCGTGCGCGCGGTTCACGATTTTCGTGCACTCCTCGGTGATGTACATCTCCTCGGAATCCATCTTATGCTTCGTGAGGTCCTCCACGTCGATCTCGCGGAAGTTGCCCAAGCCAGCGTGCAGAGTCAGGAAAGCGAAGTCGCAACCCTTGATCTCCAAACGCTTCATCAGCTCGCGGCTGAAGTGCATACCAGCGGTCGGAGCGACCACGGCACCCTCGTTCTTGGCGAAGATCGTTTGGTAACGCTCAGCGTCCTCCGGCTCAACCGGACGGTTGATGAACTTCGGAAGAGGCGTCTCGCCCAGTTTGTAAAGGGTCTCGCGGAACTCCTCGTAGGAGCCCTCATAGAGGAAACGGAGCGTACGTCCGCGGGAAGTGGTGTTGTCGATCACCTCGGCCACCAAAGACTCGTCCTCGCCGAAATAGAGTTTATTTCCGATACGTATCTTGCGGGCAGGATCCACAAGGACATCCCAGAACTTCAGTTCATGGTTCAATTCACGGAGCAGGAAGACCTCAATCTTCGCGCCGTTCTTCTCCTTGATACCATAGAGACGAGCAGGGAACACCTTCGTGTCGTTGAAGATGAACACATCCTTGTCGTCGAAATACTGGAGGATTTCCTTAAAGATTTTGTGTTCTATCTCACCCGTTTTACGGTTGAGCACCAGCAATCTAGCCTCATCCCTGTTATGGGCAGGGTAAAGAGCGATCTGCTCTTCCGGCAAGTTGAATTTGAATTTTGATAATTTCATGCAATATCGGAATTTATCTGTTCATGTTCATTAACAATGTTTTGGAACTTTTCGAGGGAGATGCAATTCTCCACCGTGACGTCCCCCACCCTCGTACGCCGTAGCGAAGTCAGGTGCGCACCGCTCTTCAGGGCGATGCCGATGTCGCGCGCCAAGGCGCGTATGTAGGTGCCTTTGCTGCATACCACGCGTATCGTGATGTACGGCAGCTGGCAATCCAGGAGTTCTATCTCATCGATGACGAGCAGTTTAGGCTTCAGCTCCACCTCGTTGCCCTTGCGGGCGTAGTCGTAGGCGCGCTTCCCGTTCACCTTCACGGCCGAATAGACCGGCGGGATCTGCTGGATCTCCCCGAGGAAGGTCTTCAGCGTATCCTCCACCATCTCACGGGTGATATGTTCCGTAGGATATTCAGCGTCAATCTCCTGCTCCAAGTCGAAGGAAGGCGTGGTGGCGCCCAGCCTCAACGTGGCGACATACTCCTTCGTCTGGTACTGCAGCTCTTCAATCCGTTTAGTCGCCTTACCCGTACAAACCACCAGCACACCCGTCGCCAGAGGATCCAGCGTGCCGGCATGCCCGATCTTGAACTTCTTCACGCCCAGCCTGCGCTTGATCATGTAGCGCACCTTATTGACCAGGTCGAAGGAAGTCCACTCCAAAGGTTTGTCGAAGTATAATATTTCGCCGTCCAAGAAATTCATTCCCTCACGAGCATTACGAGCACATCACACAGATTGCTCCGATGATGAAGCAATAGACCGCGAAATAAATGAGTTTACCCTTCTTCACAATATTGATCATCCACTTGCAGGCGAGGCAACCGAAGATGAACGCAGTGACAAAACCCACTCCCAACGCAAGGGGAGAGATGCCGCAAGCCACCGCCTCATATCCGTTCTTCGCCACCTTGAGACAATCCAGCAAAGCCTCCCCCACGATCGGTGGAATCACCATCAGGAAGGAGAACTGCGCCAAATTTTCTTTCTTATTGCCCAACAAAAGACCCGTAGCGATCGTAGAACCGGAACGGGACAAGCCCGGCATCACCGCGCAAGCCTGCGCCAAGCCGATGATGAAGGCGTCCAACTTAGAGATATTCTCCTTCTGACGAGGCTTAGCGAAATACGCGAAAGCCAGCAACGAAGCTGTCAGGAAGAGCATCAACCCGACAAGGAACAGACCGGAGCCGAAGAACTCCTCCACCGTGTCCTTGAAGAACAAACCCACGATGCCTACAGGGATCATGGAGATAAGGATGTTGACAAAGTATTTCATCTCGTCGTTCCATTTGAACTTCAAGACGCCCTTAAAGAGCCATACCACTTCTTTCCACAAGATGACCAGGGTGCTCAACACCGTGGCGACGTGCACCACAATGGTAAACATCAGGTTGGACTCGCCGTCCTCCAATCCGAAAAGGTAGGAACCGATGGTCAAATGACCACTACTGCTGACCGGAAGATACTCGGTCAAGCCTTGGATTAAACCCAAGATAAAAGCCTGAAACGCATCCATCTCCTATTATCTCCTTCCTTGTTTTTTCGGACCACGAAGTGTGAGTGTATCGTTTTCAGAGTGCTCGATTTTCTCATACCCCTCATTCTCCACTGTGGCAAGTTTATTGTATCCGGAAGCGGACTCTTTATTGGTGTGCACCGTATTTCCGCCACGAAGCCATACGATAGCGAAAATCTCAAAGAAAAAACCAAAGACCAGGATAATCGGTGCCACCGTGATCCTCATCGTGCTGAAAATCTCCGGGTTATAGGATACACCATCCTCACTACCGCCGCCAATCATACAGATACATCCGATCAGAATGATGACAAAACCAACCGCAACAAGAAGCAAGTTCTCTTTGGGCAATGCAAAATCTTCTCTAGATACCATTTTTTATTTTTTTGTAATTATTTATTTGTCAATATTAAATGTAATAAAGGTCGTCCACCTGCTGCTTCAAGTACTTGCTCACCGCACGATGCGTAGCCACGCATGTGATGATGATACTGAACACAAAGATGCTTCCCAGCACAACGACATACAGCATCGGATCGCTCGTCATTCCTTCCAGACTTGGCGGGAAATCATCCTTCAGCAGATACCCCAGCCCCATCAGGTAAATCGTGGCCAACACGAACGCCACCACCGCAATGACAAGACTCTCCAATATATATGGACGGCGCACGAAACTCTTCGTGGCACCCACCAACGTCATCGTATGTATTAGGAAACGATCCGAATGGATCAGCAATTGTATCGTGTTGCTAATCAGCACATAGGAAATCAACAACAGGACCGCCGCCGTACAGATCAGCACGGAGACCAGTTTTTGGATGTTATTGCCGATACGGTCGATCATGCTCTCCTGATAATCCACACGGTCCACACACTCGAAGAGTTGGATGGTCTTCACGATCGGAAGGATGCTGTCGTTGTTCGCATAGGCCGCATTCATGCTCACCTCGATCATATCGTTGATGCGGTCGATCTCCATATCCTTGTACTCCTCGGGATCCTCGCCGATGTCCTGGCAAAGCTCCTCGATGGCAGTCGCCTTATCGATGAACTTCTCCTTCTTGGTATAGGGCTGCGCCGCCAGATACTTCTCCAAGTTCACACGGGCCTCCTCCGTCGTGTTCTTCTGCAAGAAAACGGTCAACGAGACACTCTCTAAAACGTAGGTAGACAACGTCTTAGACATGAAACCGACAAATATGATACATCCTAGGAGAAAGAGTACGATCGAAATACTAATCGCCGAAGTTAACTTCGAATTGAAAAATCTATGTTTCGCTTTCTTTTTCATCAGATACTATACACCCAAATTTTCCGCAAAAAAAGCAACAAATAACCTCTCTCGGAAATAATTAATGTTAAAAAAAATTAATTGCGGACTTTTTCAGGGCACAAGGAATCCCACGAGACACAGAAAGTGCGTCAGGCAGAGGCTGGAAGAGTGACCTTACTTCAGGTCCTCCACCGAAACATGCGGAGGCAGGAAGGTGGTAATATCCTTTCCGTAGCGGATCAGGTCACGCACAACGGTAGAGCTGATGAAGGAGTGCTGAGGCTCCGTGAAGAGGAGCACCGTGTCGATACCCGACAGACGACGGTTGGCGTCGGCGATGGTCTTCTCATACTCGAAGTCCTGGATGGAGCGGATGCCCCTAAGGATGATATTCGCATTGACCTCCCGGGCGAAGTCCACCGTCAAAGAGTCGTAGCTCTTCACAGAGACGTGCGGTTCGTCACAAAAAGCTTTGGAGATGATCTTATACCTTTGCTCAACGGAGAAGAGCGACTTCTTCGCATCATTCACACCAATGGCGATCACCACCTCGTCCACGAAATTCAAAGCTCGCTTCACGACAGAATAGTGTCCTATCGTAAAAGGATCAAAACTACCAGGGAATACAGCTATTCTCATCTTCTTTTTTTTGCAAAGGTACAAATAATATGTTAAAAAACATACAATCAGAAAGAAACATCACATTTAGTGACACGACGGTTTGTTGAATACCCACAATCATTTACTATTTAAATATTTACAATTTACTATTTAGGCGAGTCGCATTGGGGAGGGACGCCTTGAATCAAAATTCTCCCCTGAATTAAATAACGTCTTCATAAATAAATATTTGCGTATTATTATCGCAAAATATTCACGATTTCTTTGGAACTTACAGAAAAACAATTACCTTTGCGGTGATAAAACGTTTCATAAGATGAGAGACACCGACTACATACGTTTCGACTGGGCGATCAAGCGGCTGTTGCGCGACAAGGCCAACTTCGGCATCCTCGAGGGGCTCTTCACCGTGCTGCTGGGCAGGAAGGTGGAGATCGTGGAGGTGTTGGAGAGCGAGAGCAACCAGCAGTCACTCGACGACAAGTTCAACCGGGTGGACATGATGGTCAAGGCGGACGACGGCGAGCTCTTCATCGTGGAGGTGCAGCTCACGCGCGACCTCTACTTCATGCAACGCATCCTCTACGGCACGAGCAA
>JAFXPK010000025.1 GCA_017527905.1 Paludibacteraceae bacterium
ACCATTCCAGCAATTCGGGAAGTCTGATCGTAGTTTGGCTTATCCAAATGAAAAAACCATGTTATACACCTAAAAAACACAAGGAATTAGGCTTGTCGAATACACAAAAATTTCGTAATTTTGCAATGTTTCCTGAAGTAACAAACATTAAATATGGAATAATGCAAAGACGCCTTACATTATATGTTATCATATACTTATGCCTATGTATATTCATTCCCTCCCACATGAGAGGGGAGACGATGCGTTTTTCCGCCCTGAAGACCCAATCGAACACGCCATACAGCAACATCAACGATTTATATTCAGACAGTTACGGCATCATTTGGCTGGCCACGGAAAATGGTCTGCTGCAATACAACGGGTACGAATACATCAAGTGCGAACAGGACACTTCGGCGGAAGTACACTACAACGATTTCCGCAAACTATTCGAAGACTCACGGAAGAGGCTATGGGTATGCACGGACAAAGGCTTGGCCATCTACGACAGGAGGAACAAACGATATAAGCACATCGACCTGCAGGTCTGCAACACCTACGTGAGGGGCATCGAGGAGGACAAAGAGGGCCATCTATGGGTACTGAGCCAATACGGACTCTTCGAGCTGGACCCTGACGCGAAGGTACTGCAACGCTACGAGCTGCCGGATGTTTTCACCTGCATCGTCCTCAAGCAAGAGATGCTATGGATCGGCTCCTACCAAAAGGGGCTGTATTCTTTCAACATCCGCACGAAGGAGATGAAGCACATCAGCATCCCCCACCCTAACGAACAACGCGACCTTCGCATACACACGCTGACGTACGCCTCCGACGGCCAACTATACATCGGAACCCGCAACGAGGGTCTTTTCATCTACGACCCCGCCAACAACACGACTCGCTCCTACACAAAAGAGAACACGCCGGACCTCTTCATGAGCAACTTCGTGGCGAAGACATACGAAGACTCGAGGAAAAGGGTATGGATCGGCTTCGTGAACGGCAACCTGCTGGTCTATGACACACAGGCGAAAGGATTCTCGAACAGCCAAGTCGTCCTGCCATCCACCGTCGACAAGGTAACCATCAACAGCATCACGGAAGACAACCGACAAAACATATGGATCGGCACGCACCACTACTGGCTATTCTTCTCCAACAACACCGCCAACAGCTTCAACTACTACAAACATAGCAGCGAAGACCACAACAGCATCACGAACAACGCAGTGACCAGCTTCTGCGAAAACAACGGCACGATGATGATCGGAACAGACGGTGGCGGACTGAACACACAAACCTTACACACCAAACAATTCACCGGTCAAAGGGAGTTCGGAAACATCATCCTCGACGTGAAGGAAGGCAAGAGAAACGAGTTTTGGTACGCCACATGGGGCAATAGCAATATCGGTGTCACCAAATACAACACCCAAACGGGACAGAAAAAAGTATATTCCAAAGGGGAAGGAAACAACACGCTGCCGACCAACAACATACACCACATCTTGATCGAAGGCGACTCCGTATGGCTAACGACGGACGGTGCGGGCGTATGCCTCATCAACGACGCCACAGGAGAGGTGACCAGCAAGCTCAACTGCCAATCCAGCATCTTCTCGGAAGATAACCCGCAATGGGCCAACTATATCATGCGGGACAACCGAGGTAGACTATGGGTATGCACCAGCGACGGCGTCGTATGCCACCAGAACGGGCAGAGACACATATACACCCTGAACGAGCAAAACGACGCACTGGCGCAAAACGAGTCGAAGATGTGCATCTGCGACAGCAAGAACAGGATCTGGCTCATCACCACGACGGGCGGACTCAACCTCTTCGACGAAGAGAAACAGGCCTTCTCCTCCCAATTCGAGGAATACCACCTGCCGCAAACGCTGAACGCCATCACGGAGGATAACCAAGGCAACCTCTGGATTACAGCCACGAACGAAATCATCCTATTCAACCCCGACTCGAACATCGTCAGGCACTTTGACATGTCGGGCGACCTGGGAGGATATTCCTTCGCCGCCTGCGCCATCTACAAAGCGAAAGACGGGGAAATCTACGTCGGCAGCAACAACGGGTTCTTCTCCTTCCATCCGCAGGAGATCATCAGCAAGGGACAATACAAGCCGGTCGTCTACCTAAAGGACCTCTACGTGAACGGACAGAAGGTGGAGAGCCAACAAGGCACGACGCTCAACGAAGCCCTGGCCTTCGCGGACACCATCCGGCTGAACCATGACCAGAACCATTTCGGCATAGAGTACTTCGGTATAGACTACGGTCAGGCGGAGAACCTCACCTACTACTACACCATGGAAGGTTACAACAAGCAGTGGATGTTCGTCGGGAAGGAACGAAGAGCCTTCTTCACCAACTTCGACGCCGGCACCTACACCTTCCTCGTTAAAGCCTGTGAACAGAACGGGGACAGATGCTCCACCTCAAAACCGCTCACCATCATCATCGCTCCCGCATGGTGGCAAACATGGTGGTTCAGAGCCCTCTGCCTATTAACCGTCTTCCTCGTATTCCACCTCGTCCTGAAACTGAGGGAAAAGAGGCTGAAGCAGAAGCAGGAGGTACTGGAAAGGATCGTGGCCCAACGCACGGACGAACTACGCACCAAGAACGAGAAGATCGAGCAACAGAACAGGAAACTGGACGAGACGCTGAACCTCAAGGACCGCATCATGTCCATCATCGCGCACGACCTGCGCAACCCTATCACCGCCATCGTCGGCAACCTCTCCCTACTCACCAATCCGAACCGGCAGTACGACGAGGAGGAGCGGGACAAGAAGGTGCAGCAGACCTTCAAGTCGGCCAAGAACCTACAAGACCAGATGGAGAACCTCCTGGAATGGGCCAGGATACAAAACAACACCATACTGTTCTCTCCGTCAGACTATTACCTGGACGCACTCACCAAGGAGAGCGTGACGTTGCTGCAGAACCTGCTCTCCGAGAAAGGCATTGAGGTGACCATACAAAACAACACGAACAATTCGGCGCACATAGACCAGAGGATGGTCTCCTCCATCATACGCAACCTGCTCAGCAACGCCATCAAGTTCACTCCGCAGGGAGGTAAGATCAACATACGCATCAGCGACGAGCAAGAAAGCATCCTATGGTCCATCCAAGACAACGGAATAGGCATGGACGAAGAGCAAATCAGGAAGCTAAGCCAGGAAAACCACCTTAGCTCCACCTTCGGCACCAACAACGAAAAAGGTTCCGGTCTAGGGCTAATGATCTGCCACGAGTTCATCATACAAAACAACGGACACTGGGAAATCGCCAGCCAAAAAGGGGAAGGCACCACCTTCACCATCCATTTCCCGAAAGGGGAACTCAAGCAGCAGGAGGAAAATGCGAACACAACCCATACGATCACGCCGGACGTGGAGAAGAGCAGCACGAACAAACAATACAAGCTCCTCATCGTGGACGACAACGAAGAGATACGCACCTACCTCAACGAGCTCTTCTCCGACTGGTACGACGTACGATGCGCCAGCAACGGTGCATCAGCCTTGGAAATCGCCACGGCGGAGATACCCGACATCATCATATCGGACATCGTCATGCCTGAGATGGACGGAAAGACCCTCTGCCACCACATCAAGAACGAACCGCTCACGCAACACATCCCTGTCATCCTCCTCACCACAGAGGCGAGCGTAGACAACCAGATAGACGGTATCAACTACGGTGCGGACGACTACGTGACGAAACCATTCAACGAGAACATCCTCAAGGCGAAAGTCTCCACCCTGCTCAAAAACAAGGAATTGCAAAGGGAACATATCAGGAAGAATATACTCAACACACCGAAGCTAGAGATTCCGGAAAGCCAGGAAGACGCTTTCCTGCGCAAGATAAACCAGACCATCTGCGACAATATCTCAGACAGCAACCTCTCCGTAGAGTTCCTCGCCGAACAAACTGCGTTGAGCCGTGTGCAACTCTTCCGCAAGTTCAAGGCCATCACAGGCTGCTCCCCGTCCGAATACATCAAGGCGGTCAGGCTGCAACACGCCGCGGACATCCTGGCAAGCGGCAAGCACAACATCGCCGACGTCGCCTACAACGTGGGATTCTCCGACCCTAAATACTTCAGCAACTGCTTCTCGGAGAAGTACGGCATGACCCCTTCGCAGTACGTCAAGAGCCAAAACAAAGGGGAGTAAGAAGTTTCAAGCACCTCCTACTCCCCCATAAGATTTCCGCGACAATATCACTCACGATAATACACGCGCTTCACACGCTTGGAGATACCCGCCAACACCTCGTATGAGATGGTGCCTAACGTATCCGCCACGCCTTGGATCGGGTGTCCCTTGCCGAAGAGGATGACAGAGTCGCCCTCCTTCACGTTCGGCACGTCCGTCAAATCGATCATGCAGACATCCATGCAGACATTACCCACGATCGGTGCGAAACAACCATTGACCAAGACCTTGCCGTTGCGGTTGCCCAGCTTACGGTTGAAGCCATCCGCATAACCGATAGGGATGGCGCCGATGATGGAATCGCGGGTCAGCACCCCTTTGCGGCTATAACCGACCGTCTCGCTGGCCGGCACCTTGCGTATCTGCAGGATATTCGTCTTCAGCGTGCAGACCTCCTCCAAACGGCTCGAATCCACCGCACTCATGCCATAGTGTCCGATGCCCAAGCGCACCATATCGAACTGATACTCGCTGAATCGTTCGATGCCCGCCGAGTTCAAGATATGAGCCATGATCTTATATGGGAAGGCTTGGAATATCTTATCCTTCATCTCCGTGAAGAGCGCGATCTGCTTCTTCGTGTATTCATCGAACATCGCGTCGTCCGAACCAAACAGATGGGAGAAGACCGAGCGAGGCTTCACGCACTTCTGCGCCTTCAAGACCGTGATCAGTTCGTCCAGGTCCTTCATCTCGAAGCCCAGCCTATGCATACCCGTATCCAGTTTCAAGTGGATAGGGTAATCCGTGATGCCTAGCTTGCTCGCCTCTGCAATCATACGGTTCAGTAGGGAGAAACTATATACTTCAGGTTCAAGGTTATATTCAAATATCTTATGGAAGCTATTCGGCTCAGGGTTCATCACCACAATAGGGATATGGATGCCCTCGCTACGCAGGACAGCGCCCTCATCCGCCACCGCCACCGCCAGATAGTCGCAACCATTCTGCTGCAGGGTGCGGGCCACCTCAATGTCTCCGCTACCATAGGCGTTCGCCTTCACCATGCTCATCATCTTCGTACCCGGTTTCAGGAAAGAGCGGAAGTAGTTGAAGTTATTCACCAAAGCGGATAGATTCACCTCCAAGACGGTCTCATGCACCACCTTAGCCAGTTTGTCCGTGATCGTCTCGAAACGGAACTTGCGGGAACCCTTCAGGAGGATCGCCTCATGCTCGAAGGCGAAAGAGTCGATATGGAGCATGAAACTCTCCGTGTCAGGGAAGAAGAACTTCTCCGGCACATCGAAGCACTTCTCATGCGCGGATATGTCATGGCCGATACCGATGAAGCGCTCCACCTGCTTCTCCTCCACCAGGGCGGCGACGTCGCAGTATAGTTCATCGATCTCCCTACCCGTCTGGAATATATCGGAGAGGATCAACGTCTTACGCAACTTCTTGGAATCCGCCTGCTGCGAGAGGAAATCCAAGGCGATGCCCAGGGCGTTGATATCAGAGTTATAGCTATCATTAATCAAAAGGCAATCCTTCTCACCGTCCTTCACCTCCATGCGCATGGCCACGGACTCCAGTTCGGACATGCGATCACTGACCTTCTTAGGATCGAAGCCCAAGGCGAACAAGACGCAAACGCAATGCAACGCGTTATCGAGGGAGGCGTAATCGGTGAAAGGAACGACGACCCCATACTTCTTGCCGTTGTAGAGGTAAGAGACGGATGTGGCATCCCGCTCGACCTTCTGTTCGAGGATCTGCACCGTGGCGTCCTTTTGCTTGCCGAAGGTGATGAAACGGGCGTTCGGGTGCATCTGTTGCGCACAGATATCGACCAGTTTATCATCCTTGCCGTAGACAATCGTACCACAGCCCTCGAAGAGTTTCATCTTCTCGATGCACTTCTGCTTAAGGGAAGAGAAATTCTGTTGGTGCGCCTCGCCCAAATTGGTGAAGACACCGATGGAAGGCGCGACGATCGGCGCAAGGTTAGCCATCTCGCCCACTTGGGAGATACCCACCTCGAAGATACCCAGTTGAGTCGTCTCATCCATCTCCCAGACAGAGAGCGGCACGCCGATCTGCGAGTTATAGCTACGAGGCGAACGGGTAATCCTGTAATCCGCATGGAGGAGTTGGTACAACCATTCCTTCACGATGGTCTTTCCGTTGCTACCCGTAATACCAATCACAGGGACATTGAAGCGTGACCTATGCGCAGCGGTCAGACGTTGCAATGCGGCGACCGTATCCTTCACCACGACGAAGCAAGCGTCGGTGAGTTGGGCATATTCCGAAGCGTCATGGGTGACCATGAAGCAACGCACATTGCGGCGATACAAGTCCTCGATATAGTTATGTCCGTCGTCTCGGCTAGACTTGACAGCCACGAACAAAGTGTCCTCCGGGAAAGAGAGCAAACGGCTGTCCAACAACAATCTGCACACACACGCATCAGGGTCGCCCATCAAACGACCACCGACCATCTCAGCGATTTCCGAAATCCTATACATAAAATTCTCCTTTCATTGCAGGTCCCGACGCAAGCCGGACCCATTCGATAAAAAACGAGACGCATCTTGCGTCCCGTCCCATTATTCGTTATTCTTTATTCTCCTCACTACTATCCTTATCGGTCTTCTCCTTCGGAGACTCGTCCATCTTCTCCCTCAGTTCGGGAGCCAACATCTCCTCCATGGTCAGACCCGTGGTCTTCTTCAGGTTGCTGATCAGGTACCACAAGGCGAACATCATCACCACGGTGGCAGGCAAAGCGTTCACCGGCAAGCTCAAAGCGGTCATCTTCGCCAACTCCTGCGTGAAAGCCTCCGTACCCGACAGACTGTGTATCACCACCTTAGCCAAGACGAAGTTCGTGATCGTGGAGACCAGGAAAGAGAGCGCCAAGAGGTAGGTGGAATTCACCAACACCCTATCGAACTCCTCCCTTTTATTCTTCTCGTCCAGGATGCGGTCCACCAACTGCACATCCATCAGATTATCATTGTACAACAGTTTGCGGACCAACGGATAAGGCGTTTTCAGAGAGATGAGGATAGCCAGGCCGATAAGGAAAGGAACCGAAGCCTCCTTGTAGGCGATCCACTCGCTCGGAAACTCGAACACACCGATGATGCCCGTCAGCAGGATGCTCACGAAGCCCACGATGGAGATAAAATTCGTATTACGTCTCTTCAGGAAATCATAGATGAAATAGACGGTAGGGAAAGCCAAGGCGACGATAAGACCATAGACAGGGCCCAACCTGTCAGCGGATGTCAATTTAGACAAAACAATCACCGGAATGACAATATTGAACACAATACTGACAAACGGGTTCTCCTTCTCTTTCTTCTTGCTCACCTCAACGTTTTCGTTAGCACTCATACCTTTCTTTTTTTAGGCAAATTTCGACAGAAAAATCGTATTTTGCAAAAAGGTAGGGCAGAAAGATGGCAGAAAGATATGGCGGAAACATAAAAAGCGCACAAGAAGCGTATTTTTACAAAAAACGAACTAAATTTGCAAAACGGGCAAGAAGGAAGAGGCTATTTGACCAATAGCATATCGCCCAGACACGACATATCATAGAATTAGCATGATCAATCAGGCTACAGTTATAATTAAATAATTAATATACAATATGTTAAAAACAATATCAGTGTTATTTTCGCAGTTTTTGGCGACAATAGGGTTCGCCTCATCAAGAGAACTTTTATGTTTCCAGTCAGAGAGCGACAAGGCGGTCATCAGTATCATCAACCAAGGAGAGAACCATCCCCAAATCCTCTATTCGGACGACAACAAGAAGACCTGGAAGGAGCTAACGAATGGGGAGAAGATTCAGTTCAAAGGCACTGGGGAGAAGATTTTCCTCAAAGGATTAAACCCGCAAGGCTTCTCCGTCGGGGAGAAAGACTACACGAAGTTCGTCATCGAAGGGAAATTATCCGCCTCTGGCAATGTCATGAGCCTCGTCTACGGGAAAGGCAGCAGGAAAAGAATACCCAACGCATATTGCTTCCATCAATTATTCGCAGACTGCAAAGGGCTCACCTCCGCACCTAAGCTACCTGCGAAGAGACTGACCAAAATGTGTTATTCAGGCATGTTCAACAGATGCGACCATCTGAAGGAAGCGCCACAACTACCAGCGAAGAAGCTAGAGGAAGGTTGTTACCGGAACATGTTCGAAGCCTGCAAGGCAATAGAGAAAGCGCCTGAACTACCAGCGAAGAAACTAGCGGCCAAATGCTATGCGAGCATGTTCAGGGACTGCAAAAAGCTTGTCGTCGCCCCACAACTCCCCGCAAAAAAAACATACGACTACAGCTATAGCTCCATGTTCGCCGGTTGCGAGTCACTCGCCAATGCGCCTGAACTACCAGCCACCGAGCTGGCGAAAGGGTGCTACAGCTCCATGTTCGAGAAATGCGCGAGCCTAACCCACGCGCCCGAACTACCCGCCACGGAAGTGAAGGAGAAGTGTTACTGGGGCATGTTCCTCTCCTGCGCCAAGCTCACGGAGATGCCCGAACTGCCCGCCACACGCATGGAGCGGGAATGCTACGCATGGATGTTCTCTGGATGCAGGAGCCTGGAACGCGCGAAACGGCTACCAGCCACACAACTCTCCGAACTATGCTACGAATCCATGTTCTGCAACTGTTCTTCGCTAACGGAAGCACCCCAACTGCCAGCCTCCGAGTTGAAGGCGCATTGCTACGAAAAGATGTTCAAAGGGTGTTTGGCGCTGAAGGAGACGCCTGCGCTCGAAGCGACGAGCCTTGCGAAGAGTTGCTACAAGAGCATGTTCAGCGGGTGCGAAAGCCTGACAGAGGCGAAACCATTGCCAGCGACGACACTGGCGGACGACTGCTACATGGAGATGTTCAAGAACTGTAGCCAGTTGGTTCAGGCACCACAATTGCCGGCCACACAACTCTCCAAGAGCTGCTACGCATGGATGTTCGCCAATTGCCGCCAACTCACACAAGCGCCACAACTGCCTGCGACCACCATGAAGGATAACTGCTACAACTTCATGTTCCTCCTCTGCGAGAACCTCAAGGAGACACCCGAACTGCCGGCAACCACCTTGGCGGACAACTGCTACGCAGGCATGTTCAACAACTGCGGGAAAATCGAGGAGGCACCGACACTACCTGCGCAAGAGCTGGCGGAGAGATGCTACAACGGAATGTTCAACGGATGCGGCAGCCTGAAAAAAGTGAGCGTTGGTTTCAAACGATGGGCGGGCCACACCCTGACATGGCTAAACGACGTGGCGGAACAGGGTCTATTCGTCTGTCCGGAATCCTTGCCCGAAGAATACGGAGAAAATAGGATTCCCGAAGGTTGGAATGTGAAAAAGGAATTTGTAATTTCGCGTCCACAAGAATAAAAAGAGTCAAGGAAATGATCAACATCTTAGCGATAGAGTCATCTTGCGACGACACATCGGCCGCCGTCATCAGCGACGGATACCTGTTATCCAACGTGATAGCGAGCCAGAAAGTACACGAATCATACGGTGGCGTCGTACCCGAACTGGCCTCACGCGCCCATCAGCAGAACATCATACCGGTCGTGTCGGAAGCCATCCGGCAATCCGGCATCCGGAAGGAGGACCTCAACGCCATAGCGTTCACCAGAGGTCCGGGATTGATGGGTTCGTTGCTCGTCGGAACCTCCTTCGCGAAAGGTTTTTCCCTGGCATTGGGCATACCGTTGGTCGACGTGAACCACCTGCAGGCGCACATCCTCGCACACTTCATCCAGACGAAGGACGAAGAGAAGGAATTGCCTAACTTCCCGTTCATCTGCCTGCTCGTTTCGGGCGGCAACTCGCAGATCGTCTTGGTGAAGAGCTACAAGGAGATGGAGATCATCGGACAGACCATCGACGACGCCGCTGGCGAGGCCTTCGACAAGTGCGCCAAGGTCATGGGACTGCCCTACCCCGGCGGACCCGTCATAGACCGTCTCGCCAAGGAAGGTGACCCGAAAGCGTTCACACTCCATAAGCCACAGATCCCTGACTTCAACTATAGTTTCAGCGGACTGAAGACTTCCTTCCTCTACCTGCTCCGTGACGAGATACAGAAGAACCCGAACTTCGTGCAAGAGCGCCAGAAAGACCTCTGCGCCGTGTTGCAGAGCACTGTCATCGACATACTCATGGACAAGCTCAGGAAGGCCGTGAAAGCCTATGGCATCAAGGAAGTGGCCGTGGCGGGAGGCGTATCAGCCAATTCAGGCCTGCGCGCCGCGTTCGAAGACCATGCGAGACGATACAAATGGAAGATCCATATCCCTAAATTCTCCTACACGACAGACAACGGAGCCATGGTGGCGATCGCCGGGTACTACAAATACCTGGACGGAGACTTCTGCGACATCAGTTTGCCTCCATTCTCGAAGGTGAACATGTAGAGAATTATGAAACGTCAGTTCGACGTAGTCAATTTTGAATTTTGAATTAAGAATTTTTGGGAGGCGTTACTTGGAGAGGATTCTCTCGAAGCCGACCAAACGGTCATGGTCAGAGCCCAAAGACCTATAATAAACATAGACCTGGTACTCGTTCTCCGTCTCCCAGAAGCTACCCTCGACACGCGAGTTCAGACCCGAGGTGAGACCCGCCGGCACAAATAGATATTGGAAATTATAGCCACCATTCTTCAGCACGACATCCAACACATATTGGTGGCGATCGTAGTTATAGTTCATCATATTCCGTTCATTCAACCGTCCGTCATTAAAGGCGCCAGAGACGTACAACGCGCCATCCAGCCAAGGCTCATCGACAGGGTAAGTGAAATGGACAACGGAATAATCCACCTCCGCATCGCTCCAAACATCCTGCTGATGCACCAGGTAACCTCCGTTCACGTCATTCCCGAACGTGGCGGTCTTTCCCTCGCGTAACATACCCGGACGCATTTCCACATGATAATAGGGGTTATGAAACTGTATGCGTTCTATGCAACCGCTATATCTGAAACGGTGGGAGAAGTCGGCCACATTATACTGCACGCCCCCTTCGAACGACAACTTGCGTTCATCCTCGAAGACAAGAGATTCAGGCTTCACGTAGGTCGGTTTCAGTCCATACACCTCATTGTCATACCTTCCGTTTTGGCGCACGACAACCGTCAGCTCATCCGGCATGGCGGTGAAATCCCTTTGGAAAAAGACCTCGAAAGAGAGGTGCTGATACTCCTTGTTGACCCCATAAACAGACCTACCGTCCACCGTTCCCACGACATTCACCTTAGGATCCTGCTGAGAGAAGCAAGCGACCAAAAGCGTGGACGACGGGGATTCCGTGTCATAAACCTGCACGACGTAATTGCCGGGAAGCGTCAGTTTCACATCATCATTCGGCAGGGAAAACTCATAATGGGAGTAGTCGAATGTAGTATTCATCGAAATACCAGGATCATCAAGAATGACCTCGTTCAGCCCCTCCATATAATCCATCTCCTCCAAGTCGGAGAGGGTCCAATCCGCATTACAATACCTGACACGATAAGCCAGATGGGGGAATTTGTGCGACATCCAATCAAAGGTGATCGTCACATGGTCGCTAGAACCCATACGGAGGATAGGCAGATCCAGCTGATCAGAATTCAAATAGACCTGAAGCGTCTTAATATCAGGTGTATATGCCTTGTTCATAAATTGCTGCGCACGTGACGGGAAGAGGCATAAGCAAGCGCACAGAAGAAGTATTCCCCTCAAAAGGACACCCCGTCCACACGACACAACACGAACCATACTATCATTCATCATACTTCTTTTTTTATTTTTTTCGGGAGATAATCCATCTGGACATGCTCCATCGCATTCCACATACTACTCTTCACGTTCGGGTTCATATCCGCCAACCGACCCATCACCTCCTTCATCGTTTCACGATGGGAAGCGGTCTCGTACGGGCAAAGCACCTTCTGCTTCACATATTGATGCGCCTCCGCCAGCTCGGCCAGTTCATGTTCCTCGATCAAAGCCATCGGGCGGATGATGGTCATGTCGAACTTGTCCATCTTCAGCAGCGGAGGCATTGTGCCGAACGAGCCCTGGAACGTGAGGTTCATCAGCAACGTGCGAAGGATGTCATCCTTATGATGCCCCAAGGCTATTTTCCTGCACCCCAGCTCCTTCGCCACGTCGAAGAACCGTTTGCGGCGGCTCCACGAGCAGAGGAAGCAAGGAGTCTTGCGCTTATCGGTGGACATATCGAAAGAAGTGACCGAATGGAGGAACGAAGCCCCGCACTTCTCCGCAAAAGAACGGAGATACTCCACGTCAGACTGGTACGGTATATTGCTCATCGAGACATGCAAAGCAGTCATCAAGAAATCAACGTGGCCAGTCCGCTTATATTGTCCCAAAAGTTCCAGCAAAGCCAACGAGTCCTTCCCGCCGGAGAGCCCCACCAGGATATGGTCTCCCTCACCAATCAATCCATAATCCTCGACAGCCCTTTTGAACGCCTTGAAAACCTTATGGAACAGCAGCCCCTCTTTCGTGTTAGACATAAAGTAAAACGCATAAAAAACATACAAAAGTAGCAAAATATCCATCCATATTAAAAAAACGAGTCAGAAACAACATCCATTGGAAGAAATATCATCTAAAAACACTACTTTTGTGGGAGAAAAAGAAAAAAGATATGATAACGAGGGATGACATCATGCAGGTCGGACAAATCGTAAAGACGCACGGACTACGAGGAGAACTGGCGTTCACCATCAAGTCCGACTTACTCGACGAGGTCGATCCGCCATGTCTCATCTGCGAATTAGACGGCATATACGTACCCTTCTTCATCGAAGAACTACGGTTCAAGAACGATGAGACCGCACTGGTGAAATTCGAGGGAATCGATTCAGCCGAGGAGGCGCAGGAGATGGTCAAGTGCGGCCTATACATCGAGAAGAAATACGTGCCGGAAGAGATCGGGCAAAGCGAAGTGGAGGGTGTCGACTATTACATCGGCTTCAAGATATTCGACTCGGAAGGCAAGGAGATCGGCGTGATAGACGGAGTGGACGACTCCTCCGAGAACGTGCTCTTCCTTGTGGTCAGCCCCAAAGGTGAAGAGTATTACATCCCCGCCACCGACGAATACATCATCGAGATAGACGACGAGAAGAGGACGATGAGCATGGATTTGCCGGAAGGGTTATTGGATCTGTACAAATAGGAACGTAAAAACAGAGGAAGCATGAAAGAGAACGAGATGATATTTGGCATACGCGCCATCATCGAAGCCATCCATTCGGACAAGCAGATCGACAAGATCATCATCAAGAACGATATGCAGAGCGAGCTGGCCAAGGAACTGCTCAATGCGGTGAAGGGCCACAACGCCATACAGATACAGCGCGTGCCGCTCGAAAGGCTCAACCGTTACACGCACAAGAACCACCAGGGGGCCATCGCCTTCGTGAGCCAGACGGACTATCAGTTGGTGGCGGACCTCGTGCCCTTCCTCTACGAGCAAGGGAAGGTGCCCTTCTTCGTCGTGCTGGACGGTGTGACGGACGTGCGCAACTTCGGCGCCATCGCCCGTACCTGCGAATGCGCTGGCGTGGACGCGATCATCATCCCCGTGAAAGGTGGCGCATCCGTCAATGCGGACGCCATCAAGACCTCGGCGGGAGCGCTCCACACATTGCCCGTCTGCAAGGAGAGCAGCCTGACATCCGCCCTCAAGTTCATGAAGAAATGCGGCATACGGATCATCGCCGCCAGCGAGAAAGGCACACTGCCCTACACGGAATCCAACATGAAGGACCCCGTCGCCATCGTCATGGGAGCGGAGGACAAGGGTGTTTCCCCAGAAGTGCTGCGCATCTGCGACGAGATGGTCAGCATACCTATCCTTGGCAAGATATCCTCCCTCAACGTCTCCGTGGCGGCAGGCGTAATGATCTACGAGGCGGTAAGACAAAGAGGGAAAAAATAAATCAGGAAGCACAATGGACATCCTATACGAAGACAACCACATCATCATCGTGAACAAGAGCTGCACGGAGATCGTGCAGGGCGACAAGACGGGCGACACGCCCCTCTCGGAGATGGTGCAGGCGTACCTCAAGGAGAAGTACGCCAAGCCAGGGAACGTCTTCATCGGTGTGACCCACCGCCTGGACCGGCCCGTCAGCGGAGTCGTCGTCTTCGCGAAGACATCCAAGGCGCTCAGCCGCCTGAACGAGATGTTCCGCACCCACGACCTCACCAAACGCTACTGGGCCATCGTCAAGAACCGTCCGCCCCAAGAGGAGGAACTGCTCACCCATTACCTCGTACGCAACGAACGCATGAACAAGACCTTCGTGTACGACAAGCAAGTCAAGGATTCGAAACGATCCAAGCTCAGCTATAAAATCATCGCACAGTCAGACAAATACTATCTGCTGGAGATTGACCTCATGACAGGGCGCCACCACCAGATACGCGCCCAGCTGGCCCACATCGGATGCCCTATCCGCGGCGACCTCAAATACGGGTTCGACCGCTCCAACAAGGACGGAGGCATCAGCCTGCACGCCCGTAACATACGGTTCATACACCCCGTGTCGAAGAAGGAGATAAACATCGTGGCACCCACGCCCGACGACACCCTCTGGAACACATTCGAAGAGATACTAAGCAAGCAA
>JAFXPK010000026.1 GCA_017527905.1 Paludibacteraceae bacterium
ACCGAACGCGGACGGAATCAACGACACATGGCTTGTTCCAGAACTGCCTCTCGTCTATCCGAACGCTGTGGTGAGGATTTACGACCGCTTCGGCAAACTGCTCGCCGAGTACTATGGCTCGAAGGAGGATGGCTGGGACGGCACGTACAACGGCCATGCGATGCAGTCCACCGACTACTGGTACGTGATTGACGTGGAGGAGATTGACCGCCAGTTCTTGGGCCACTTCACATTGTTGAGACAATAAGAGAAACATTCTCTATCCGAATATACAAGAAGCGAGCTGTTCGAAACGGCTCGCTTCTTTGTGCTTAAAAAATGTGTGTCTGCCGGATTAGACGGGCTCTCGCCGGCTGACATTTTTGCAGTGGAATAGCATATATGTACCTTTGGCACGACTATTGTTTTATATTAGTAGAGAGTGTTGTTAATATTAGGAAAATACACTGATATACAGCCGGTTTAAAGCCTCTGTGACGCTTGCGTGTACTCGTGGGTAGGAATGGATGCTGACAAAATGGCGTAATCGGTGAAAATATATGACAGATAATGAAAAAAAACGTTGAGAACATTTTATTAGGAGTGGAAGGCGAAAACGAAGAGGGCGCTGAATTCTTCCCGTTGATTACGGATGAAGGTCCCAACTTCGTGTTCAACATTGGTGAGGACGAGAGTATTCCGGTGCTTCCGCTTCGTAATGTGGTATTGTTTCCCGATGTGGTACTACCCGTTTCTTTGGGGCGTAAACGCTCCCTGAATGCGGTTCGTGCAGCCTATAAGAACCGTGGCTACTTGGGAGCTTTCGCACAGAAGGATGCCCGTGTGGATGCTCCGGAACAAGACGATATTTTCCCTGTGGGATGTATTGCGCAGGTGATAAAGATATTGGAGTTGCCAGATGGCTCCACTACCGCTATTCTTCAAGGAAAACATAGGATTAAACTGACGAGTTACTCTTCTGAGCGTCTCTACTATAAGGGAACGGTTTCGTCCTATCCCGAACTGATGGACGATTCGGTCACTCGCAAGGATTTCAACGCATTGGTGGAGGCCTTGAAGGATGTTGCCATTCGGATTATAAAAGGCTCTTCTACGATCCCGAACGGACTCTCTTTCGCCATAAAGAATATCGAGGTCCCTCTGCAGCTGATCAACTTCATATCGGCCAACTTCAACTTGAATGTGGACGACCGTCAAAGGTTGTTGGAGATCACGAATGTATACGAAAGAGCATATACGCTCTTGGGCTTGTTGAACCAGGAGCTGCAGTTAGTGGAGGTGAAGATGGCTATCCAGGCGAAGACGCAAGAGGGCATCGACCAACAACAGAAAGAGTATTACTTGCAGCAACAGATGAAGGCTATCCAGGAGGAGATGGGTGATTCCTCTTCGAAGGATGTCGAGAAACTGAGGGAAAAGGCTAAGGGTAAGAAATGGCCTGAATCGGTGAAGAAGATTTTCGAGGATGAACTCGCTAAGCTGGAGCGTACGCAAGTCACCTCCCACGATTACGGTGTGCAACTGAATTATGTGGAGACCATCGTTAATTTGCCTTGGGGCGAGTACACGAAGGATAGCCACTCCATAAAAAAAGCGAAAACGGTTTTGGACCGTGACCATTATGGCATGGAGAAGGTGAAGGACCGAATCCTGGAACATTTGGCCGTCATGAAGTTGAAGGGTGACATGAAGTCTCCTATCATCTGTCTGTATGGCCCTCCGGGAGTGGGTAAGACATCTTTGGGTAAATCCATTGCTGAATCGCTGAACAGGAAGTATGTGCGCATCTCGTTGGGAGGATTACACGATGAGGCGGAGATCCGTGGACATCGCCGTACCTACATCGGCGCCATGCCGGGACGTATCATCCAGAGCCTGCAGAAGGCGGAATCCTCTAACCCTGTCTTTATATTGGACGAGATCGACAAAGTGTGCAACGACATGAAGGGTGATCCGGAGTCCGCTTTGTTAGAGGTTTTGGACCCTGAGCAGAACATCGCTTTCCACGATAATTTCCTGGATATCGATTATGACTTGTCCCATGTCATGTTCATCGCGACCGCAAACAACTTAAATACTATATCCCAGCCTTTGCTGGATCGTATGGAGTTGATTGAGGTGAGCGGATACATTACGGAAGAGAAGATTCAAATCGCTTTGCGTCACCTTATTCCAAACGAATTGGAGAAACATGGGTTGACTGCGGATCAAGTCTCGATCCCAGCAGATGTGTTGGAGCAAATCATCACTTCCTACACAAGGGAGTCGGGTGTCCGTGAATTGGAGAAGCAAATTTCCAAGGTGATGAGGAAGGTGGCTTATAAGATCGCCATGAAGGAATCATATGAACCCGTTATCACGAAGGAGTCGCTGCAGGATTACTTGGGGGTGGAGCGATATGCGCATGATGAATACCAAGGGAATGATTTCGCAGGCGTCGTGACTGGTTTGGCTTGGACTGCGGTTGGCGGAGAAATTTTGTTCGTCGAGACTAGCTTGAGCAAGTCCAAAACTCCTAAGTTGACGCTTACGGGTAGTTTGGGTGATGTGATGAAGGAGTCCGCTGTGTTGGCTCTGGAGTATATCCGAGCTCATGCGGACTATTGGGACATCCCTAACGATATCTTCGAGGAGTATAGCATCCACGTGCATGTGCCTGAAGGCGCTGTGCCAAAGGATGGCCCTTCCGCAGGTGTCACGATGACCACTTCTATCGTTTCCGCACTTACTAAGCGTAAGGTCCGCAAAAACCTTGCGATGACGGGTGAGATCACGTTGCGGGGCAAGGTGCTTCCTGTCGGAGGTATTAGGGAGAAGATTCTGGCTGCCAAACGAGCTGGCATAAAAGACATTATCCTTTGCGAGGAAAATAAAAAAGATATTGATGAAATCAAGCCGGAGTACCTGAAAGGATTGAGTTTCCATTATGTCAAAACCATCAAGGATGTGACTGATTTCGCGCTCCTGAAGGAAAAGGTGGATTGATTTTTGGTCGTAGATAAATTGCGAGGAGGTAGTGTTCACACTGCCTCCTCTCTTTTTGTTGGAATCTATGTGAGAACATTTCCCACATCCTCCTAACAACTAACGTCTAGTGTCTAAAGTCTAACGACACCTTCCCCTTTCCTCGTAGTCCGCCATGATTTCAGCGTCCCAATCCTTTTCGATGCTTCCTTTCCCTCTCAGTTGGGAGATGGCTTTCGCCACGCAATGGAAGTTCAGGTTGACGCCTGCCGAATCGCACACGAAGTTAGTGGCGCGTTCCTTTTGGATGCCAATGCTGTCCGCCGTGTCTATCGCATCGATGTTCGCACCGAGGAATATGAATTCCCATCCGTATTTTTCCTGCTCGCTCATGATCATCTTCTTGATGTCACGCTTGGTGTATTTGGACGAAGAATTCTCTTCTCCGTCGGTGATGATTACGAACACCACATTTGAGGCTCTTTCGTCTTCTGCCAGTAACTTCTGCACCTTTACCATGTGTTGGATAGCGTCCCCCATGGCGTCCAACAAGGCAGTTCCTCCTCCGACCCTGTAGTCTTTGTTTGTGAGTGGTTCCACCTTCTCAATGTTTCGGCGGTTATGTAACACATGCGAGTCGTTGGAGAATAAAACCGTCGATATGTGGCATATGCCCTCTTCTTGCTTCTGCTTGTTGAGCATGGAGTTGAATCCTCCGATTGTGTCGGCTTCCAAACCTGCCATCGAACCAGACTTGTCGATGATGAAAATGAGTTCTGTTGTTTTTTCCATTGTCTTAAAATTTTGTTGGTTTAACATTTACGATACAAAAATCACGGATTTTTTTCAGACTCATGTCGCCATAAAAGCGACATTTTTTTGTATATTTGCCACAAAATGCGACAGCTATGCCATTATTGATTAGTAGAAACGATATTACACGTATAGAGGTAGACGCCATTGTGAATGCGGCCAATACCGACCTCGTGATGGGTGGAGGTGTCTGCGGGGCAATCTTCAAGGCGGCGGGACCTTCGAAACTGCAGGCGGCCTGTGATAAATTGGCGCCGATACAAACTGGTCAGGCGGTCATGACCGATGGATTTGACTCCAAGGCGAAATACATTATCCATACTGCGGGGCCTATCTACAAAAAAGGCAACCCCAATCAGGAGAAACAACTATATGACTGCTATTTCAACTCGTTGCGTTTGGCGGCGGGTAAACAACTAGAGACCATCGCTTTCCCTCTTATATCGTCCGGTATTTATGGCTATCCGCCTGATGAGGCGCTGGCGACCGCACAAAGGGCGATTCATGATTTCCTCGGAGAGTATGAGGAGAATATGATCGTATACCTTATCGTTTATAATGACGATGCTTTTAAGACCGCCCAATCGATGTACGGAGAGGTGAAGAGTTATATCGATGAACGGTTGATCAAGGATGAGCGCCACAGAACCTTGCCGTGGAATAGATTCCGCCAAAAGGAAAAAGAATCCGCCCCATTGCAGGAGGTCAGCTATGAGACGTCTTTGAAGCAGTATGAGATTGACGCTGAGGAATCAGCCGTTTCGGAGGATATCTTCTCACGCCTCGAGGATAGTTTCAGCACGTTGCTCTTTAAAATGATACGTAAGAAGCAGATGACCAATGCGGAGGTCTATAAGAACGCCAACCTTGACAGGCGCCTCTTTTCGAAGATTATCTCAAACAGTGATTATACGCCAAGAAAAAACACGGTTTTAGCCTTGGCCATCTCGCTTCGGCTCAATCTGGAGGAGACGCAGGAATTGTTGCGAAGTGCAGGGTATGCGATCTCTCATTCCTCGAAGGCTGATCTGATTATTGAGTATTATATTTTGCACCAGGGAAATAAATACTACAACATTGATGATTTGAACTTCTTGCTTTTCCAGTACAACCAAGTACAGTTGGGGCAGATTGATTGATTGGCCGCTTAGAGAAGTGCCTCGTGTTAAGCCAGGCTCTTGATGATTTCTCTGATTTGGGGTAGAATGGCCATTTTCCCGTCGTTGACGATGATATGATCCGCCTGATGCAGTCTATCCTCCTCGGACATTTGGTTGTTCATTCTGGCTCTGATTTGTTCTTCCGTCGCATTGTCCCGCTTGACGCAGCGTTCAATCCGTGTCTCTATAGGTGCGGTGACCGCGATGGTCGCATTCATCAGTTTGTTCATGTTCGATTCAAATAGGATGGCTGTCTCGCATGCGACGAGGGGAGCGCCCTGTGATTCGCTCCATGAAAGGAAGTCTTCGATGACGGCAGGGTGTATGATGCCATTCACTTTGGCGAGTAATTCCTTGTCGCTGAAAATCAGTTGCGCCATCCTTTTCTTGTCCAAGACGCCATGTACGTATATGTCGCTCCCTAAAAGTTTCTTTAAGGCGGTAATTAAATCTTTTCGGGTGGATATGAGCCGTTTGGATGCGTTGTCCGCATTGTACGTGGGTATGCCCATGCAAGTCAAAACGTCGGATATGATTGACTTCCCGCTTCCGATTCCCCCTGTGATACCGATGCGTTTCATGGCACGATGTTTTTCTCCTCTATGATATAGTCGATGGACTCGGGCTTCAACTTCACGTTAAATGCCTTTGCGGATTTTTTGCCGAACTTAACCTTAAGCTTGTCTTTCCCGTTCTTTTTCGCTTCTTTGAAATCCACGTAGAGGGAGAAGGAGGAAGCGTCCACTTTTTCGTAGGAGCTGAGCCCCACTTGATAGCTGATGGTGGTTGATGAAGGGAAAATCCTCAAGGTATAGTTGCTTGGGACGTTCTTGATGGAGATAGGCATTTGGATGCTCTTCTCTGTGAATTTCTCGGTAGGGATCTTGACCGTTATGACAGAATCTGAATAACGTACGTTGCGTATCTGCCTCAGTGCGATGCTCTTCGTGACGGTATCCTTCACGTCATCGAGTACTAGTTGCTCGGTGTGGATGGTGTCTAATTTGCTCAATTCCGACTGTGGCCCGTAAGCTGTGATGCGGGAAGGGGTGATTTGTATGGAGTCGCTGAGCGTATATTGTTGTTCGAGTTCGATTTCCGCGTCTAGTGCTACCTGAACCAATTTCTTCTTCTGTTTTTCCAATACATACAGAATGGAGTCAGGGTATATCCTTCTAATGTTTGTTTCTGATTTTATCTGTTTATGGATCGATCCGATGTAGGAGGAAGTCGCTACTTTTCTTCTTCCGTTAACCACCTCTTCCATGTCTATTTGGAGAGGCGACAACACTCTTCCGTATCGGTAGCGTACAAGGTCGCTGCCTTTCCCCTCGATCGTCAGTTTGAGGTGGTCCGGTAGTTCGTTGGTGATGATATAGTCTTTGGGCAGATTTACATAGGCGATAGGCATATTCACTGTTGTCTCGTAATTCTTTCGTAACGCTTGAAGCGCCCATAAAGCAGTGGATATGCCTAAGAAAAGTAAAAAGACCAAGAAGTCCTTTGTCGTAAGGAACCTCTTGATCCTTTTGATTATATCGGTGATAAAATCATTCATCATTTGTTACCCTCGTTGGATGGATTGTTGCCGATGGCGAAGACGGATGTCTTATCGACCGTGATGTTCACGTTGTTGGCGATCTCCAACACCATGGTATTGTCATTTATCTCCTTGATTTTCCCATGGATGCCACCTGAGGTTACTACGGTGTCGCCTATTGATAACGCATTTCTGAACTTGTTGATTTCCTCTTGTCTCTTTTTCTGTGGCCTGATCATGAAGAAATAGAAGATGACGAATACTACGACCATCATTAAGATCATCGAAGTGGAGCTTCCTCCCGCCTCAGGTGCTGCTTGTAATAAAACGCTTGAAATCATGGTTTTAACGATTTAAAATGTGAATATTAATTTACTTTTTGTATGCGTTGGTGTATACGACTTTGTTGACCTTCTTGGATTCAACCAATTCCTTGGCGATGGCGTCCAACAAGCCATTGATGAAGATGCCGCTCTTCGCTGTGCTGTAGCTCTTCGCGATCTCAATATATTCGTTGATGGTCACATTGACAGGGATGGTCGGGAAGGTGCATATCTCGGCGAGGGCCGTCTGCATGATGATGGTGTCGAGGAATGCGACACGGTCTGCGTCCCAGTTCTTGGTGCGGTCGAAAATCAGTTTCCTGTAGTCCGCCTCGTCGTAGATGGATTGCTTTAGGAGCTTCAAGGCGAATTCCAGATCCTCTTTGTCCCTGAATTGAGGAAGCAGTTCCTGGTCCTCTCCCTTTTCCTCGTCGAAGTTGCGTATGGTTTTGGAAACGAAACTGATGACATCTGCGGCGTCATCGTTCCAGTAGATGGACATATCCTCCAGTTCCCTGCCGATTGACTCGGAGTCGGAAACGGTTTTGCGGAGTATGCTTCTCCATATTTCCTTGTCCTCCACGTAGCTGTTCTCTTTCGTCTCGTTGTATTTCTTGAACTCCTCCAACTCCAGGATCTGTGGTATGATTTCCTTGATGAGGTTGTTCTGTTGCTCCTCGTTCTGAATGTCCCAGAAGAGTTCGTTGTCCTCTGTTTTGTTGGCCCAATCCACGTTGTTCTCGTCGAAGTAGGCGAGTAGTTGCTTGTTCTTCGTAAGCTGTTTCACGAACAGGTTGTTGGCTAATTTCACGTATGCATCGCTGCCAGACGACTTTTTCTTCGCTAATTTTTGAACGTATTCGGTGATTTTGATGATAAATAGGAAGAAATAGTGGTACAGTTCGTAGGTTTTGTCCGTGCTCTCAATTAGCTCATTTTGTGCGGATTCCAATTCTGGCGTTTCATTCTCTTTGTTCTTATAGTAAGAATATAGAATTTGGATTACCTTGATTCTTAGTAATGTCCTGTTTATCATTTTTCTCTTCTTTTATTTGTTCGTGCAAAAATAATCAAAATCCTTGTTTTTCTCCCCATTTTTCCGTCAAATAGTGGTGCGGCAGTTTTAATTTTAGCTCATAACTCATAATTCATAATTCTTAATTCATAATTAACTAAATGTTGCTCAGGATTCGATAGGCTTCCTCCACGCTGTTAACGTCGAGGAATTGGATGGAGCGTTTGCCTCCGGTCTCCCTTATCTTGCAGCGCACCGCATGCTCTTGCAGGTAGGTGAGTATCCTGCCGAACACTTCTGTTTGGTAGTATGGTGAATCATCCGCTTGGATGAAGTATCCGGTCATGCGTCCCTGTTTGAGGGTGAGCCGTTCAAATCCGAGGTTGACGGCCAGCCAGCGTAGCCTTACGAGTTGGAGCAGACTTTCCGTCTGGCTTGGAATCGTGCCGAACCTGTCTTTTAGCCTTTCCGCGAAGGCGGTGAGTTCCTTTTCATCCTTTACGTTGTCCAATTCACGGTAGAGCGACATCCTCTCCGAAACGTTCTCGATGTAGTCGGACGGGAAGGTGAGCTCCATGTCGGTTTCGATCTGACAGTCTGATACGTAGGCTTGTGCTGATTCTTCTTTCTTCCCTTGCTCCTCGTACAACCCGGAGAATTCGTCCGCCTTCAGTTCTGCGATGGCCTCGTTCAGCACCTTTTGGTAGGCTTCGTAGCCTAGGTCGGCGATGAAACCGCTCTGTTCCGCACCCAGAAGGTTGCCGGCGCCTCGTATGTCGAGGTCCTGCATGGCAATGTTGAATCCGCTGCCCAGTTCCGAGAAACTTTCGATGGCCTGTAGCCTGCGGCGTGCGTCGGTGGTGAGGTTTGTGAGCGGTGGTGCCAGCAGGTAGCAGAAGGCTCTCTTGTTGCTTCGTCCAACCCTTCCGCGCAGCTGGTGCAGGTCGCTCAGTCCGAAGTTCTGCGCTTCGTTGATGATGATGGTGTTGCAGTTGGATATGTCGATGCCAGACTCCACAATCGTGGTGGCGAGTAGCACGTCGTATTCGTAGTCTAGGAAATCCAGAATGATTTTCTCTAGCTCTTCTCCCTTCATCTGCCCGTGTCCGATGGCGACGCGCGCTTCGGGCACGAGGCGTTTGATGAGCGCGGCTATCTCGTTGAGGTTCTGCACCCTGTTGTTGATGAAGAAGACCTGTCCGTTGCGGTCTAACTCATATTGTATGGCTTCCTGAATGATCTTCTCGCTGAAGGTATGGAGCTCGGTTTGTATCGGGTATCGGTTGGGTGGAGGGGTGTTGATGACGGAAAGGTCTCTCGCCCCCATGAGGGAGAACTGTAGCGTTCGTGGAATTGGGGTGGCAGTCATGGTGAGCGTGTCCACATTGACCTTCATCTGTTTGATCTTCTCCTTGGTGGATACTCCGAATTTTTGTTCCTCGTCTATGATGAGGAGTCCTAAGTCTTTGAATTTTACCTCTTTGCCTAGGATTTTTTGCGTTCCGATCAGTATGTTGATTTCCCCCTGTTCAAGCTCGTGGATGATTCGTTTGACATCCTTGGCGCTTCTGGAACGGTTCAGGTAATCCACTTTGACGGGGAAATTCTTCAGCCTCTCGGAGAATGTCTTGTAGTGTTGTAGCGCCAATACTGTGGTTGGCACCATGATGGCCACTTGTTTATTGTCCACGGTGGCCTTGAAGGCGGCGCGGACGGCTATCTCGGTCTTGCCGAAGCCCACATCGCCGCAGACCAGCCTATCCATAGGGATGTCTTGCTCCATGTCATGTTTTACATCGGCTGTGGTTTTCACCTGGTCTGGCGTGTCTTCGTAGAGGAAGGAGGCTTCCAGTTCCGATTGGAGGAAACTGTCGTGCGAGAAGGCGAAACCCTTCTCCTCCCTTCGCTTGGCGTATAGGGCGATGAGGTCTCTGGCGATGTCTTTGACATGCTTCTTCGTCCGTTCCTTGATGGTCTGCCATGCGCCCGTGCCTAGCTTGTTGATGCGAGGCTCGTCACCTTCCTTGCCTTTATACCTTGATATCTTATGGAGCGAGTGGATGCTGACGAGTAGGATATCCTCGTTTTGGTAGAGCAGTTTGATCACCTCCTGTTTCTTCCCGTTGGCGTCCACTTGGATCAGTCCGGCGAACCTTCCCACGCCATGGTCGATGTGCACGACGTAATCGCCAGGCTTGAAGTCCTGCAATTCCTTCAAAGTGAGGGAGAGTTGTCCAGACCTCGCCTTGTCGGAGCGTAGGGAGTATTTGTGGTAGCGGTCGAATATCTGATGGTCCGTGTAGCAGCAGATCCGCAGGGTATGGTCGATGAAGCCGGCGTGTAGCGTCTTGCGGATAGGCGTGAAGGTGATGTTGTCGCCCCTGTCCTCGAAGATGTTGGCTAGACGGTCTGTTTGATGCAGGTTGTCGCTTAGGACGTAAACATTGTATCCTTCGTCTGTCTTGGTGCGGAAGTCTTTGCTGACCAGATCGAAATTCTTGTTGAATACGGGTTGTGGCGACGATTCGAAGGTGATGCAGGGCGCATTGTCCCATGCGGTGTGCCCGCCGAAACAAATCCTTTTGAAACGGGAGCTCTCATTCACAAAGGTCTTGTCGTCGATGAAGAGGTCGTCCCGCCCGATGCTGTCCACATGGTCGCAAAGTTTGCTGAAGGTGAATTGGTAATCGTGGAAGCAGAGCAGAGTCTCTTCTCCGAGCAGGGAGAAGATAGGGACTGCGGAAGAGACGGACTCGTGTATATTGGAGATGATGGAGATGTTCTCCTTTTTTTCTATTGACAATTGGTTCTCGATGTCGAAGGTGCGGATGGACTCGATCTCGTCTCCGAAGAAATCGATACGGTAGGGGTATTCGCAAGAGAAGGAGAATACGTCGATGATACTTCCCCTTACGGAGAATTGCCCGGGTTCGTAGACGAAGTCCACGCGTGAGAACCCGTATTCGCACAGTACTTGTATGATGAAGTCGGTGTCGATGCTCTCCCCGACGTGCAGTTTCAGTGTCTTTCCGTTGAGTTCCGCACTGTCCACGACCTTTTCGGCGATGGCTTCCGGGAAGGAAACCATGACGAAGGGATTGCTCGAATTGATTCTGTCGAGAGCTTCCGTGCGCAACACCTCGTTGGCGGCGTCTTTTTGCTCATTGCCTATTTTCCGGTAGGAGGAGGGGTAGAAGAATACATCCTCCTCTCCGATGAGTTGGACGATGTCGTGGTATAGGTAGGCGGCGGACTCTTCGTCGTCCATGGTGATGAAGAGGGCCTTGCCGTTCTTCTTGAGTTGGGAGAAAAGCAGGGCGCATAAAGAGCCCTCCAGCCCCTTTAGGGTTAGGTTTTTCTCTGTTCCGGCGCACCATTTCCCCACTTCACGCATGGCGTTGTGTGAGGAAAAAAGGTTTAATAAATCGTTAATGTCCAATGTCAATGAATTTTTTAGCAAAGATAACAATAAAAATTCCAAACCATTTTTTAAATTTGCAAGAAACCTATATTAGGAGAAATGGAAGTGAACGATGGAGTGGTAATCATACCAACTTATAATGAAAAAGAGAATGCGGAGAATATCATTCGCGCGGTTTTAGGCTTGCCTAAGACTTTCCATGTGTTGATTATAGACGATAATTCGCCGGATGGAACGGCTGCGATTGTGAAGGGCTTGATGAACGAGTTCCCCGGTAGGTTGCATATCATCGAAAGAACAGGGAAATTGGGACTTGGTACCGCTTACATTACAGGCTTCAAGTGGGCCTTGGAACATGGCTACGAGTATATCTTCGAGATGGATGCTGACTTCTCCCATAATCCTAACGATGTGCTGAAGTTGCATAAGGCTTGTGCCGAGGAGGGCGCCGATGTCGCGATAGGATCCCGTTATATAAGTGGTGTGAATGTGGTGAATTGGCCGATGGGGCGTGTCCTGATGTCCTATTTCGCCTCCAAGTATGTGCGGATTGTGACCGGCATGAAGGTGGCCGACACCACGGCGGGCTTTAAGTGTTACCGCAGGGAGGTGTTGGAGACCATAGAGCTGGACAAGGTGAAGTTCAAGGGGTATGCATTCCAAATCGAGATGAAATATACCGCTTACAAGTGCGGATTCACCATCAAGGAGGTGCCTATCATCTTTGTGAACAGGGTGTTGGGAAGCTCGAAAATGAGCGGAGGAATCTTCGGTGAAGCCGTTTTGGGTGTCATTAGGCTAAAAATTAATAGCCTATTTAGAAAATATCCTCAAAAAAAATAGTATATTTGGTAAACGTAAAATTCAAACAGAAAAATATTATATGTGATGGGTACGATATTGATTCATAAGGCGAAAATCATCAATGAGGGGAATTCTTTCCGTGGTTCGGTCTTAATCGAGGGAAAAAAGATTTCCAAGATCTTTAAGGATGACGTTCCAGAAAGTGTGTTGAAAAGTGCGGAAGTGATTGATGCGGAAGACAAGTGGCTTTTGCCTGGAGTGATTGATTCTCATGTGCATTTCCGTGAGCCTGGTATGACGCAGAAGGGAGACTTCCAATCAGAGTCCCGTGCGGCTGTGGCTGGTGGCGTGACCTCTATCATGGATATGCCGAATTGTTTACCGCCTACCACATCAATGGCTGAAGTGGATAAAAAGATAGAGTTGGCTAAGCAGAAATGTCTGACGAACTTCGCCTTCTATTTGGGCGCTACCAATGATAATATCGAGGAGGTTGTCAATGCGGACAAGGACAAGGTGTGTGGCATCAAGGTCTTTGTGGGCGCATCCACGGGCAATTTGCGTGTGGCTGATCCTAAGGTGTTGGAGCGCATCTTCGCGGAGTCCAAATTGCTTGTGGCTACCCATAACGAGGACGAGGAGATGATCCAGGCTAATTTGGCCAAGGTGAAAGAGGAGTTGGGCGACCAACCTATCCCAATTTCTTACCATGAGATTATCCGCAACTCTGACGCTTGTTACAAATCGACTTCGAAAGTGGTTGATTTGGCTAAGAAATATGGTACAAGACTGCATGTCCTTCACTTGACGACTGCCAAGGAAATGGCTCTCTTCAACAACAAACCGTTGGCGGAGAAGAAGATCACGGCTGAGACTTGTGTTGGCTACTTGTGGTTCGATGATAGTGATTACGAGCGCTTGGGTGCGAAGATCAAGTGTAACCCGTCTATCAAGAAGGAGAAGAGCCGCGTGAACTTGCTGAAGGCGGTCGAGTCTGGTATCATCGATACCATTGCGACGGACCATGCTCCTCATTTGTTAAGCGACAAGGAGGGCGATTGTCTCCAAAGCGCTTCCGGCTATCCTTCCATCCAACATGCGTTGCCGATGATGCTCGAGCTGGCCAAACGAGGTAACTTCACACGTGAACAGGTGGTGGAGAAGATGTGCCATAACCCAGCGAAGATCTTCAACGTCGAGAAGAGAGGTTTCATCCGTAAAGGCTTCTATGCGGATTTGGTGCTTGTGGAGCCTAATGTGCCTTACGTGGTGAAGAAAGAGGACCTTCTCTATAAGTGCGGATGGTCTCCGATGGAGGGCGAAACGTTGAAATACAAGGTGACCCAGACATTTGTCAATGGAGTCCTTGTGTATGACGACGGTAAGATAAACGATGACACGAAAGGGGAGATGCTGACGTTCTTGAGGTAATTTACTGATAGATAGGCATTTGACTTGTGTGATGTGATATTTTTTTGCTATAACGAAAAATTATTGGAAATATTGTACATTTTTCTGAAAAAAATGTTATACATTTGTATGCCCTTCGATTAGAGTTTTGCTTTTGCTTGACATATTTATATTTTAATGTGTGTGAAAAAGAGTGTAACTATTATTTGTGCTTTGTTTTTGTCCTCTTTCTCATATGGACAAAATGGTGAAGATTGGACGCTGGGGCAGTGTATCGATTATGCTTTGCAGCAGAATATTACTGTGCAAAGGGGTCGGATTACATTAGAACAATGCCGCGTTTCTACGGAACAGGCAAAGGGTCAATGGCAACCAAGCGTTTCTTTCTCCGCTGGACAAAACTTAAGTAATAGTCCTTTTGTGGAAGGTGGACATGTTAACAATTACAGCGGAAATTATAATGTGGGGGCATCTTGGACTGTCTTTAACGGATTCAGGCGAAAATATAACATCAAACAGGCTGAATTGCAGGAGACGATACAAGAGACTTCTTTGAAATCGACGGAGGAGGATGTCAAAATCGCGGTGCTGACCAGCTATCTGCAGGTCTTGTATGCGAAGGAGAATGTCACGATGAAGAAAAATTCGTTGGAGACTTCCAATGAACAGCTTAGCCGCTACAAGCAATTGTATGAGGCGGGTTCAGTCTCCATGAGCGATTTGTCGCAAATCGAGTCGCAACATGTTTCGGAACTTTATCAAGTGACGGTGGCTCAGAACCAGTTGGAGGATAATCTCCTCCAATTGAAGCAACTCCTCAGGTTGGATCTCAACCAACCGTTTGATGTGCGTAGTCTTGATTTTTCGCAAGAACAGGTGTTGGCCGATTTGGGGAATAAGGACTCCATCTATGAGAGAGCTCTCTATGCTAGACCGGAAATCGCCAATGCGTTGCTGAATGAAAAGTTGGCTGATCTTCAGATTAAGAGCGCTAAGTCGGGTTATTATCCGTCTGTGAATCTGAGCGCTGGGGTGGGAACCGGTCATAATAACCATGGATCGGGTAACCAATTGAAGGAGAACTTTGGTGAGAACGTGGGAATCTCCTTGAATTACGCTATCGCAGATAACAGAGAACGTAAGTCTGCGGTGAAGAAGGCTAAGTTGAATAGAAACATGTCGGGGTTGGAAACAGAGAACCTGAAGGATGACCTCAAAAAAACGATAGAGTCCGCGTTCTTGGATGCGAAGGCCGCTCAATTGAACTACATCGCGTCTAAGAGTAATGAACAGGCTGCGGAGGCAACCTATGAGCTGACAAAGGAGAAATTCTCCTTGGGTATGAAAAGCCCGTTTGAGATGCTCAGCGAACGGAACTCTTTGCTTAATGCCCAGCAGCAGACCTTGCAATCCAAGTATTCCGCAATTCTGAACATTCAGGTGCTGAATATTTACCAGGGTCTCCCTGTCGGTGTGGAATAATGAACTAGGAAGAAACTTTTTCATAATAGTGTTTGTTTTCATTTTTTAGAGTGATAAACTCGAGATGTCGCCAAACTGGGAAGTTTGGCGACATTCTTTTTGGTCCGATCCTTCGCATGTCGTGTGTCACTCCTCACCGAAAAAAAAGCATCGGAATTACCCGATGCTTTTAACGGTATGTGGTCTGTGTGTCACATTGTTTGGCGGAAGGGTAGGAGACGTCTGTCGTGTTTTCCCTTGTGTGCCAAAATGTTGCCTATACATTCAGCGCACTGAGCAGAGCGTCCTTGTAGTTCTTCCCGATGGCCAGTTTTTGCCCGCAGATGGTTACCATGTTTCCTTCCACGGATTCGATGTTCGAGAGGGAGACGATGTACGACTTGTGTATCCTCATGAATTCGTTCGATGGCAATTCCTCCTCCAGTTTCTTGAGAGAATAGTAGGCTGTGATGCGTCGTTTGTCCTTCATGTGGAAGGTCACGTATTCGCTTTGCCCTTCGATATAGATGAGGCTCGCGTAGTCGATTTTGTAGAGCTTGTAATCCGCCTTCACCATGAAGAAGTCCCTGTCCGATTTGACGGGTGAAGCCTCTGCCGCAGCTGGGTCTTTCCTTCTCGCCTTGATTCTTTCCGACACCTTGTTGATGGCTTGGAGGAACCTAGGGAAGGAGATCGGCTTAAGCAGGTAGTCCACCGCCTCCAGCTCGTAACTGTCTATCGCGTATTCCGCGTATGCGGTGGTGAATATCACCAAAGGCTTTTCCGCCATGGATTTCACCAACTCAAGTCCGGACAGATCCGGCATCTGAATGTCCGTGAGAATCAGGTCGATGGGTTCGTTCTGGATCACTTCCATCGCTTTAATGGCGTTCTCACATGTCCCGCACAATTGGAGTGCGGGAATTTTGGAAACATATTCGGAGAGTAGTTTCCTTGCGGGAAACTCATCGTCGATGATGAGCGTTCTTATCAGTTCATTCTCCATATTGATCTAATTTAATTGTTAATTTCAGATTATAGTTGTTGTCGGTCTCGTCGATGTCCAGGGAGTATTTCCCGGAATACATCAGGTCGAGCCTTTTCTTCACGTTTTCGATACCGATGCCCTTGATGTGTTTCTGTTCCCTCTTCACGACACGTTTGCTGTTCTCCACGGTGAAGATCAGTTCGTGGGCGTTCGCCTTGAGGTGGAAACGCACGTAGGCGTTGCTTTCCAGGCCTATGCCGCTGTATTTGAATGCGTTCTCGACGAATGGCTGGAGCAACATGGGCGCGATGAATATCTCCTCCGGGGAAATCTCTTTCACGAAGGTCACGTCGATGTCGTTTTCGTGGCTATATCGTTGGAACTCAATATAGTTCTCCAGGTAATTGATTTCGCCGGATAAAGGAATCTGTTTCTCCTTGGAGCCGTATGTGACGTATCGTAACATTTCGGAGAGCGTCAGGACACTATCGGCTGCGTTTTTATCTCCCGTATATACCATGGAGTATATGTTATTCAGCGCGTTGAATAGGAAGTGCGGGTTGATCTGCGAGCGTAGGAAATTCAGCTCCAGCTGCACCTTCTCTTGTAGGATGGAGGTGCGTTGCTCCTCGATCTCCTCCGTGTGTTTCCTGTATTGGAACATGACAGAGACCATCATGGCGCCCGCAAGCAGGATTAACACCTTCCATTTGGAGGATAGGAACAGCCTGGCTTCTGTGGATTCCTCCTCGTCGTCGAAGAAAGCCCTGGACTCGGAAGGAAGGCGGATGTCCAACAATGCGTTGTCCTCGAAAACGGTTTCCGTATAGTGGGACGAGACGACAGCATCCTCGAAGTGGTACACGATGAAGGTCAATGAGGAGATGATGATGGAGGCGAGGAGGATGAAAAAGATCATCCTGTTCTTCATCAGGAAGTGGGGGAATAGGAAAACCCTGTTCACCAGTGTGACGACGAACATGCCCGCAGTCAGCAACGCGGCCAGTTTCAGTGAAAGGAAAAGGTCAAAGGAGATGTTGCTGAATGTGAGCAACGAGAAGACCGCGATCCACACGGACGTTTCGACGATATTTCGTTTCCAAATGTCAGATATGCTCATGCCTTCTTCTTTTCACCAAATTTGCGAAAGAATTTTGAAATGGGAAAATATTCTAGGCGAAAAAAGGTGTGTCGCCGCGTCTTTTTTATGTGTCTTTGAAACAAACCGAGGCATAAAGTGCTCTCCATTTAATATGTTTTAGGATTTTTTGGCCTGAATAGTTAATGCAATAGAGAAAAAAACACTAACTTTGCGAGATTAAAGGATTTTTGTATTTAGAGATGAAAGAGAGAATTAAAGAACTTTTGGATGAGATAAGGGAGTTGCACGCTTCCAGTAAGGAGGATTTGGAAACTCTTCGTATCAAATATTTGAGCAAGAAAGGTGAGATATCGTCGTTGTTTAACGATTTCAGGAACATCTCCAACGAGCAGAAAAAGGAGATGGGACAATTGCTCAATGACCTGAAGAATTCGGCGCAGGAGAAAATCAATGAGCTGAAAGCCTCGCTGGATAACAGTTCTGAGAAGGATGAAAGTTTGGATTTGACGAGGACGCCGGATCCTGTGGGTTTGGGTACGCGCCATCCTCTCTCTCTCGTCAAGAATGAAATCGTGGATATCTTCTCCCGTTTGGGTTTCGTTGTGGCGGAAGGTCCGGAGATTGAAGATGATTGGCATGTGTTCTCCGCATTGAACTTCCCCCCTGAGCATCCGGCGAGGGATATGCAGGACACCTTCTTCATCACGAGGGATCCGGACGTCTTGTTGCGTACGCATACCTCTTCGGTGCAGTCCCGCATCATGACCACCCAAAAGCCTCCTATCCGTGTGCTTTGCCCGGGTAGGGTATACAGGAACGAGGCCATCTCTTACCGTGCGCACTGTTTCTTCCACCAGGTGGAGGGTCTTTACATAGACAAGAATGTCTCGTTCGCCGACTTGAAGCAGGCTTTGCTCTATTTCGCGAAGGAGATGTTCGGTGAGGGTACGAAGATTCGTCTGCGTCCATCCTATTTCCCTTTCACGGAGCCTTCCGCGGAGATGGATATCTCTTGTAACCTATGTGGCGGAAAAGGCTGCGCCTTCTGCAAGGGTACCGGTTGGGTGGAAATCCTGGGATGCGGAATGGTGGATCCTAATGTGTTGGAGAATTGTGGTATTGACAGTAAAGTTTATACGGGTTATGCTTTCGGTATGGGTATCGAGCGCATCACCAACTTGAAGTATCAGGTGAAGGACTTGCGTATGTTCTCGGAGAATGACGTGAGGTTCTTGAATCAGTTTAAATCAGCTTATTAACATTTAAATCTAAGATCATGGGAATTGGAGGAAAGGAAGTAATGACGACAGGAACCGAGCACAACACTTTGGCTTATGGCACAAAGGTTGTGGGAGATATCCAGGCGGAAAATGATTTCAGACTGGACGGTTCTGTGGAAGGAACAATAGTTTGCAAAGGGAAAATAATTGTTGGCACGAAAGGTGTTATGTCTGGAACGATGACTTGCGCTAATGCGGATATCATGGGAACAGTTAAGGGTAAATTGGTTATTTCCGATACTCTCTCCCTGAAATCCACCGCTAAGGTTGAAGGCGAGATCTCGACGAAGACACTCTCTATCGAGCCTAGCGCAGTGTTCACCGGAACCTGTGATATGTCGAATGGCAATAAGAGTGTTGTGCCTAACGGACAACAAATTCAACACAAGCAGTAATTTCGACGAACGGAATAGGTGTGACCATGCATCGGATGATGTGTGGTCATGCTTTTTTTCTCCGGGTATAAAAAAAGACGCAACTGATGATGCGTCTCTTGTCTCTTCTTACCTGAACAAGCGAAATCAACCGAAGTCTATCTCGAATCGGCTTGGAACGGGGTTGTTCCTATCCTCTCCTTGCTCGGAACTCTTGCCGATGTAGTCCATCACATCGTTCAAGCCTGTCATGAATTTTTCAAAGTCTTCTCGATACAAAAAGATCTTGTGTTTTTCAAATGACACCTGGGCTTCTTCGCCCGAAACTTTCTTCTTGCTCTCCGTAATGGCGAGGAAAAGCTCGTCCTTACGGTTGCGCTTCACGTCAAGGTAGTATATTCTTTTTCCTGCCTTGATCGCTTTCGAATAAACAATCTCCTGATCCCGCTTATCCGTATCAAACCTCAATTTCTCATCTTCCATATACAATCCTCCTATTTTTAATTATCATTCCTTGAAAACGAAATCTTCCAAATGTATGCATAAAATCTCATTTTTACAATTTTTTCTTTCGTTTTTTTTGAAATGTGGCATATTTTTATATAAAAAAGGAGATGTGACAAGCGCAAATGCCACATCTCACAACGGAAAAGCTTGCGCTCCTCGCCCGTATTTTTTTAGAAAATTTCACAAAAAATATTTCGTGTTCTTTGAGGAATGCTATATATTTGCATTGTGTGAAAACACAAATTTTATTAACTAAAAAAGAAAAATACTATGGCTTACGTAATTGGTGAAGATTGTGTTGCATGTGGTACTTGCATTAGCGAATGTCCTGTTGGAGCTATCTCTGAGGGTGACATCTATTCAATAAACGCTGATGCTTGCACTGAGTGTGGAACTTGTGCGGACGCTTGTCCTGAGGTGCTATCTCTAAGGGAGAGTAATCAGTCTCAACAACTAACAGAAAAGGGCGTCCCGTTCGGACGCCTTTTTTTTGTGCCCGTACTTTGCCTAATGTTTGTCTTGTTTGTTATGCCTGGTCGGATGGGGACGAAAGCGTCGACTCGTATTTCTTCGCGAGTGAGTAGAACCAAAAGACTTGGGCGGAGAAAATGATGAAAGTGGCTCCGCAGAATCCAAGGATGGCGGTCTGTATGTCGTGGGTCATGATGCCGTAGCCTAAGCATGCTGCCCTGATGGCCAGCAATGTGAACTCAACGTACAACATCTCTTTCTGTTTCATGAATATGTCTGTGATGAAGCAAGTCGGGCCAGCCAACAGTGAGGCGAAAAGCCATGGAAGCATCATCCGTATGTAATCCGCCGTGGTGTCCCATGCTTCGCCCAATAGCATCTTCGTCAGGAAGGGAAGGAAGATGAATAGGAGGATTCCTATGGGTGGAACAACCAAACATATCCTGCGGTAGAAGTTGCGGAACGTCCCGATGATGGATCGCCTGTTGTTCACCTTCTCGGAAACTTGTTGGAAGAGCACCTGGTATATTGATCCGTTGATGAGACTGATTGGGGTGAACGCTAGGGTGAGCGCCATGCCGAAGAACCCAGTTTCTTCCAACCCGAAGAAGGGGGTGAGCAGGAAAAAGGGTAGGTTGGCGCTGACGTAGTTGAACAGGGTGCGGGGTAATGCGAACTTGGGGAAGTTCTGGTAAGTCACCGCCGTTTGCTTGTCCGGCTTGGGCAGCAATGAGGTCAGCCTGCATTTGTATTTCCTTATCGAACGGACCAGATTGAGGAGGAAGGCGAGTATGGCGGAAACGACGGTCGCGACGATGAGCCCTTCCTTGATGAACCCTATGATTCCGAGTCCCCATTTGAGCCCTGCGTTGAGTAGGCTCTTGCTGATTTGGTAGGTGCTGGCGAGTGTGTAGTTCTTGTTCCTTGTGTGCCAATAGTTGAGCAACGACCATCCTCCGGAGAATAGCACCAGCAGGGGGAGCGTCCAGTACCATTGCGCAAGTTCGGGTGCGTTGAACAGTTGGGCGATGGGTTGGGCGAAAAGAACTGAAAATCCGCATATTAGAAAGACGCCGAGAAGTACTGTCGTTCCCACATGGAGGCATTTCTTCGCTTGCGCATCTTCTTTGGGCAAGAGAATAGCATATTGGTATTCCGCCGTCGAAAGGATGATGAGCACGCCGGCGATGCTTTGGTAGAGGTTCAGCAGTCCGAAGTCCTCCGGGGCGTAGATCCTGGTCAAGACAGGGTATATGAGTATGCCGATGGCTTGGGCGATGACCCCAGCGGAAAGCAGTTTGGCGGAGTTCCGCACGAACTCGGACTCCTTTATCGCTTTATATCTGCTCCTGAAAGTCACTTTCTTCTTCTCTTTTTTATGGCAAAGTTATAAAAAGATTGTTTTTTTTATAGTTTTGTATTATGTGAATTGGATAAAATTGATATGCTATGGATGGAAAAAAATGTCTTTATGTAAAAAAGGCGATCATACATGTTCTCGTGCTTTATTTTGGTATAAATATTTTCTCTTTGGCGATATATGCTGGGCTAGTTTCTCTTTTCGGGGATTTGTCCGCTGATTGTGATGGCTCATGTTACAGGATTGCAAAATATGCGTTGGTTGTTGCCCTTGTTGTTACCATTGCTTATGATGCGAAGTTCGGGAAAAAGAAGGAATCCTATCAATGGGTAAAATATGCGGCTCTGAATGTGTGTGTATTTTCCAGTGTCAATTGGATGGCTTTTTATTGCCTATTCAAGGAAAATCTTTGTGCGGAGAGAGTGGACGGGCAGCTGATTTTGGGATGTATTCATTCCGGGGTGTTGGCTGCCGCTGTTGTTGTGTTGAATGGGGTGATCTTGGATTTGCTTAGGTCGTATTATTGCGAGGATACAGAGTGGGAGAGATTGGAGGATAGTAAGAAGAAATAGTCTTTATATTTGGACGGCGACGGTATAACGTGAGAAAAATAATTGTAACTTTACATCGTTTTGAGTTTTTACTTAAACGTTTGATTTATAGTATAATAAATAATCAGAGAGATACGTCCCTCGAAATGTTAAGTGATTATATTGAGCCATGAGTAGAAAAGTTGTGCCTATTACCCTTTTGACGGGTTATTTGGGAAGCGGAAAGACGACGTTGGTGAACCATATCCTGACGAATGAGAAAGGATTGAAAATCGCGGTTATCGTGAATGATATCGGAGAGGTGAATGTGGATGCCTCCCTGATTCAGCAGGGTGGTGTGGTTACCGAAAGGGACGAAAGCCTGGTGGCCTTGAGCAATGGTTGTATCTGTTGCACGCTGAAGGCCGACTTGATGAAACAAATCACGGACATCACGGATACGAACCGGTTTGACTATATCGTCATCGAGGCAAGCGGTATATGTGAGCCGTTGCCGATCGCCCAGACTATCGTGGCGATGTCTTCTATGGCCAGAAAGTATGGTATGCCGGAAGTATGCAGGTTGGATTGCGTCGTGACCGTGGTGGATGCCCTCCGCCTCTATGATGAGTTCGCCAGCGGCAAGGATTTGATGCGCAATAATCTGGACGAGGACGATATTGAGAACCTCCTGATCCAGCAGATTGAGTTCTGCGACGTAATCCTCCTCAACAAGGTGGACGAGGTGAGCCAGGAGGCTTTGCAGGAGGTGCGGGCCGTGGTGCGTACATTGCAACCTCGTGCGGAGATCATCGAGACCAATTATGCTAAAATAGATTTGGATCGTATCATTAACTCTAATCGTTTTGACTTCCAGTCCGTTAGCATGTCCGCAGGTTGGATCCAAGCATTGGAGAGCGACGAACAGCAGGTGGAGGAGAAGAAGCGCAAGGAACAGGGTGAGCATGAACATGAGCATCACCACCATGACGATGAGCATGAGCACGAGCATCATCACCACCATGACCATGACGATGATGATGATGACGATGACGACGAGCATGAGCATCATCACCATGAACACGAGGAGGAACATGGACATCACCACCATCACCATCATCATGACGAGGGTGAGGCGGAAGAATATGGTATCTCCACGTTTGTGTATTATAGGCGAAAAGGCTTCTCGTTAAGCAAATTCGACCGTTTCATCGACCAGCGTTGGCCGAAGAGCGTGATCCGTTGCAAGGGTATCCTTTACTTTGTGGAGAACCCGGACATGTCCTATCTTTTCGAGCAGGCGGGTCGTCAGAAGAGTGTGCAAGAGACAGGCCAATGGATCTGTACGGCTCCGAAGGCTGATCAGGAACGCTTGTTGGCCGAAAGCGAGGAACTCCGCAAGGATTGGGATGACTTCTATGGCGATCGTCTGGTGAAGTTGGTCTTCATCGGGAAAAACATGGATAAGGCGGCCATTTATGAGGCGTTGGACGCTCTTTGATTCTCCTGGAAACGGTTGAGAAAAATAAAAAACGTTTCAGGTGTGAAATTATTTGGCGAATAAATATTACATTTGTCGACGGGTTGCCGAAAACATTAGAGTAGGCTGTAACTTAATAGAATGTACAATGAGAAATTTATTGCTGATATTGGGCTTGGCCGGATTGATTTCTGCGTTTTATTCATGCACGAAGAAAGATTGCGACTGCACTTTCTATAACTCGGCAGGAGAGGAAGTCCCAAGTTATAGTGGACTCAAGGAAGAGATGAACGTGAATGATTGCTCTGATCTGAATACATCCGATAGCACTGGATATTTCATCTGCAAATGATTATATAGTGCATTGAAAATATTTTACGATAAAAAAGTCGGGACTTTGTGTTCCGACTTTTTTCGTTCCTTCCGACGCCGAAAAGCCGATAGAATAATTATCTGCTTTGCCTTTTGCCGTGTGACGTTTTTTAGTTATTTATTCTATTTGTATGCTTCATTTTTTGTTGATTTTCTATTTTTGTTTTATTTCCTTTTATACTTTATCTGTTGGAAGTACTTTTGTGGTGTCTTAGTTGATCTGAGAGTTTGAACAGGTAAAATATTTGCATAAATTGTACGATATGAGTGAAAAAAAATTAGGGACGTTGTGTGTCCAAGAAGGTTGGAAACCGAAGAAGGGTGAGCCAAGGGTGCTCCCAATTTATCAGTCTACTACGTTTAAGTATGACACCAGTGAGGAAATGGGTGACCTTTTCGATTTGAAGGCCTCTGGTTATTTCTATACCCGTCTGCAAAATCCCACCAACGATGCGGTAGCCGCTAAGATTTGTGCGTTGGAGGGTGGTGTGGCAGCCATGTTGACCTCATCTGGTCAGGCGGCCAGCTTCTATGCCATCTTCAATCTTTGCGAGGCGGGTGATCACTTCGTATCCTCTTCTTGCATCTATGGCGGAACCTATAATTTGTTCGCTGTGACGATGAAGAAGTTGGGCATCGAGTGCACGTTCGTTGATCCGGATGCTTCTGAGGAGGAGATTTCCAAGGCTTTCCGTCCGAACACGAAGGCTTTGTTCGGTGAGACGATCGCTAACCCAGTGTTGACGGTGTTGGATATCGAGAAATTCGCCCGCATCGCGCACTCTCACGGTGTGCCTTTGATTTTGGATAACACATTCCCTACGCCGATTAACTGCCGTCCGTTCGAGTTCGGTTGCGATATCGTTACCCATGCTACTACGAAGTACATGGACGGACATGCGACGAATGTGGGTGGTTGTATCGTGGACAGCGGTAACTTCGATTGGGAGGCTCACAAGGATAAATTCCCTGGTTTGACGCAGCCAGACGAGTCATACCATGGGTTGGCCTACAGCAAGGCGTTCGGTAAGGGTGCCTACATCACGAAGGCTACGGCTCAGTTGATGCGTGACCTCGGTTCCATCCAATCCCCACAAAACGCTTTCTTGTTGAACCTTGGCTTGGAGACGCTTCACTTGCGTATGCCTAAGCACTGCGAGAACGCTCAGTTGGTGGCAGAATATTTGGAGAAGCATCCTAAGGTGGCTTGGGTGAACTACCCTGGTTTGAAGTCCAGTCCTTACCATGCTTTGGCTCAGAAGCAATTCACCAACGGACAGTCTTGCGGTGTGGTTACCTTCGGTGTTAAGGGTGGTCGTGAGGCTTCCATCAAGTTCATGGATTCCTTGCAGTTGGCTTGCATCGTGACGCACGTTGCGGACGCCCGTACTTGTGTGCTTCACCCAGCTTCCCATACTCACCGTCAGTTGACTGACGAGCAGTTGATCGCCGCAGGTGTACGTCCTGACTTGATCCGTTTCTCTGTTGGTATCGAGGAACCAGAGGATATCATCGCGGATTTGGAACAAGCATTGGCAAAGTGTTAATCTAATCTGTTCCATGGATATTGGAACCATATTGCTGCTAGCCATCGCTCTGGCGATGGATTGTTTCGCAGTTTCTATTACAAATGGGGTCGCCCTAGGGCGATTCCATTTTGTTCCTATTATGAAGATGTCTCTTCTGTTCGGCTTCTTCCAGGCTTTCATGCCTCTCATCGGATGGCTTGCCGGCGTGGGTTTCAAGGAGCGTATCGAGGCTTATGACCATTGGATAGCGTTGGCCGTGCTTGTTTTCTTGGGTGTGAAGATGATCCGGGAGAGCCTGACGGACGAAGAGGAGGGTGCATCTCAGCCCGCATTGCATTGGAAAACCCTGATTTTATTGGCGATTGCCACAAGTATCGACGCTTTGGCGACAGGTCTTGTGTTTATTACAGAAACAATTCCTACCTTTGTGTTCGCATTGATGATGATAGGGCTCTTCAGTTTCGCGCTCTCCGTTGCGGGGAATCTTGTGGGATTGTACTTGGGAAGACACCTCCCCGTGAACATGGAGCTGGTGGGCGGACTTGTCCTGATAGGCATCGGTGTGAAGATTTTCCTTGAGCATACAGCGCTCTTGACGGTTTGGTTCGGTTTTTAGTTTTTATAAAGATATGCTTGGTCTAAAGAAGAAATGGCACGATTTTATGCACAACGAGGAGTTGAAGCATAAGATCTATATGGTAATCTATGACACGGATTCACCAATGGGGAAGATGTTTGACGTCTTGCTTATTTTATTTATCCTTGTGAGTGTCATGGTCGTGATTTTGGAGAGCCTTGCGATTTTCCCTCCGACGTTTAAGTTTTTCCTGAGCGTGTTGGAGTGGGTCTTCACGGTGTTCTTCACGATAGAATATTTGTTGAGGCTTTATTGCTCACCGCATCCCTTCAAGTATGCAACCAGTTTCTTTGGCGTTGTCGATTTGTTGGCTACGGTACCTACCTATCTCGGCTTTTTCTTTCCGAACGCGCATGGTTTGCTGACCATCCGTATCTTGCGTCTGATACGTGTCTTCCGTATCTTTAAGCTCTTCTCTTATTGGAGGGAGGGGGAGATTCTGCTGAATTCCCTGAAGGCTAGTTCCCGTAAAATCATTGTCTTCTTCGTGTTCGTGTTGCTCCTTGTCGTGTGCATCGGAACGGTGATGTATATGGTGGAGGGTGGTATCGAAGGAAGCAGTTTCCACGATATACCGAGCAGTATCTATTGGGCGATTGTGACCACCACGACGGTAGGATATGGTGATATTACCCCTATGACGAGTCTGGGTCGGTTCCTTTCCGCTTTTGTGATGCTTTTGGGTTACACGGTGCTGGCGGTTCCTACGGGTATCGTCTCCGCTCAGATGATAACGGAGAAGAAGAAGATATCCATTCGCCCTTGTCCGCATTGCCACAAGACGGGGCATGACGAGGACGCTGTTTTTTGCAGGTACTGCGGCAAGCGTCTCTTTGACGACGAGTCGGACGGCTTCGACGAGAAGGAAATCGTGACGCAGGAAGGGGAAATCAAGTGAATTATGAATTTTGAATTATGAAACGTTAGTTCGACGTAGTCAATTAAGAATTATTGGCTATTGTTTAGTTAATGGCTCATCCTACCTGTTAAGCGATTAGCACCAGCAAATAAAGAATGTCAGACGGTGTGAGTTAGTTCCACCATCTGACATCCCTTAAATATCTCTTATGATCTCCATTTCAGTCGGAAACGGCACGGACAAGAAGACCATGATATCGACCGGAATTGATGTAATATAAGGGGGAAAGTGCTCCACATAGCTCTGCATCGTATCCTGGTGACGAAGTCATAATCAACGGATCTGAGGATAATGTACTTCCACAATCTGAGCTTTCTAATCCTTCGTCACCATATCTTCCCACGCATGGTATAAAGATGGAAGCCCCGTTGGTTTTGCTTGTAAATTGGTATCCGTCCACACCGTTAAGTGTAGTCGGTTCCATTATGCAATACTCGCTTAATTCCAGGCACTCGTCCAGGGTTGGCATTCTCCAGGTTCCTCCCATGTTGGCTCTTGCAGCATCATATTCCATTGGCAGTGGACCAAAGTTTGGGTAGCAGTAGTTCGCTAAAGGATCACTTCCTGTGCCGTAGTCACTCGAAATCCAAGCTCCTGCTCCGTCAAGACCTCCCAGATAATTCATGTTTGTATAGCTCTCTTTGGGCTTGGTCTCTCCCCATGCGAAGAAATCGCCGCTTTCTGATGGGGATTTTGCCCCTACATTTTGGGCTGCCCATTTCAACCCGCTGGGAAGGCCGAGATCCACGTAATCGTAACCGTTGGGGTCGAAGGTCGGGAAGTGGGGTATGGCGATTACCTCCTCCACGTTGTGGCTTTGGGTCTCACCGTTGGTTAATTCCACTGTTATTATTTTTTTTGACTTTGAAACGGCTCGAATCGGTGTTCCGTGAGGACGATAAATGAGACTAGTATAGACGTATGATATTTTATTATTAGCTGTTACAATACCAAATGCATTCACAGAGGAGCTCCTTTTTCTTAGAGTAGTGCATATATTACTGGTGTAGTATTTTGCACTGTGCATGGTGTCTACGATGGTTACTTTGGAGCCTACCGTTTCGTTTTCAAGGTATCCAGCGAAGGGGAAGAAGATGGAGTTACCGTTGGATTTGCTTACCCAATAGCATCCTGGTATTCCGTTGATTGTGTCCAAGAGGGCTTCGCAGGCATCTCTCAATTCTAGGTAATCATCTTCTGTCGGGATTTGCCAATCTCCCCCCATCACGACATGGGCTGCGTCATATTTGTCGGGAAGTGCGCATGGATAGGGATAGTAGCAGGAAAAAAGAGGGTCACTACGAGTGGCCATATCATACAGTAAATTTTTTTCGTCATTCATGTAGTGCCTTTTTTGTATGAAATCTTCCCCAACCATTGGTTCTACTTCACCGAACGCATAGTAGTTCCCAAATTCCTCCGGAGATTTGGCTCCTATATTGCAGGTCGCCCACATCTTACCGCTTGGCAAATCCAAATCCACATATTCATATCCGTTCGCATCGAAACTGTGGGTTTCATCCGTCTCAAAACGGATGCTTGCGACGCTATCAATCGAAAACGTAAAAGTGTTTCCTGCCTCTGTCACTATTTTCGCCGAGTACTGAGCGAATAAAGAAAAAGGTAGGATGGCAAAGACGATGATTAATAATCTATGTTTCATTTCTTTAGAATCTTTACTGATGTTTCTTCGTTAATTTGTAGGATGTAAGTTCCTTGGGGCACTGACGTTAGGGAAATGGTGGCTTCACCATCCACGGCACGGGCTACCCCTAATAGGCTTCCGTTGATGCCGAACAGGCGGAGAGACTTCAGTTGGCTGGATGTCACAGTCGCACTATTATGCGATACGATGACGTTGTACACCTTCCCTGCTGGTGTCTCTATCACACCTGTGTGGAGCTCAACGTATCCCCAACTTTTCACTTTGCTGATTTCTTGTACATAGACACTGTCTTCGCAGCTTATTTTCAATGAGTTGCTTGATAGTGTGACGAGTGGTTCCTTTTCTAGAGGGAACAATAGTACCTCTCCTGATTCACATTCGACTTTTAGATTGTTCATTGTGCCACTCATCCCAATTGACGGTGCAGCCATGCAACAGGCAACGAATAGCAGATTTCTTAGTCTCCTCATAATTCAATTCTTTTATTGTCTGTATAACGTTTTTTTACGTATCATTTGGTAAACGCCCTTGTCATTCCTCCTCTGTCAGTCTGACACCATCGTCTCCGATGGTGATGATCCGTTGTTTGTACAGTGAACCCAAAGTCTTCTTGAAGGCTTTCTTGCTACATCCGAAAGTGTTGTAGATGATGTCTGCGTCTGTCTTGTCGTTCATGGGCAGATAGCCGTTCCTGCGTTTCAATTCGTCAAGTATCTGCTCGCTGATGGTGTCCACCACCTTGTACCCTTGTGGCTGTAGGGCCACGTCGAGTTTGCCGTCCTCGCGTACGCATTTCACGTATCCTTTGGTGCGCATGGCGAAGTCTATGTGCTCGAAGATTTCGCTATGGTATACCAATCCCCAGTAGGCGTCATCCACGATCACCTTGTATCCGAGGTCGGTTTCTTTGGCGAAAAGGATGTCCACCTCGTCGTTCCTTTTGTAGGTAGGCTTGTCCAGGTCGAGGAAGTCGTCGACGTGCATGCTGGCGATGACCTGTTCCGTATGGTGGTCATAGAAGACGTGCACGAGGTAGGTGCCGCCGAGGGACAACTTGCTGGTCTGCTCCTTGGAAGGGAGGAAAAGCTTGCGTTTCAGACCCCAGTCGAGCAAGGCGCCCGCCGAGGATACATGCACGACCGGAAGGAATTCGAACTCGCCTGCGATGGCGAGAGGAATCTTCGCCGATCCAATCGTCTTCTTGTCCGCATCCTTGTAGAGGAATATCTTCACGGAATCACCCTCCTGGGGTGTTTCCGTGAACTCCTCTGTTGGTATGTTGAATACCTCCTCATCTTCGGAGACGACGGTCACTTCCTTTTGACCGACGTTTCGCACGGTCATTTTATTTATTTTTCCTATTTCAATCATTCTGTTTTCTTGTTGTTGTTGCCTGCGGCGGAAGCCTTCTCTATCAGAGCGTTTCCGTTCTTTTCGGCGTTCTGAATCAGTTTGTCACCGGCAGTAGATGCTTCGTTCACCATCTTGTTGGCTTGCTCTTGTGCCTTCTTGATGCCCGCATCGCCGGTCTTCTTGGCAGCTGCTTTGGCGAGAGGATTGGTTGCCTTGTCCTGCAGTTTCTGGGAGTTGGCCTTCGCCTCTTCCACTAGTTTGTCCGCCCCTTTCTGAGCTTCCGCGATCATTTTCTCACGCTGTGCTTTGGCTTCCGCCACCATTTTGTCGCGTTGCGCTTTAGCCTCCGCGATGGCTTTCTCTTTTGCCTTGTCTACAACCTCCAACGCTTTTTCTTTTATGGATTCGAGCGTCGAGGCCGCACCGACAGTCACCTTCGGAGCGGTGAATGTGCCACCGATCTTCACATCCAATGCTACTGGTATCTTATCCGTGATGGATTTGAGCGATATGGTGGAGATGTAGTCCAATGTCTGGTCGAGGCCTGACGAACCGGAGAATTTGAACATGGCGGTTTGGATGGCGGTCTCGAATGGATCGATCTCCAACCTTCCGTTCTTGATAGCGAACTTGATGTTGATGTCCTTCATCTGTGGATTTTTCAGTGAAGGCATTTTGATCTTATTGGCAAGGGCGCTAATCGCTTTGGTCTTGTCCTCGATCTCATTGAATGCCTTTACCTCGCTCAGTCCCACTTCCTTGGAGGAGAATTTACCCTTTCCATTGACAGTGGAGAGGTTAGGCGTCATGCCATGGTCCAGTTTGGAGTCGAATTTCAGGTCCATCGAGAAGTTACCCGAAGCGTCTGACAATATCGGAGCCAGTTTGTTGGCGGTGGAGACCTTGGTGAAGACTTCGGAGATCTTCATCTCCTTCAATCCTAGTGCCAAATCCACTTTCGGAGCGAGTGTGTCCTTCACGTCGTATTCTCCGTTGACGTTGAATGATCCACCCATTGTGTTTCCGCTCAGGGTGCTGATCTTCGCCACTTTCTCTTTCAAGGCTAGGTTCCCTTTCAGTTGGGTGATCTCAATATCCTCGAAGAGCAGTTTGTTGATGTTGGTGGTCAATGCGAAATCGACGTTGCCAGGAATGTCGATGATGGAGTTCTCGGTCGCGCTTTCAGGGCTTGCGCTAGCGTTTTCTTCCTCGCCGCCACCTATTAATTCATTTGCGTCGATATAGTTGGAGTTGACGTTCAGGCTACCCGTGATCGTCTCTCCTCTAAGTGCGTATTGCAGGAAGTTTTGTAATGTTCCGTCCAATTTCAGGTCGCTCTTGCCCAGTCCTAAGTCCGCATTCATCTTCACGTTTTGCGAGGTGAAGTCCAGGTTGGCGTTGTTCATGTTCACATCGAAGTCCAACGAATTCATCTTCAGCAGGAAGTTCTTCATGTTGAGTGAACCGAGGATGGAGAAGCGGTCGTATTCTTCCTTGTCTACGTAAGACATCTTTCCGTTTGCTTTCAGGGCGGCGGTCATGATACCGTTGATCTTCATCTCGTCCAAGTGAACTACCTCCGTCAACTTGCTGAAATCGATGGTTCCGTCTGCCGCGAACCTGAAGTCTGGATCGGAGATCGGAGTCTTCATGAAGAGAGTTATACCGAATGGGTTGCCAGCCATTGTTAGCCCGAATTTCTTCACGTCGATGGTGGTGGAGTCGGTGATGTCTCCTGGGTTAGAGATGTTCGCATTGATGTTGATGTTATTGATTGAGCTTGGTAGATCAGGGTATTTGAACATTGCGTTCGATATCTCCAGGTCTGCGTTGAATGCCGGAAGCGTATCGCCTTGCATACGACCCTTCGCCGAGGCGTTGAGTGCCACCTCTCCTGCTGTTTGGATGGAGGAGAAATCGTCCGCATAGATGGCCGGAATCAAAGAAAGTATCTGTTTGAAGTCAATGTTAGGCGTGTTAAGCTTCAGGTCCACATCTGTGGTGGTGGAGTCTACCAACCATACCGAGCCATCGAAGTTCGCCTTGATTTCGTTCAGGGAGATTGAATTTTCCGCAAAGGTGAATTTGCTGCTGTCCAGATCTGCGACCATGTCTACATCAGCCTTCACTTTCGCTTTTTTCAGGTAAGGGATGCCACCCATGTGGAGCGAGGTGGAGTCCACACCCAGCGAGAGTTTCAGGTCTGTCTTGTTCCCTCTCACTTGCCCGTTGAAGTTCAGGTCCACGGATTCGAGGACGGCCTCCGTGTTGGAGGAAGAGGCGTCGTGGTAGGCGATCTTGTCCACCAGGAGTTTCAGCTCGTCGATGTGCGCCAATGTCTCTATGTCAAGCGCAAGCACGCCTTTCAAGTCCAGGTTCACACCTTCCACAGAGGCTTTCATGCTGTCAGGTTGACTCGTGTAGGACGCCCGTAGATTTTCGATTGTCACCTTCTTGAGATTAAGTATGATCGGAGCGGAAGGCTCTTCCGATTCCTCGGTGGCGGTGGAGTCGGACTCTACGATCTCCCAGTTGGCCTTCCCTTGTTCGTTCACGATGGCATTCGCCACAGGGTTGACCAATTTTATTTTGTTCACTTCGAATGATTCCTTGAATAAGCTTTTCAGATTGAGGACGACCTCTAATTCGTCCACGTGAAGCAGTGTGTCACCTGCGAAGGAATCCACACCCACGATGCCGAAGTCCTCCACGGAGAAGGTGGCGTTCGGGAAATTGGAAAAGAAGCCTAATGAGAAGTCTCCCAAATGGATCTCCGCATCCAAAGCCTTGTTGGCTTCCGCTTCCGCAACATCTTTGATTTTATCCTTAAAGAAAAAAGGAAGGACTAGCATTAGCCCTAAAATCGATAGCAAAACAATGCCGATAATTTTAAATGCTTTTTTCATACGACAAATATGTGTAATCAATATGTTTATTAACTGCATTAATATCTTCCACAAAGTTATCACAAAGAGATGATTTTTAATTCATATAAATGTAAAAAATAGAGCAAAAAATAATTTTTTTCGTCAAACCAATATTATAGTTACCGTTGGTATGTCCAGTTGTGTGTTTTATAAGTCAATTAAACGTCTGATTTTAGGGCTGACATATAATAATTGTGGATTTTTTTTCGAAAAACATCTTTTTTTGTACTCTAAATACATTATTGTTGATTCTATTTTTTAATTTTGCGGGTGTTTCTTGAAATTTTAATATAGAACTTTAGTGAAAAAGCAATTAATATTACGTGATTATGAGGGGGAATTTTAGAAGACTCGTGGTGTTTTTCACAATGATTTGGGGAATAGCCCAGGTGATCATGTCGGAGGGAATTCTCATTTTTGAGATTTCCGATGCTCAAAACCGACCCGTTTCAGATCTTTCCGTGAATGTGGAGTCGGATGGCGTCTTGTATAAAACATACACGACCGACGAGTCGGGTAGGGTGGTGGATCCCCTGTTTCCGGCGGGTGATTACACATACTCATTCGAGTTCGGTGATTTGCGGAATGGTAAATTTTCCGTTAAGGACGGCAATTACACCTGGATAAATTTGGATTACCGTTTGTGGTCCATTACGTTCATGAACGAAGATGGTTCCATGCTGGAGGGTAAGAAGGCCACTATTTATAAGGTGAATGATGATAAGACCGAGACCTTCATTGCGGAGAAGGTGTCGGATAGTACAGGTGTCACGGAGTTTTTGGTGCCGGAAGGGCAATACAAGTATTCTACATTCAGAGGCTCCAGCTATGTGACAGTGAAGGATCAGAATATCAACACGGAGGTTGCCGTGGCGAGTGGTGAGATAACCCACCAAACGCACTTCTGTTTCATCAATGACAAGGGAACCCACTTGACTGTTTTCGCCAAGGATATTTATGTTACGCATATCGCGCCCGATAGTATCTATCCGTTTGGTGCGGTGGATGCGCATAGCGATGTGATTTCCGGAGGCTACTATAAGTATAATACCACGGACAACTATGTCTCTTGTCCTGCGGGCACCTATTCATGTTCCGTGCAGACCAAGGATTATGGCACGATTGTCGACACCTTTGTCGTGGATGACAATGATGCGCTGGAAGGAAACATTGTCTATCTGATTTTGCCGACGTTGCCTGATACTACGGGTGAAGGAGGCGGGGTTGAAACCCGTTTCAAAATTCCGGTGAACGAAGAGATCGAGTCTGGCAACCCTATTCTATTGGAGGTGACGGTACGTTCCGTGCTGGATAGCATGCCTTTGCCTTTGATTCAGTGTAACTTGCTGCTTACGTTGGACAATTCTTCGGAGTCCCCTTATGCGTTGACGGAGGATTCCGGTAAGGTCTCTTGGCTTGTCAGCCCTGACGTGTATGATATTGCGGTGCTGAGGGATACTACGAGGGGAATAGAGGTGGATCATGACACTTCTTTGACGGTCTACATTAACCCTGACGATTATACGAAAGTCTATTTCGACTTCTATTATGGGGAAGAGAAGTTTATCCCTTCGTCGGTTAGGAAGATATTGATTTGGCCTACTGATGACCAGGAACGTTACGTGGAGTATATGGGTAGATGGAGAGATACTGTCCGTTATCTGTATGATCTGCCTATCCTAATGGCGGAAGGTATTTACCGTAATATGGTTAACCTCGATGAGAAGGGGTATCACACGAGTCTCTCGAATGTCTTCGTCGTGGAAAAGAAGGACACAGCCATCCATGTGAGAACTGAACTCCTGCCATTCCACAAACTGAACATAGAACTGATCGATGTGAATCATTCTAAATTCGAGTCGAGACAGTATGTGATGTTGGAGTCGAACGGTTTCATCTCCAAGCTTGTGACGGATAGTGCCGGACATTACTCGGAGGATTTCACGGAGGGAACTTATATCCTATCCGCTTTCGGCGACACGCAGACGGTTGAACTTCTTGCGGATACGACCATCTTCTTCCAATCGAAGGCGCCTCTGACGCAAAAGGTGAAGTTCCAGTTCCTGCATGATGGTCAGGTGGTGTATCCTCAAATCATGAACATGGATGTTTACAAACGGAACCCTGACGCATTGTATTCCAAGTCGATTTCCAAGTTCTACGATGACTATGAGGGCAAAGGCGCTGCCTGGGTTTTCGAGGAGTACACGATTTGCGAAATGGGCGACTACTATGTGAAATATGTCTTAAAGGATTATGATTACAACGGATCGTTCACTTGTGATTTTAATATCTCGGAAAAGGGTGGGGAGGATACCACGGTGTATATCGTGGTGCCTGTGAAACGCTCTGTCTCCATTACCATCAAGGATGCTAACCTCGATTTGGTGAGCGGTGTGTTCGGAAACATCTACAAGTATGACGAGAATGGCGAGCTCATGTCCTCGCTGGAATACGATTATGACAACCATGAGGGCTTGCGGACCAATTCCGAAGGCTTGATTATCGATCATCTCGTGCCTGGACGGTACCAACTCCGTATCTTGGATATCAAGAGGGACTTCATCGTGAAGGATTACGATCTGGACTTCGACATCATATCCGGAACGAAGATGTACGACGTGAAGTATAAGGTCTTGTATAAATCAAGCAAAAAGTATGGAACTAATCTGTTGCTCGATGTGAACAAGGAAGGACAATTCTATAATAGTTCCTATACGGACGAGACGGGTACCGTCGAACTGTTCTGTGAGGCGGGCAAGTATTCTTACCATCTGCATTACGGAAAGAATAACGACGGTTCTTACCAATTGTCGGGCGATACGACCATCTATATTTACATTGAGGATCCTATCTATGTGGATTCCATATCCATCCAGGGATGTGCTTGTCTGACACATGGCGACACTTTGCGGATGAACGCCTCCCTGTTCCCTGGTGATCCTACCCAAAAGGAGATCGAGTGGAGCTCCGACAATGATGTGGTGGCTCATATCACCAGTGAGGGTGTCCTTATCGCCCATGACGTCAAAACGGATGGCTTTGTGACGGTGACGGCTAAGAGTATGGATGCGAAGGGAACGGTTGCGACACGCACATTCTTCGTGGGTAATGGGAACTGTGGCTCGTCTATCAACTTGAGCTTTGAAGGCACTTCCGTCCGTGAGTTGCCGATCACTTCCGATAAACAACGTGTTGTTGTGACGACAGAAGATGAGGATAAATTCCCTAAGGTATATCTCTATCAGAGTTCGACGGACTCTGTTAAATGGAAGACTGTCCTTGGTCCGACGACCGAATCGGACGTGCTTATTCCTACTTCTGGTTTCGAATCGGATGTGTTGCTCCGTGTGTTGGTATCCACTAACGAGGATGATCTGAAGGCATTCGCGGCTTCCGACTCAGTCTCTTGTGGAACCGATAGAATATCGAACAAACTTATGTTCCGTATGAACAAATTGTTGCCGGTGGGTTGGCCGGATTCTATCTGTGCTACCCAAAAGGAGGTGACTTTGTCTGTGGATAAACGCAAGTTGGGTACGATACCGGAGGGCTATACGTTGCAATGGTATATCATGAATGGTGATGAATTGGTGGATTTGAACATGACGGGCTCGGATTCCATAACTGTCTCCATCGATTCCACTACCACGTATAAAGCGGTTATAGCGAAGGATGATGACGTGGTCTCTGAGTATCATCGTACAATATTTGTGGAGCAGGATCTTGCGTTCCATTTGGAGGTTGACCGCGACACGGTATGTATATACGATACGCTCGCTCTTTCCGTAGTGTTGGAGAAGGGTGCCGCAAGCCGATATCGTTGGTCTTGTTCCGACGAAAACGCGCAGATGTTGATGCACGCCGCTTCTGATTCAGTCTACACCGTGAAGGTAGAGTCGGAATACCGCATATGCCCAAGTAAGTCTGATACGGTTCGTGTCGTCTTGGATGCGCCGATCGATTTCTCTGTCATGGTGGATAAATCGGTTATCTGTGAGACGGATTCTGACGGTGTTGTCTTGAATGTGGACAACAGGAGGACTCCTGAACTTGACACGAACGCTTCCGGAGATATGACGTCTGCCGCCATGATTAACGGTTTATTCTTCCCGGATGCACCTTGGTACACCCTAGGCAGCGTCGAGTGGAATAATGGTACGAAAGGGGATACGTTGCGGGATATGCCTCGTAAATCAACTACTTATTCAGTGACTGCCACTTCCCGTTGGAATGTGTGTGAGTCAGTGACGAAGGAGATAAATGTTGAGGTGAGGTCCGCTCTTTCAGTCTCTCTCTCTCTGGATGCGGAGAGCATCTGTCAACAAGGGGAAGATTCCATTCGTATGGAAGCCTCTGTCTTGACGGGCGAAGCTAAGAAATACATTTGGTGGGATGGCGTGGAGACGGATACTACTGTTCGAACGGTGTTCTTCGAAAATAGTGACACGTTATGGGTAATGGTGGTGGATAGTGTGTGTGAGAACTCATTGTCCGACTCTGTCCCGGTACAGGTTGCGAAACCGGCCACCATCTCTCTCTCTTCTCCGAACAAGGTGTTCGAGTATGGCTCAGGTGTTGGTTTGGATGTTACTTCCTCGGGTCCTATTTATGGTCCGTACAAGTGGTATGCCGTGGATGAGTCGGGTGATGAACATCTTCTCTCCGTGTCGGACGAAAGCTTTTACACGGATCTTCCGAATGGTAACGTCTCCTATTATGTGATTGCGGAGAATGGTGAGTGTGATAATATGGAGACGGATATGCTTCGTGTGGCATTGGTTGATAACATTGTGATTCCTACGGTCTTCACACCTCATAATGTGGATGGTGAGAACGATGACTTCATGCCAGGCTATCCTGTGACGATCTATGATCGTTACGGAGATGTCGTGTGCAACTCTAATTCCGGATGGGATGGCTATTACAGAGGCAAGCTCGCCGATCCGGGAGTCTACATTTATGTCCTTACATTGAAGGATGATAGAGTCGTGAAGGGAACGATTGAAATATTTAAGAAATAATTATAGCGGGTAATATAATGATGAAAAAGCTGTTTCTTATCCTATTCGTCATAGGAGTTTTCTCCTCCATGGAAAGTGGTTTTTGCTCCCAGCGTTCGAGTTTTTTGAAAACGAAGAATGTTGGCGTGAAAGATGTGATTTCGAGATATAAGGACGGGAAAATCCTTTTTGTCCGCAATGACAGCGCTTTTGTTGCGGATTTGGATGAAGATGGTAATCTGATCAACCTCACCTACACGGAGGATTTGGACAAGATCTCTCCTGATGGACAAGTCGCTTATGGCAATAAGAGTGGTAAACTCTATTTTTCCAAGGCGGGGAAGTTGTATACTGCCAAGCAGAAAAAGAGTGGGGAATGGACGATGGACAAGTCCGTGAAGATCCTTGGGTCGGGTGTGGAACGCGACAAGTACCGGGGCTCGGTCATGGCCTATGCCAATTGGCGTTATATGCCGAACGACTCGGTCGTTGTGCTGAACCCGACGTTGAATGAGGATGAGACTGTGATGTATTTCGCCTCGAACATGTACGGTTCCAAAAGCCTTGACATCTTCAAGGTGGAGAAGGATGTGGACGGCGAGTGGGGTGTTCCTCAGAGAATGGATGTGAGGGTCAATTCCTCTTCGGATGAGAATTATCCGTTCCTGGCCGATGATGGTTCGTTGACTTTCGGTTCCGATCGTCCTGTCCGCAATACGAGACCGGACGAAGGTAAATATGACGTCTATGGAGTGAATCCTCAGGGCACTTCGAAACCTCGCCTCTTGGCGGACATCGACGAGGAGGCCGCCCGGAAGTTGGCGGAGGAGAAGAAACGTGAGGAGGAACGCTTGCTGGCGGAACAGAAACGTTTGGAGGAGGCTAGCCGTGCCGCAGATAGTCTGACGGCCTATGCGCAAGACGATAATCGCTCCGCTGACCAAAACAAAAGAATCGAAGATGCTCTGAATAACTCCAAAACAACGGTTAGTAAGAGACGTTTGGACGAGGCGTTGAAGAAGAATCCAGACACTGTGTTGAAGGTCTCTCCGAACGTGGTGGCCACCAAGGAGATGCGCATCTTCTACTTCGAGTTCGACAAAGATATCCCGAACGGTACGTATAAAGAGGATTTCGAGGTGGTGCTTGATTTCATCAACTCTTACCCGAATAGCCAATTCCTGTTGGTGGGCCATACGGATGAGAGAGGTACTTTCGAATACAATGACGTTCTTTCCCTGAAACGTGCGGAATGGGTGCGCTTCCATCTGTTGCTGAGGGATGTGAAATTGGATCGTCTGAAAGTGAGGGGTGATGGGGAATACCATCCTATCGTGAAGAACGCGCAGACGGAGGAGGATCACCAAAAGAACCGTCGTGTTGAGATTATCAAGTTGAATTGATTCTAGTTTAGACAATAAAGCATTTTATTTAAAATGGAAAAAAAGAATATCGGCAAGCTTATAGCATTCTTATGCTTTTTGACCTTATATGTACGTCCTGCGGATGCGCAGCAAGATTTGTTGCTTTCCCAACAATTCTTCTCCCGTATCAATGTCAATCCTGCTGGTACGGGTAACAACAGCAAGTTCGATGCTTTCCTTTTGGGACGACTCCAGTGGATGGGTGTGGATCACTCCCCTAAAACTGGTTTGTTCAACATCTCCGGGTATTGTGAGAACCTGAAGTCCAGCTTGGGTCTCTCCGTCTACCACGACCATCTCGGAATCGGGCACAGTTCAACCAATGCGCAGGTCGTATACTCTTACCATTTGGATGTTACGGAGAAATATATCCTCTCCATGGGTCTCTCCGGCGGTGCTAATTTCGGCTATTTCAATCCTCAGGACAATATCATGAGGGATGTGTCGGAGTACAGCGATCCTGACACTTATGTGCAGGAGAAGACTACGGAGGTTAAGCCAGACATGAACTTCGGACTTGAGTTTACCTCCATGCATTGGTTGGTGGGCGCCTCTTGTACCCATATGTTGAACGATAGTACGACCACATTTAAACCAGGACGTCATTTCTACTTCTATGGCCGTGGTTTTATTCCGTTGAATGATCTTTTCGACATTGCTCCTGCTTTGGTCTATATGCACAAAAAGAAAGTGAATGTTTTGGAGATCAACGCTATGGCCTTCTATAATCGTTTCATTTGGGGAGGCGTCACATGGAAACCAGACTTGTCCAATCCGATTGATATGTCTATGATCGCTATCACGGCGGGATTTGAATGGAGGGAAAAGTATAGGTTTGGCTATACGTTCGACCTTAATACCGGTAGGGTTAACCACTTGCCGTCGAACACGCACGAGATACTCCTTTCTGTTCAGTTCTGACAGAAAGGACCGCATTTCTCCATGGGGTATGATCAACTATGTTTCTGAGATGGAAACTGTTGGTTGAAGAAGACCTGGCGTTGCCCGCTTAGGGGAAACAAATCATTATAGTGTTTGTGTTGTGTGTCGAACTTTTATAAGTGGCGTTTGTTTATCAGATGTTCTTTGAACGGATTCAACCAATGCGCGTCGGTCCTGAATATTGAGAAATAGACTCTTAGGTTCGCATCGGCGGTGTTAGTCACGAAATAGACTTTTAGGGACGCATTGGCTGGACTGTCGCTAAAAAACCAGTTCGTGTTTTCCGAGGTGGAGTCTGCCATGGTCGGACATTTGTAGACAATCAAGTCCGCATCGCTTTTGAATTGGACTTCTTTGATTCTAATGTTAGAATCACTTATGTTAGGACATGCATAAACTACCATAGTGGCAAATTTTTAAATAAACCATTAATTTTTTTCCATACACTTAGCATTCACTCTGCAAATAGCATTCACTCTGCAAAGGTAATGAAAATATTGATATAATCTGTCGTGCTTCCTAAATTTGTTGCATATACAAGTGTGTTTGTGCAGTATCTGCTAGCGTTTGGGAATTTGTTGAAATAAATTTCTCAAACAAGTTGGTCGTTTGCGGGTTATGCAAAATTTTTTTACTAATTTTGCGTTTCGTGTGAAAATGGTTGTTTTTCACAGTTGAGATTGGAATTTTTATTGTTCAATTTATAAAATTATGGCTAAAGAAAAAAAATTCATCACTTGTGATGGTAATGAGGCTGCTGCACATATTTCCTATATGTTCAGCGAGTGCGCCTGTATCTACCCAATCACACCATCTTCAACGATGGCTGAGCACGTGGATGAGTGGGCCGCTCAAGGTCGCAAGAACATCTTCGGCGAGACAGTGTCTGTAACAGAAATGCAGTCAGAGGCAGGTGCCGCTGGTGCAGTTCACGGTGCAATCCAGGCGGGTGCTTTGACATCCACTTACACCGCTTCCCAGGGTCTGTTGTTGATGATCCCTAACATGTACAAGATCGCTGCGGAGAAGATGCCGGCTGTGTTCCATGTGTCAGCTCGTACCATCGCATCCCACTCTCTCTGTATCTTCGGTGACCATCAGGACGTTTACGCATGCCGTCAGACTGGTTTTGCGATGTTGGCTGAGGGTTCAGTACAGGAAGTTATGGACTTGGCTGGTGTAGCACACTTGTCAACCATTAAGTCTCAAGTTCCTTTCTTGAACTTCTTCGACGGATTCCGTACTTCACACGAGATCCAGAAGATCGAGAAGTTGGACAACGAGGATTTGGCTGGATTGATCGACCAAGAGAAGTTGGCTGAATTCCGTTCAAGAGCTTTGAATCCAAATAAGCCTGTAATGCGCGGTATGGCGGAGAACCCTGATACGTTCTTCACTCACCGTGAGTCTTGCAATACAATGTACAACAACGTTCCTGAGATCGTTGAGAACTACATGAAGGAGATCTCTAAGATCACTGGACGTAACTATGGTTTGTTCGATTACTATGGTGCTAAGGACGCTGACCGTGTCATCATCGCCATGGGTTCCGTAACGGAGTGTATCCGTGAGGTGATCGACTTCTTGGCCGCTAAGGGCGAGAAGGTTGGTTTGGTGGCTGTTCACTTGTTCCGCCCATTCTCAACCAAGCATTTGCTCGCTGCAGTTCCTAAGAGCGCTAAGGTGGTTACCGTATTGGATAGAACGAAAGAGCCAGGCGCAAATGGTGATCCTTTGTATTTGGACGTTCGCGAGGCATTCTTCGACGTGAAGGATTCTCCTAAGGTGATCGGTGGCCGTTACGGTTTGGGTTCTAACGATACTACTCCTGCTCAAATCATCTCTGTATATGAGAACATGGCGATGAAGGAGCCTAAGAACCACTTCACGATCGGTATCGTGGACGATGTTACCTTCACTTCCCTTCCTAAGAAGGAGGAGGTTGCTGTGGGTGGCGCCGGCATGTTCGAGGCTAAGTTCTACGGTTTGGGTGCTGATGGTACTGTCGGCGCTAACAAGAACTCTGTGAAGATCATCGGTGACAACACCAACAAGCACTGTCAAGCATACTTCTCTTACGACTCTAAGAAGTCAGGAGGTTTCACTTGCTCACACTTGCGTTTCGGTGATACGCCTATCCGTTCCACTTACTTGGTGAACACGCCTAACTTCGTGGCTTGCCACGTTCAGGCTTACCTCCACATGTACGATGTGACTCGTGGTTTGCAGAAGAACGGTACGTTCTTGCTGAACACGATCTGGGAAGGCGAGGAGTTGGCTAAGAACTTGCCTAACAAGGTGAAGGCTTACTTCGCTAAGAACAATATCAAGGTTTACTACATCAACGCTACCAAGATCGCTCAAGAGATCGGTTTGGGTAACCGTACCAATACCATCCTTCAATCTGCATTCTTCCGTATCACAGGTGTCATCCCTGTAGAGTTGGCTGTTGAGCAGATGAAGAAGTTCATCGTTAAGTCTTACGGAAAGAAGGGTGAGGATGTCGTGAACAAGAACTACGCTGCGGTAGACCGTGGTGGTGAATATAAAGAGTTGGCTATCGATCCAGCTTGGGCTAAGCTCGGCGAGGATGCAGCTAAGAAGAACGACGATCCTGAGTTCATCAATAAGATCGTTCGTCCTATCAATGCGCAGAACGGTGACTTGTTGCCAGTTTCCGCATTCAAGGGCATCGAGGATGGTGAGTGGCCTGCTGGTACAGCCGCATACGAGAAACGTGGTGTGTCTGCGTTCGTTCCTCAATGGAATGCCGCTGACTGTATCCAATGTAACAACTGTGCGTTCGTTTGTCCTCACGCATGTATCCGTCCAATCGTTATGACTGACGATGAGGCTAAGGGCATGAACGGCGACATGATCGAGATGAAGGCGCCTGCTGCCATGAAGGGCATGAAGTTCCGTATGCAGGTTGGCGTTTTGGATTGCTTGGGCTGCGGCAACTGTGTTGACGTATGTTTGGGTAACAACCCTGAGAAGGGCAAGCAAGCTCTTAAGATGGTTGCGTTCGATCCTGAATCCAAGGCTACGGCTGTTGAGTCCGCTAACTGGGAATACGCTGTTAAGAAGGTTTCCAGCAAGCAACACTTGGTTGACATCACTGCCAACCCTAAGAACTCTCAGTTCGCTACTCCATTGTTCGAATTCTCCGGCGCTTGCTCGGGTTGTGGTGAGACTCCATACGTGAAGTTGATCTCCCAATTGTTCGGTAACCGCGAGATCGTGGCTAACGCAACGGGTTGTTCTTCTATCTACTCTGGTTCTATCCCATCAACTCCTTACACGAAGAACGAGAAGGGTCAAGGTCCAGCTTGGGCTAACTCTTTGTTCGAGGACTTCTGCGAGTTCGGTTTGGGTATGGAATTGGCTAACGAGAAGATGCGCGAGCGTATCGTGAAGATTATGACTGAGGCTATCGCCGCTGACTGCACGCCTGCTGATGCTAAGGAGTTGTTCCAAGCTTGGTTGGATAACAGAAACGACGCCGCTAAGTCACAAGAGATCACTGAGAAGATCATCCCTATCGTTGAGGCTGGTAAGAGCAAGTGCGACCACTGCAAGCAATTGTCAGAGTTGACTGGCTATATGATCAAGCGTTCTCAATGGATCATCGGTGGTGACGGTGCGTCATACGATATCGGTTACGGAGGTTTGGATCACGTGATCGCTTCCGGTAAGAACGTGAACATCTTGGTATTGGATACTGAGGTTTACTCTAACACGGGTGGTCAGTCTTCTAAGGCTACTCCTCTTGGCGCTATCGCTAAGTTCGCCGCATCCGGTAAGAGAGTACGTAAGAAGGATTTGGGTATGATCGCTACCACTTATGGTTATGTTTATGTGGCTCAGATCGCTATGGGTGCTAACCAAGCTCAATGCTTGAAGGCGCTTAAGGAGGCTGAGGCATACGACGGACCATCTTTGGTTATCGCATACGCTCCATGTATCAACCACGGTTTGAAGGCCGGCATGGGCAAGGCTCAGGCTGAGGAGGCTAAGGCCGTTGAGTGTGGATACTGGCACTTGTGGAGATTTAACCCAGCTTTGGAGGCTGAAGGCAAGAACCCATTCACATTGGATTCAAAAGAGCCTGACTACAGCAAGTTCCAAGACTTCTTGAAGGGTGAGGTTCGTTACGCTTCCGTTATGAAGCAATTCCCTAACGAGGCGCAAGAGTTGTTCAACGCCTCTGAGGAGATGGCTAAGAAGCGTTACCAATCATACGTTCGTATGACAAAGATGGAGTATTAATAATTTACTCTAAATAATATTTGGAAAGAAGGCTCGGTCTCGTATCGAGCCTTCTTTTAATGAAAATATTTGTGAATGATGAATCGGTCCAATCTGTATGACAAAGAAGAGGTGGCGGACTTCTTGTCTGGCACTGAAGAGGCTTGCGCAGTTTCTTTCGGGAATCGCTCCGGGAAGAATTGCCTGAATGTCTTGTCTCTATTCTCTGGTTGCGGAGGCATGGACCTTGGCTTCGAAGGCGGATTTATCTGCAATAGAAGGTCTGTCCCGGAAGCGTCTGGATGGATTGAGCGTGCGGTCAATGACAATTGGGTTCTCCTGAAGAAGAACCGCTTCCGTACGGTCTTCGCCAACGATATCTTGTCGGAGGCTTTCCATTCGTGGACGAAATACATGGGACGGTTCGGTTGCGGTGGTGATGTGTTCCATACGGAGAGTGTGGTGGATTTGGTCAAGGCGCATCAGAATGGTGACAACGCTTTCCCCTCCTCCGTGGATATTGTCACGGGCGGTTTTCCTTGCCAGGATTTCAGTGTTGCGGGCAAGCGGAAGGGCTTCGACTCCCAAATGAGCCATAATGGCGAGAAAAGGACGGAGGATGAGGCTTCGGAAGAGACGAGAGGAAAACTCTATTTCTGGATGAAGCAGGTGATAGACATCGTCAAACCTAAGATCTTTATTGCGGAGAACGTGAAGGGATTGGTCAGCTTGGGTGATGTGAAGGATATCATCCAAAAGGATTTCGCCTCTGCGGATGGCCATGATTATTACGTGTTTGACCCCCAAGTGTTGAATGCGGGCAACTATGGTGTGCCGGAGATGCGGGAGCGTGTGATCTTCATCGGTGTGAAGAAATCCGCACTGAATGAGACCGCGAGAAGGATCTTCGAGAGCGGGAACATCCCGGAAGAATACAATCCTTATCCGACGCCAACCCACGCTTATACGATGAAGGATCCAAGCCTGTTGCCTCCTGTGACGTGTGCGGATGTTTTCCGTGACTTGAAAGAGCCTGAGGATAGTGCGGATCTCTCCCACATCAATTATTCGAAGGCGAAGTACATGGGTAGCCACTGCCAAGGGCAGAGTGAGGTGAACCTCAGGGGTTTAGGCCCGACGATCAGGTCCGAGCACCATGGAAACATAGAGTACCGACGTTTGTCGGCGGAGCATGGCGGCAAATACTCGGATGAGCTGAGTAAAGGTTTGAAAGAGAGAAGGTTGACTCCAAGGGAGTGCGCCTTGATACAAACATTCCCGCCGGACTATCCGTTCGTTTACCGCAAGGCTGGCACGAGTCGTTTCGCAGTTAGCGCCTCTGGAGCCTATAAGGTGATTGGCAATGCGGTGCCTCCTGTGCTGGCTTATAATATCGCGAAAAGGTTGGAAGAAATTTGGCATAAGTACTTTGAGTGATATGGAAGGTGAGAATAATATTATTGCGATCAGAAAAATAGATGTTGATAAGGCAAGAAATGCGTTTTCTGATTTAATGGCAAAGACGGAATGTCTTCTAAACGAAGATTCTTCTAAGTTCCCTGATAAATATAGGAAAATATCTCCTTCTAAATTAGAATTGTTATCCGCTGATATAATCAAGAAAGCGTGCAATAATACTCCTTTTTCTTCGGAAAATGTAGTTCTTGTGTCTGGTCAAAAGTTCCCAGATATTATTTCAGATAAGTATTTTGGCATTGAGGTGAAGTCTACTCAGAGTGATTCATGGACTTCTACTGGAAGTAGTATTATAGAGTCTACCAGAGACGAATATGTTGAGGATATTTACATGTTATTTGGAAAGTTAGGTGGAAATATTCCAGAATTTAGATGCCGGCCATATCAAGATGTTTTATGTGATGTGGCTGTGACGCATTCTCCTAGATATCTGATAAACATGGATTTAAAGAAAGATCAGACTATATTCTCAAAAATGAATACGGATTATAATACTTTTAGGAATTCATCTAATGCTATTGACCAAGTAAGGCATTATTATAAGGAAAAAGCACGGATGGAGGGTAAAGGTAGGATGCCATGGTGGTTAACATCGGATAATGTCGAGGAGGGGAAAAGCTTTTCCATACGCTTATGGAATACTTTGTCTACAAAAGAGAAGGATTTACTTATCGCAAAGTGTCTTATTTTGTTCCCTGAAACCATGTCGCCTCAAAGGTCAAAGGACAAATATAATCAGTTCTCCTTATGGCTATGTTCATATTGCCAAGTTGTTCTTCCAAATATCCGAGATGAGTTTTCTGCCGGAGGACAAATAACGCACGTTAATGGTTTGAAGTTGGAAAGTCCTGTTCCTCAGGTTTTTAATAGAATAGTTCAACATTTTGACGTTATAAAAGATTTATTAATTAGCTGTGATGAGGATATGAAAAAGTTAATAGAGGAATTCCGTCCGGACATGTTCGGTTCTTCTAATTATTATGAATATTGGCTTAATGAATGTGAGGTCTTGGGGAAGAAATATAATGTTCCGATTGTTGATTGGATCAAATTTAAGCCAATGTTCCTCTTTTCTAAATAAACGTGATTGAGGGTCATGTTTGTTTAGAAAAGAGAAAAAAAGTCTGCTTGTACGAAAAGCCTATCTGCTAATCAACAATTTTGCGCCCGCATCGCTAAAAGCGTCCATCTAATCCCCAACTATTCTCCCTCCACCTTGCATTGCAGGAAGCCCATCTCCTTTGATTTCTCCTCGTTCATCAGGAAGTAGACCACCTCGCCTTCGTTGCAGAGCTCGCCTTTGCTGTTCGTTATCTCTGCGTGGAGGTAGACGAGGTTGCGCACCTGTTTATCCACCTTGGCGCGGATTGTCAGCTCGGGTTCGTTGGTCGGGACCGCTTTGCGGAACTTCACGTTCAGCTGCACGGTATAGCCGCTCGCCTGCATTTTGCGGGTGACGACCCATCCGCACACCTCGTCGATCAGTGTGCTCAGAATGCCTCCGTGCATCGTGTCGATCCAGCCTTGGTAGTTCTTGCTGGGATGCCAGGTGCTTACAATGTAATCTCCATCCTCGTAGAAACTTAGATGGAGGCCGATAGGGTTGTCGGGGCTACAGCCGAAGCAGTTGTAGCCGGGGTAATTATACCATGGATTGATAATCTTTTTTAGTGCCATACTCGTTCTATAAAAAATGTGGAGGGACATTATCCTGCACCTCCACAAAATTATTAAATTTTTTTATCGTATGCTATTCACCTCCCCTTTTCTGCAAGAGGAAGCTTGCCATTCGTTCATTTGGTGACAACCCCGCTGACAGGTGCATCACCATCGAATTCTATGTCGAATTTCGTGCCGTCCACGTTGAACGTGTACTTCTTGTTGAGGTGCAGTCCCATCACTTTGGTGGTGATGTCGAACATGCAATCGCATTGGCACCAAACATCTCCCGATTGCGTCGTGGTGATGGTGATGTTGCTTGCATCTATGGTTGTTTTGGAACCCTTTTTGCTACAGCAATTCAACGTGCGGGAGTGGGAGACGATGAGTCCCGTGCCTGCCATCGGGTCGAACTGATAGGAGACCAGCGTATCGCTCCCCTCGATATGCTCAGGAGTGGTAGGCGTCGGTTCCTCTCTGAGCTCTTCTTCGTCGCCAACCACGTTTTTGCATGGGCTGTTCTTGACGAACAATCCACGCTCGAAGTCGTATATCGTGTTGTTAAGTACTGTATCATTCTCCAAGTCTATTTTGAACTCCGTGCCGTCCACGATGAAGATATACTTTTTAGGCTTCAGATTCTCTATCGAGGTTGAGATGTCGTATGGGCATTCGCAGTCGCACATCTCTTCGCCCATGGTGGTTTCGTACGAGTTGACGAATACCGTGTCGCCTGAAACCCTCACCTTGGAGCCTTTTGTGGAGCAGCAGTTGAACATTCTGTTGACGGAGACGATGAATGCCGTTCCGTTTTCTGGCTCAAAGATGTATTTCACCAATGCGTGACTCTCCTTTGTCATGTCAATATCCGTGTCTTGGTTAGGCGCAGTTGGAGAGATAGGAGGGAAAGCGTCTTCCCGTGGGTAGATATCGCTGAATCCGTCGTCGACGTACTTGCAATCGCTGCTTCTATTGTAGTAGCCTCTTGGAATGTCCAGGATAATACCTTCCGTGCTTTCGGAGAGGTCGATGCTGAATTTGTCATTCCTCACCATGAAGTTGTATAGACGAGGCACCATGTTCGTCAGGTCCACCTTCACGTCGTACGAGCAAATGCAGTTGCATCCTCTTTCTCCAGTTTGAATAGGAATTAGGACGATGGTACTATCCTGTGTGGTTGCGTTTATGATCCATCCGTCGCCACAGCATTCGCCAGTGAGAGATATTAGCCTGATATGCAATGTTTTATTCTCACGGTCATATTTATAGGTGGCGATGGTGTCGTTGTGGTGAGGGGAGATCCCGTTGCTGTTCTCGACTGTCGTTCCCCCTTTGCATTTGCTGTAAGAAGCTAGCTTCGTGTCGATCTTTTTGTCGTCAGGGGTGAAATAGATCTGCTCCAGATTTTTCGCAGGGTAGATGTCGGGACTGTATCGGTTCATCATGACCTTCACCTGAGGAATGGAGTCGACGGTTTGATGGACAACGGAATCCACTGCGGAGATGTCGTAGATGTGTGTTTTGATTCCATCGCTTACTTTTTCATCCACGTACATTTGGGGCGTAGAAGTGGCTGTGATGGCGCAAAAAAGCGTCATCACGCCAGTGAGTATATGTTTTTTCATGACTTTATTTTCTTACGATCTTGATAGATTGGTCGTCTACTTTCAACACATAGACACCTTTTGTTTCGGGCAATTTGAATTGAAGGGCTTCTCCGTTTGTAGAACTCTTCTTTTCGATCAGTTGACCCAATAGGGAGAACAATTCGACATTAGAGCCTGCCTTCAGTCCCTCGACCAAAATGTTTTGGTTGTCTAAGTAGGTGACGCGTACCTCGTTCGATACGATGGCAGGTATTTTAGACAATTCGCTATCTTCGAAAAGGAATTTGCTTACGTTTTTGAATGGATATGCGGTTGAGGCGCTTCCGTTCACGATCAAGCTATCGTTCCTGTACTGGAATTTTGGTGATTCCGACAATACAAATGATTTCTTTGTTAAATCTTTGAACTCAATCGTTACGAGAGTGAGCTCTGCACAGACAGATCCACAGACCCCTAATGCGGCCAATAATAGTAAACATTTTTTCTTCATGTTGTTGTAATTTTTATGTGAAACAATTTACCCCCCAATGTGCGTCAAGTGCGGCGCGCGTTGAAAGCGTACCCTATTTAAAACCGCCATAAATGTAGTGACAATTTTAGTTAAATCAAATACTGACGGCTCGTTTTTGTTGTCAATGTAATCTTTATTGATTTGCTTCAATTAAAAACTATTCGAAATGTTGATGTATAAACAAATTGGTAGGGGGAGAGACTCCTCATGCTGTCTGTGATGATGGGTCCTTGTGTCGAGCGTGGAAGAGGGTTTCATGCTGTTTCCCCCGATCTGATAGAATAGGGAAGGGCATGGGGACGATGTTGGCCACCTCCCTATGCCCTTCGCTATCGTTGCTTCTCCTTCTTATTGCCGAAGTATGACGCCCTCCGTGGATTGGGAGAAGTCCACTTCAAATTCATCTCCGTCCACGTTGAAGCGGTATTTCTTCGCTTCGATGTTCTTCACCTTCGTTGTGACGTCGAGGATGCACATGCAGTCGCATATGCTTATGCCTTCCTCCCCTGTGCTGATGAAGATGGTGTTGTTCCTGAATGTCGTTATGCTGCTTATTTCGCTGCAGCAAATTAATTTCAAACCGTGAGAGACGATGAGCAGTTCGTTGTTTTCAGGATCGTATTGGTAAGAGACCAATGTGTCCGCTTCCGCGACCCTGAGACCAAGGGGATTCCTGAGCCCTCCTTGTTGGCCGTCCATCTCAAGCGCTTCCCGTTTTTTCGCGTATTCTTCGTCCAAGCATTTGCTTGTTTTCTGGAAGATGCCTTTGGGCGCTTTGTAAATTATACCTTCCGTCTTCTCTGCCAGGTCGATGTCGAAGCCGTCGGGATAATCCATCGCCATAAAGTGGTATTTGCGTGCTTCGATGTTATACAAGGTGAAGGATACGGTGTATGGGCAGATACAGTCGCAAGGTGCGGGGCCTGGTTGCTTGGGCTCGATGTAGAGGGTGTCTCCCTTGTACGCTAAGAGAGCGAGCCATTGGTCGTTGCAACAGATTCCTTGCAGTTTGGAGAACGTGAGCTTCAATTGTTTGCTTTCCGGCTTGTATTGGAAAGACATGCTCGGAATATTGTCATCATCGCTGCTCATGCCGATTCTGCAAGGACTAATGGTATAGAGGTCTCCGTTGATGTCTTTGAACTCGGGTGTGAAATAGATCCGTTTCAATGTGCCTTGCGGGAATTCGTAAGGAATCCTCATTCCTGCGAGAACTCTTACTGATTTCGTGTCTGTGGTTTCCCAATGGAAAACCGAGTCGACAAGGGAGGCTTCGATGACGGTTGTCATTATTCCGTCTCCAGATGTTGTTTCTACGTACATTTTTTGCGTAGCGGAGGCGCTGATGACACAGATGAGTGCCATCATGCATGATAGAATATTTTTTTTCATGGTATTACTCCTTTATGATTTTAATGGATTGTTCGTTAACTTTTAATATATAAACTCCTTTGGCGGCAGGTAGTGTGAATTGGATGGCTTCTCCTTCTTCCGATCTTTTCTGTTCGATTACTTGGCCTAGGATGGAGAACAACGCCGCTTGTGTGTTGGCTTTCAGACCTTCCACCTGAATGTGCTGGTTGTCCAGGTAAGTGACGCGCACCTCGTTCGCTGAGACGTCCGGGATGCCTGAGGTTTCTCCCTCGAAATAATACTTGGCTACTTTGTCGAACTGATAGGAGGTCGATAAGTTTCCGTTCACCACTAAACTGTCGTTCCTGTACTGAAAAACCGGTGATTCCGCCAGTACGAATGATTTCTTTGTGAGATCCTTGAATTCGATCGTCACGAAAGTCGGTTCCGCACAGACGGATGCCCATAACCCCATTGTGGTTAAGAATAATAAATAATTCTTCCTCATAACATAAGAATTTTTAGTGAAACATTCGTGTCCCAATGCTTGTTCTAAATTGGTGTATTGGAACACATACCCTATTTAACCCTATTATAAATTTTATAATTTATTCTAATTTAGCAATTTTTTTGTTTGTTTCATAATGTTGGCTACATCTTTTTGGCTTCTCGATTCCTTTTTTGATATATTTCAACATTAATAGATCGTTGGGGAAAGGCATAATTATGGCTAGAAAGGTTGAAATAAGTCTTATTTCAACCCTTCGTGGCTAGGCGTGAATCCCTCTTGGATGGCTGCGGCGAAGTAGTGGGCGATCTCCTTGCGGGAGTAGCCGAGAAGGTCTTCTCCGATGTTGTAGAGGAGGTCGAGCTCCTTCGGATCGAACCGTTTGTCCGCGATGATGATGCCCATGATGTAGAGCAACATGGTGTCGCGTAGGGTAGGGTTGATCTCCAAGATGTTCTTGACGGACTCCTCGAATAGTTTCGAGATGTTCTGTTTGGAGAGTTCCTCGATATATTGGATAGGAAATATCTGCAGGGAGGCGAGGTTGTCCAGTATCTGGTCGGTTTCGTTCGGGTTGATGTAGCCGTCGCAGGAGGCGATGATGAGACCCGCCGTGGCGATGAAGACGGAGAGGTTCTTGTCCAGTTCGGAACTGCGCACCTTCATGAGTATTTCGATGAGTCCCTGCATCTTCTCCGTCAGTTCCTTGTCGTTCTGCGCCTCGGAGAAGAGGTGGATGGCCTCCACTCGGATCGGGTTGATCGGGTGGTCGTCACAGCTGAGACCCTCCTCTTCCTTGAAGTAGCTCAGACGCTTGATGTTCTCCTTGATGAAGGAGTCGAAGTCGATGCCCATCTTGTCGAAGTCGAGTCCGGAAGACATCTTGAAGAAGGCTGAAATACAGCTGTTAAGGTTCCCGACCGCCATGTATCCGTAGCGGTCCGCCACCAGTTCGGCGAGTTGTTGCCACAGCCTGATTTTGTGGGTGAGCAGTACGGGGATATCTCCGTCCTGGAAGACGAAGGTCACCAGGTTGAGCAGGCGTGCGTCCTGGTTGATGAGGTGGCCGAGCTCATGGCCGATGACGAACTTCAGCTCCTCTTCCGTCATGAGTTGGATCAGGGCGGAGTTGATGTTGATGATATGCGCTTCGTCCTTTTCCTGTGCCATGATGGCGAATGCATTGACTTCGGAACATCCTGTGATGTAGAAATCCACCTTCTCCTTGAATCCCAGCTTGTTCTTCACCTCGTTGAAGAGGTTGTAGTATTTGTTCAGGAGTTTTTCGTCCACCTTGATGCTATGGCCTTCCAGCGAGTTTTTCCAGTAGTTCTGCTTGGAAGGTATGCGGGTCGCCTTGATGATTTCTTGCAGGACATCCCCCTGCATGGACTTATAGATTTGTTTGAAGAGGTCCTTCTCCAATTGGATGGAGGTGTTTAATTTCTTTGCTGACATTGTTGCCTGATTATAAAAGTTTGTTTAAAGGTTCTTACCGTCGTGGAAGGCTTTGCCTACGGTCTGTCCGAGGCGGATATATCCCTTGTGGATCGGGTCGTAGGCGATGAGGTGCATCTTCTCGACGTCCGGCTTCCCGTCCTCCGCGAGGTACTTCTCGTCGGCGAGGATGTTCACGATCTCCGCGATGATGTTGTAGCCGTTTTCGTCCGCACCGATTTTCTCCTTGATGCGGCACTCCAGGGTCATGGGGAATACGTCGAACACAGGAGCGTTCACGTGAGGTGCCTTGCTCTCCTTCCAACCTGTTTTCTCCATCTTATTGGGTACTTTCCTCGCGCTTACGATACCCACGTAGTCGCAGGCGGTCAGGGTCTCCTCGGTGCCGAAGGCCACGGTGAACTCTCCGCAGCGGTTCAGGTTGTCTGTTGTGGCGTGGGAGCCCATGCAGATCATGATCTCGTTCTCCTCCCATTGGCCTCCCCATGCGGCGTTCATGGCGTTGGCCTTGTCGTTGGCGTCGTAGGTGCCTATGATCAGTACCGGGAGGGGGAGCATCCACGGACCGGGTTTAAAGTTCTTCATTTATTGTCTGGTTAAAAGATTATTATTCAGTTTGTTTAATTGGTTTGTCGCGAAAGTAGGTCACGCAGTTCCTTCTCCCACTTCCGTTCCCTGTCCGCCAGGAGCGTATGGAACCCTAGCCGTTTGGCGCTGTCGAGGTTCTCCTGTGTGTCGTCGATGAAGACGGTCTCTTCCGGACGGATATCGCTTTGCTGGGCTACTTGGCGGAATATCTCAGGGTCGGGCTTCTCCAAACCCATCTCATGGCTGAAGAATACCTTGTCGAAGTGTTGCGTTATGTTAGCCCGTTCACCCCCGAACCAGCGGTCGAGCACTGCGTTGTAGTGCAGGTCGTTGATGTTGCTGAGCAGGTAGGTGGGGTGTTGTTCGTGCAGTTGGTCTATCATGCCGAGGATATGGTCGGGCATGGTGATGAGCACGCTGTTGAAGGTGTCGCATATCTCCTTGTCCGTGGTGTTTTTCCCGCAGTGCCGTTTCAGCCACGCCACGAAGTCCGCCGTGCTGGTTTTGCCGCACATGTAGAGGGACATCTCCTTCTTGATGGATCTTTTGCGGAAGATCATGAACCATTTGGACATGCCGATTGAGCGGAAACCGCGCGATAGTTGCTCCATGTCTATGTCCACAATTACTCCGCCAAGGTCGAATAGTATGTTTTTTATCATGATAATTGTTCTGCTTTTTGTCGTTTGATGTGTTTTTTCTTTCGGCAATGCAAATATAATGTAAGTTGGTGTTGTTTCAAATTTTTCTGACGGGGAGGTGGATGATAATTGTCGGAAGGATGAATGCCTCATGGATTAGTTTGGAATATGATGGCTGAGTGTATATTTTTAATATATTGATAATCTGTTTGTTGTATAATTTCATAAAAATTTTTGTTAAATATTTTTTACTACGAAAAAAGAGCGCGTTCACCCGTCGTTACTTTGTATCCGTAAATGAAAGGGAAGCATGGCTGAGTGGTCGAAAGCGGCACGTTGCTAGCGTGTTGGACTCTTTGGGTCCCGGAGGTTCGAATCCTTTTGCTTCCGCTGTTAATGGCTCGTTAGCTCAGTTGGATTAGAGCGTGACGCTACGAACGTCAAGGTCGGGAGTTCGAATCTCTCACGAGTCACAGACACTGTCCATGGAGCAGGGGATCTCTTCTGATGGTGAAGAGACGGAGACCTCCCCGAATCCATTGCGGCAAGGTATGGAACTTTGGCAGACTGGGTGTATGCGCAGGACTGAAAATCCTGAGAACGTGGTTCGACTCCACGAGGTTCCACTCATATTCGGGAGTGCTCCAGCGGCAACGAGAACGGACTGTAAATCCGCCGTCTAACGACTACGTAGGTTCGAGTCCTACCTCCCGAACGAATCGATGCCTAAGGTTCGCCATGGGCATCTGCATGGAGGATGTAGCTCAGAGGGTAGAGCGTCAGATTGTGGCTCTGATGGTCGCAGGTTCGAATCCTGTCATTCTCCCTAATTCCTGTGCTGTCACTTCCCCTTCCGGGGAATGATCATTCTGAAGGAAAAGGCTCCTTCCCAAGCGTTGAAGCGAGGGGAGGAGCCTTCCTTTTTTGAGCGGAGTGGTCGGGAAAAGAATCCGCGGCGCACATCTATGCGAAGTTCAGGATGGTGGTCAACCGGTTCTGAACCTTTGCGAGCACCCTCCGCATCCTCTCCTCGTCGGGGTTTTCCCTATTCCCGAGGAGTGTGATGGCCTCCTTGATGAGCTTGCAGTCATCCATGGATAGAGGCATCTCCGTGATGGAGTAGTCTGGGTCCGCGTATCTGTAGTAGATTTTGTCGTACACCTCTATCGGAGCGTTGTAGCCCAGTTTGTCGGACCGCATGATCTGGATGTCCATCTGCACGGTCCGGGTGCACACCCCTTTGGTGATTCCCTCCATGTCGTACAGCGCATCGCTGCACGCATCCACGAGGTCGTCGATCGTCCATTTCCTGAATCTGTTTCTCAAACAGTTGTCTATCGTTTTGTACCTTATCAAGGCATTCTTATTGGCTGGCATAATTGTTTCTTCATTTTGTGATAAAAAAAATAGTTGGGATTTCCTTCGGTAAGGATGTCCCAACTATCACTTGTTTCTTGCTCTCTGTCCGGTCTATTCCGCCGGGAAGAAATAACTATGCTTCGGGTGTTGAGGTGATCCTATACCGTTTGTGCGAGTTAGACTAAAAAAATAGCGCTCATAACTCTTCCGCTCAAAACGATGATATCGTTGAGCTGAAGTCTTTGATGTTATGTCCGCAAATAGTCTCATTCCGTATAGGATTTAGTTTGTTATTTGTGCATTCTTTTTGGAATGCGGGTGCAAATTTATAACATTAGAACGAAATCTTTTTGCGTAGTTGGAAAAAAATTGATTGCCCGCATCGTCATGCCATCTGCCGAATGATTATATCTGCGATAGTCTCTCCATGATTTCGTCGGCCTGCAGCTCCATCTTGCAGAAGGCGAACCACTTCTTCCCAAGGTCCTTGATGGAGGCGCCGATGTGGTAGACATCTTGGTCGATTAACAGGAAGCGGTCGTGCGATTGGGTGAAGATGCTCAAATCGATCGGTGCGTATTGGTCGTTGTGTTGCGCCAAGGCCACGTTGAACGAGGGGGAGGTGCGCTGCGTGTAAATCTTGGCCTGAACATTCTCCTCCCGTTCCGCTAAGCGTAGCAGCACTGTCTCGTCCACATAGTTGTCAATCAGGACAATGCGTTCCCGAGCCGAACGTATCAGTTTGTTGACGAAGGCGAAAGGCTCAAGCATATTGCCGTCGTAGAAGATTCCTTCGACGGGAGGTAAGGCTGTACGCACAAAGAAATCAATCTTTTGCTGGTGGTCCGCAATCTGCTTTTGTTGATTTTCCAACTGGTTTTCTATGCGTTCCAATCTGTTGTTTAAAGTGTATCCTCTTAATAGATAATCTTTTAATATGCTATTGGCCCATATCCTGAATTGAGTGCCCCTTTTACTTTTCACACGATATCCAACAGATATAATAACATCTAAATTATATATCCGCGTACGATAATTTTTCCCGTCTGCGGCAGTTGTCAAGTAATCCTTGACAACTGAATTCTTGTCTAATTCCCTTTCCTTGAATATGTTATTAATGTGAAGACTAATGTTTTGTTTGGAGGTTTCAAAAAGGATCGTCATCTGTTGTTGCGTGAGCCAAACTGTTTCCTCGCTCATTCTTACTTCCAGTTTCACCGTTTCATCGGGCTGGTATAGTATGATTTCGTTCTTGTCGTTCATAGAATTTGAAGTGCTTATTGATCAAACAAAAAGTAGTTAAAAACCTTCCCCTGTAGATTAATATTGTTTTTATAACAGGTGTCAATTTCAATGCAAATATAATGCTTTGTTTTTGTGTTACAATGCTCTTGGTTGTAATGTTGTATATTTAACGCTAGTTTTGTGGATATTAATGTTAATTAGTTTGTTCTTAGTATGTTCGTGCCGATTTATTGGTTGGTGGTCACCCTTGAAAATGCATATTTAACCCTTATTGATTGGACTTCACAATTCTCTCATCAAATATGTCGGATTCAAAATTTTCTGTTTTCCCTTTTCTTATTCAACAAGAAAGAGTTACCTTTGCGGAAAATATTGTCTAACCCTTTTAAAGTTAGGAAAGGGTAGAGAAAATGAGTAGAAAGTAGTTTATACATCCATTGAGTTTAGGAGCCTACGGCTGGGAAAAGGTCGTAGCAGTGTTTGTTTTGTCATTTTCATCTAAACTCTTCATTCCAAAATCATTTAGTTTATTACGTTGATGGCAATGCCTTTAAACTTGTGTGTGGCATTGGCTTCATAACAGCTTATTTTATCATGGGCAATATTAAAACAAAAGAATTGACCAGACTTGGATACAAGGATAATTTGGCGAAAAGCATGATCGTGCAGATTGTGGCGCGTCATTGCAAGCATGTGCCGAACGAAGAGATCCTGTCCACGTTGGTTGATATACAGAACCAGCCTGAGAAGTTCAGGCAAAATGCGGTGTGGAGACCGCTGATAGATCTCCTCCGCCCGATCGAACCGGAGGTGCATCTATATGATCTTTTTCCTCAACCCATCGCCTATAGGGTTTACGGGGAGGAGGAGATCGAGCCCTTGGCTCGGCAACAGATCGAGATGTCCATGAGGCTACCCGTCACCGTCGGTGGGGCCTTGATGCCTGACGGGCATGCCGGATATGGACTCCCTATCGGAGGTGTGCTTGCCACTGAGGGCGTCGTGATTCCCTATGCGGTGGGGTTGGACATAGCCTGCAGAATGTCTCTCACTCTCCTCGATGCGGACGCCTCCTTCATCGACAGACATCATGATCTGTGCGTGTCGGCATTGCAAAGGAACACTGCCTTTGGCATCAATGCGCAGATGCCTGTCGCGCAATACCACCCTGTGTTTGACAAGCCGGAGTTCAAAGAGATCCCTTTGCTGAAAGGCTTCCGTGAAAAGGCGATCCGTCAGTTGGGTAGCAGTGGCAAGGGGAATCACTTCGTCGACATCTGTGAGGTGGTGTTGAAGGGGGGTAATGCGCTCGGCTTGCCGCAAGGCTCTTACGTCGGACTCTTGTCCCACTCTGGCTCCAGAGGGTTGGGGGCGAAGATCGCCGAGCATTTCACCTCTGTCGCGAAATCCACATGCAGACTGCCCGTTGAGGCGGGTGCGTTTGCTTGGCTCGATCTGAAAACGGAGGCGGGTGAGGAGTATTGGCGGTGCATGACAATCGCTGGCGAATATTCGGAGGCTAACCACGAACGCATCCATGGCAATGTGATGGAGGCGCTGGGTTTGAGACCTTTGGCGAGCGTGAGCAACCATCATAACTTCGCATGGAAAGAGATCCTTGGCGGTGGACGTGAGGTGATTGTGCACCGTAAAGGTGCGACGCCTGCTCATCTCGGTGAACTGGGACTGATCCCTGGCAGTATGGCCTCGCCCGGGTATCTTGTGAGCGGTCTCGGTCATGCCGACTCGCTCTGCTCCGCCTCGCATGGGGCTGGTCGGGCAATGTCACGGCAGGAGGCCCGTAACACGTTCAGCCGCCACGCCTTGCGTAAGTACTTGGCGGAACGGAACGTCACCTTGATCGGTGGTTCCACGGAGGAGGCGCCGCTCGCCTATAAGGATATCGATCATGTGATGGCCTCTCAGCAAGAGCTGGTGAGGATTGAGGGAACCGTCATCCCTCGTGTGGTAAGAATGGCGGAAGAGGAATAACTGATAAATAAAAAACAATGGGAAGATATATACAAGTTACATCGGGACGGGGTCCCGTGGAGTGCTGCCGGGTGGTGGTGCTCGTGATGAAGAAACTGGTCGCCGACGCCAATGCCAAAGGCTTGAAAGCGGAGGTCGTCGACCGAGAAGAGTGCGCATGCGACGGATGCCTCTATTCGGTGGTTCTATCGCTAGAAGGTGAGAACGTTGATTCGTTTGCCGCCGAGTGGGAGGGCAGTGTGCAATGGGTAAGCACGCAGAATCCATTCCGTCCCCATCATGAGCGGAAGAATTGGTTCGTGGGTGTCCATGCCTTCGATCTGCGGCAGCCTGCCCATGTCAAGGACTCGGACATCGTATATGAGACCACTCGCTCCAGCAAGAAGGCGGGTGGACAACACCTCAACACGACGGATTCGGCCGTGAAGGCGATTCATCTGCCCACAGGCGTTTCGGCTGTGGGCGAGGATGAACGTAACCAACACAAAAACAAGCGCTTGGCTCATGATCGTCTTCTGTTGAAACTCATGGAGATGGAAGAAGAGAAGAAGGCGGAGCAGGACCGTGTCATTTGGATGAATCACAATTTGTTGGAACGAGGCAATCCTGTGAAGAAATTCAAGGGGGAACTATGAGCCTCTTGCGGCTATATCATTAGAGGAAAGCCTTGATAAAATAATATAACGGGCGATATACGTTAAAATTTTTTATGGTATTTGCGGTTATATCGTCCGTTATTATTATCTTTACATATTCGATGGATGTTAGTAGATGACCCAAAATCGTTTCTGTCGGATTTTAGGCAACGTATTTTAGGTTTATGAGTGACACGGGAAAGTACATCGAGTAGAATGGCTGTGCGATGTGATAAGTAAATCTGTGAGTTCCCAACGAAACCGTCGAATGGGTGCGGTTGCCAAACTTGCAGTGGATTGAGTGTGGATGTTTTAACCTTAAATCATAATACATGAATCAGAATATGAAATCACTTGAAAAAAAGGAGTCCCGCACAGTGAGTGTTGTGGTCCTGATGGAATTTGCGGCCCTGCTCTGGTGCTGCGCGCAGTTGATGGGGTGCCAGCCTAAGCCGGCTGAAACGACGACGAGCGTGGTGGAGCCACCCGTGTGTGATACCGTAGCCGTGGTGAAGGAGACGACTTATTTCCCCGCCATTGATCGTTACTTGGTGAATGTGATCGGTGATCAATATGCTAAATCGGAGTATTGCGTGCCTTTCTATGAGATCATTTCGGTTGACGAGCGTGATGCGGAGAATATCTTGGTGTGGGGTGATTTCTGGCTGTTCAACTACAATCGGTCGGACGATACGCTGAAGACGGTTTCGGGCGGTAACCACGCTGGCTTGCTGCATATCCGCCAAACCGAAACGGGCTTTGAAGTGACGGGTTTCGACCAGGTGGCCGAAGGGGCAGGTAACATGAGGAGCGCCCAACAGATCTTCGGGGATAAGTACGAGGCTTTCCACGATTTCCATAGCAATGAGCAGAAACGTGAACAACGTAGGTTGGAGGTGCTTGCGGAGTATGTGAAAAAGCGTAATCTTGACGTCTCTTGTGTCCAGGATTTCGGATGGCCCGCAAAGCAAATTGTGAATTTTGAATGATAAGATATGAAACGGGCTAAATTGCGCTTATTGCGTTTTTTTACATGGATTTCTAGTAGTGACTCGAAAAAGGTAAGCCGTATAGAATGGTTATGCGCTGCGATGATTGATTTCATCCCGATAATAATCATGTATAGTTTTTATGATTTATTGACAGGAATACTCTTTTATGATTATGAATTTTACTTTAGCAAAAAATTGTATTTCAGAGATATAATCTTTGTTCCGACAATTCTGCTTGCCGTTTATATGTTGTTGAAGGACTTCCTTTTTGATGGAAGGAGTATCGGGAAACGATTTGTGAACATACGGATCGTGAGACCAGAAAATTCTGGAAAATTCCGTTTAATACTTCGCAACCTACCCATTTTCTTGGTAACCCTCATAGTTCTTTTTAGTAAGACTATCATTGATTTTTTACCCTATAAATTAAGTCATGTGTTTCCGCTCTATATGTGGGCTGATTTTATTTGTTTTGCGACAAAGGGAAAAACCATAGGGGATTGTTTGGCTCATACTAACTTGGAGGTGAGTGAGGACCCGTGCTTTTTGCTTCAAAAGAATGTGTCTAAAAGGATTGCCTGTTTCGTTGTTGTGCTAATATTATTTAGATTTGAAGGTTTTTATGTCTCTCCAGGAGAGCTTGCTCGATTGCTAGATTTGTCGTATACTCAATATCAGTATTTATATATATTGTTTCAATTTGTGGCTTATGTGTATATTTTTTATAAATTGATTGAGTATAAGCACTTGCGCGGAATGGTTGTGGCGTTATTCAGTGCGTTCTTATGCTGTTATACCTATTGGATTTGGTCTCAGAACATCAATGTTTTATGGATCATTACGCTTCTATGTATAGTGATTATCGCTGTTCTACTGTATATTACAAAGAATCGCAGATTGGGTAATCCTCAGATTCGCACTGATCTTGAAAACAGATTTTGGGGCGGATGTGATCTTCAGAAGGGGAAAAACTACGTTACCATTGTTGCCATGGTATTGATTATGTCGATTCTTCACTATTTTGCACCTAGCCCCTTTTGTCCTCCGGGTGATGGTTGCAACACTTTAAACAAGACAATTCTTTTAGCATTGTATCCTATACTATTTGTCATGCTCCCTGTGGTGTATCTTTCTAAAAAATACATCAATCAAGTGGTTTTGAGATGGATTATTTATATTTCGTCTTTATTGAATTTGATTCTTCAATATATTCCTGATTCTTCTTATCTTATGCGTCTGATTTTTCAATTTTAGAAATTCTCCACATTACTTTCATACAAATCCGCGGCTTGCCTCATCTTGTCCCGCATGAATTCTCTGGCAGTCGGTGGGCATAGAATCTGAATGCCTGGTCCGTACGACATGAAGACGGAGTACATCTCGAAATTGATCACCACATTGATGCTAAAGGTGCAGCTGCCATCCTCCTTGTTCTCTTGGATGATCTTCTGAGAGGGATGGATAGGCTTTGTCTGGATGTATTTGCTTTGCTCACGGTTCGCCCAGAAGATGATTTTTCTGGGCGTGTTGTTGATGTTTTTACTCACACCTATCACATCGTCGAAAAAGTGCTCCGGGTCGAAGTCCGGATTCTCCCGGAAAGGCACATCCGAAGGCTCGACGCTTACGATGCGGTCTAGTGCCAGGTTGTATAGCTGGAGGTTGGTCGCCTTCGAACCGAACAGGAACCAACGGTTGCGGAACTCCTTCAGCAGATAGGGGCAGAGAATGTATTCGACGGGTTCCCTAGCGGAGAATGATTGGTACATGATCCGCAAGGCCTGCTTATTGCTGATATAGTTGTAAAGTGGCGTGAGCAGACGGATACCCTTCAGGTTGGGTACGCTGTCGAAGTGGATGATGGGTTTCCTATCATTGCGTGAGATCGCTAATTTGTCCTGCAGACGACTCACCACGTCCGACATCTCGGAGAATTGCTCAAAACCCTCCAATTGCCTTAGCATGTCTACCGCCTCCTGCATGACATCGTAGTCGTTTTGCGACATGGGCATGTTCATGATGGAATAATCCTCCTCCGCGTAACGGTAGTACTTGTGGTCGTACACCTCGATGGGCGCATTGTACCCTAGCTTGTCGGAGCGCATCATCTGTATGTCGCTTTGCACGGTGCGCACGGAAACCCCTTTGCTGATCCCCTCCATCTCGTAGAGCGCGTCGGAGCAGGCCTCGACTAAATCCTCGAGCGTCCACCGCCGATATGGGTTGCGTAGACAGTTGTCTATGGTCTTGTAGCGTATCAACGCATTCTTGTTGGCTGGCATATTTTTAATTGATATCTGATGGGTCTATAATTCATTTCGTGGAATGTTTGAATCTGTTTCGGGGTCGGTTTACGCGAATATACGTTACCACGTTCCCAATTGTACAGACGCAATATTTTGCGTCTCTACGGTGACAATTATGCTAATATAACCTTTTCTGCAGAAAAAAATCCTTTCGAATGTAAAAAATTTTTTAGGTACGCAGAAAGATTGCGTAGTGGCATTCTTACTTTGCATCGTGAATCTTCCATTCGGGTTGTCGGGTGGGGTGCCACAAGAAGAAAAGTGTAATTTAATAGATTGATAACGATGGTAATAAAAACGATTAACAACCGCTTGGTTAAGATTTGGACCGACGATGTGGAGGAGTCGGCCATGCGTCAGATTGAGAACCTGACCACCCTTCCGTTCCTCTTCCACCACCTGGCCATCATGCCTGACGTGCACGCTGGTATGGGTATGCCGATCGGTGGTGTGCTCGCCTGCAAGGATGTTGTCATCCCTAATGCGGTGGGCGTTGATATCGGCTGCGGAATGTGCGCCGTGAAGACCAATTGGAAGGTGGGCGACATCCCTATGGATGTGCTCCGTAAGGAGATCATGAGGGGAATCCGCAAACGTATTCCTTTGGGTATGGACCACCACAAGGAGCCTCAGGACGAGCAATACTTGCCTCAAGGTTATGACATAGATAAGCTGGAGGTGGTGAACCGTCGCCAGCACTCCATCCGGCACGAGGTGGGTACGTTGGGAGGGGGTAACCACTTCATCGAGCTGCAGAAGGATGAGGAGGATACGCTTTGGATCATGATCCACTCGGGTTCGCGTAACTTAGGAAAGCAGGTGGGGGATTTCTACAACAAGCTGGCGGCTTCCCTGAACGAACGTTGGTATTCCAGCGTCGCCCCTGAGCTGCGTCTGCCTTTCCTGGCCCGTGGATGCAAGGAGTTCGGTATGTACTGGGAGGAGATGAAGTATTGCATAGACTTCGCTTTGTGCAACCGTAGGCTGATGATGGAGCGTATCGAGGAGATCCTCGCGGATGCGCTCAAGGGTATCGAGTTCGAGCCGATGATCAACATCGCCCACAACTACGCCGCTGTCGAGAACCACTTCGGGTCGGACGTCATCGTGCACCGCAAGGGCGCCACGCTTGCACGAGAGGGTGTCGTCGGTATCATCCCAGGCTCGCAGGGTACGGCTTCGTATATCGTCGAAGGCCTTGGCAACCCAGACTCGTTCTGCTCCTGCTCGCACGGTGCGGGTCGCGTCATGTCGCGCAAGATGGCCATCGATACGCTGGATATGCGACAGGAGGTGGAGATGCTGGAGGCGAAGGGTATCGTCCACGCCATCCGCTCCCAAGATGATATGCAGGAGGCCTCGGGTGCCTACAAGGACATCGATACGGTCATCGCCAACGAGGCGGATCTGGTCAGGGTGAAAACAAAATTGTTGCCGGTGGCGGTGATCAAGGGGTGATGTGTCATCCGATTGATGTTTTAAAATACATTCACGATTTTTCCGTCATTATTTCGTGATTAAACAAAATGTATGTATTTTTACGTTCATAAGACGGACTAAATGGTTCTTACTTCTATTAGTATGAGACCTTCGGGGCTCAAACAGGGCAGAACCGTGATTTCCGTCTTTTTTTATGCGGCGGTAAGCTTTGTAATTGCCTCTTTCAAGGCCTAAACGTATGCTTACTCCTAATGGTTTCTGTTGGTTCGAATCCAACCCGCCGCTCGATACATACTGGTGCGGTAGCTCAATTGGTAGAGCAATGAGTTTTTGTGCCGAAATTTTCTTCTGACAATACCCATGGAAGGACTAATTGACTCATACTCATATTCCATCATGTGTTGGCAGTTCGAGCCTGCCCCGCACCTCAATAACAAGGTCAAGGTTGGCATACTTCAGATCCTAGATTACAGTTCTATTGCTAACCAATTACCTTTTATAGTAATAAATAATTCTGAAAATATGGTAGAGTATTCATGTAAAAGATTGTGTTTCAGGGCTGATATTATTGAGCCATTGAAAGATACGGATTGTTTTACAATTCACACTCCGAATGGAACATTTCAGATGACCAAGTCTGATTTTTATCGTGTATTCCATAATGTGGTCAAGTCGAAGAGTTATCAAGACAATCGTATATATCACATGTCAAAACCGCCCCAAAAAGCGTTGCAATTTTTGAAAAGTGATTCTTCCGTGGATGTTCATACGGGAAAAAGTTCTTTTGTAGATTTGGTAGGAGAGGATATCCGTCAGAAAATCAAGGAAATTGCTATTTTATGGAAGACTTCTAGAAATAATCCCGCTATTGATGACGATGTCTTGAGACATTGGAAGTGCGTGATTGAGGAATGGATTGAAGATGAAGAAATGCCTTTAATTGTTAGGAAAGACACAAAATACAAAGGCCAGTCATTTATTCATCCTAGTGGTCGTGAAATAATTGTGAGTGATAATACATTTGCTATATGGGTCTACGGAAGATGTATGAACCATGAAATATATACTCTTAAAGAATTGAAGGAGAAACTCTTTAATAATGAAATTCCAATGGTATATATGCTGACATCTGAAATTAGAGAAAAAGCTAAATATACGAGACCTCTGGGTGCCTTTTCTCTGCCCATTTGGAAAGTCTGTCATATTGATTCTGTTGGTTTTAATAGTAATAAAACTATTGATGAAATTGATATTACAGACATAAAAAATCATTTTAGGAAATACGCTAGTCCGTATAATATTTTTGTGCTTCCAAAAGAAATCGGTGATTTGGGAGAAATACAAGTTTTTATTGATGTTCAAAGAATGTGATTTAAACAAGGTCAAGGTCAGCATACTTCAAATCAGAATTGTAGTTTCTCTGCTGACCCATTACCTTTTAAATTTTTAATGTTATGGATAACAATGTTTTAACAAAAGTGGCCTTGCGCTACAAGGCGGTGTTCCTGGATGTGAATCGTGCGGATATCAACCTGCAGTCGGAGGCGACCGCTCCCGTCTTGGCGCTCGTCCGCCGTCTGCAGGAGAATGGTTACTGCGTCAGCGAGGAGTTGCTCCACGCACTGAACAACGTCCCTGTGGATCGCCTCGCGGAGATCACTTCGTGCATCAATGAGGTGATGGGTGTGCAACTCAACTGGACCCCTCTCGTTAAGGGTTGGGATGTGCCTACGGGTGAATCCTTGGCCGATCATCTCATCACGTGGGTCGCTAATATCTTTGGCAAGAAGGCTGGTTTCAAAGGCACTACATTGCCTTGCGGTCACCTGATCCCGGAGGGTACTTTCCCCCTGGAACGCTATAACGGATGCCCTTTCTGCGGCAAGCCTTTCGAAACGTCCGACTTTGTCTACAAGGGGCAGGGTAGCAAACTGAAGGAACTGCGCCTCTTCACGATGGAGGATATGGTGTATGTGTTCCGCTCGCTCCTGACGTCCGCCACACCGCTGGATGGTACGCAGCAGGATTCGTTGAGCCAGTTGTTGAGGCTCTTCCCGCTGCCTGACGATGTCGAGGTCACGATGAAGGAGACCGCCATGCTCGTCATCAGGATGCTGGTGGAGCAGGGTAGGGCTGACGAGGCGATGCGCTTCCTGAAGACTCCGACCGACATCCTCCGCTACCTCTGGTTCGAGAAGACGGGCTTCGCGCAGATCATCGAGCCGAAGACGCTTGTGGCCCACGCCAGCAAGTTATACTTCCACATGTGGGGACCGCTCGACAGAAGTCAGGACGCGGCCATTGACATGAAGCGTAAGCTGATGCTGAAGTACGATCGCAAGGCTTGCCTGCGTGTGGCGAAGTGGCTGAACGATATCCCGATGACGGCTGTTCAGTCGGCCGAGAACATGAACCCGAAGCGTGGCATGTGGGTGCGCATGATCCGTGCGCTCCGCTTGGGCGAATACTCCCGCAAGAAGGGCTTCGACCGCTTGGCGGAGATCCTCGATGTCTTCTACAAGCAAGACTATTCCACATGGCAGGGGCGTGTCGACAAGGCTCGTTCCGCGAATGATGCGGAGGCTACGCTGGCGCTGCTGAGGGAGCGTCCGGGACTCTTTGCCCGTTGCCTCTTCGCTTCTATGTTGCGCTTCGGTACAGACAAGACGCTGGCGGCCTTCTCGGAGGTTGAGGATCGTATGCCTGCCCGCTTGCTGCTCTCGCTCTGCAATGCGGCGGAGACCTACTTCGACCCGAAGGCGGAACGTCTGGCTCGCCCTATCACGGGGGGTGTCAAAACGATTGAGCCGAATAAACTGCTGGTGCTCTACGACGAGGAGACCCTCCAAGGAATGATGGAGGCGATCAAAACGCTCTACCGACGTTCCATGAACAAACGTTTTGCGGCGCAACCGTGTGAGGCGAAGCGCATCTATATCGATCCTTCGCTCTATAATATCCCTGTGAGCGTGGGCGACCGTTCCGCCACCATCCAGGACGCCTCCTGCGCATTGATGGGTACGCGCTTTCCGGTGTCGGGCGATGCGGTGCGACTCTTCCTCCACTGGGGAAAAGGTCTCGGTTGCCGCCCGATCGATATGGACTTGAGCTGCCGTGTCGCCTTGCCGAACAACCAAATCGCGGAGTGCGCCTACTACAGCCTGACCTGCGTGGGGGCGAAACACTCGGGCGACATCCGTTGGGTGCCAAAAGGCGAGATGGGTACGGCCGAGTACATCGAGCTCTCCCTCCCTGAGTTGGAGGCTGCCGGCGCCACGTACGTGACCTTCACTTGCAACGCCTACTCCTCGGGTACGCTCTCGCCAAACCTCATGGTGGGTTGGATGGATTCCGCCTACAAGATGAAGGTGTCGGAGGAGACAGGTGTGGCCTACGACCCGTCGTGCGTGCAGCACATGGTGCGCATCAGTGAGGGGAACCTCACCAAGGGATTGGTTTTCGGTGTGCTGGATGTGGCGAAGCGTGAGATCATCTGGCTTGAGATGCCTTTCACGGCGCAGACGTTGCGGGGAGCGGACAGTGCCTCCATCGAGGCGTTGCTCCATAGGCTGGAGAACAAAATCACGGTGGGCCAGCTCCTCGACATCAAGGCGGAGGCGCAACACCTCGAACGGGTGGAGCGTGCCGACGAGGCCGATGAAGCCTACACCTACGAGTGGGCGCTCAACCCGGCGGAGGTGACGAAACTGTTGGCGGGGTGATTTTTATAAACTGACGGTCCACGAGACTGAATGTAATGAAAAACAACAAAATTTATTGTTTATAAATAATTAAATTAACGATGCAAAACGACAGAGATATAATAAAAAAACTAGAGTCAATAGATCTTAATGATGTTAATATAGAATATATTAGAGCTTTGTTATTCCAACTAAAATCCGTTCAGTCAATAAAATCTGAACTGAGTCCTGAAAATATTATCATACGTTGCAGAAGAGGAAGAAATTATACATCACGAAAAGATATGAGTTATAAACCACTATGCTTATGCCAATCCTATCAAAGAGCAACATTGCCAAATCAAACTGCTTTTTATGGAGTGCTATCTGATGACGTAGACCATTGGGAAAATGCAAGAGCTATTGGTATAAGCGAATGTTCTGCTCTTTCTGATGTAGAGTCTGGTAGAGAATATATGTCGGTTTCCCTTTGGAAAATAAAAGAACCCATTACAACATATTGTATAGTGTCTTCAAATTCATATCTGGATGTGGATGTTTCTGGTAACAGATTATTAGGAGACTTAAGAAATTTTTATACAAATAAATTTCCTGACAATGAAGATGCTTCATCTGCTTCAGACTTTATTGTAAGGGAATTTAGCAAACTTGTTCCTGAAGGACATGATTGTGAGTATAAAATATCTGCAACGTGGGCAGATATGATTTTAAACACGGTTGGGTTCGAAGCTATTGCATACCCATCGGTACAATTAGGAGGGCAAGCTGGTTTAAATTTTGCATTACGACCAGAAGTGGCAGATTCTAAGCTAATACTAGATAAAATTATATCTTTTTGTTTGTATAAAAGTAAAAAATCTAAGGAAATTAACGAGGTTTGGGAGTCATACTTTGATTGTATCAATAAATGTATGGTAAAAAATAATAATTTGTTGTCGGATTTGAAAGAAGTGAGTTATAAATTAGGAGTAAATGCTAATGAATTGCAATTGTTGTAATAAATGCGTCATACACTCAAATATATTGCGGAACTTTTCCTATCTGCCACGAAGACAGGGCAAACATTTCGGTATTTTCGTACGAATTGGCTAAAAACATTTCCGTATTTTCGGACTTTTTTGGCTAAAAAATTTTGGTAAAATATGTTATTGAACTGATTTTTAGGTGGATGTGCGATGAAGGAATGCTTGATCTCAGAATAATAATGTTCATTAGGTTGTCTTTTGAAAATAATCCGTATATTGCATTGAATTATCGAGACACCATGTTATGGATATGACGAAAGATGTATATGAAGCTATCAAGGCCCGTCACAGCGTAAGGGCTTACAAGGAATTGCCTCTGTCGGAGGAGGCGGTCAAGGCGTTGGAAGAGGAGATCGCTGCCATCACCCGCGAGAACCAACTGCACATTCAGCTGATCCTGAACGAACCGAAGGCTTTTCAGGGTACCATCGCCAAGTACGGTAAGTTCCGCCATGTGGGTAACTACCTCGTGATGGCGGGTCCTAAGTCGGATGACCTCGACGAACGGGTGGGGTACTACGGTGAGCGCTTGGTGCTCTTGGCCCAGATGTTGGGTCTGAACACCTGTTGGGTGGGACTCAGCTACTCTAAGGTGCCCGGCACGTATGTGCTTGATGAGGGTGAAAGGATCGCTTGTTACATCTCCATCGGCTATGGTGAGACGCAGGGCGTCGCCCATAAGATCAAACGGGTGGATCAGGTGAGCAATGTCAGCGAGAGTACCCCTTCCTGGTTCAGGGCGGGTGTCGAGGCGGCGCTGCTCGCTCCTACGGCGGTCAACCAACAGAAGTTCTCGTTCGAGTATGTAGGACAACAGGAGGGGCGCCATCTGGTACGCGCCAAGAGGGGCTTCTCCCTAATCGGCTACACACGGATAGACTTGGGCATCGCCAAGTATCACTTCGAACTGGGTGCCGGTAAGGATAATTTTGAGTGGATATGAAAAAGATTCTATTTCTTCACGGATTCTTCGCGAGTGGCCAGTGCGTTCCTGCCTTGGCTCTGCAGGAGGCGTTCGCGGAAAAGGCGCAGGTGATCTCGCCTGACCTCCCTAGGTACCCCCATGCGGCGATGATGCAGATCAGGGAGATCATTGACCGGGAGAGGCCTGACCTCTTGGTCGGCAATAGTTGTGGCGCTTTCTATGCGCAGATGCTGGCGCCTGTCGTGGGCATACCGGCTCTGTTGGGTAACCCGCACTTCCAAATGACGGAGTTCCTGAAACTGCGTCTTGGCGAACATGAGTATAAGTCGCCCCGAAAGGACGGTAACCAGAAGTTCATCATCGACGAGGAGCTGATCGCCGCATTCGCCGAGTGGGAGGCTGTGCAGTTCAACCATTGCAACCCTTACTACAAGGAGCGTGTCTGGGGAATTTTCGGCGAGCAGGATAAGGTGGCGCACTTCGAACCGCTCTTCCAGGAGCACTACAACCACGCTTTCCACTTCCCGGGCGCTCATACCCCGACGGCGGAGGAGGTCTCCACCTGGTACGTGCCTTTGGCGGAGAAGCTGTTGTTGCAGTATCCTGCGCCGCAAGACCATATGCGCTACTTCCAGCATTTCAACGGTGGATATTATCGCTACATACTCTCGGCTTTCGATTCCGAGACCGAGGAGCGCATGGTCGTCTATCAGGCTATGCATGGTGATTGTCAGTATTGGGTTCGTCCCGAAAACATGTTCTTTGATTCTATTGTCCGTGACGGCCGCAAGTTCGCAAGGTTCACGGAGGTCGATGTGGAAGAGATTGTATAGTTTATAAGTGGATATGGATCGTAGTTCTCAAATCATTCGTACCAGTTGGGTGGGTATTGTCACCAACGTGTTATTAGCGGCTTTCAAGGCTGTTGTAGGTATTCTCTCCAGCAGCGTGGCTATCGTGATGGATGCAGTCAATAACCTGAGCGATGCGCTGTCGAGCGTCATCACTATCGTCGGCACCAAGCTCTCGCAACGTCCGGCCGACCGCCAACATCCCTTCGGCTTTGGGCGCATAGAGTATTTCAGCGCCATCATCATCGCGGTCATCGTGCTCTCGGCGGGTATCACCTCGCTCATCGAGTCGGTCAAGAAGATCTTCGACCCTACGGAACCTAGCTATACGAAGGGTACGCTGGTGATCATCGTGGTGGCCATCGTGGTGAAACTGGTGCTGGGGCAGTATGTGAAGCGCAAGGGCGAGCAACTGAAGAGTGACGCACTGATCGCTTCTGGCTCGGATGCGCTGTTCGATGCGGTCATCACGCTGGCGACGCTCATCTCGGCGGGTGTCATGTTGCTGTGGAACGTGTCGCTCGACGGTATCTTAGGTGCCCTGATCTCCGCAGTCATCATCAAGGCGGGTGTGGAGATGCTTGCCTCGCCCGTCAATGAGCTCTTGGGCAAGAGCATCCCGGCGGAGCTCACCGATCAGATCAAGGAGGAGGTCTCTTCGATCGAGGGCGTGCACGGGGTGTTCGACCTTATCCTGCACAACTACGGACCGGACGTGAAGATCGGTTCGATGCACGTCAACGTCTATGATACAATGTCCGCCCATGATATCCATGGACTGACACGCAAGATATCCATGCTGATGCACGAGCGGCACGGCATCATCATGACCGTTGGTATCTATGCCATCGCTACGGGCGAAAACAGACAGTCAGAGCTGCAGTCGAAGGTGTTGCATATCCTCGCCTCCCATAAGGAGATCATTCAGGTGCACGGGCTCTATTACTCGGAGTGCGATAACTTCCTCTCCGTCGATGTCATCCCTGACTATACCGTCCACGATGATGATTCGCTGAGTCGTCAGCTCGCTGCCGAAATTGAACCGTTGGTGCCTGGCGTGCGGGTGGCTGTCGTGGTGGAACACAATTACAGCGAGGAACCGAATATTAACCGTTAATCATAAAATCGGAGGCTGTTATGATAGACCAAATCATTGATTACAACAAGACTTTCGTGGCTGAGAAGGGGTATGAGAAGTATGTGACGGACAAATACCCTGACAAGAAACTGGCCGTGCTATCATGTATGGACACCCGTTTGACCGAGCTTCTTCCCGCGGCGCTCGGCCTGAAGAACGGTGATGCTAAGATCATCAAGAATGCGGGGGGCTTGGTCATCTCGCCTTTCGACTCGGCCATGCGTAGCCTGATTGTTTCTATCTATGAGCTGGGCGTGGAGGAGATCATGGTGGTGGCGCACTCCCATTGCGGGGCTTGCCACATGAGCTACGACCATTTCCACCATGAGATGATTGCCCGTGGCGTGACCGATCAGACGCTCGACACCATCCGCAAGTGCGGCATCGACCTCAACACATGGCTGGAGGGCTTCAAGGATACGCCTACCTCTGTGTGCAGGACGGTGGAGACCATCAAGACCCATCCGCTCGTGCCGAAGGATATTGTGGTCAGGGGCTTCGTCATCGATTCAGAAACGGGGGCGTTGGAGGAAATTAAAGATTGATAAGATGTTGAAATATAAAGATATACATGAATTTAGGAAGGAAGACTTGGAGTCTTTGTTCCTTTCCGTCGAATGGTCTTCCGGCCATTATCCGGAGAAACTGGTGGTCGCCATGCGCAACTTCGAAACGGTCTATACCGCATGGGACGGTGACCAACTCGTGGGACTGATCTGCGCGATGGACGATGGTGTCATGACGGCCTATGTCCACTACCTGCTTGTTCGTCCGACACACCAAGACCAGGGCATCGGACGACGCTTGGTGGAGATGATGAAGGAGCACTACAAGGATTACCTGCGCATTGTTGTTGTCGCCTACAACGAGGAGTTGGACTTCTACGGGGCGTGCGGCTTCAAAAAGGCGGACGATGCCAGTCCGATGTTCATCACCAGCCTGTGGACCTGAAAACTATCTGAGATATGCTGACCGTCGACACCACCAATATGTGCTCGCACCTGCAGAAGAAACTGTTCGAGGAGGAGGGTGTCTATCACTCCCTTTGGCAGGCCATGCAGGCAGACCCCGAACTGACGGCTGTGGTTCGTTCACGCCAGCTCCATGTCTACCGCAACGGAAAGAAAGTGCTGGTGCTGGCGGGGAAGTCCGCACCCAAGATCATTCGGGAAGACCCTATCTGTGAGTTGCTTCCCTGATGGATAATATATTCCCTGGAATTTTAGAGCCGCTATCATGCGATCCCCAACAGTTCCACCTCGAAGATCAGTGTCGAACCGCCCGGAATGCCTGGCTGGGAGAACTTTCCGTAACCCATTTCGGCGGGGATGTAGAGCTCCCATTTATCGCCTATGTGCATCTCTTGCATGGCGGTGATCCAACCCTCGATCAGGTCGCAAAGCCTGCAAGCCAAAGGCACGCCGCCACGGCTGCTGTCGAACTCTTTTCCGTCGATGGTCTTCCCCGTGTAGTGGGCGGTGATGACGCTGCGGACCGTCGGTTTCGCGCTCGACGGGTTCCCTTCGTTCAGCACTTTGTAATAGACACCCTTGGGTAACGCCTTGACGCCCGCTTCCTTCGCCTTCTCCTCAAGCCACTTCTTGTTCGCTTGTATGTACTCTTGTTTCGCCATTCCTGTGTTTTTGCAATTTAGTGGAAATGTAATGTGTATTGGGTTCCGAAGTGATAGCTCCGTTGGGGTATGTTGAGGCTATTTTTTCTTCTTCAGCTCCTTGATGGCTTCTTCCGCCATGGCTTTCGTTTCCTCGTCTCCGCTTTTAGCCATCTTCTCGTAGTATTTGATGGCTTTTTTCGTGTCGCCTTTCTTCTCGTAACATGAGGCGATGTTAGCGATGACAGTCACATCGTCAGGATAGTCCTTGTGTATGCCAGTGAAACATTCTATCGCTTTGTCGTACTCCTTTTTCCTCGCCAATAGGTACCCCTTGTCGTTCCGGAACTTCAACGTCTGCTTTTTAGTGAGCAGTTTGTCCACCAGTTTCTCGGCCGCTTCCATCTCGCCAGTTGATACTATATCAGCGAAATAGGATTGCATGCTTTCGTAGAAGACATCCTCGCTCTCTTCGATTTTCTTGTCGTTTGTCCATAGCCAGCTGTTATGGTCTTTCTCGTCGATAAGTTTGCACAAATAGTCTGTCACCTTGTCGACTGTAGGTTTTTCCGCCCAGGGTTCCTTCTCCGAATTGCCACATGAATTGGTCATTTGCTTGTCAGACAATTCTAGCATCACGTGTATGCGTCCGAAATGCAGATCCAATCGTTTGGGGTTATATGACAATCCTTTGTCTATCATCCGGAAGGCTTGTTCTATGGAGTCTTTGCAGTAGGTTTTGACGGGATAGACATATCCGGTTATGGCTCCGGTCGAATCGGTAAGTGGCATGTAATCGTCAACTCCCTCCGGCAAGGTGGTGGCGGTTCCGATATGTTCGGTCTCCCCGACCCAATAGTAGTAGTTGAACCATGTGGCATAGAGGTCGGCCGACTTGGGTTCCTCTTTTTCCCAAACCAAAAGCTCGTTTCTAGCTTTAATGGTATCCTTCGCATGAATGTATTTGAAAACCTCGTCGTGGTGATTGGCTGCCGAAAGACTATTGCAAACCATGATAAAAGACGCTAAAAGAATTTGTTGGGCGATATGTTTCCTCATGACTTCGTTATTTTTTGCTTTATACAAAAATAATAAAGTTTATGATGGGTGTTGCAATTAGGGACTAAATAAATCCTTGCCCATATTTTAATCGGATCATGCGTTTCCCTCTTGTTTCCCTTGGTTTTGCGGTAGATGATGCGTAATTTTGAGGGATTGTAAACGTAAGCGAAACTTTTGATGACTCATATCCGAAAAATACAGAAAGAAGAGATCCCCGTGTTGGACGATTTCCTCTACGAAGCCATCTTTATCCCTCAAGGCGTGGTGCCGCCGCCACGTTCCATCATCGAGCAGGAGGATCTACAGGTCTATGTGCGTGGTTTCGGGGAGTCTCCTCACGACCATTGCCTGGTGGCGGAGTGTGACGGCAAGATCGTCGGCGCCGTATGGGTGCGGGTGATGGACGATTATGGCCATGTGGACAACCAGACCCCTTCGCTGGCCATCTCGCTCTATCCGGACTATCGTGGACAAGGCATCGGCACGCAACTGCTTCTTCAAATGCTCGAACTCCTCCACCAGAAAGGCTATGCGCAAGTATCGTTGTCGGTGCAGAAGGAGAACTATGCGCTCCGCATGTATCAGAAGGTAGGTTTCAAGATTATGGAGGATAGGGGAGAGGAGGTGCTGATGATCGCTCGATTCAACTCTTTAAACCATCAACCTGCCAATCCATAATGTTCCAATCGAAATTTCCTGGCCCTCCCCATAAAAAAGCCATTCCTATGCCACGATTTGGCACACCCCTTTCTTATATTTGCAAAAAAATCATTCGATATGGCAGGGAAAGGACCAAATCTAATTAGAAAGTATGTCTGGTTGGTAGACACTATCAACCGCAATCAAAAGATTTCCTTTGACGATCTGAACAAGAAGTGGAAGGAAAACGAGGACCTCAGCGGAGGAACCGATCTTCCTAAACGCACCTTTGAGAACTGGCGCAAAGCTATTGAGGAAATGTTTGATATCAATATCGAGAACGAGCGTTGTGATGAGTATCGCTACTACATAGAGAACAGTGATGACCTCAATAACGGCGGCCTGCGTTCGTGGATCATCAACACGTTCTGCGTCAGCAACACCTTGCTCGGCAGCCAAAGCGTCAAGGACCGTATCTTGCTGGAGTACGTACCTTCAGGACAGGCATACCTGCAAACCATCATCGAGGCCATGAAGGAGAACCGTGTGCTCAACATGACCTATCATAGTTTCTGGAAAGACAAAGAGGGAAACTATGATGTGCACCCCTATTGCGTGAAGTTATTCCGTCAACGATGGTATATGGTGGCACAAGGAACCTGTCATGATGGTGAGCCAAGGATATATGCATTGGATCGTATTCAAGAATTGAATGTGAAGGACGAGACATTTGAGTTGCCAAAAGATTGGGATGCGAATGAATACTTTGATGGTAGTTACGGTATTATTACCAACCCTCATGAGGAGAAACAGATAGTCAAGATAAAGGTGTCGGCGAGTCAAGCCAATTACATACGTAGCCTGAAGATACATGAATCGCAAGAGGAGGTGGAATGCAATGAAGAATACAGTATCTTCACCTTCTTCCTCCGTCCCGAGCTTGATTTCCAACAAGAGTTGTTGAAGAATGGGGAAGATGTGGAAGTAATTGAGCCTCAATGGTTTCGCAATGAGATAGGAGAAAAGATAAAAAGGATGTGGGATAAATATAAAAGAAAGAAATGAAAGACTTTGCAGCAATAGATTTTGAGACGGCCAACAACGAGCGCTCTTCCGTGTGCTCCGTCGGCATCGTCATCGTGCGGGATGGTGAGTTTGTGGACTCGTTCTACTCTCTCATTCAGCCGGAGCCCAATTATTACAATTACTGGTGTTCGCAGGTCCATGGCCTTTGTCACGAGGACACGGACGATGCGCCCGTCTTCCCTAAGGTCTGGGCGCAGATCGAGCCGTTGATTGAGGGTCTGCCCCTTGTGGCGCACAACAGCTCATTTGACGAGAGTTGTCTGAAGGCAGTCTTCCGCACCTACCAGATGGACTATCCTGATTACGAGTTCCATTGCACCTGCATCGCGGCCCGTAGACATTTCGGAAAGCGCTTGCCCAACCACCAGCTGCACGTCGTCGCCGAAGCCTGCGGTTACCATCTGGAGAACCACCATCACGCACTGGCGGATGCGGAGGCTTGTGCTTGGATTGCTAGGGAGATATTGTGAGTAAGTATGAATTACGATTTACCTTGAATACTAAACTATATTAAAAGAAATATGAAAAATCAAATTGAAATCTATCAAACAGAAGACGGACAGACACAGATTGATGTCCGACTGGAGAACGAGACGGTGTGGCTGACGCAAGCTCAAATGGCAGAGCTATTTCAGAAAGATCAGTCTGTAATAGCACGTCATATAGCCAACGTGTTCAACGAGGGAGAACTAGAGAAACAAAGTAATATGCAAATTTTGCATAATACTCTGTCGAGATATAAGCCAACGGCTATTTATAACCTTGACGTTATCATTTCCGTAGGTTACCGTGTGAAGAGCAAACGTGGTACCGCTTTCCGTATATGGGCAAGACAAATCATAAAGGACTATCTTGTCAAAGGCTATGCCATTAATCAGCGCATCCACAGAGAACAGATTGGTGAACTTCGCCAATTAGTAAGTATGCTGAGTCGCACAATCCAGGGGCAGCCACTGCTTTCCACTGACGAAACCAACGCCCTATTCGAGGTGGTAACGGACTATACCTATGCGCTTGATACGCTCGACAATTATGATTATGAACGACTGACCATAGACAAGACCACCAAGGAAGAACCCTTTCATGCAACATACGAAAATGCGATGGAAGAAATTCGTCTTCTTCGTGAAAAATTTGGTGGATCAGTTCTCTTTGGCGCATTCTCTATCGCAAGGACGGATCAAAACGTCTTGCCGACAATACGCTCGTAGCTCTAACCCTGATGATTGCCGAGAGCAAAACAGAGGAGAAAGATGTGATGGTGAAGGTGGTGGTGAACCTAATTAACCAGGAGAATGTATAAAGAAGGCTTGTGCTTGGATTGCTAGGGAGATATTGTAGACAGGGTGGTGTGGGTATTGGCGAAATTTGCGAATACCACTCAGCATGGTGTTATTAAAGGAAAGACGCAGACTTGTTCCAATGATGTTTAATGGAAAGATGTTGAGAGAGCGAGGAAGAAATGACGAGTTAAGCAAAATATAAATATAAAAAAGTTTATAGTGAATATAAAAAAGTTTATATTTGCTATAATTTTATCTTTAAATTCGTAAAAATTAATAACATGGCAACAAAAATACAACAGATATTAGAGACTGCTCCACGAGACTCCATATTGTTTGGTTCATGGCTTTCTGACCATGGATTGGATGCCAAAGGTCAATATGCCTATATGAAGAGCGGATGGTTAGACCGCATTTCAAAAGGAGTTTACAAGATGCATGGAGCCGAACCAAGTCTGTTGGCTGCAATATCGTCTTATAACACGCAACTAGGTAAGAGTTGTGTCGTTGGTGCCTATACAGCATTGGAACTTCGAGGGTATTCACATTATCTATCTATGGGGAAGCCGACGTCATACTTGTTTACGGATAAGTGCAACAGGTTACCCTCTTGGTTATTAAAGGACGAGTGGGATATGACTGTGAAATATATGATAACCTCGTTTTTAGGAGATGAACTGTTGGGCGTAGAGGCAATGCGTGTAGAGCAACATGACTTACTCGTATCATCGCCAGAACGCGCATTCCTTGAATGTTTGAACTTGCCTGATGCTTCTTCTTCCCTATTAGACATCTATTATCTAATGGAGAGTTTGACAACTTTGCGTCCCAAATTGGTACAAACGTTGTTGGAATCATGTACTTCTCATAAAGTGAAACGGTTGTTTCTCTATATGGCAGAGAAAGCGAACCATCCTTGGTTTAAGGCTCTAAAACCAGAGACTATAAACATTGGGACATCAAGACTTATGATCACGTCCACAGGAAAGTATATAAAAAAATATAACATGACGATTTCTAAAGAACTTGCTGAATATGAATGATAATATAAAATCAAGCGTCTACGTTCAGAAGGTGGAATTACTACTTCGCCTGATTCCTATTGTTATGGAAGAGAACGTGTTTGCAATACATGGTGGAACGGCCATTAATTTGTTTTTGAAGAATCTGCCACGCTATTCTGTAGACATTGACCTGACATATATACCATTGGCAGATAGAGAGACAAGTATGTCTGATATCAATTCTCATCTGAAGTCTATTTGTGACAAAGCAAATCGTGCATTCATAGGTATACATGTGATTCCCAATTATAGCACATGTAAATTGTTGTGTGAGTATCGTGGCAAGCAGGTTAAGATTGAAGTGAATCAAACGAAGAGAGGAATTGTCGGTGGAAATGTGCTTACTGTCCCATTGAGTGAAAAGGCACAAGAAGAGTTCTCACTCTTTTGTGAAGCAAAAATTGTTCCTCTGACACAGTTATATGGCGGAAAGGTTGCCGCTGCACTTTCTCGTCAACATCCACGAGATTTGTTTGACGTGAAGTATATGGAGATTCCCCTTAGTGAATGTCGGGAAGGACTTATCTTTTGTTTGCTCGGTAGTGACAGACCGATTCACGAATCATTAGCGCCAAGTTTGATTGACCAGCGAGAAGCGATGGAAAATCAGTTCACTGGAATGACAGAGATTCCGTTTACATACGAAGAATTTGAAGAAACTCGAACAAAACTCATTTCAGATGTACGGTCACTAGTGACAGAAGAAGATAAGAAGTTCCTGATTAGTTTTGAATCAGGACAACCCGAATGGGACGGATATAAATTTGAATATTTCAAGGATTATCCATCCGTAAAATGGAAACTCCTCAATCTGCAAAAACTTGCGAAACAGAATCCGCAGAAGTTAAGGGAACAGGTTGAGAAACTAACCGCATTGTTGAAATAAGTAAAAGGTGTCGTGATTTCCGTGGAAGCAATTATTTGATTCATATGTATATGTATTGATGCTTTTCGCAAATCAATAATTTGTTTTACTTTTGGGGATGCTGAAGGCTTGCGTGGAATGTAGATTGTGGATTTTCCATAATCATTTTTGCGCACTGCTAGACGAAGCATATGTTTGTATTGTGAGAAAGATATTATAATTAACAAAATCATCTATGACGATTGATCCTATACAACTCATAAAAGATTTCATTCACGATTATTTGCATGATAATATAGATGAAATAGTTAACTTCCAACTTTATGATCTAAGAAAGGACGATAAGTATGGTTGTCCTGATCGAAAGTTTGATTCGGATGACACCAATATAATGCGTGCGATTTATTGTGTTTTATTCTCTGATTCATGGCAAGGACTTTCTATGGAAACACTAGAAGATTATACCTACAGAGGTGATACTATGAACACGTATAATACGATGTTCGGGAAACCTTGTAGGGATTCGCTTCATCCTGGATTGGATAAGTTCAACCCGTCAAAAGAACTTGTCTCAAAGGTTGAGTATTTCCAAAAATGTGTGTGTGGAACCATTGGCAACATGAGTGTGTTGCCGAATGTCGGGTATGAATACAAAGGTGAGTATGAGACCATGAATACTTACCGTGGATGCCACTATATCTGGCATGACTTCTTTGACCAATTCCTTGTTGCTTTGCAAACCGTGTTGGAGAATAAAAAGAATGTGGATTTTCCTCTTCAAAAACATATAATGCTTAATGAGCAGGCATTCCGTCCTTATATGGATGATGAGGGTGTTACTCGCCTTTCCCAAGCGTTGTTGTGGGAAGACTACCTTAATTGTGATGGGAAGCCTTTCATTTCTTCTAAAGGATTCTACTATTGGAGGAAATCCGACATGACTGCTGAGGATTACCTGCTAGAAGCGGAACGTTATGTAGATTTTGCCACAGAAGTTATCCGGCATAGAGCAGATATAATGGTTAAGAAATTAAAGATGAAACTAAATATGAAGCATAGGACTATTGACCCTGTGGCAATCAAAGAACTGACTTGCTTAGATTTCCACATTCCTTCATACCAACGTGGTTATAGATGGACTACGCAACAGGTTAACGAACTGCTTGAAGACATTGAAGATTTTTGTGAAAAGGGAGCTAAAGGCATTTACTGCATACAACCGCTTGTGGTGAAAGAACTTGGCACTTCCTGGGACGTGATAGATGGGCAGCAACGACTCACCACCATCAATATCATTCTTTCCTGTCTGAACCAAGAGAAGTATAAACTGCGATATCAAACACGCCCCCAAAGTCAGATATTCCTCAGCGATATTCTCAATCGCACGGAAGTTGAGGCCAAAGAGAATATAGACTTCTATCACATGTTCGAGGCACGTAATTTTATTCTTCGCTGGAAACAAGGTAAGAATGAGGATTTTATCAGAAATTTCACAGAGGTCCTGCTAAATAAAGTTAAGTTCATCTGGTATGATACAGACACGCAGGACCCAATTGAGGTGTTCACTCGCTTGAACATTGATAAAATACCGCTCACCTCTGCAGAACTGATCAAAGCGATCTTTCTCAATCGTTCTAACTTCCCGTCGGATGAAAATTATGAGAGGATTCGGCTCTTACAACAGGATATCGCTTCACAATGGAACGAGATGGAGTCCATGTTGCAAAACGATGAGTTTTGGCTCTTCTTCCATGACGTTGCCGACACGCATGAAACGCGCATCGATTTCATCTTTGAGTTGATGTGTAGCCAACGTGTGTTGGGTGAGCCGTCTGAGGATATTGGTACCGACCAATCTCGTGTGTTCCGCTATTTTTATGGTTACTTCCATGATGAAAAATACAGCGAAGCGACGCTGAAAATCGTTTGGGATGAGGTCAAGAAGATATGTGGCACACTGTACGAATGGTTTACTCATCTTGAACTTTACCACTATATTGGTTACTTGATGGCTCGCCCTAAAGAATCCACACGACAGAAAGGGAATCCTGCTGCACAGCAAACTCTCCTTTTCAAATATCTCACTGAATGGAACAAGCCTGGCATGACCATCGGAAAGTTCAAGGAATATCTCATTGGCGAAATCAACAATACTCTGAATGATTGCGCAGACCTTGGAAAAATTTATGAGCAGAAAGGTTGCCCAAAGACGCAATGCCGCCCGCTGTTGCTCCTACATAATGTTGAATCGGTCATACAACAGGGTCTGATTGTGCAGAAAGAGTATGGACAGAGTATCTTTTCAAAATTCCCATTTAATCTTTATAAAAAAGAAAAATGGGACGTGGAACACATCGACTCTAACACAACAAATGATCTCACAGATTTCAATGAGCAGAAGGAATGGCTGTTGACAACCTATGTTATATCGACTGAAGAACAGAGGGAACAGATAAAAAACTTCTGTCTTGACATGCAGGATAACGATAATGAGGCGGAGCGAAAGTCCGTTTTTGACAAACTGGCGCATGAGATTCTTCCGGAGGGAAATGCTGAAGAGTATCTCAACGGAGATGAAAAAAACATGGTGTGGAACTTCACACTCCTAGACGAAAGTACGAATCGAGGTTACGGCAACGCTATTTTCCCTGCCAAACGTCGAACCATCATAGGTAAGGAACAGGGGGTATATTATCCAACTCCAACATTCAATAAGGAAAAGGGCTTTGAGATTCCAATGGAGCGGAAGTCCAAGTCTGCCTTCATTCCACCTTGCACAAAACAGGCTTTCATGAAATACTACAGTCCCACCTCTGGAAGCATGGTGGCGTGGACAAAAAATGATGCGGAAGCCTATTTGAAGAATATATATCGCACCTTATCCCCAAAATTCAACGTTAAAGACTATGTTTCAAACTCTATATAATATACTGCGTCAGCAACGCATCGAAATTCCCATTATACAGCGTGACTATGCGCAGGGACGTGAAAACAAGGTATATCTTCGTGAACGTTTGCTCGGGAAGATGATAAAGGCTCTGCAAGATGAGTCTGGCAAAGAAGGATTAAGCCTTGATTTCGTTTATGGTACAAATGAACATGGCGCCATGTGGCCTTTGGATGGACAGCAGCGTCTAACCACATTGTGGCTTCTTCACTGGTATCTTGCTGTGAGGACGAACAACCTTGTTTCCGCAAAAAGTTGGCTCAGCCATTTTACTTATGAAACCCGTATAACCTCACGCGATTTCTGCAGAAGTCTGTGCGATATGGACACGGAAGCCTTCTGCCAAAGTGGTATGAAAATAGTGGATTTCATAAAGGATCAGACATGGTTCTATTCCAAATACAAGCTAGACCCTACTATCCAAGGAATGCTCCGGACGTTGGGTGGAACGAATATCACAAATATAGAAAACGTGGATATTCAAGATGGCATAGAGGAATTTCTTGCTGACGACAACAACTGCTCTGTTTATTGGGAGCGGTTGCTGGCTGATGATTGTCCCATTCACTTCCTCTTCAAGGATATGAAGGACGAAAACCTGCCGCTATCGGATGATCTTTATATAAAGATGAATGCCAGAGGTAAACAACTGACGGACTTTGAAAACTTTAAGGCTGATCTTATCGGCTATGTTCCAAACGGGAACAATCCCGATGAAAAACTTTTCAATCATGAAACCGCATCTCTCGTTGACAATGAGTGGACAGATGTTTTTTGGAAGAATGCGAGTTCAAAGGGTGTCTTTAAGGTGGATGATATATACTTTAACTTCCTGCAACGTTATTTCCTTGATAGACTGATTGCCACAACTCCCCGAGATGTGCAAGAAACGCAACAGATTATGCTATATCAAGACCTCTATAAGGGCAAGGAAAACTATGATGGACTGAAAGGATATGACGAGGTGCTAACACCGGAAACAATTAAGTCTTTGGAAAAACTGTTTGCTCGATGGAATGGGGTGAAGATCGCTCCGTGTTGGGATGAAAACGACGTTTTTGCATTTATTCCCGAATATATTGTTAAAGAAACAGACAAAGATGGCAGACCTACAGCTGTGGAGGTGACAACTATTAGCCAAAAACAACGGGCTATATTCCATGCTGTTTGTTGCTATTTTGAAAACAATGAGTTATTCAACAATGAACGATTTGAACAATGGATGTGTTTCGTCTGGAATATTGTGGAAAATAGCTACTTGAATAACGAAGAAGCAATGATTAGTGCTGTGCGTTTGTTTGAAGAACTGCGCACAAGAAGTGAAAATATCTTGCAGTTCCTTGCTTCTGACGAGAAAATACGATCTAACTTTGCGGTCAAACAAGTGGAAGAGGAACGCTTCAAGGCAAAACTGCTATGCGGAGAACATAAAACCGAATGGTTGCCGCTCATTAGAGAAGCCGAGAAAATGTCGCTCTTTAAAGGAAACATAGCTTGTTTGCTTCGTCATGATAGCAAGGAGTTCGTAGAGGATATTGAGTGCTTCAAAATAAAACTCTCCCATGTGCAAACTTACTTCGATGATAGAGAAGTGCGGGAGGAATATGCCCTGCCGCTCACCAAAGCCTTAATCCGTATTGCCCATCACTGGAATCAGCTTGTCGAGCAACTCATCTATAACACCAACGCAGATGCCTGGAAGGAGAATATTCTTCATGGCTCAAAGCCAAATTACTATAGAGAAGTACATTGCCTTTTGACGGCGGATGACCTTGATGATCTCCCCTTTATTAACTTTGAGGACGGAGAAAAGGAATGGGTTAAATCAGCCAATCATATTAAGAAACTGTTCGCCGAGACAAAATTCTTAGAGGAAGAACCATACGATCGTTACGGCAAAATCGTAAGTGCCGGATCAGGATGGAGACTCCATTGGGTTGGCGGTGTAATGTCTTTTTTTCCAAAAAGTAAGAATTTCGGCTACTGTTTTGATTGGATTGATCCAGACATCAAATATTCTTTCCGACGAAATATGATGTTGTCTCATCCATCCATAGAAATTAATCCTGATGAAAATTCATGTAACCAAGGCGTGTATTGGAAATTTAATGTGTGTTTCAAATACAATGGGAACTCGTTCGTGTGGGTATATGGAAATAAAGTGTATCTCCTAGATCAAGTAAATGAACGCAAGAAGAGAGACGCAAATCATAAGAATGAAAGAAATGACGAATATTTCTGCGTTTATATGAATGAGTTGCCTGATGTTTCGCAACAAGATTTTCTAAACCTGCTTACATGTTTGGTAGAGGAGGCGTCAAGATGATTCCGTTTTTCTAAAAAACGTCCGATGATCTTACGATAAATTTAGGATTGCTTTCCTTGCCCATGCCAGCAATTCAGTCGTTTGTGTGGCGCGACAGCCGTAGAGACGCAAAATCTTGCGTCTCTACAAGCAACCATTGCCGCAATACGTCTGAGGAATTTTTGTATATTTGACAAACAGATTTATAGCCCATGAAACGTAAAATTATAACCGCAATAATAGGCATAGCCATCCTGATTCCTTTGGGACTGATCTCAAGGCGTATCAGTTGGATCCCCGCAGAAACGGGCGATGCGCTTTGGGCGATGATGGTCTTCTGCTTCTGGCGCATCATCTTGTGCAGAAAAGCCTTGCTTACCGTTGCGGTCGTAAGCTTAGCCACCGCCTACCTCGTGGAGTTCTCGCAGCTGATCACCTGGCCGTGGCTCGTCTCCCTTCGCGGCACCACCCTCGGTCACTTGGTGCTCGGTCAAGGCTTCCTCTGGGTCGATTTGCTGGCCTATGCAATTGGTATCGGATGCATCTACTGGATATTTAGTAAGATGCAGCATGAAAGAGTATGTTGAACATGAAATATCTATAATATGATTACCAAAAGATTAATCCTGATTCTGCTTCTGCTCATTCCCTCTTTAATGTCCTATTCGAAACAAGGATCGGACAGGATCTTGAGATTGCAGGTTAACGTGTTTGGGCGTGATTGGACATTTCCGCAAGATACGGTCACACAAAAAATCATCCTTGAGTTTATCGAGGATGCGCAACTGGCAGAAGACGAGTTTTTGGAAGTCAGAGCAAGAGGGGAAAAAGAGTATAAAGAGTATAGTATACGATTGTCTCAAGAGAAGGCCAATTGGCTAAGACAATGGATACTTGAAAATGTTTCTGTCCCAATAAAGATCGTGGCTGTTGGCATAGCCGATCATGAACCACTGGTGGAGAATCCCCAAACGGACTATGAACGAGATTTGAATATGTTTGTGGATATTAGGGTGGTGCGGGAATAGATTTTTTATGCAATAAATACTTTGTACTGCATAAAATTGTATGTTTTTTATGCAATAGGCTTTATACCCCCCCCCAAAAAAAAAGTGTTTGGAAGACGTTGACTCCGTAACTCCGTACATGCGTAGCGAAATGGAGGATGTGCGAAGGAGGTTACTGAAAAAACCACGAAAAGGTTGTGACGTTACAACCTTTTTCGTGGTTTATGAGTATGCTTGCCGCTCAGTTTTTAGCGTTGATGAGATCCCTAAAATCATCGTAAATGACCTCCACGAAATCGGTGTCTGACAGGTTGATTTGTCCCTGAAACACAGATGAGAACATAATGTGTTTCGCTTCCTTCTTCCATTCTTCGACTTCGTGGGAGTCCCAACCGTCGTATCCATTGAGGTATTCATAGGTCCGTGCGTATTCCCTTAGACGATCTGCGGTGTAATTGAGATTGTCGACGATTGATCCTGTCGGACCTTGGTCGGCACAGATGATCACATCCTTGCAGCCAAACAACTTTGCCCGATTGTATATCTGCATCCGGTAATCGTGCAGCCGTTCTCTGTTTTCGTCCGGTTGATGGAATGTCCTTTCCAAGTGGTTCCATCTTCCTTGACTGTGTATGTCGAGATCTACGTTTTCTTTGAAGATCCATATGTCTAAGTCCCCCTCGTCATCCTCTATCTCATATAGCTCGAAGGGCTCTTCCGGCTCATATAGTATGTCTGATGCCCAATCATTCGCGAAAGTCGCCTTGCGCAATTTGTCTATGCCTACTAAATCCAGTATCTGCTTCACTTGGTAGTTCGCGACAGTCATCAGTAGGGGACTCTTGGAATCGTCCACTTCGTATCTTCCCAGCTCAATTAATTCCTGCTTGTTTTTGTAATGTATGACATTACTTGCAATATCATACTCGTATTTTTTGTAGTAAGCGAGTGTGACATTCCGCTCCATCCTTTTGGCTATCTCTTGGGCGGTTTTATGTGGATCATCAACGGGCAGGTCATGCCCCAGTCCTATTTGCACTACATCCCATCCCATGGCTTCCCTGTTTTTTCTGTGAAGAATCTATTTGTCGAGGCAGTGAATAATATTTGTAAATATAAGCAATTGCTTGGATTGTTGAATATGAAGAGGAAATAAAATAGAAAAATACTTGGAAAAGGTTGTATTTTTGTGAATTGACAGAAAATAACAGACATCGCTTATGGAATATATAATAATCATAATAGTCGCCATTATTGTCTTTCTCTTTGTCAAAAATTTCACCAAACGGAAACTGACATTTACGGTTTTGGCTATATCGTTTTTATTTTCAATTTTTCCATGTTCTTTTGTAATAGAGTCTGGCGATGGTCCAGGCGATGGATTTATATTCTTATTTATATATATTTTTGCTATCGTTCCTTGGCTGATAATGTTGATGATGATAAACACAAAGAATTCCAACACATTTTATGAGCTATGTTGCGGGTTTACTATCATCATGGCTATTGTGTTCGGCTTTATTTGTTTTGAGGCGAGGTTACAGTCTTCCATCATCTACGCTCTACTTTTATTTATTGTAAACACAGCATTTTATATCCTATGTGCATACACTATAGAAAAAGCCCAAACTACGCCAATGAAAATCGTGGCAGTCGCTTTAGCTCTTGCATCCTTTATTGTGCCATACGGTTTTATGGGGCTATGGATTAAGTGTATATAGCAGACCTTTTTATGACAAATTTAGTCTACTTTCCTACGCACCAACGGCAATCCGAAAGTTTTTTGGAAGTAAGTTAAAGTGCAAATGCTTGATAATAGGTACTATGATGATTTGATTTGTACCATGCCTTTTTGCTTGATTTGAGAAATTCTCGTCTGGATGTATTATTCCATTGAATATCAACGAGTTTCTTTTTGCTCACTACATGTCCTATTTACGTTGCAAACGTTACACATTGTTATACGAAAAACGTGCAGAAAGTCTAACTTTTTTGAACCCGAATTTTAGTGCCCTTCATGAATAAGCCACCTTAGTGACTTCCTGACCACGGAATATGCGTCGTTTCATCTCTAAGTTTTTTTCTTCAAGTCGCGTTTAGAGACGCCCCATCCTAGTTCCCTTCACAAAACTAATTTCCTTTATATATCCGAAGGATCACCTATCATTACATAATATACTTTTGCATTATACATGTCTTAGTCTTCAAGTATATATAATTCTTCCTAGGCTTCATATTAATACTTTCCTAATCCACTTACAATCTCAGTCTTATGGTTGGGTTCCAAAAAAAGATGCTTCCCTTCCAGATTGTAAACGGAATCAATCAGTGAGAAATTATTCTTGTAACTAAAAACATGCTGGGTTCCATACATATATCGCAATAAATTCTGTCTACGTATTTCTTTTTCATTTGCCTCGACAAAACAGCCATCCCAATCTTCTTTCTCTTTAAAATAGGCTCTATCATATATCGACAATGTTAGACTTGGTGATAGCGGCATCGTTAATTCACCTCCATATTGTGCCAATCCCATAAACTTAGGTCTTACATTTTCTACGTGAGGCGAAACCACTATTGGAAAGTCTGAAGTATAGAAGTCACTTCCCTTGCTTGTCCAGAATACAAAGATATTATTGGCTATTGCATTGGCGTAAATCATCAACGTTTCATTATTCAGATAAGACAAATTAGCATGCAGCGCAGGCTTTTCGCATTTCACGCCTATTTCCAACTTCCGAAAATCCTCGTTACCAGTCTGCACAGCCATTATCTCTTTTATCATATCAATTTCAGCACGTTCCATCCTGATATAGTCATCCACCATAACGTCCCCTATTTGCGGCATTCGAAAATATTGATTTAATAAATGCAAGGCAAGCTCCCGTTTCTCAATGAAATGAAGTCGATAATGGTTTTCCCCTGTCACCCACTCTTCCATAATTTCATCAATCTGTGCCAAAAACGGAGCATATGAATGCTCAACAACTTTCGCAAAATGATCCGTTTCAATAGTTAAACGGTTTATTACTTTTTCCCCTCTCTCATTATTCTCTTTGACGTACTCTTCTGATAATGTGTATAAATCATCTTCACAGCATACTGACATTAGCGATGCATTGTATTTCCTACAATGTATCTTATCGTAGGTATGAATACTTCTCTCATTGTCAGAGAATCGTTTCAAGTAACACCTCGGAATGTAATGCTGCTTCATTGTCAATACCTCCAGTCTGTCTTCTCAAACTCTGCCCATAACTTCTTTACTGTCTCAGGCTCTATAGAATGAACATATCGTATCCTTCCAGCTAGCCATTCTTTTCCAAAAGCTTTACCAGAAGCAATTTTGTGAAAATGTTCACGTCCACCATATTTCAAACAGAAATTTCCAAATGTATTCTTTCTCATAATTGTATGTTATTGAGTGCAAGAATATGTAAAAATGTTTGATATAACAAACATTTTGGTGAGGATTTTACATTCGTTTACTCATTTTTGATCTCTTGACTTCTACATATTTGAAGAGATATGATGCGCTAAATATTGGAGCCTCTTGTATTGTGGAAATGGCTTGTAGGCAAATATAATTGAATATTGTTTCGTGTAAGAATTGCCCACGCAAAATCTACTTTCCCACGCAGAATTTCGCAAATATATTCCCCAAAACCTCGTCGTTGGTGATCTCTCCTCCCGTGATTTCGGCGAGGAAGAAGAGGCAGTCGCGGATGTCGCGGCTGAGGAGGTCGCCTGAGAGGTTCTCCTGCAGCCCGTCACGGACTCGGTCGATGGCGCTGAGGGCGTTGCGGAGGGCTTCGTAGTGGCGGAGGTTTGTCACGACCACGCCTTCCGTCTCCGCCTCGTGGATGCCGGACCTCTGGGTCAGCTCGTCCAGCACGGCTTGCTTGTTGAGGTCGTTCTTGGCTGAGATGCGTATGCTGGATAGCCCGTGGGATGCCACGAGTTGTTGCAGCTCCGCTTGCTGCGCCTCGCTCGATAGGTCTACCTTGTTCAGCAATGCCACCGCCTCTTTCCCTTCCCAGTGCGGGGTGTTCTGGCGCAGGAAGTCGCTGTTGCGCTCGATGGTCTCTGTTGTGTCGAGCACCACCAGGACGATCCTTGCCTCGTCCATCTTCTTGAAGGTGCGCTCGATGCCCATCGCCTCCACCTTGTCGGAGGTCTTGCGGATGCCCGCCGTGTCGATGAAGCGGAAGAGCGTGCCGTTGATCTGCATGGTGTCCTCGATGATGTCCCTTGTGGTGCCGTGCACGTCGCTCACGATGGCGCGGTCCTCGTTCAGCAACCAGTTGAGCAGGGTGGACTTGCCTACGTTCGTCTCGCCGATGATGGCCACCGGTATGCCGTTCTTGATGGCGTTGCCGTATTGGAATGTGTCCGCCAAGGAGCCGATCCTCGTGTGGATCTCCTCCACCAACTGTGTCAGGTGGCTTCTGTCCGCGAACTCCACGTCCTCTTCGCTGAAGTCCAGCTCCAGTTCGATGAGGGATACGAATTGCAGCAATTTGTCGCGCAGTGCTCCCAACTCTTTCGAGAAGCCTCCACGCATCTGCTTGATCGCCAGGCGATGGGCGGCGGATGAGTTGGAGGCGATGACGTCCGCCACGGCCTCCGCTTGCGAGAGGTCCATCTTACCGTTCAGGAAGGCCCGTTGCGTGAATTCCCCTGGTTGAGCCATGCGGCAACCCTTCTCCAGAAGCAACTGTATGATGCGTTGTTGGATGAAGGTGGAGCCGTGGCAGGCTATCTCCACCGAGTTCTCTCCCGTGAAGGAGTGCGGGGCGATGTAGAGGGTGGCGACCACCTCGTCGATGATCTCCCCTTCGTCGTTCCGTATGGTGCCGAAATGGGCGGTGTGGCTTGGGGCGTCGGCTAGTCGCTTGTCTCTCTTCACGGAGACGAAAAGCTTGTCCGCGATGAGGATCGCGTCATTGCCCGAAAGGCGTATGATGGCGATGGCTCCCATGCCGGGGGCGGTTGAGATGGCACATATCGTGTCGGCTGTCGTATCGAATCTTTCCATGCTCTAAAATCATTTTTCCCAACCGTCGAAGATCTCCTCTCCGTACTGGTTGTGTTCTTCCTTGCTATGTGTAGGATACCATATTTGGGCGAAGAAGGGGTTCCCCTTCGCTATTTCGTCGTAGTTCCAAGGCGACGGCAGGCATTCGGGACACCAATGTCCGCCGAGCAGCACGAGGGTAGGGGAGGCTTTGAAGCGGTGGCCGAATTGGCATTCCCACTCGATTGGGGTGCGGCGGTCTCCCATGGTCATCTCCTCGCTGACGCATCGTCCTCCCCGGAAGCGGGCCGCCTGGCGCATGTCGTCGATGTCCCACTCCTCCGTAGGCTTGGACTCATCGTAGCCATGGTCCAGTACGATGGCTTTCTCCGAAGGGTGGGATAGGTTCTGGTGCCGCCAGTCCGGTATCTTTTCCCAAGCCTCCTTGGTGCCGTAGTAGGCGGCTATCCTTTTCTTGTCGTCGTTCTTGATCCACCATTGCGTGCCCCATCGCTTCTTGTAGGCCAATGGGCGGATGAACTGCTTGATGAGGCATCCGGGCACGATGGCCGCCAGGTGGTAATACCAAGGCACTTGCCTGCCCATCTGCTTGAAGTAATCGTCCACCGGCACGTTGCCGCGGAAGTGCAGGTAATCCTCCAGCACTTGGGAGTCTAGGTACCAGTAGCCGTGGAAGTTGCGCAGGACGAACCATTTCGGGTCGAATATCTTCTCCGGCTTAGGGCAGTGGATCGCCTTGAGCAGCTTGCATTCCAGTTCGTAGTTGCTGAGACGGTAGGCCGGACCGCTTCCGATGTTGTAGAAACGGTTCCAGAAGTTATCCGGGAGATCTGTGTCGCACAGGTTGGCGAGCACCCGTCCGCTGTCCTCTATCGTTGTCCATTCCAGCACGCCACGGAGCGGCACGTGGAACATGATCGGGTCGAACTGCTTGATGATGTTAGGGTACAGGATGCCTGATTGGCGGAGGGATACCCATCTTTTGAGACCCGACTCTGCGAAGATGCGTTCCGCCACGGTCTTGCTGATGGCGTAGTGGTCGTATACGCTGATGCAGATGGGGTCGCCCGTACGTCCCCAATGGTTCGGTTCGTTGCGGTCGCTTGTCTGGGCGACGGAACCGATGTAGCACACCCGGATGTCGTCCGCGTTAGGCTGGGCCAGCACCGCCTTCACCACGTTCTCCGCCGCGGTCCTGTTCACGAGGCGGGTCTTGTTCGGGAAGTAGTCGGCGGAAGGGGAAACCATGCCACCCACGTGCAGCACGTAGTCGGCGCCCTCCGTCGCCTTGAGCACATCCTCGTATCGCGTGAGGTCACCCCAAACGACTCGAATCCGATCCATGAGGGGTGCCAGTTTCTGCTGGTTCTTCCGGCTTGGGTGCGCGAGGACGGTGATGTCGAACCGATCCGCTCTCTTGACGAGTTCCTGCAGACCAGCCCAACCCATGGTGCCCGTCGCTCCGGTTAAGAAAATCTTTTTTTTCATCGATTTTTCTCCTTTTTTAGAATAACGGATTGCTTTATTTCGTACCTTTGGAAATGTGAGCGATATGATGATTATTCTGCACAAAGTTAGTAATTTTTCCTTTGGGCAGGCGGATGTGAGCGGACATTTGAGCGTGAATTGAAAAAAGATGCTGTGTAATATCTTTTTGAAAAAGTTTTTAACAAAAAAAATGTCTCCACATTTGTTGCAAATCATTAATATTTCGTATTTTTGTAGGGATGTGAATAAATTCTAACATATTTTAAACATTTTATTAACCATGCTACAGAACGTAATTGGAGAAAATTCCGGTAAGGTTTGGCGTTTGCTGAATGAAAAGGGAGAATTGACCTTTAACCAGATTAAGAAAGAACTGAAGTTGAAGAACGAGGAGATCTATCTCGCCTTGGGTTGGCTCTTCCGTGAGGATGTTATCTATTCTTGCGAGAAGGATGAGACTCTCTACTTTGGTTGCCGTTAATCTTACCTTGTTAATGGTGGGTTCCCGAACCGATATGTTTATGAAACCCATTGTTTGACGAATTATTAACTCACTGTGAGTCTTCGGATTCACATAAGTCTTATTGTATTATGTGACAGCCCTTCGGGGAATGTATGAAAAAATTTAAAGGAAGGTTGCTTGTTGAAGCTTCCTTCCTTTTTTATGCTTGTTACCGTGCTGTTCCCTAGGCTTGCGGTGGAACTTTCAGCTCCAGGATGTGCTGGATGCAAGGGGGCATCTCTTCCTTGAGGTGGGTGACGTAGATGAGCGTCTTCCCTGGTTGTTCGCAAAAGCGTTCGATGATGTCTAGTGCGTGCCGTTTGTGCTGTGCGTCGAGTCCGTGCAGGGGTTCGTCGAGGATGAGCAGGTCCGGGTTCTTCACCATGGTGCGGGCGAGGAGCGTCAGGCGTTGTTCGCCGCCGGATAGGCTGGTGTAGGAGCGCTCTTTCAGGTCTCCTATGCCGAACAGTTCCATCCACTCTTGTGATAGCTTGTATTCCCTCTCCGTGCATTGACGGAAGAGCCCGATGGTGTCGAAAAGCCCTGAGGCCACGATCTTTCCGCAGGTCTGGTCGCCTTGGAAGTAGAGGTGCATTTCGGAGGAGATGTACCCGATGTGGCGTTTGATGTCCCATATGCTTTCCCCTGTCCCCCGTTTGCGGTCGAATAGGGTGATGTCCTGTGAATAGGCGTGCGGATTGTCCGCCGCGAGCAGGCTCAGGAGCGTGGACTTGCCTGAACCGTTGGGGCCCAGCAGCGCCCATTTCTCACCCTTCCTGACGGTCCAGTTGAGTTGGTCGAAGACAATCTTTCCCGCATAGTCCAGGTGGATATCCTTCATCTTCAGCACATAGTCGTATTGCTTGTCCGTCGTGATCGGCGAGGCTGGTAACTCCTCCACGCTTGTCTGCTCGTGGGCTAGGAAGATCTCTTCCAGCGCCTGTGGGGTTAGCTTGGAGCGCTCCCCTAGAACCGTGTAGCGGAGTCGTTGGGCCGTGAGTATGTGTGTGGTGGCCTGCGGTATTTCGTCAGGGGTCGGGACGATGAAGAGCATGGATTGTTGCTTGGAGAGCGACACGAGGAACGCGTCCAATTCCTTTCTGGTCCGTGCGTCCAACCCTATGAAGGGGTTGTCGAAGATGATGAGTTCGGGTTTCTTGGCGAGGTATAGCGTGATCAGCACCCTGCGTAGCTCGCCGGAGGAGAGCATGATGAGCCGCTTCTCCATGAGCGGGTGGATGTTCAGCTTGTCACACAATTGTTTCGTGTGCTCAGGGTCTTTCCCTTCCCGGAGGATCAGTTCCCGCACGGTGGGTGTCCCCTCGTTCTCCATGGCGTGGAACCGTTGCTGGTAGTACATGCTTCTGTAATCGGCGAGGCTGTAGGCAGATTCGAAACATACTTTCCGTATGCGGTCGGTGGGGTATCTCTCCCCTTGGAACCCGTATTGGATGGTGCCTGAGCGGATGGCGTGTTTGCCTGCGATGAAATCGGCCAAGAGCGTTTTCCCTGACCCGTTCGGACCGATGATGCACCATTGTTCGCCCCTGCGGACGCTCCATTCGATGGGTTGGATCGGTGCCATCCCGTAGATGCGGGGTGTGGCTTGCTGGAGGGAAAAAAGTGTCTCTCTTTCCATCTCCGTTTACCGTTTCATGGCCCTGTCCATCTGCCGTCTGTCGTCCTTCTCCTTGAGGGATTCCCTCTTGTCGTACTCTTTCTTACCCTTTGCCACGGCGATCTCTAGCTTGGCGAGACCCTTCTCGTTGAGGAAGAGCTTGGTGGGTACGATGGTGAAACCGGTCTCCTTCGTCTGCCTACGGATTTTGGAGAGCTCCTTTTTGTTCAGCAATAGCTTGCGGTCCCTGCGAGGCATGTGGTTGTTGTAGGTGCCGTAGAAGTATTCGGATATGTTCATGCCCTTCACCCAAAGTTCTCCGTCGTTGAAGTAGCAGAAGGTGTCCACTAGGCTCGCTTTCCCTAGGCGTATGGACTTGATCTCCGTGCCCACCAGTACGATGCCGGCTTGGTACTTGTCTATCAACTCGTAGTCGAAGGTGGCCCGTTTGTTTTTGATGACTATGTCGTTCTTTAGTTTTTCCATAAGAATAATTGTCTAATTTTTCATGATAAACTTCATCAGATTCTCCATCGCCACGGGGGTGATGCAGATGATGAAGGCGGCATAGAGGGAGAACTTGGTGTATTTCTCTTTCTCAAGGGAAGGAAATACATACGGAATGCCAAACCAGATGATGTATATGAGATATAATAATGCCACGTATAGGAAGGCGAACAGGGAGAAGAGCGTCGCTAATATCTTGATGATGATATAGAACGATAGCGTGTGGGTCGCCAGCCTAGCACAGGAGGTGTAGTCCGGCCGGTCGTGGAACAGTTTGGAGGTGAGTTTGCTGTTCAGGATGAGCACGGCGAGGTGGAATCCGATGAAGATGGCTGATATGCATGTCACCAACTCCTTGGAGCATATTTTCAGGATATGTTCCCATGTGATGGTGTCGTAAGCGTCTTTGGTGAAGCCGATGATGTTGCTGATCAGCGTAGCGATGATGACCATCTCCATGAGCGGAAGGATATAGGTGTTGCGTAGATCGCTGATGGTGGTCTCCTCCTCCGCGATCCTGCGCCATTCCCTTTGCGGGAAACGGACCAGTCTGTACAACCGTTGAAATATTTGTTTCATACCTTCCCTTGTCCTTCTTTTACGCGAATTTAACTATTTTCCCTCATATTCTCTTTCCGCTTGTCAAAAATGGTTGTGGCATTCTCTCTTTTTATCCTTTTAATTCTTACTTTTGTGTGAGGTTGGGCTTGCGGAGGGTGTTGGTCGCCTTCTCTTCCCGCCTATGATGTTTTTCTTGTAAAATAGTGGTTTTATGGCTTTGATTCATATACAAAATGCGGGCGTCGAGGCGACGGTTCTTTTGAATGTCGGTGGACGTATCGTCTCTTTCCATCGTGTGGGCAAACCGAACGTGTTGGAGTCTGATCCTTCGCTGTGGGAGGAGCCCGAACGACTTCATCCCGCGCCTGACATGCTGGATTTCAGGGCATACAACGGACACGAGGTGTGGGTGGGTCCGCAGAGCCAGTGGTGGCGGCAACAGCACCTCAATCGGGAGAAGTACGATTCGGACCTCTTCTGGCCACCGGATCCCTACATTAGCTTCGGAGCGTACGAGGTGGTGGAGCAGTCCGCACACTCTGTCACAATCGTGGGCGAGCCTTCTCCCCTCAGCGGGGTGCGGATGACGAAGCGGATGACGATAGAGGCGGACGGTTCCCTCTTCTTCGAGGTCTCTGCGCAGAATATTCGCCAAACGCCTGTCTCGTGGGATCTGTGGCTGATCACGAGGGTCAATGGTCATAACCCTAATTTCGTGCCGGTCTCTTCCGAGAAGGATGTCTTCTTGGGCGAGCCTTCCCATCCGTACCAGGGTCGGCCGACCTATAAGGTGGAGAACGGTTTCTTCTCCTTCACGCCTTTGGTAAACGACGGCAGGTTCGAGGAGTGCACCGGAAAGGCTTATATCAAGGCCTCCAAGCCTATGATCATCACGTATTGTGGCGATGAGTGCCTGACGCTGGAATTCGAGCATCATGACCCTGCCACGATACATCCTGAGCAGGCTGAGATCGAACTCTATAATTTCGTGCACAAGGAGGCGGCTAAATCACTGCTGGAGTTGGAGTACCACTCTCCGTACGTGACGCTTCAGCCGGGCGAGCGCATGAGCACGTGGTCACGGTGGCGGCTTTCGGCTTTATAGAAATTTACTATTTAGCTATTTACGATTTACTATTTAGTTGGTTGGAGCGTGTGATTTAGCTATTTACGATTTACTATTTTTACGTGCGGGTATAAAAAAAGCGTCCGATTGATGTCGGACGCTCTCTTTTTCCTATGTTGGAATGATTATTCCTTTCCTTGTTCCTCAGAAGCCAATTCTGGGTCGATCAAGATTCTACCGCAGTACTCGCATACGATGATTTTCTTCCTGATACGGATATCCAATTGTCTTTGAGGCGGTATTTTGTTGAAGCAGCCTCCGCAAGCGTCACGCTCTACAGGAACGACAGCCAAACCGTTTCTTGCGTTCTTTCTGATTCTCTTGAAAGCGGTGAGCAATCTCTCTTCGATCTTGCTTTCGATCTCCTTCGCCTTGTCGCGGAGGTTCTCTTCTTCTTGCTTCGTCTCGGAGATCACTTCGTCCAACTCTTTCTTCTTCAATACGAGGTCCTCGTTTCTTTCCACGATGAGGTTCTTGGCTTTCTCCAACTCCTCTTTGCGGATGCCTGACAAGTTGATGGCTTCGTTGATTCTCTTCTCGCTCAACTCGATCTCCAACGTTTGGAACTCGATCTCCTTGGCGAGGTTTTCGTATTCACGGTTGTTGCGGACATTGTCCTGTTGCTCTTTATACTTGGTGATGAGGGATTTGGACATCTCGATGTCGCTCTTCCTCCCAGTGATGGATGCTTCAATCTGACGGATTTCTTCGCTCAGGTTGGCGACACGGGTGTTCAATCCTGCGATCTCGTCTTCCAAGTCTTGTACTTCCAATGGAAGATCACCCCTTAATGTTTTGATCTTGTCAATTCCGGAACTAACCAATTGGAGGTCATAGAGAGCCTTCAGTTTCTCTTCTACCGTAATCTCTTTCGAATCTTTCTCTGACATACTTTATAAGTAATTTATCGGATTTGTTTTACTTTCTGATATATGGACTGCAAATTTAGGATTTATTTTTGAAATAATTTCATAAAAAATCTCTTTTGTGAATTGCTCTGACTCAAAATGTCCTATGTCTGCGAGGATGATGTGATCCTCCACGTCGAAAAACTGGTGGTATTTGATGTCCGCCGTCAGGTAGATGTCCGCCTTGGCTGCGATGGCTTTGCCGAGGAACTCCGATGCGGAGCCGCCGCACATGGCCACTTTTTTCACCTTCGCACCCTCTTTGAGGTGGGTGTGTCGTAGGCTTCCCACTTCGAATGTCTCCTTCACCCTTTTGAGGAATGCCAGTGCATCCTCCTCATGGGGCAGTGTGCCGATGATTCCCAGCCCTATGATTTTGTCGTCATGCTTCTCCTCGTCGAGTGGACGGATATCTCTCAGCCCGATTTTCTCCGCCATCTTCGCGCTCACGCCTCCCGTGGTCTTGTCCATGCAGGTGTGGCTGGAGTAGATGGCGATGTCATGCTTGATCGCTTTGATGATGCATCGCTCGATGTAGTTGTTCCCGCAAATCTTCTTGGGACCCTTGAAGATGAGCGGGTGGTGGGATATGATGAGGTTGCAGCCCTTTTGGATGGCTTCGTCGATGACGGCCTCCGTGACGTCCAGGGTGATGAGTACGCCTGATACTTCCTGCTTGGGGTCGCCCACCTGCATGCCGCAGTTGTCATAGCTCTCCTGGTAGGCGAGGGGGGCGTATGCCTCAATGGCTGACGTTATCTCATTGACTTTCATGCTCTTTCTTCTTTTTCTTTAGGGTGATGATGGTGAACCTCGGAGAGATACCCAGTCGGGCAGGTATGCCTACGCAGCCCATTCCGCGGGAGACGAAGATATATTTGTCGTCTTCTTTGTAGAGCCCGTCCCAATATTTGATCATGAACATGGCGGGGGACATTCTGAACCATTTCGTCTCGATACCGATTTGTCCTCCGTGGGTATGTCCGCTGAGCGTTAGCACGATGTCGGTCGTGTCCCTGACGCCCCTAGGCCATGTGGTAGGGTCGTGCGAGAGTAGTATCTTGGTCTTGATCCGTTCTGTTCCCTTGTAGGCTTTCGGGAAGTCTGCCTTGTTTTCCAATCGTTTGGATGTTCCCCAGTTCTCCACGCCGATGAAGGCGATGGTGTCGTTCCCTCGGGTGACGAAGTGGTGGCTATTCAGCAATAGCTTGAAACCGAAGTCCCTGATTTCCTGACGTATGGCGATCTCATTCATCGACCGCAGGTCTTCGTTGTCCCAATCGTAGTAGGCACCGTAGTCATGGTTGCCTAGGATGGCCAGCTTGGTGTCGGGACAGTGTAATTTGTCGAACAGATATTTCCAACCGTTACATTCCGTGGCGAAGTTGTTAACCATGTCACCCGTGAAGACGATGATGTCCGGGTGTTGTGCCTCCATGGAGTCGAAGACGTACTCCAGACGTTTTTGCGAGTGGCCGAAACTGCCTAGATGAAAGTCACTTACGTGTAGGATGCGGTAGCCATCGAACGAGTCGGGCAGGTCTTCTATCTCCACTGTCTCCTCTGTTTTGATGAAGTGGAAACGTCCCACGTGTATGGCGTATAGGATGGTGCAGAAGGTGAGGCCTGCCGCGATGTATCCCAAGTATTGTATTTTCCTCCAACGCTTTTTTGTTAGGAAGAAGACCATGTCGAAGGTGCAGAAGACAACCTTGGTGGTGTATACCAGACCGAGGATGCAGACGAACATGATCATCTTGAAGTGCGTCGTCGGTGAGATGATATGGTTGATGTTGAAGAGTATACCGCACGACATGATGAGGAAGTACGCCGATATGAGCCAGTGCAGAATAGCAGTGGATTTGTTGGTCCTATTTCTCATGAACCGGCAATAGAGGTAAATGTCCGGTATGAGCACCATCGTGATGATTAGTATGAGTGTGATAGGGTATACTTGCATGACTCTGTCATCTACTGATTTATTCGGTTCTTAATTCTAGCGCCACCACGTTTTCGACATGGTGGGTGTGAGGGAACATGTCCACGGGTTGCACCGCCGTCACCTTGTACTTGGCGTCCAATAGGTTGAGGTCCCTAGCCTGTGTGGCTGGGTTGCAGCTGACGTAGACGATTCTTTTAGGCTCCGCGGCGAGGATGGTCTCCACCACGTCCGGGTGCATGCCGTCGCGCGGCGGGTCTGTGATGATCACGTCCGGGCGACCGTGCTCCGCGATGAAGTCATTGGTCAGTATCGCCTTCATGTCGCCTGCGAAGAAGAGCGTGTTGTCGATGTTGTTGTTGGCTGCATTGACCTTGGCGTCTTCTATTGCCTCCGGAACGTATTCTATGCCGACCACCTTCTTGGCGTGCTTCGCCACGAAGCAGGCGATGGTGCCTGTGCCGGTGTAGAGGTCGTATACCAGTTCGTCTCCCTTGAGTTGGGCGAACTCCCTCGCCACTTTGTAGAGCTCGTAGGCCTGTTGGCTGTTGGTCTGGTAGAATGACTTCGGACCGATCTTGAACTTCAGTCCTTCCATCTCCTCGTAGATACAGTCGCGACCCTTGTAGACGATGGTCTCCTGGTCTGTGATCGTGTCGTTGCACTTTCCGTTGATCACGTAGATGAGGGAGGTGATTTGAGGGAATTGCTCCACCAAATGGTTCAGCAGCCCTTCCCTGAGCTCCTTGTCTTCGTGGTAGAAGACGACGATCAGCATGATCTCACCCGTGCTGGCGGTGCGTACGACGATGGTGCGCAGGAACCCCTCCTTGTTCCTCAGGTCGAAGAAAGGCAGGTTGTGCGCATGGGCGTATGCCTTGATGCAGTCACGTATCTGGTCGCATACCTCGTCCTGCAGGTGACACTTGTCGATGTCCAACACCTTGTCGAACATCCCAGGGATGTGGAATCCGAGGGCGTCCATGTTATCGAACTTCTCGCCAGCGGCCACTTGCTCGTAGGTGAGCCACTTCTTGTTGGAGAAGGTGAATTCCAGTTTGTTGCGGTAGCGCTGTGTCTTAGCGGAACCTAATATGGGTTTGAGCGGCGGCAACTCGACCTTGCCTATCCTGGTGAGGTTGTTGAACACCTGGTCTTGCTTCGCCTTCAACTGGTCTTCGTAGGGTAGAATCTGCCATTTGCAGCCTCCGCATACTCCGTAGTGGGAGCAGAATGCCTCCTCGCGCCTGTCGGAGTACTTGTGGATCTTGGTGACGCGACCCTCCATGTAACTATTTTTTTTGCGGGTCACTTGCAGGTCCACGATGTCACCTGGGACGACAAACTGCGTGAAAACGACCATGTCATTCACCCGCGCGATTGCTTTTCCTTCGTTGGCGACGCCCGTTATCTCAATGTTTTCCAGCAGAGGAAGCTCCTTTTTCCGTCCCATAATGTAATAGATGATATCGTGTGACTTTTAGTTTTGCAAATGTACTAATTTTTGGGGAAAAGGAATTCTGTTTCCCTCGTTTTTTCGAATGAGTTTGATTGTGTGCCGCATTAAATTCGTGTTTTTGTCTTCACGTTTAATGAAGGCTGATAGGTACGAATATGGTTGGAGAGAGAAAAAGAGTTGATCTATTGCCCTTTTGTGTATGTTTTATTGGAATAGTAATCTATTTCGGCAGAAACACCACCTTCTTGGCAACCCCAATATGTTCCCGTAATTCTTTTATATCCTCCGCATCGAATTGATCGTATGACTGTAATTTCCTGGATTTTGGATAAAAAATCTTCTTCAGGTTGCAGCTATGGAATGCGTTGATATGAATGGTCTTGACGTGCGTCGGAATGGTGAAAATCCCTCCGCTTCTCATTGGCGGATATTTTAGTAACGCTTCTTTGTCTTTGGTATATAAGATGCCTCCAATGCTGCAGTAATCCTTGTTCTCTGGGTCCACAATGATTTCCTTTAGTTTCCCGCAACTGATGGCGGCGTACTCTGAGGTGCATATGTCATGTACACTAGTGACGCTCTTCGATATGTATATTTTTTCCAGTTCGGGAAGGGTTAGCATCGAGATGTCTATATAGCCATCCGGTATGACCAATATTTTCGGGGATGATGTTTTTATTTTGAGGAAAGATGGATATTCGTCCGGAATGTATACCGATGTGACTTTGTGTTTTCCCCCTTTGATAGTTACTTCCGTAGGAAGGACGATGGAGTCTTGCGCCGTCTCAAACCCGTACACAAATACATCGCACACCTCTTTCCCCCTGATTTCATACGCATAGTGTATGCCATCCACCGTGACGCAATGTGGGTGTTCGCTATGGCAGGACATCGCATTGGTGACGTATAGAAGCATAAGGATAAGCGGGGTGATCAGTTTCTTCATGGTCGTTCTTGTTTGATACGTTGTTTGACTGAGGGGTGATGGTCCCAAAGTTACTTATTTGCTTGATGATGGCAAATCTTTTTGTTAGTTAGACATTCAGAAAATATGATTGCTTATTTCTGAAGAATATGCAACTCCTCTGCCAACGGAACGTATAAGTAGACTCTGTCTTCTGTTACAATAGGGTCTTCTGTTGTCCATGCCTCCCATTCCGTTTCCATCTTTTGATATTCCAGCAGCTGCATGGTCCTCAAATCGATTACTCCAATAGTGGGGACAGGACTATTCGATGTAAAATACATCATGTTTTTGTCTATAAACGAGTGGCCATTTATTCTATCGTCAGGGTGGAGCAGCTCGCTCTTTATTCCGTGTTCTGTCAGCTCCCCGTTTTTAGGGTCGAGTCTCACTACAAACTTGTATCCTTCATCTTGCTCCATGGCATAGATGAAACCGTCGTCACTCACCCGAAAAGATGGGTTGTATGGCAACTCTTTGGGTCCCCACTTCCGTTCTCCGCTCCTGATGCAGAACGCCTCCATGGAATATTTGTATTTCGTTATACTTAGAGTTTGGCATCTAACTATTACTATAGTATCATCCACTATCGTGTAATTTAGAGGTCGAGCTATTTTCACGTTGGGTTCATCTATTTGGTATTTCCAGAGAAATTGAAGATCCTTGGTGTAGAATAGCAAACTACGGTCCTGAAATTCAGGGAAAATGTAGATGGAGAGTCGCTCGTTGTAGTAGTGGAGCTTTATCCCCAAATCTGTCTTTATTTCGAATAGTTTCTCCTCCCCGTTCTCAATGATCGAGTACTTCTGCAGATGCGCTTCTGTATCCTCGACTGAAGAGTAGTACAGTTTTTCGCTAAAGTAGTGAAAGTTCTCATATCTTGGCTGGTCCTCATTCCATTTGCCGTCTTTGTATGTGTACTGTTTTTTAGAACCTTTCTCGGTTGTGGATGGTACTAATTTCTTCAAAACATTATTTTTGCAGAAAATATCGTCTTCCGAGGTGATGTCAAGAGACAATGACCCTATCTGCACGTTCTTTTCCGTCACAATAACTTCCTCTCCCTTTAGCAAGTAGAAGCCTTTTACCCCCTTCTGGCACTTTATATATTTCATTGTTTTTTTGTGGAAAATTGTCAGATGTGAAAACTTTTCAGATTGCCTCCTCCTCATATAAGAAGATCGAAAAACATTAAGTAGGCACCCCCAAGTAGTGAAATAGGCGTTTGACCGTCTGTAATAATCTACGGTCCACGCCTAATTCACTTCCGTAACTTGAGTGTTTTTTTACTTACATATCTCATCCATGTACGCCGTGATGGTCTTCACGTAGTTGGCGTACTCTTCCGTGTTGAATACCCACTCCCCGCGAGGCTTGGTCTCCTCGCCCGTGTAGTGGATGTTGATCTCCTTGAAGATGCGGCATGGATTGGCCTGCAGGATGAATACCTTGTTGCTGATGTAGCAAACCTCCTCGATGCTGTGGGAGACGTTGATGATGGTAGGGTCCATCTTCATCTCGTAGAATATCTTGAGGATGATGTTCTGCACTTCACGCTTCATCTTGATGTCCAACGCGCCCGTCGCCTCGTCGAAGAGGATGATCTGGGACTCGCAGGCGAGGCATCTGGCGATGGCGACCCTTTGTTGCTGGCCACCACTCAGCTTGGCTGGATACTTGTCCATTTGGTCCTCCAGGCCCACCCGTTTCAGGAGGTCCTTGGCCTTCGCCTCCGCGGTTGCTTTGTCCACGCCCTTGACGAGCATAGGCAACATCACGTTCTGCAGGACGGTGTACCATTCGAAGTTACTGTATGTTTGGAACACCATAGGGAAGTTGTGGTTCTCCGACAGTTTCTCTCCGTAGATCTCCACCGTTCCCTCGTTGAACTTGTTGAGACCTGCTATCACCTTGAGCATCTGTGACTTGCCGCAGCCTGACGCACCCATGATGGAGACGAGCTGTCCCTGGTTGGGTAGGTCGGGTATGGTGAGGTTGAAGTTCTCGAACAGCTTGTATTCGTTCTTCTCTCCCTTGTTGAAGATGTGGGTGATGTTCCTGAGCCGGATGACATCCACCTCGCCATCGCCTCTCGGACTTGCGCTTTTCTTCGTGCTCTTCGTTGGGCGAGGCTCCTCCGTCTCGATAGGCTCCTTTTTCGGGTGATTATCCCTCATGAGGGCATCGATGTTGATATCCGAGTCGGTCTCGTTCACTGTTTCGGTCTGCTCCTCCCTGATGTCGTTTGCCGGGGTCTCTTCGTCCCTGCTATGCTTCATTAAGCTGTCAATGTCTATATTTCTGTCCATAACGTTATCTGTTTTAGAGCACACCTTTAGGCGCGGCGGTGTTTGAAAATAATTGGTTCACACTTCTTGAAGATAAAGTCCTGTATGATGCCTATCGCGATGATGATCAGCAGCAGGGCATATACGCAGTCCATGGAGCTCTGGCGCGTCATCGTGGTGATGCAGGCGCCGATACCGCCCTCGCGGTTGATGTTCTCCGCTATGGTCACGTAGGTGTATGAGATGGCCACGAGTCCGCGGATGTCGCTGTAGACGCTGGACATCACGTAAGGGAAATATACGTGGCGGAACATCTGCCAATTGGTCATGCCGATCGTCTTGGCGGTCTGTAGATAGACGTTGTCCTTCGGATTGTTCGGGTTCTGCAGGTCCAGCACCTTCTGCGTCACGACGGGCAGGATGTAGATCAAGATACCCAAGGCGAGGAAGCTGGCCTTCATGTTGAATCCGAGACCGAAGATGGCCACCATGATACCGCTGACCGCCGGCAAAGGCAGGAAGCGGATGGCCTCGAACGGTTTCTGGAACATGGAGCGTAGGATAGGGTAGATGCCTATCAGGAAGCCCATAGGGATGGCGATCACCAAGGCGATGACGTAGCCGGCGAGGTTGAGCCCAACGGTGTAGCCTATGTTGCCGAAGAGGTTGCGCTCCGAGATCAGTTTAGGGATGGCCCTGAGAACGTCTATCGGGTTGGGTAGGATTTTGGGGGAGATCCACCCCGTGATGGTGACGATATACCAGATGACAAGTAGCACGAATCCTCCCACTATGCCAGTTATCATCGAGTCCCTGGTGGATAAATTTCCTCCGAATTTAAATAGTCCTTTCATTTGTTATTGAAAATAAAAAAGTATAGGCGGACACACTGCCACCTATACTTTTATGGTTATTGTAATCTTATTGTGCGATCAACTGCAGGTCGGTCGTACGGTAGTTCTCGTTGGATTCCTTGACACCATCAGCGATGGCATGCTTCGGACCATTACCGACTACTACGAATCTGTTGCGGTTGATTTTATATTCGCTGGTGAGGTAATCCACTACGGCTTGCGCTCTCTTTCTGGAGAGTTCCACGTTGTTGTTGTAGTTGCCTGTAGCGTCTGTGTTTCCCTCGATACGGATGCGAGTGTTCGCGTAGCTCTGCACGATGTCCACGAATTCCCTGTCGATGATGGCGCGCGCCTCGTTGTCAAGGGTGAATCCGTTGACAGGGAAGTTGATGGTCACCTTCTTGTTGGAGAATGCCTTGACGGTGTCCTCTTTTACTGTAGGTGCGGCGAATTCCTTCTCTGCTGTTCCTGCGGCTTTCTTTTGCTCTGGAGACAATCCGTTTTTCTCGTTGACCATCTCCACGATGTCTGTGTAAGCCACCTTAGACCAAGGCAATACAGACTTGCAAAGGCCAAGGCCGGAGTATATGCGGGACATCTTGGAGTAGATGCGCTCACCCGTCATGCCTGAATAATCAGAGTTGAGACCCATCCAGTTCATTTCGTCTTCCAATGAAGCGTAGTTGATGGTTGAGCTTGATGCGAGGGCGAAGTCGACGTCCGTCTCGAATTCTTTCGCGAACACCTGCGCCGCCTCGTTGAATGCGTTCTTGTTTTGTGACACCTCCGCATTGGCGGCTAAGATAGCCTCCACGATTTTTGCGGCCAAGTTCTTGTTCTTCTCCAACCATTCCTTCTTGGCGATGAGACCATCGGATACGAGCATGTTGGATTGTGCGGTCGATGTGAGCAGGTGTGCTCCCTTGAATGCGTTGATGCAGTCCACATCGTCCGGGCTCCATACAGCGGCGCAGTCCACTTGCCTAGCCTTGAATGCTTGTGCGGCGTCGACACCGGAGGATACCTTTACAGGTACGATGTCGTCCATCGTCAGGCTAGAGGTCTCGAGGGCGTTGATGAGCAACGTGTGGGAGGCGGTACCCTCCGCATAGGCTACCCTTTTGCCCTTTAGGTCGCTGATCTGGTTCACTGCGGCGTTGGCCACGAGTGCGTCAGCTCCTGCGCTGAAGTTCAGCAACATGAAGTACTTCATGTCCGTCATGGTTCCGCTTGAACTCATCTCTACTGGGAGTGCGTCCAATGTGCAGTATTCGATCTGCGCGTCGTTGTTCTTCAAGGCGGAACGAGCGGCGTCGAAGTCATCCATGACGATAATCTTCAATTTGAGTCCGTACTTCTTGGCGAAGTAGGAGTCGTCCTTTGGCTCAAGACCACCATTACCCCATACGATAGGGGAGAAGCCCGTGTAAGGGTTAACGACCATAGTTGCGTCGTATTTCTTTTTTGTCAGTGAACCCAAAGAAGGACCACTGGCTGGTCCACTTCCGTTGTTGTTCCCTGTACAGCTACTGAGTATGCCCGTGAAATACAGGATGGCGCAAATGATTGCGGCGATGATGCCGAGGATGGTAAATCTTCCTAAGAAAGTAAGTCTGCTAAAAAAACTCATAATTATTCTAATATTTATTTAGTTGTTGTTATTCCTTGATTGTTAGCACCATTTGTTTACTTCCACCTTTTCTTTCTCCTTTACGGTACCGAAACTGTTGTTGTCGATCTTCGATTCCTCTGAGAAAGAAGAGAAGGAGTCCTTCTGACCATATTTTTTGAGGATTTCCTCCACGCGGTCCTCGTTGACGGCCGATTCGAGGTTGTAGTTCTCCAATACGCCGTCGGAGTCGTTGATGAAGCCCTCCATCTCAGCCACGCTGGAGTTGATGGTGTTCGTGATGTGCTCGATGGCCATCTCCTCTTCGAGGCTTTGGGAGTCGCCGCGCATGATGCTGGAGATTGTCTTCAAGGCGCTGCGTTGCTCTTTGGCGGACTCGTATGCGTCCTTCGTCCTCTTCAGTTCGAGGGAAGAGCGTTCCACCTTAGCTTCTGCGATGGTTTCGAGACGTTCCATCACCTCTTGGTATTTCTTAGAGGTCTCGATGCGCTTCTTCTGGCTTTCGATGATGCCGTCCAGCTGGGCGATGTCGTTGCTCAAGTTGCTGATGCTCATCTGGATCTTCAGCTTCTCGTTGGAAGTCAGGTTGCTGGCGCCCGCCAACTGCTCTTTTCTCTTTTTCAGTTTGCGGATATTATCCTCCTGTTGTGATTGGTAGGAGTCCAGCTTGCTGTTCATGCTGACGAGTATCGTGCGCAGTTTGGTGACGTTCTCGTGTACGGTGTTCAGTTTGTCCTTCATCTTGCGGATGGAGTTCTCCAGGATGGAGATTGGGTCTATCTTCACGAACATGCCGACGATCTTACGGTTGATGTGGAGCCAGAAGAGGGAGATCCACTTCCAAGTGTTCTTGTTGAACAATACCGCCAAGATGCCGACGATGGCCACGATTTCCAGGATCAGGACGAGTGTGTTGGCTGCGGCTGCCACTAGGAACGGTAACGCTTTCGTGAAGAGGTATCCCAAGCCTAGCGCTGCACCTACCGCTGTGATTTTAGCGAACGTTCCGCCCGGACGTTTGAACATCTCTTTGAGTGACACAGGAGCGCTGTTCTGATCACCTGTGTTGTTTGAACCGAATAAATTGCTATCCATTTTCTATTTTGTAATTATTTGTTATTGTTTCTATTATTGATCCTATTGATCCACATTGATGTTGGACATCTCCTCCCTGTCGGTCATGAGGTCGCAGATGACGCTGTTGGCGGAGTTGATGAAGACCTGCTCGTCGTGGGCGATCTCCTTTGTGGCCGCCGTGATCTCAGCTTTCAGTTTCTCGATCTCGTTGGTCAACTCCTTGTTCCTCTTTTGCATCTCCTCGAGTTGCTTGATGATTCGGTCGTTCTCCTTGACCATGTTGTCGAGGTTCTTCTGCTGCGTGCCGATGGTCTGCTTACGCTTGGCGGCGTACTGGTTCCTACCGCTCTCGATCTCCTCGTTGACATAGCTGATGTAGGTGTCGATGGACTTCAGCAACTTCTCCTTCGTGAAGTCCGGGTATTGCGCCTTCAGCATTTTGAAGGCAGCCTCGTACCTTTTCTCCTGCGTCAATCCCATGGATTCGAGAGAGGCTGAATAGCTTTTCAGCTCCAGCATGTCTGGTCCGGGGAGGTTCCTCTTGATCAGGGTCTCCCACAACCTTTTCTTCTTCACGTTGTTCACCTCCGTGATGGAAGAGTTTTCGCCTTCCTGTTCCGGCTCCGGGTGCGAATGGATGATGTTGTCCATGTTTATCTGCTCTGTTGGAGCGGATGGCTCCGGCTCCGGCTCGGGCTGAGGGCGGTTGTTGTTCTCCTCCTTACGTGGATTCCCCGTGTTGGGGTTGTTGACATTCCGGTTATTCTCCTGCTTCTTAGGATTGTTCTCCGGCCTTATGAATAGGTCTTTCAGACTCATAATCGTATCTTTTATAATTTTTCTTTTCTCTAATTTAGTCTTTTTTGCTCAGATAATCAAGAGTGAAATGCTTAAAAAATCTTAATCATCGGGGTTGTATGGGCAAAGATAATTAATATTTATGTTTTATAAGGGAATATGATGCAAAAACTGTATGAATTTTCTGCCAAATTGTTTTTTTCTGTCTCTGTTGTGGATTGTGACCTCTACTTGTTTCGCGAATCTTAATCAGTGCTTTGAGTGGGTTAAAGGGGAGCTGTGGAGTTAATTTGTTTTAATGTTGATAAAAATATGTAGGTGGATTCGTTTTTTTTGCTTTCATTTGCAATAAATTTGTGAAAGTGTTGTTATGTCATTGGATGCTTGTCTTGATTGACATCACTTTTGGGAAATAATGTTAGATATTTATATCAAATGGGAAAATTAAATGTACGTGCGGTTCTTGTTGCCGCGGCTTTGTGTTCGTCTCTCACGATCAGTGCTGTAAATGTGACTGATGACGGAGTAACTTATAATCCCCTGCAGACGGCTATTCCGTCTTTGTCCATTGCGCCCGATGCGGTAGGTGGCGGTATGGGTGATGTGGGTGCGGCCACTAAACCGGATAACATGTCTCAGTATTGGAACCCTGCTAAATATGTGCAGGCTGAAAGCAATGGTGGTTTCTCCATTTCATATACTCCATGGTTGCGTAAGATTGTCAACGATATTGATTTGGTTTATTTGTCAGGTTATTACAAACCAACCGATAGGACGGCTATCGGTGCTTCTTTCCGCTATTTCTCCATGGGTGAGATCACGCTGACGGGACAACCTACCTATAGCGGTGAACCTGCTAATCTGGGTACTGCTAAACCATATGAGTTCGCGGTGGACGGTAGCTTCTCCATGTTGCTTTCCGAATACTGGTCCGCTGGTGTGGCTTTGCGTTTCATCTTCTCCGACTTGTTCAACGGTGTGCTCGATGAGGATGGCTATTCTTCCGCTAAGGCTGTCGGCGCGGATATCGCATTCTCTTATCGCCGACCTATTCAGATTGCTTCTAACACTTCATATTTGGGTGTGGGTATGTCCATATCCAATATCGGTAACAAGGTCTCCTATGACAATGACCAGACGCAGCAGTTCATCCCTACAAACTTCAGACTGGGTACTTCTTTCGACTATGCGTTCGACGAGTTCAATAGATTGCAGTTCGCTATCGACATGAATAAGTTGTTGGTTCCTACCCCTTATGGTAATTCTGACCAGTACGCAACTCCGGAGGAGTTCAACGAGGCGGTTAGGGAATATGAGGAGACAACCTCTATCGGTGGTATCTTCAAGTCTTTGGGCGATGCGCCTGATGGCTTCAGGGAGGAGCTGAGGGAGATTAACTTGTCTTTCGGTCTGGAATATTCTTATGACAAGAAATTTATGGTGAGAGGTGGTTACTTCAATGAAAACAAGTACAAGGGTAACCGTAAGTATTTCTCTGTGGGTGCCGGATTCAATTTGAGCATCTTCCAATTGAGCGCCGCATACGTGATCGCGGTTGCGCAGAATAGCCCGTTGGACAAGACTTTGCGTTTCTCTCTCGGGTTCGACTTGGGTGGCTTGAAGAATATCTTCGGCGTGAATGCTGACAATGGTGCTTCCAACAGCGACAATTAATGTCTGAACAAGTTCTTTTATCTATAGCAAGTGCGGGTAGTTTTATCCGCACTTTTTTTGTGCCGCCCTTTCTGTTTTCTTTGCCGTTGAGGGCTCAAGTCTGCGTATTCTTTCGTAATTTCGCGGTCTAATTGTATGGTTGAATGGATTGTCCGAAAGATAGATTGTTCACGATGAGCTTCGTCTGCTCCTGCAGCGCGAATTTCCTCCTCTTCTTCTCCTTCTACCTGATCATGCCTATCTTAGCCATGTATCTGATAGAGGTCTTCTCCGTGCCTGAGTCCACGGTGGGGGCGGTCCTTTCCTGCTATACGCTGGCTTGCCTGTTCGTCCGCCCCTTCTCGGGGTATCTGGTGGACACTTTCCAGCGCAAACCGCTCTATCTGATGGCCCTCTCGGTCTTTGTCCTCCTCTTCGCGGGGTACCCTTGCGTGAAGACGGTCTTCCTCTTCGCCTTGCTCCGCGTGATGCATGGACTGGCCTTTGGCATGGTCTCCATATCGAGCAATACGATCGTGATAGATATCATGCCTTCCAGCCGCAGGGGCGAGGGCTTGGGCTACTTCGGACTATCCAACAACTTCGCCATGGCGACGGGTCCGATGGTGGGCATGTGGCTCTTGGACCATTATAGCTACGAGACGATCTTCTACTCCTCCTTCTGCGTGAGCCTCTGCTCCTTCCTGATCGGTAGCCTGATCAAGACGAAGTACCGCCCGAAGACGGACGTGAAGGAGAAGCTCTCGCTGGACCGTTTTTTCCTGAAGAAGGGGGTGCCTGCGGGCATCAATCTTTTCTTCCTCGCCATCCCGTATGGGGTCATGACCTCCTTCATCGCCTTGTATGCCAAGGAGTTGTCTGTTGAGGGGAATCCTTCCTTCTTCTACCTCTTCCTGGCCTCGGGCATCGCCTTGTCGCGTATCTTCTCGGGCAAACTGGTGGATAGGGGTAAGATGTTGCTCATGATCAAGGTGGGGATCGCCGCAGGCGGATTTGCCTACATCCTGCTAGGCGCCTTGCCTTATCTCGGCATCCCGGCGCACTATATGCGTGCGACCTTCTTCTTTGTCGCGCTCTTGATCGGTATGGGTTACGGGACGATCTTCCCTGCCATGAACTCCCTGTTCGTCGCACTCGCGCCGAACAACAAACGTGGTACGGCCACCTCCACCTACCTCACTTCGTGGGATATTGGGATCGGTGTGGGTCTGTTCGGGGGTGGTTGCCTGAGCGAATGGACCTCTTTCTCCACCACCTTCTGCGTCGGCGGATTGCTGGACATGGTCGCCCTGGCGCTCTTCGCCTCCTTCACGGCCTCGCATTTCCTGCGTAACCGTGTGCGTGAGGCTTGATGGCTTCCTTCGTTTTGATTATCTTTGGACGTTGATATGAACTTAAGAATAGCTCGTTATGGCTTATGATATGCTGACGATATTGGGACCGACCGCAAGTGGTAAGACCACCTTGGCGGCTCACTTGGCCCGCCGCTTGGGGGCTGAGATCATCAGTGCGGACTCCCGCCAGATCTACCGTGGCATGGATATCGGCACGGGGAAGGACCTTTCCGACTATGTGGTGGATGGTGTCTCCATCCCTTACCACTTGATTGACATCGCCGACCCGGGGTACAAGTACAATCTTTTCGAGTACCAGCGTGATTTCCTGTCCGCATACCAGGACATCAAGGGGAGGGGAGTATTCCCTATTCTCTGCGGGGGTACCGGCCTCTACATCGAGTCGGTCCTCAAGGCCTATAAGATGATGCCTGTGCCTCAGAACGAGGAGCTGAGGCAGTCGCTGGAGGGTAAATCGTTGGAGGAGCTGACGGCTATTCTCTCCACCTACAAGACGTTGCACAACACGACCGACGTGGACACCGCCAAGCGTGCGATACGTGCCATAGAGATCTGTGAGTATTACCGTAGCCATCCGCAGGACTTTGCCGATTTCCCAGACATCAATTGCCTTGTCGTGGGGGTGGATATCGCGCGTGACCTGCGCCGTGAGAAGATCTCCAAACGGTTGCGGGCTAGGCTGGACGAGGGCATGGTGGACGAGGTGCGGCGCATCTTGGATTCTGGTGTCTCCGCAGAGGATATGATCTACTATGGCTTGGAATATAAATATCTGACGAACTATGTGATCGGTAACCTCACGTACGAGCAGATGGTCTCCGAACTGGAGATCGCCATCCATCAGTTCGCGAAACGGCAGATGACCTGGTTCAGGGGAATGGAGCGCCGTGGTTTCACCATCCATTGGGTGGACGCATGCTTGCCGATGGATGAGAAGGTGGAGGTTATCCGCAACCTGCTGCAGGCTTAGTATGGAAGCTTATCTCCGCCATTTTGTGAGTAAAAAAGGAACTGAGATGTGCTTTTATACTCGTTTGTAACTCGTTACAAATTGTCCTTAACTAGTTGTTTCAGAAATGATATACTTATATCTTCCATGTCTGACTTGTCATAAACATAGAGCAGAATCACATCCCTTTCCGTTTCATAAGACAAAACCTCATAAGTGATTATCCTTGCACCTCCGCTTTCCCCTTTCCCCTTTGATTCAATGCTAATACGGATTTTCCTAAATCCGCCACCCAAGTCAGCATAAGGCAAAGAATCATAGTTCGTCTTGAACTTAAGGAGGTCGTTTTTAAAAGACTTATATCGTTTCAGTAAGATTTTTGCAGAGTTCTGGAATGATTTGGTTACGACAAAATTCAACATCACTCAACTTCCTCCAGAAAATCATCTAACGTCTTCAACTTCCCTCTATTCCCCTTCTTAATCTCTTTTTTAATTACGGATGCCTCCTTAAATGCCTTGCGCAATTCTTTCTCCGTATTGTTCTCCTTTTCCTTTATGATTCCAGACTCCAAAAGGAGTGATAGTATGTTTTTGGCGTAAGTATTCCTTGCGTCGTATGTGATTGTCATTGTTGCCATATTTTATTGCCTTTTTGTTTCAGACTACAAATATATTCAAAAAACATACATAACCTTCTGTCAGGGAGTGATCTTTTTGAGAAAGCACCCATGTCCCTGTGTTTTGAATGTTTTTTGCTTTCTGTCCCGTTTTTTTGCTCTTTTGTCTGTGAATTTTGTATTTTTCTAAAATTACCCCATAAAAATTGGGGGTATAATCTGAAAATTATGTAATTTTGCGCATCGAACCTCAAAAAATGAGGGGTTATTGTTTAGAGACGAATGTTATATTAAATTATATCTGTTATGGCGATAATGAGATTCAACGCATTGAAGGAGTTGCAAAGCAGACGTCCTTTGCCGGTGCATATACCATCGGACAAGTTGTCTGACTATTTCGCGATCAATGTGTTTACGAAGGAGAAGATGCGCGAGTATCTTTCCAAGGATGCATTTAATGCTTTTATTGCGGCGGTAGACCGTGGTGTGTTGTTCGACAGGAACGTGGCGGACCAGATCGCGACGGGCATGCGCAAGTGGGCGAGTGAACGTGGGGCGACCCATTACACGCACTGGTTCCAGCCCCTGACGGACGGTACGGCTGAGAAGCATGACGGGTTCATCGATTTCGACGAGAACGGTGACATCATCGAACGCTTCTCCGGCAAGTTGCTGATCCAGCAGGAGCCTGACGCCTCTTCCTTCCCTAACGGAGGTATACGCAACACGTTCGAGGCGCGCGGTTATACGGCTTGGGATCTCTCTTCGCCCGCTTTCGTGGTGGGCTCCACTCTCTGTATCCCGACCATCTTCATCTCTTATACGGGTGAGGCGTTGGACTACAAGACACCTTTGCTGAAGGCTATCTCGGCGGTGGATAAGGCTGCCGTGGCGGTCTGCCAGTATTTCGACAAGAATGTGACGAAGGTGAATACGAACTTGGGCTGGGAGCAGGAGTATTTCTTGGTGGACTCCGCCCTCTACAATGCGCGTCCTGACTTGTGCATGACGGGTAGAACCCTTATGGGCCATGCCTCTGCCAAGGACCAGCAGTTGGACGACCACTATTTCGGCTCCATCCCGGAGCGTGTCACCTCCTTCATGCGTGAAGTGGAGGTGGAGGCGCACAAGTTGGGTATTCCTTTGAAAACCAGACATAACGAAGTGGCTCCTAACCAATTCGAGTTCGCCCCGATCTACGAGGAGGCGAACCTGGCGAACGACCACAACCAGCTCATTATGGACGTGATGAAGCGTATCGCACGCAAGCACCATTTCCAGGTCTTGCTGCATGAGAAGCCTTTCGCAAGCGTGAACGGTTCCGGCAAGCACAATAACTGGTCTTTGACGACGGACACGGGCATCAACCTGCTCTCTCCTGCCAAGAACCCTAAAGGGAACATGTTGTTCCTCACCTTCCTCGTGAATGTGATGACGGCTGTGTACAAGCATCAGGACCTGCTGCGCGCTTCCATCATGAGCGCTGGCAACACCTACCGATTGGGCGCCAACGAGGCTCCTCCTGCCATCCTCTCCGTCTTCTTGGGACGTACGCTCTCCAAGATGTTGGATGACTTGGCTACCCAGGTGGGTGACAACAAGATGACGCCGGAGGAGAAGACCGCCCTGAAATTGGGCATCGCGCGTATCCCGGACATCATGCTGGATACCACCGACCGTAACAGAACCTCTCCGTTCGCCTTCACGGGTAACCGTTTCGAGTTCCGCGCTGTCGGCTCGTCCGCTAACTGTGCGGCCTCCATCATCGCCTTGGATGCGGCCGTCGCCCACCAACTGAACGAGTTCCGTGCGGAGGTGGATGACCTGATCAATGCGGGGAAAGGAAAGGATGAGGCGATCTTCCAAGTGCTGAAGAAACTGATCATAGAGTCCAAACCGGTACGTTTCGAGGGAGACGGCTATTCCGAAGAGTGGAAGGCGGAGGCCAAGAAGCGCGGACTCACCAATATCACCAGCGCCCCTGAGGCCATCAGCAAGTACTTGGACAAGTCTTCCATGGATGTGCTGATCGGTGAGAATGTCTTCAACGAGGTGGAGCTGAAGGGACGTGTCGAGGTGGAATACGAGAAGTTCTCGAAGAAGGTGCAGATCGAGTCGCGCATCTTGGGCGACATCGCCATCAATCATATCGTGCCTACCGCGGTGGCTTATCAGAACCGTCTGATCGAAAACCTCTGCGGCTTGAAGCAGTTGTTCGACGCGAAGGAGTACGATGTGCTTTCGGAGGATAGGAAGGACCTGATCCGTGAGATCTCCAGCCATGTCACCGCCATCAAGAAGCTGGTGAAGCGCATGACGGAGGAGCGTCATACCGCCAACACGGCGAAGAGCGAGCATGAGACAGCCGTGGTGTACGACAGTGTGGTGCGCCCGACGATGGAGGAGATCCGCTCCCACATCGATGACCTCGAATTGGTGATCGACGATGACTTCTGGCCGATGCCGAAGTACCGTGAGCTGTTGTTCTCTTGATAACTCCTTTTGATTAAAAATAGAATACGGGGAAGCAGTCATAATTGATCGCTTCCCCGTATTTCTTTTCTCGGAATGAGGTGCTTGGCGCCGTCACCCGGAATGTTATCTTAAGGAGTCTATCGGACCTTCGTTTTGTTGGTTAGCCCCGATGGTTTTAGTCCCACCAGAAATACCAGTATCTGGAGCCCTTTAATGTGCTGGCAAGGTTCTGTACCGTCTCGCAGCCTTGTGTGACGATGTCTGAGCAAAAGCCGAACTGTTGGAGCGCGAGGGCTTTCGTCTCTTCTTCCTCTTCCACAGGTCGTTTCACGTAGAATTGCAGGACGTCGCCGGACATGAAGCAAGGGACCGCTCCGTACTTTTCAAACCAATATTTCGCGATGCTTCGGTGTTCCAGTGGTTCAGGGCTCTCGTCTCCTCCGAATGGCAGGTAGCAGAATACGTCGTAGACTGACTGTACTGGCACATCGACGAAGCATAGGATGTTATCGCTTTGGCTTAATATGATAGAGCTTAACTCATCACATTCAGCCGATTCCTTCCCCCAGGCGATCATATCGTTGTCCCAATCTATGTCACCGTCCGATGTGTAGAGCTCCTTTGTCTCCTCGAAACGGTTTTTGAGGATGGTCTCCGCATCTTCGAGAGGTGTGTTCAGCTTGCTTTGAATGAAGGCATCCATGTCGGATAGATGCTCCTCATATTCTATCTGCAGATTATCGATCATTATGCTATCCAACTCCACCATGACACGGACGAACCCTGGATTAGGTTGTTCAGCCATGCGCAGGTACATGTTGGTCAGTTGATCTTCCGTGATTTTGTTGCAGCTGACTATGTGGGCGATTTTGCATCCAGTCTTTTCGATGATGTTGATGGCTTTCCCAGCCTCGTCGCTCACCTTGATCTCCGCATCCGCTTTGGGAGCGTCCATAGGCTTTTCTGCTTCCTGTGTGTTCTTCGCACTTTCAGTGCTTCCAGTGTTTCCAGGGGCAGACTCCTGGTTCTTCTCCTTTTCCTCCTCATCGGTTTTCTTCAGCTTGGTCTTGAGATAGGCTGCGGCGATGGGCGCCAAGACTGCGACTGATAATTTGATTACGTTTTTTATCGTCTGACGGTTCAGTATGCTCATGTTGTTTCTTGATGATTTATAGTTCGATACGTTATTCCTCCTCTCCGTTCTCGTCGATGGTGACGAAGCACTTCGCGGATATGTTTCCTGCGGAGGCGATGATGGAAGTCTCGCCTTCAGCCATGGCGGTGATGGTGCCGTCCGGTGCGACCGTAGCCACAGCGTTGTTCTCTGAACTCCATGATATGCTGAATTTCTCGCCTGATTCCTCAGGGTAAATGGCGGCGTTGAGTCTCTTCTTGTCGCCCACTTTCATTTGCAGCTCGTTCTTGTTCAGTAGTATTTCGCTGACTTTAACAGTTTCGTTATTCTTGACAATGAAGCTGTCCACCACATAGACGCTATTGCCTCTCCAAGGCAGGGTGTGGAAATATTCCTTGTAGTAGAGGTCCACGGTGCGGTCGCCCATTTCCATGAGTTTCAGCGCCACGTTTTCGTCCTCGATGGAGAATATGAATTCGTTGGACTGGATGGTTCCGCCGTTGGTGGGTGCGCTTTTCAGTCCGTTCTGGATGATTTTACCCTCATAGGTTTTGAAGATATAACCCTTCTTCACCACGTAGTTCAATTCGCCGCTTTTGACGCCTTCTCCGAAAACGTAATAGTAACGGAAGTACCCGAAGGCGCCGATGCCTAAGATCACACAAAGGATTGTGATGATGATGATTTTAATTTTCATTGTCTGCTATGTTTGTTCAAAGTTTTTCTGATGTTCTTGTTAGTAGCGGTACCTGTTTCCTTTCCTGTATCCGATGATGACGCCCATACCCAGTGTTACCCTTGTGTCGCGCACGTAGCAAGGCACTTTGTGGCCAGACACGGAAGCGTATCTGAGCGGTATGTGGTCGATGGCGGCGTAGAGGTTGATTGGACCCGCGTTGCCGTTCACACCGATACCGATGTTGTTCCACCCGTCGAATAGGTTGTAGGTGAATGTTCCTGAGAAGTACTCGATAGGGCGGAAGTTAGCGGAGAGGACGAACTCTTCCCTTGTCGCTTTACGGACGAAGTAGGTTTTTGAGAGCGCTCCGATGCTGATTTTGTCTTCCATGAGGGAGTATTCACCACCTATAAGGAGCTTTGCGGAGAGCCATGTGGTGTAGTTTTTAGGGTCCTCGTTTTTCTTCAACATACGTTTGAATTTCGTCTTGTAAGGGTCCCATCCTTTCTCGACGGATAGATCTTCGTTCACCTCGTATTCGACTCCCTTGTAGCTGAATTGCTCGCGCGGATTGAGTTCCTGTATGTTTCCGTTCCATGCGAGGAAGCCCAAGTCCAATACGCTGGCGGACACATTCAGTTCGTCTGAGATTTGGTAGTTGGCACCTGCGTCGATGGCGAATCCGTGGCCTTGCGCTTGGGTGATCTTCCCTCCGTTGGATTTGAGTCCGCTGACCCTGTCCGTCTCGGTTACGGTTAATTCCATCGTAGGGGTGGTGATGCGCAGGTTACCGCTTCCGGACACTTGCCACTCGTCTTCGCTTGCGGTCATGTGCAAGTTCCTGAGGTTGGTGCTCACGTTCGCGTAGCCGACCAATAGTTTCGCCTTGCCTCCTACCGAGAGGTTCTCGTCGATTTTTGCGGAGATGCCGGCCGCGTATTCGTTGTATAGCGTGGCGGAGATAGCCATCTTGTCGACCCCGAAATCATATTTCTCGCCCTCTTTCATTCCTTCGAAGAAGAATTGGAAGAACTCTTTCGGAATGGATATGGAGGCCTCCATCTTGTTGCTGACGGAGAAGGAGACGAACAGTTTTTTGTTGATGCGGTAGCCTGCGTCGAACAAGTCTATCTGATAGGCCGCATGCAGTTTTTCACGGCCGTGGATGGCGCTCAGGAATTCGTCTGAGGCCATGATGCTCTTGTCGCAGAAGAGCAGTGTTTTTTGCTCCCCGTTTACTTTCTTGGTCTTGAAGATATCCGTCAGGGTCAGGTCGGTGTTGCCGCCTCCTGCCGCGATGGTGGATATCATCGGCACACCCACATATAGTTTCCCTTCCGGCTGGAAGGATGGGTTCAGGTGGTGCTGACGGTAGTTCTGCTTGTCGAAGTAGAGCGTGTTGGAGATTTGCGCCGACAATGCGCCGCAAGTCATGCTAAGTAGTAGGAATAATACTGTCTTTTTCATTGCGCACATTGTTTTAGAAATCGTATTCGTTGATTAATAATCCTCCTTTGAAGAAGCAGGCGATTTTCATCTTCATGGTATTTTTGTCTGTCAGGATGGATTGCTCGCATTTATCCATCGAGAAGGTGTATTCCACATTGATCCGGTCCACCATGCTCAACGGCTTCATGTAAGACTTGTCGTAGGTGATTCGGTGTTCTGTGACCGTGTTGGAAGAGGTCGTGTGGTTCGTTTCGTTGACTGCGGCGGGGTCTGCGGTGAATGTTTGCTCCTTGCGCAGCTCCGGAATCTCCACCATCGTGTGTGTGATGGTGTCCTTGTGGTAGAACTTGATCGTGTAATCGATGCTCAACGGGAGTCCGTTGTCCACTTCGATCTTCAGCACGCATTTCTCCATGAGGTCTATTGGACGACCTTCCCCCACTTTGTTGTCGAAGTGAAGACCTGGGAACGAATCCATCTCCTCGATGAATGACCCTTTTTTGATCACGATAGGGAACTTGATGCTTTCCTTCTCGTTGCCGGTGAGGATGTAGGTGGAATCGGGCGTGATGATGATTCCCTTGCTCTTCGTGTGTTTTATGATCTCTTTCAGAGATGCTGTCACATTGGCTACGGGAACATCCAGCGCTGTCTGCATGTAGAGACTGTCTGTGTCTAACTTATCCAATTCTAAGTCCTCGACGGTACAGGAAGGTTGTCCACAGAATGCGGCAAAAATTCCTAACGAGACGGATAATAATTTGATTTTTCTCATATCTGTGCGTTTTTTTGTTTAACAAAGGTAATTATTTTTCTGGATAAATAACCAATTTGGTTTATGTATTTTAAATGCGCAAAAATTCTTTTCGTCCGTAAAGTTTTTGTATTTTTGTGAAAAATGTTTTACGGGGAAGATGTTCCCCATTTATTTTAATGAGTTATAACAATGGATTTTACTGGTAGAATTATCGCTGTTTTGCCGAAGAGGACGGGAGAAGGCAGAAATGGTACTTGGATGAGCCAAGAGTATGTGATGGAGCATGATACGTCGAACGCTCAATATCCTCGCCGCATGTGTTTCAACGTTTGGGGTGAGCAGAAAATTAATGATTTTAATATTCAGGAAGGTCAGTTCTACACGGTCAGTGTGGATATCGATTGCCGTGAGTGGCAAGGCCGCTGGTTCAATGATATCCGTGCTTGGAGGGTTACTCCTGCAGGATCTCAAGCGTCTCAGTCGGTTCCTCCCGCTCAGCCTGCCATGCCGGGCGGTATGCCTAACGTGCCTACGTTCGACGCCCAGTCTAACGCATCGCAGGAGAACGAGGCGGATCAGCTTCCTTTCTAACATATTGTTGGAGAACGGTTCTTCCCTCAAGGCTTGAGGGGTTCCTTTTTCTCTGGCGGCTGAAAAGAATAGAGGGATGTCACATGAGTGGCACCCCTCTTCGTTTTGTTATATCCTAACCGTAGGCTTATTCTTTCCCGATGATGATGGCTGGCAATTCATTGGCGGAACCATCCTTGTTCACGATAGGGAAGTCTCCCTTGTAGCACCAGTGGCAGTTGGCGATGTTGTGCTCCTTGAAGATGCTGCAGATGTCCCTGTACCAGCGCAAACGAATCTCTTTGTCCACATAGAATGGGTATACGCCGAACTCTCCGCAGTAGAGTTGCAGCCCGAGCGAGTCTGCTTTGTCGATGGCAAGCTTCATGTGCTCGTACATGATATCCTTGTTGTATTCACCGTTCATGGAGGCGATCTTATCCTTCTGTTCCTGCGTGAGGGAGTCCAAAGCGAGGGAGTCCGTCACTTGGATGCCTGGGTAGTTGACCTTTCCCGCATAGAAAGAGTAGTCGGTCCAAGGGGCTTGATGGTGTGTTACCAGACTTGGCTCGTAGAAGTGGTAGCTCAGCATGATGTACTTGTCGTTTTCAGGCACGCGGAGCGAGTCGAACGTCTGAGGGATTTGCCAACGGTTTGAACCGAATATGATGGTTCTCTCTTTCTCTGTCTCTCTGATACCGTTCACCATCTTCTCCACCAATAGGTTCCAGTCTTCGCAGGTAGGGGCGACAGGCTCGTTCATCAACTCGTAGGCCAGACGGTCGTTCGGATATTGATTCAGGTCTTTCTGGAGGTCTTTCCAGATGTTGACGATCTTCTCCTGCTCCTTAGGGTCTTGGAAGAGCGTGTTCGGATGTCCGTTCTCGTTGTTGAAGTGGTGGGAACGTACGATATGAAGGTCAACGACGACGTTCATGCAGTTGCCCAACGCCCAATTGATGGCATTGTGCATCAAGGCGAATGCGCTGGAGTCTCTGTTCATGGCCTCGTCGTACAATTGCTCCTCGTCTACGGCAATGCGCACGAAGTCGAAGCCCATGGCGGCGATGGAATCGAAGTCCGCCTTCGTGATTTTGTTGGCTCTCGCTTCCCCTCTTTCGCCCGACTGCGATAGCCAGTGGCTTATGTTCACACCGTTTTTGAGGTACAGGGTCGCATACGAGCTTTTTTTAGCCTCGCACATCTTTTCCTCGTTCAAATTCTGTTTCTGCTCTGCTGGTTTGTTGCAGGATAGCAACGCAAGCGCTAGAGCGGCAATGCTGATGATTCGTGTTTTCATAAAATATACTTTAGTTGTTTTTCCCAGTAAAACGTTTATACCTTTTTGCAAAAGTAATTATTTATAATATTCTCATAAAGAGGGATTGGCTGGAACGGTTTGTCGCGCGATGAAAAACCTTCCGTGTCCCGTTTCATGCTCCCTCCGTAATGTTTATGGTTCTTTATCCTTATTTCAGACTGATGATCGTGCGTTGGAAAGTATCACCTTCCGTGGAGTGGAAAGTCTCTTTGGATTCGTAGGAGATCATCCAACCCGTTTTCGTGTCGTATATGGCGGTCTCTTCTAACTCAGCCCAAATCTTCGCCTTTTTATACTCTTTTGCCGCCTTCTTTATCTCTTTCTTCATTTTAGGATCGTCCGTGTCCATGCCGGATTCTCTTGCTGTTTCTTTCATGAAATTCTCCATCCATTGTTGGATTGCGCTTTGACTCTCCTTCTCGTTAAGTTTTGCGGTTGTGGTGATGGTTGTTTTATCTCCACGTTTTTCCACTTTTGTGGAGGATTTCGCATTCGCCATTTTGATTGCGTTGACGGTGATGTCTGTCGTGCCCTTCGTCTCTTTTTCCGTGTTGTATTCTTTCCCGAAATATTTATGCTGGGCGACAACCTCCTTCAGACTGATTTCCATGAAACTCTTTTCGTCGGATGCGAATAGGTTTTTTATGGCACTTGACATTAATCCGTTCATGATGGATGAGAAACCTTCCGATGTGTCTTTAGCGGATTCGAAGATTTTTTGGTATTCGTCGAAGTTGTTGATTTTAAGGATTCCACCTTCTTTTGAGACCGTGTAGTGGGGGGAGTATGCCTTTATTTTATCGAATTTTTCTTCTCCGATTAACATAGAGGCCATCTTTTCCATCCCTGTATAGTCCTGGTAGTTGGAATAGACGCATGACATCAGGTAATCGTCGCTGTTGTCCAGCACTTTGATCGTCATGTCACAGCTTATGGTCTTTGTGGTGTCTGTGTAATTTACCACGGAATAAAACATTGAATCGCCTTTGTTCCAATTGGGTTTTAGAACGATTTTCTCCGCAAATGTTGTTGTTGCTAAAAGAATACATGCCCACAGTGTGATGGTTTTTTTGCTCATGATTTTTAATGTTTACATTACAAATATAGTGTTTTCGGAGATATACAAGTCCATGTTCTCCATTTTTTTGAAAATATATACGCTCGGTTGTCCTGTTGGCTCATGAAGTGGGGGCTCCTTCGTTTTGCTACGGTTCACCGCCCTTTCTGTTATGTTGGTCCATGGTTTGTTGACGCAGGTGTTGTTTGTTTTGATTGTCCTTTCAACGTGCTTCTTCGATGAAAAATTATGTTTTTTCCTTGAAATGAGCCTAGAGGGGTGTGGCTCATCCAAAAATAATATGTAAATTCGCGGTGATCATTTCGATGACGTGTATTAGGTTTTCAAGCGTGTCGGTCGAAACTGTCATTTGAAGAAATAGTGTTTCTTATTACATATTTATGGATTACTTGCCATTATTAGTTCTTGCGGGTTCTGTGGCTTTGCTCATGTACGGTATGAAAGTGATGAGCGAGGGGTTGCAGAAGATGGCCGGCAGCAAATTGCGCCAAGTCCTCGGCAAGATGACAACCAATCGTTTCACTGGTCTTTTGACGGGTGCGTTCATAACGACATCTATCCAGTCTTCCACCGCCACGACTGTCATGACGGTCAGTTTCGTGAGTGCAGGTTTGCTCACGCTGTCGCAGGCGATCTCGGTCATCATGGGTGCCAACATCGGTACGACCGCCACCGCTTGGATCATGGTTTTGGGAGGTAGCGGCAATTACATGCAGTATGTGGTCTATGCGGCCATCGTGGTGGGTATCGCCTGCATCTACTCCAATAAGCGGAGGAACTTGGGCGAGTTCATCATGGGTCTCGCGTTGTTGCTCCTCGGACTGACGACGCTGAGTGCGAACGCTAAGGGCATGCACCTCGACCAGAATGTGGCGGTGCAGGAGTTTTTCGGAAAATTAAGCAGCTGGGGGTACGGTTCGTATCTCCTTTTTTTATTCATCGGAGGCGTGTTGACATGCTCCGTGCAGAGTTCCGCGGCCATCATGGCCATCACCATGACGCTCTGTTCGGCGGGCGTTTTGGACATCTACATGGGTATCGCCTTGGTGATGGGTGAGAACATCGGTACGACGGTTACCTCCAATGTGGTGGCGCTCTCGGCTTCCACGCAGGCCAGACGTGCCGCCATGGCGCACATGGTCTTCAACGTGTTCGGTGTGATATGGATCTTCTCCATCTTCCCTTATTTCGTGGATTTCGTCTGCTGGATGGTGGGTTGCGACCCTCATTCGCAAACGCAGGATAAGTCTATCCTGACGGTCGTGCTGGCTGCTTTCCATACCTCCTTTAACGTATGTAACGTATTGATCCTGATATGGTTCATCAAGCCATTGGAACGTTTGGTGTGCAAGATCATCTCTCCGAAGGCGAACACGGAGGAGGACGAGTCCCGCCTCACCTACATCGGTGGTGGTCTGCTCTCCACGGCCGAGCTCTCCATCCTGGAGGCTAAGAAGGAGGTGAACGTATTCGCCACCCGTTGCCACAAGATGTTCCGCTTCGTGCCGGAGTTGTTGCACACCGAGAAGGGTGAGGATTTCAATAAGCTCTTCACACGCATCGAGAAGTACGAGAACATCACGGACAACATGGAGGTGCAGATTGCGGATTACCTGAACAAGGTCTCCGAGGGACGTTTGAGTGCGGAGAGTAAGACGGAGATCCAGCACATGATGAAGCAGGTGTCTGAGTTGGAGAGCATCGGTGACAGTTGCTACAACCTGGCGCGCACCATCCGCCGCAGGAGGCAGAACTCGCCGAACGAGGATTTCACGGAGAAACAGTATGAGCATGTGCATAACATGTTCGAGCTGGTGGACCAGTCCCTGACGCAGATGGAGCACATCGTGAAGTCGCCGGACGCTAGCGTGGCGGATGTGAACAAGTCCATGAATGTGGAGAATGAAATCAACAACTACCGCAAGCAACTGAAGAACCAGAACGTGGATGACATCAATAACCGCTTGTATAATTACCAACTGGGTGTCTACTATATGGACTTGATCTCCGAGTGTGAGAAGTTGGGCGACTATGTGGTGAATGTGATCGAGTGCACGGGCTTGCTTAAAAAGTAATAACATAGATGACGGTCTCCGAACGGTATGCGAAGGTGCTTGCGTGGTTCCAAGCGAACATGCGGGATGCGGAGAGCGAACTGAACTTCCGGAACCCTTACGAATTGCTGGTGGCGGTGATGCTTTCCGCCCAATGCACGGACAAGCGGGTGAACATGGTCACCCCCGCTTTCTTTGAACGTTTCCCGGATGCTTTCGCCTTATCGGAAGGCACGTTCGACGAGGTGTTGACGTTGGTGAAGAGCATATCATACCCTAATTCCAAGGCTGAACATATTTTGTCGATGGCAAAGATGGTCGTTTCCGACTTCAAGGGGAAGATCCCCTGCACGATGGAGGAGCTGACCCGTCTGCCGGGTGTGGGTCGGAAGACGGCCAATGTGATGTTGACCGTGGCCTTCGGTCAGCCCGCCATGCCTGTCGATACGCACGTCTTCCGTGTCTCCAACCGTATCGGGTTGACGAACCAATCCAAGACGCCGGAGCAGACCGAGAAGATCCTTGTGAAGCATATCCCTCATGATATCCTAGGCAATGCTCATCATTGGCTACTGTTGCACGGACGGTATGTCTGCACGGCCAAGAACCCCAAGTGCGCTGAATGTGGAATCCGTGAGTGGTGTAAGAGTAAGAATTAAACTATATAATTTAACTACATATGAAATCTTTTCTTTGGGTCTTATTTACATTGCTTTCTATAGTTGCAGTGGGACAAAATAAGCCTTCAAATGTTCCTCCTAAAACACCTAAAAAGAGTGTGGTTGCAATAGATGAGCCATCCTATGAGATGTATCCAACGAAAAACATGTGGAATTTTTTGAAGTTAAATACAATTACAGGCCAAGTCTGGGTTGTCCAATATGGATTAACGGACGAAAATAGAATACAAATTCCAGTGAATTCTTCTGGTTTATTGTGGAATGATGAACAACGGATAAAAGGTCGTTTTAAATTAATTCCAACGGAGAATATGTGGAACTTTATTTTGATAGATCAGGTTGATGGTCGGGTTTGGCAGGTGCAGTGGAGTACTTCTCCTAGTAACATGGGTGTGATGAAGATATCCGATTAGTTACCGCTTTTATAATGATTATACTGGAATGTGAAAAAATAAACCCAGCAACCGGGAAGGTGCTGGGTTTTTATTTGTCGTGGTGGTTCTATAAAATCATCTTTCAGCGTTCGCAAGAACCTTGTCTCTTTCCCGTCCAATGGCATGGGGGGATTACTTGCTCCCAGATACGGGACGAATAGATAACCCATCGCTTAGGTCTTTATAAGACCCTATTATTATAGAATTATCCAAATAATCAATATCCAAATGGGAGGCATTATCGTTGTTATATACAGAGGAACTCCAGTAGAAACCTACATAGTCTTCACTTAGAACGTTATAATTACTATAAAAACCAGGAAAAGGTAAAAATATCCAACAATTATTGCCGTTCCGCTTACTTGCGACTTTATATCCATTCACACCTTTCAACGTTATATGAGACCATACACAATGGTCCCGTAACTCTTCCCAATCTTCTTTTGTTGGCATTCTCCAATCGTCACCCCAATTTTGAGTGGCGGCATCATAAGCTGGATTTAAAATGCCGTTCGGATTTATAATCCCTTCCGACGCTAACGTTTCCGTATCTTTGCCGTAGGTCAGCGAATTTTCTTCTGTGTATTTTTCTTTTGCTGAAACCTCGCCCCAAGCAATATAATCCCCATATTCTTCTGGATTATTCGCACCGACATTCATTGTCGCCCATTTCAAACCACTTGGCAGTCCGAGATCTATATATTCATGTCCTCCTATCTCTACAACTTCTGTTTTCCTATATAAAGCATATAGGTCTATGTCTGAACGTACCTTTTCGCTGGACATACTCCATCCGAGGAATTCGTAACCTTCTAATTCTGGCATTTCCGGACATTGGGCATCATCGCCTTCGAACACAAGTTGACTTTCGACCAACGTGCTATCTGAATCATAGAAATTGACACTGTATCTTTTTCTCGGTTTCTTATACTCACCCGTTACCGGACGGACACTATTGCCATAATAAGCTTCAAACCCTCCTAGTTTGGTTTCAATGGACAGAGGGAAAAATCCAAGAACAAAGTACCATTCCCAATCTGATTTGTATCTTACATTGGAGGCCATATAGTAACCCCAATCATAAATGCGATCATCTTCATAGTGACCCCGGTCGCGATAAGTGCCTCTCATATAACCTGCCGAAGGTAAAAAAATCCAATTGTGATTGTATCTGCTTTCCACCTTACAACCAACAGTGCCATTCAATTTAATTCGTGTGATAATACAATTGTCAATGAGTTCTTGAAACTCCTCCCATCGGGGTGTTCTCCATTTGCTACCCCAATTATAGGTGGCTGCATCGTAACTCGGTGATAAAACGTCTTCTCTGGAGACGACCCCCTTGCTTTCCAAATCTGAGAAGGAAGAACATCCAGCGTGAGCGTATGTAGTCGTATAGTAATTTTCCTTTGGCATAACTTCTCCCCATGCGTAATGTCCTCCGTAATCCTCTGGCTGAGTCGCTCCGACATTCATTTTCGCCCACAACAGACCGCTAGGCAATCCTAAATCGACATACTCATACCCATCAACGACGTCACTAGCGGGGCTTTCCACGTAATCGACTTCCACCACCTTCTCCACTTCGTATTTGTCCTCCTTTCCGTCAGTAGTATTCGTACGCATACATTTTATGCTTCCCATCTCATTTTTCTCGAAATCCCACTGCTCGACGTCCACGTAATCGATCTGTTCTACTTTATCCACATCATACAACACCACTTGGTCTTCAGTAGTCTTCACCTGCATATAGGTCACGGCGTGCGCCACAAAGACAAGCATGAACACCATCACTGATAGTAAAGCTTTTCTCATCTTTTCTCCTGTAAATTATTTACGAATGATCTTAATTGATTTTGCCCCTATAGAGAGCACATATACACCTTTCTGTTCGGGAAGTCGGACGATGACTGACCCGTCATTGGCGGTTGTCGTGGAAAAGACAACCACTCCTGAGGCATTGACCAACGCTACATTTTCCGAACTTGGAGCGTTCTGCACTTGCAAAGAGGTCTCATCTATGCTTACGATGCGTAGTTCATCCTTGGATAGGGCCTTTACACCCGTCTCGTTCTTTTCCGTAAAGTGATAGTTCTTGACTCCACTGATGGCATAAGTCGTGTTGGCATTCCCGTTCACCACTAAGTTGCCGCTCTCATAGGTCACGATAGGATTCCACTCTAATGAGAAACTGATCTTGGATCCATTCTTCTGCACCACTGTCATATACTGCTTTTCCGCTTTTGCAACCAGCAAACAACTTGACAATCCGATGATTGTTAGAATTTTCTTTATCATTTTTTTTCTCAGCATTTATAAGGCGGCCATTATTAATCCATTCCATATGTCTCGAAACCGTCAGGCTGCATAGACCTCCTGTTTCCATGTTTCACAGCCTAACAAAGAATCGGGCAAAGGCAAGGCATTTGGTTTAAACACCCTCCCTTTGTTTTTTATGTCATTGCATTTCTTAAAATAGGTTGACTGCTTGTATTATTGCACTAATCCATGTTGACTGGTTTTGAACACCATCACGGGGGCGATTTGAGGCCTGCCTGCGTTACTTTCTCTTTCTTCGGACAATGCAATGTCCTTGAAAAATATTTCTAAATATCTAAAAATTAACGCATCCGCCTAATATCCCCCGTGGGTTCCATCTCTCTGAAAGGAATTGAACTAATGTAAATTATTTTATTGATTTTCAGTTTTTTAATTTACAGAAGTTCCCTCGTGAAATCTCTATTATCCCAAATAAGACTTCAATAATTTGCTTCTTGAATTTTGTCTTAGGCGGCGGATAGCCTTCTCCTTGATTTGGCGTACACGCTCGCGGGTCAGACCGAAGTTCTCGCCGATCTCTTCGAGGGTCATCTCCTGGTAACCGATACCGAAGAACATCTTGATGATTTCGCTCTCCCTTTCCGTAAGGGTGGAGAGGGCTCTATCGATTTCCCTGGACAAAGACTCGTTGATGAGGGTTTTGTCGGCGATAGGTGAGTCATCGTTCACCAGCACGTCCAAGAGGCTGTTGTCCTCGCCCTCCACGAATGGAGCATCCACGGAGATGTGACGTCCGGAGATCTTCATGGCGTCGGAGATCTTGTCCACTGGCATGTCCAAAAGTCCGGCCACCTCTTCAGTGGAAGGACGTCTCTCGTTCTCCTGCTCGAATTGTGAGAGCGCCTTGTTGATTTTATTGAGTGAACCCACCTGGTTGAGTGGCAGGCGGACGATTCTAGACTGTTCAGCCAATGCCTGAAGGATGGATTGGCGAATCCACCACACGGCGTACGAGATGAACTTGAAACCCCTTGTCTCGTCGAATTTCTCGGCGGCTTTGATCAAACCCAGGTTACCCTCGTTGATGAGGTCAGGCAAACTCAATCCTTGGTTTTGGTACTGCTTAGCAACAGAAACCACGAAACGGAGGTTGGCGCGTGTCAGTTTTTCCAATGCGCGGCGGTCACCTTTCTTGATCCTTTGCGCTAACTCGACTTCCTCCTCGACGGTGATCAGGTCTTCACGTCCGATTTCCTGAAGGTACTTGTCCAGGGAGGCACTCTCTCTGTTCGTGATTGATTTTGTAATCTTTAACTGTCTCATTTAGTTTTTCTCCTCACTTAAATGAAAATTTCGGAACGCAAAGATACGAAAAAAAATGGATTGTTCATCTTTTAGGGGAGAAAAAATGGACGGATTGTGTGTGGTCGTCTCGCTTATCGCATTAGGTGCTGTGCGTCTTCCCTATTTATAGAATGCCCCTATGGGGCATGGTGTGGAATGCGTTTTCTGTTAAATCTCGCACTCCATACCCCAGTGGTGTTTCCTTTCGCATCGTCCCCATGTGATGCATGTGTCTTGAAAATGTTTTTCTTCTGTCATGTCACAACCTTATGCCCAACGATACAATTCCCTCTGGAACTCGAAATATTGCTGGCGTATTTGACCCGCATCCATGTTCAGATTGGCCATTGCATCGCTTATGGTGCCGTATTTCATGTTGATTAACGTTGCCAAATTGCCGGTTGTGAACTCTCTGTAACTGTTTCGTAAATATTGTTCCAAGAGGAAATCGACGAATATTTTTTGGGCTGCGTTTTGTTTCTTGTAATAGTCATTACGCACCAGCTCGACTCGTTTCTCACGTTCCATCGGAGCGGTTTCATAGGCGATGTATTCCAGTACGTCGAGTAGGTCACAATCTTCATAACCAATCACTTGCTGGATGATTTGTAGCCTCTCTTCGTGGAATCCTTCTTGTTCAAGGTGCTCGAGCAGCGCTTGGCGTGTATCGGGATGTTCCCATTGCTTGCGCAGGTCTTCCGGACCGTTGAAGAATGATGGCAGGCGGCCAAATAATTTCTGAATGAATTCCTCCACCGAAAGCATTTCGTCTCCGTATTGGATTTTCTCCTCCCATCTAGTTTTGAGCTCCATCGCCCTTTTGTCGGAGAGGCGCACCGTGATCTTCTTTTTCTGCTTGCCACCTCCGTCACATGTGCAAGGCATGTGTCCACAGACGGGACATGGACTGATATAGTCGATCAGTGTGTCGTCCTTAACGGGCGATTTGGATTCCTCGTCTGGCACCGCATAGGGCTTATGTTTGCCGCATGTGCATGGATAATTGCCACACACGGGGCAGTATGGGTCACCGTCCCACTCTGCGTCTTGGAAGTTCTTGCTTGCGCCCACGAAGTCGTAGATGGTGAAGTAGTATTTGTCGTCGAAGAGGCGGGTGCCACGACCGATGATTTGCTTGAACTCCACCATGTTGTTGACGGGGCGCATCAGCACGATGTTGCGCACGTTGCGGGCATCCACGCCCGTGGATAGTTTCTGCGACGTGGTGAGGATGGTGGGGAGCTTCCGCTCGTTGTCTTGGAAGAACTTCAGGGTCTCTTCTCCTTCCGCTCCGTCGTCTGCGGTGACTCGCTCGCAGTAGTTGGACGCAGGGCTCTTCTTGTACTGGTTGATCATGTCGCGGATGATGTGGGCGTGTAGCTGGGTGGCGCAGAAGACGATGGTCTTCTCGTCAGGATTGATTTGCGACAGCAACTCCTTCACGCGATGTTCGTCACGCTGGCGGATCTCTATCTTCCCGTTGTAGAAGTCTTGCTCGGTGTAGGTCTTCTCCGTGTCGATGTCGCCCGTCACATCATCGTCCGGGTCATAGATGTACTCGTCGATGTTGCTCTCTGAGATGCGCACACGGAAAGGCGTCAGGTAACCGTCTGCGATGCCTTGCTTGAGCGAGTAGGAGTAGACGGGCTCGCCGAAATACTTGTAGGTGTTGGCGTTCTCTGTGCGCCGTGGGGTGGCGGTCATACCTAGTTGGTAGGCCTCCGAGAAGTACGTCAGAAGTTCCCTCCACTGGCTTTCGTCATTGGCTCCTCCGCGGTGACACTCGTCGATGATGATGAAATCGAAGAAGTTGTTGGGGTATTGTTTGTAGTAGGGTTGCCCGCTCTCGTCGTTGCACATGAATGTCTGGAAGATGGTGAAGTAGAGATGTCTCGCCGTCGGCACCTTGTCGTGGTTCTTATGCAACTCTTCGGGTGTTATGCGCACCATGGCGTCCTCGGGGAACTGCTCGAAGTCGTTGATGGCTTGGTTGGCAAGTATGTTCCGGTCGGCGATGAAGAGGATGCGGGGCTTCTGGTCTTTGCCGTGCAGGTTCCAATTGGTTTGGAAGAGTTTCCAGCAAATCTGGAAGGCGGTGTAGGTCTTGCCCGTACCTGTAGCCATGGTGAGGAGAATACGGCTTTGCTTGTTGGCGACGGCGCCGAGCACGTTGTTGATGGCGTTGGCTTGGTAGTAGCGGGGCTCCCGACCGCCGCCACGGTTGAAGGGTTGCAGATTGAATCGGTCGCGCCATTCGTCGGAGAATGGGAAGGTCATTTGCCACAGTTCTTGAGGCGTTGGAAAGTCTTTGACCGGGTGTTCCGATGAGGGGATGATGTAGTCGCCTTTGGCATCCTGCACGCCCATGTCGATGAAGTAGATTTGGTCGCCATTGGTGGAGTAGGCATAACGAATCTGTAGCATCTCGGCGTATAGCTTGGCTTGTGGCACACCCACCGACACGTCCGTCTCGTCCGACTTCGCCTCTATGACGGCCAGTTTCACACCCTTGTACTCCAGGATGTAGTCCACCTTTTTGGGGTGACGAGCCTTGATTCTTTCCACTCGTCCTGGCGCAATGAGGTAAGCCCGTTGCTCGTTGAGGATTTGACTGTCGGGCACTTGTTCCCAGCCTGCTGCATAGAGGGCTGGATCAATCTTTTTTCTGCGTGTTGTACTCTCGTCCATAGGCTATTCAAATATTTTTTTGAGCAATGACTGTTTTAGGTCGTTGCAGAGGGTGAGGGTTTGTTCGTAGTTGGATTGAAGGGATTTTATGTTGGCTGACAAAGAGTCGAGTTGATTTGCAATGTACTGCTGATTATATAAAGGCGGAATTGCAACTATGATATTTTCCCATTTTCCTTTGCTTATAATTGCTAAGGTTGCCCTTGCACTATTGGCTATTTTGATCGCTTCTTCTTGAAATCGAGGTGATAAAAGTACGTAATAAACGAATCTTGGATTAAATTCTTCGTATGGTGTTATAGCATTAATCTGTTGATTGCATGTGATGTCACGAGTTGTATATGCTGTTTTCCCGACACTTCCAATGCAACACATTAGAATAGAATCCTTCCTTATTAGACGACATTGTTGAACTCCTAATTTGCTTAATTTGATTTCACTGTCATAGCTAATGCCACCTATCCCATCGATATTAAGTTCAGCAGGTCTGATAAATGGCATATAATCACCATAGAATGAAACGTTAGATTTTGATGGTGTGCATCCTGTTTGTGTTTTCCCAATATCTTTTAATTTCTTTTCCTCCCATCCTTCCATTGGCGTCATCAAATCCTTCAACGCAGATTGAAACAAATCCTTGGCAGCCTGCAGTTGTTGTTCGGCGTTGGTTTTTAGGGCGTCGATTTTGGCGAATTGGGTGTCGAGGTATTCTACTATGCGGTGTTGCTCGGAGAGAGGGGGAATGGGGATTTGAATGTTTTCCACAACAGATTTAGAAATTTCAGGGAATGTAGCTCCTGTGCCTAATGAATTTAAATAGTCTTTCTTGCCATACAGCCACCAATAAAGGTATTCATTGTAGAGTTCATTGCCGCAAATTATACATTTAAAGCCCTGATTACAATACATAGGGACTTTATTGATGGCCAATTTGCCGATGGGTGCTCTTGATGACAAAATAACAGTACCAATGGGTAATTCTTTTAAGTTCTTTGCGGAGACTGCTTCTTCCGTTATTTTTTTTGCCGAATCATATAAATAGTGTTCTCCTTTCAGCTCAGCAGGGGATATCCAACAAATATTTCCATTCCAAAATGCAGGATTCGCAGTGCTTGGTGTGGTGCCACCAATGACAACACCAACATCTTTAATTTTTTTATATTCCCATCCTTCTTTCATCATATCATTCCTTGTTATTTGCCTGTTATTTCGTTTCACCCTTTCAGGGTTCTTATTGCGCATACATTGCCTTGTTACAGGGGTTTACACCCCTGCTTGTAATGTGTCCGTCCCTTTGGGACTCTGTCGTGCGAATCGTCATTGTGCACCGTCACAACATTTCCTTTATTTCCTTAATCAGTCTTGCTGAATCCTCATTGAGCTCCGCTATGGTGTTGAGGATATCGGCGGTGGTACGGTTGTCCACCACTTCGGGTTTGTTCGGGTTCTTCACCGAGAGGTCACAGTCGTCGCCTAAGGTGGAGACGTCGAGCACCCATGAGTTCTCACTCTCCGCTTGCGTTTTTTGTAGATTCACAAAATCTTCCAAATCAGCTTCGGAAAGTGGGTTGGTCTTGCCCAACGTGCGACCGAGGTTCAGTTGGTAGTACCAAATCTTGCGTGTCGGTTCGCCCTTGGTGAAGAAGAGCACCACGGTCTTTACGCCTGCACCTGTGAAGACACCTGACGGCAGGTCGAGGATGGTGTGCAGGTTGCACTCTTCGAGCAGTTTGCGACGCAATGCCGCAGCGTCACCGTTGCTTAGGAAGGTGTTCTTGATGACGATGCCCGCACGTCCGTTCACCTTCAGCATCTTGATGAAGTGCTGCATAAACATGTAGGCGGTCTCGCTGGTGCGGATGTCGAAGTTCTGCAATACTTCTGTACGTTCACTGCCCCCAAATGGAGGATTGGCTAGGATCACGTGCTTGCGGTCACGCTCCTGAATGGTGGCGAGGTTCTCGGCAAGCGTGTTGCTACGGATGATGTTAGGTGCGGCCACCCCGTGGAAAATCATATTCATGGTGGCTATGATGTAGGGTAACCCTTTCTTCTCCTTGCCGAAGAAGGTGGATTTCTGCAGCGCATCGTTGTCCGCTACCGAATGAACCTGTTCCTGCATATAGTTGAAGGCCTCGCAGAGGAAGCCTGCCGATCCGCAGGCGGGGTCATAGACCGTCTCTCCGATGCGTGGATCTATGATTTTGACGATGGTGCGGATGAGCGGACGGGGCGTGTAGTACTCGCCTCCGTTGCGTCCGGCATTGCCCATGCGCCTGATTTTGTCCTCGTAGAGCACGGTCATCTCGTGCTTGTCCTCTGCCGACTGAAACTTGAGCGAGTCAATCTTGTTGATGATCTCACGCATGTTGTAGCCGCTGTTGATTTTATTGCGCAACTCGTCGAAGATCTCTCCGATCTTGTATTCGAGCGTGTCGGGCGACACGGCAGTGTCCTTGAAATGTTTCAGGGAAGGGAAGAGTTTCTGGTTGACAAACGTTACGAGGTCATCGCCCGTCATGGCGTTGATGACGTCGAGTTCACCTTTGTCGTTCTTAGGGGCGGCCCATGTGCTCCAACGGTTGAATCCAGTGATGATGCGTTTATGCTCCGTGCCGGTGAGTGCGGCCTCCTGCTCACGTTGCGTTTCGAGGTCGTCGAGGTATTTGAGGAAGAGCAGCCAAGAGGTCTGCTCGATGTAGTCTAGTTCGTTGCTGCATCCCGCCTCGTTGCGTAGGATGGCATCGATTGCATTGAAAGTTGATTCGTACTTCATGAACGATTGCAAATTATTGGTTTACAATTAATTCTGTTTGATACGAATGCTATTGTTGGTCTAAAAAACGAAAGCCATGCAAGGTACCCCTATATGCAAAAAGAACGTGGACACTCTTATCCAACGTTCGAGGTACCTGGCATGACCCATCAACAGAGAATAAGAAATGCCCACGCCATACGCATGGGCATTTGCTTATTTAATTTTCTGTTGATTCTTCTACTGCCAGGTTTCCGAACGTTTCAGATTAAATAGCAAACGCTATGATTAATAATATGTTAGTCTAAATTTTTATTATCTGTTTCTTGGTTGTAATGTTTTTTAGTTCGTTAATAAAAATATTTGTCGGTAATGAAATTATTTGAAATTCTGCATATCAACCTATATTTGTTTATTTCTTCTTCCGACATAATTTTAGTTCTTGCTGATTATGCAAGTACAAATATAGGAATTTAAGAATTAAGAATTAAGCGTTAGGAGTTAAGAATTAATTAAAAGTCATCGGGAAAGGTGAAATTGTCGGGTTAGCCTTGCCACCCGATTATTCGTTAAAGCGTTCTACCTTCCAACCTTTAGGTATCATCTCCTCAGTCGGGAGACCATATGGACAGACGAATGTGCCTTGGGCAGGTTCGTCAGGCAACATGTAGTTGTCTTTCCACTCCAGAAAATGGACTGTGACCTTCCTTAGTTTAGTGCAATCAATAAACATCCAATAGTAACACTCATTTTCTAAGGTGATGGCAGGCAAATCCGGGGCTTCCTCTATACTTTTGCATCCTGCGAACATTTCTCTGTAACATCTTTCCTTCATTTCTGTTGCGGGCAGTTCCGGGGCTTCCACTAAGTTGGTACAACCATAAAACATACTTTCATAGCATCGTTCCGCCAAAGTGGTCGCGGGCAATTCCGGCGCTTGTGTTAAATGCGTGCAATCGGAAAACATTCCCTCGTAACACATCTCCGTCAAAGTGGTTGCTGGCAATTCTGGAGCCTTTGTTAAATTTGTACAACCGGTAAACATATATGTATAGCAATAATCCGCCAAAGTGGTTGCGGGCAATTCCGGTGCTTCGACTAAACTATTACATCCACTAAACATGTTGGAATAACATCCTACAGCAAGGGAAAGGGCTGGCAATTCAGGAGCCTTTTTTAAACTTGCGCAACTGGTAAACATATCTTCATAGCATTGTTCCGCCAAAGTGGTTGCGGGCAATTCCGGCGCTTCGACTAAAGTGTCACAAAACCAAAACATGTAGTGATAGCATTCTTCCGCTAAGGAAAGGGCTGGCAATTCAGGAGCCTTTGCTAATTTTCCGCATTCGGCAAACATATATTCATAACATTTTTTCTCCAATTGGGTGGCCGGTAGTTTTGGCGCTTTGGTTAAACTATCACATCTCCAAAACATGCCATAATAGCATTCTTCCGCTAAGGAAAGGGCTGGCAATTCAGGAGCCTTTGTTAATTTTTCACATCTTTTGAACATCTCTCCATAACATTTTTTCTCCAAATGGGTGGCAGGTAGCTTTGGCGCCTCGACTAAATTTTTGCATCCCCAAAACATGCCATAATAACATTCTTCCGCTAAGGAACACGCAGGCAATTTCGGGGCTTCCGTCAAACCCGTGCAATCCATAAACATTCTATTGTAACATCCGGGGGCCAGGCCGGTGGCAGCCAATTTCTGTACTTTCCTTATGTTTGTACATTTGGCAAACATGTTTGAATAACAATTTATGGATAGGACGTTGGCCGGCAATTCCGGGATTTCAGTCAGACTTGTACAGCCTTGGAACATACCCACATAGCAATGCTCCGCCAAATAGGAAGCAGGCAGTCGGGGTGCTTGGGTTAAACTTGTACAGCCATTAAACATGTCTAGATAACACTTTGGGGCCAAATTGGTCGAGGGCAATTCAGGGGCGTTTGTTAAACTTGTACAATTCCTAAACATTCCCTCATAGCACGATTCCGCTAAACTGTAGGAAGGCAATTTCGGTGCATCTGTCAAACTTGTACAATCACTAAACATTTCTTCATAACAGTTTTTCTTCATTTCGGTTGCAGGTAATTCCGGCGCCTTTGTCAGGTTCGTGCAATCCGAAAATATGTGTGAGTAACATTTGGGAGCTAAGACGGTGGCTGGCAATGTGGGCGCTTGGGTTAGGCTTTCGCATTCACTGAAGAGATTGTAGAAGCAATAAGCGCAGGGAATGGTGTCTCCCTCCCCGGTTTCGTTAATTAGGCTCATCACGCTTCCTGTGGCGGCGATGGATCCTGTCATCATAAAGTGGGTGTATCTTTCTTCTCCTTTGCTGAATCCACGGGGATTGTTGCCTTTCAGAAGTGCTTTGTCACCGATTTTCTTCAACTTAATCATCTTATGATGTTTCAGTATGGTCCATGTTTTTCCTCCATCCAAAGAATATTGTATGTCGGGGAAATTGGCTCCTTTTATGCCGAACGAGGAATTGTCTTCTTTCGCCGTGAATGTCAGGTAATCGGCTTCTGTCTGGTTGCCGCAGGATGTGAGGAGGGCAGTTGCTATGCCCCATAAGAGGGTTGCGAATGTTATTAAATGAAGTGCTTTTTTTACCATTGTTCTGTGTTCGTTAGTTCTTTCGCTTTCGGTAAATGATGGGACTCATGCATGCATTCTTCGTGGATCATCTGTCCGAATGTGTGCTTAAAGTTAGCGAATTTGTTTGGCGGGCGCAATTTATTTTAGAAAAACCTTGTCCTTAATTCCTCAACATGAGAGAAGATGATGATTATGTCCGAATGGAATCACAGATTTGTCCCGTATTATTGGTAAAAGCATACGCTGTTTTACCAAGCTTTTCTATGAACATCTGATTATGCAATACCGACAATAACCTCTAATGGAGGATAAATGCTAACATAAATACCAATTCATGGGGATTGCACAATCCTCCGCGAAGGCGCATTTTTGCAGTGTTCAAAAACGTACAGCGTTCAGAGCGGATGCAAAGGAAAAAAGACGACATAGGAAGGTGCGTTGAGAAAGAGGCAAAGAAAATCTTTCTCAAAAAGGGTTATGCGAAAACATCGATGCGTGAGATTGCAGAGAAATCGGGCGTCGGGTTGAGCAACATCTACAATTACTATGTAAGCAAAGATGACCTTTTTTGCTCTATTGTCGCTCCTGTAGTCAGCGAGTTCAGAGGAGTGATCACCAACTACCACAATGCGCAAGACGTTGACGTCACGCAGCAATGGATGCCAGGCATGGCTGAAAAGACTGCAGCTGAATATAGTTGCATCATGCAGAAATACAGAGATCTGCTAAAACTGCTATTGTTCAAATCGGCAGGCTCCTCGCTGGCGAATTTCAAGGAGGAGTTTACCGACGAAGCCACCGAGATGATGCTGAAATACATGGATGCGATGAAACAGAAATATCCTACGCTGAAATGGGACTTCTCGCCTTTCTTCATCCATATAAACGCAGTGCAAATGTTCACCTTGCTCGAAGAGATCATTATGCACAAAATAAGCGCAAAGGATGCGGAACGAATTTTTGTTGAATATGTCAATTATCACAACAACGGATGGAAATTACTTATTTACAACGATTTACAATAATTAAACAATTGTTATTTATTTTGTGTTTTCATAGCAGGAAGAGGCTCAGGGATGAGCCTCTTTTTTTTATGAACAATCCTGAATATTGTTCGTTTTTAAAATCGTAACTAATTAAAAATAAATTAAATATGAATAGTAAAAAGAAAGAAAAACCAAACCTTTTAAAATTGATGGACTATGCGGGTAAGTTCAAGTACTTTACCATCGGCTCCATGGTCTTTTCTGCTTTAAGCGCATGTTTGGCGCTTGTGCCATTTGTCTATATCTGGAAGATAGTGAATGAGGTGCTGACCGTGATGCCCGATTTCTCGCAAGCGGAGAATATTGAGAACTACGGATATACCGCCGTCAAGTTTGCTGTAAATGCCATGTGTGTCTATTTCTGCGCATTGGGTTGCTCCCACCTTGGGGCATTCCGCACAGTGGCCAACATACGTGAGCGGTGTGTCGAAAAAATATTGCGTATGCCGTTGGGCCACATCGAGACAGAGGGCAGCGGCAAGATCCGCAAAATCATCATCGATGCTTCCGACTCAACAAGTAACTTCCTGGAGCACATCCTGCCCGACCGTACCGTGGCATTGACCACACCCGTGGCGATGATCGCCTTGCTGATGTATTTCGACTGGAAAATCGGTCTTCTTTGCATTGCGACCATTATCGTCAGTTTCCTCATTATGTTTGGGTTTATGGTGGGACCTTCGATGAAGAAAGATATCGAAACCTACAATCTTGCGCTTGAGAACATGACAAAAGAGGCTGTTGAGTATGTGCGTGGCATTCCAGTTGTGAAAACATTCGGACAAACTGTCTTCTCGTTCAAGAAACTCAAAGATGCGATTGACACCTACGAGAACTTCTCGGTGAGCTATACAAGACGGTTCCGCATCCCAATGACCGCCTATACGGTTATCATCAACTCGTTTTTTGCCCTGCTGATAGCCGTCGCACTCTATCACGGACGCGATGCCGCAAATCCTGAATTCTTCTCAAACCTAATGTTCTACATTATCTTCACTCCTGTTATTGCGGTGATTTTCTTCAAGCTCATGCATTCATCGGAGGCTGATATGATTGTCGGAAATGCCTTGGATCGCATCGATTCAATCCTAAACGTCGAGGAGATTACGGACAACACAAATCCGCAAACTCCAAAAGATTATTCGGTTGAATTTAAGGATGTTGTATTCCGATACAAAGATGCGACACGCAACGCAATCGATGGTATCTCGTTAAAAATTCCATCTGGCGCACATGTGGCTTTTGTGGGGCCGTCCGGCGGAGGTAAGACCACCTTGTCAAGCCTTGTGTCTCGCTTTTGGGACACCACCGAAGGTGAAATCCTGATTGGCGGCGTGGATGTGCGTAATATTCCACAAAAGGAACTTTCGAAAATCGTGTCATTCGTTTTTCAGGATAGTAAATTATTAAAAACAAGCATTTTGGATAATATCAGACTGGCTAAACCTGACGCAACGGAGAGCGAAGTGATGGATGTGTTGGAACGTGCCCAATGTGCCGATATCATCAGTCGGTTACCGAACGGTATTCACACAATCATCGGTAGTCGTGGCACCTACCTAAGCGGGGGTGAGCAACAACGTATCGCGATCGCACGGGTGATGTTGCGCAACACACCTATCCTGATCTTGGATGAGGCCACCGCCTTTGCCGACCCAGAGAACGAGGAGAAAATTCTTCAAGCCTTCAACGAAATGGCGAAGGGCAAGACGGTGATAAAGATTGCGCACCGACTCTCAACGGTGGTTGATGCCGATGAGATATTCCTGCTGAAAGAGGGCAAATTAATCGAAAGCGGCAGACACGACGACCTTGTAAATCAGAACGGTATATACGCAAAGATGTGGAACGATTACCAACAGTCGGTAAAATGGACGATTGAAAACTAAAGTTTAAACCTCTAAAACTAAATACTAAAATGTTGAATTTCAAACAAAAATATGCCCTGTCTGATGAGGGCGCAAAGTCGATGTTGATTGCATCGGCGGCAAACGTTTTTTACAATCTGGCGCTATTCTCGCCCGTCATTCTGCTCTATATCCTAATTCAGGACATTATGAGCGACCATCTTGAAGGCAGACTATCATTTTACATCATAGGTGTCTCTATCTGGGTGATTATAATGGCAATAACCACTGTGATTCAATACAACACTTGCTACTTCTCCACCTACCGAGAGAGCGGGGTGCGTCGTATCACACTGGCGGAAAAATTAAGGAGACTTCCGCTGTCATTTTTCGCTAAAAAAGATAGTGCGGACCTGACATCGACACTGATGGATGATGCGGCAAGCATCGAGCAAGCCTCGTCGCACTTCATTCCGCAACTGAACGGTTCAATCATAAGTACTTGTATGATAGCCGTATGTCTATTCTTTATCAATTGGAAGATGGCTTTGGCTGTGGTTTGGGTGTTGCCTCTTAGTATGCTGATCGTGGCACTATCCCGTAAAGTGCAATACAAACTGGGCAAACGGAAAAGTGCCGCCGCTGTTGAGATGACCGAGAAGATACAAGAGTGTCTGGAAACTGTTCGTGATTTGCGCCAAAATAATGCGCAACACGCTTATTTTGAGGATATAAAGAAGAAAATCCACGAAGTGGAGAAACGTATGCTTTGGAGCGAATTGGGTACTGGTCTATTTGTCTGCAACGCTGAGTTATTGCTGAAGTTTGGTATTGCGACCACTGCGCTTGTTGGTGCTATGTTGCTCAGATCCGGAGAGTTAGGGGTACTTGAGTTTTTGCTTTTTTTGGTGATTGCCTCTCGCATTTATGACCCGTTGACCACTTCGCTTGAACATTTCGCGGCAATCATCGCCTTGGACGTCAACTGCGAACGACTCAATGATATATTGCTACACAAGGAACAGACGGGTAGCGAGGAACTCAAAGTGAAGGGAGGAGACATTGAATTCAAGGATGTCACCTTCTCGTATGAGGATGGGAAGAAGATTCTTGACGGAGTCTCTTTCGTCGCAAAGCAAGGCGAGGTGACGGCACTTATCGGTGCGTCCGGTAGCGGTAAAACAACCGTCTCAAGACTTGCCGCAAGGTTCTGGGACATCGATTCGGGTAGAATAACGGTGGGTGGTCAGGATATCTCAAAAGTTGATCCTGAAATATTGATGAATCTTTATTCTATTGTTTTCCAAGATGTTACATTGTTCAATAATACAATCATGGAAAACATCCGTATTGGTGACAAGAATGCGACTGACGAACAAGTGATGCAAGCGGCGGAATGGGCCAATTGTACTGAATTCATCGAGAATCTGCCTGATAAATGGCAGACCATTATCGGTGAAAACGGCAAGAAACTATCGGGTGGCGAGCGTCAACGCATCTCCATTGCACGAGCCTTCCTGAAAAACGCTCCAATCATCCTTTTGGACGAAGCCTCCGCCTCACTCGATGTTGAAAATGAGACGCTTATACAGCAATCCATCTCAAAATTGATCAAAGGAAAAACAGTCTTGGTCATCGCTCACCGAATGCGTACGGTGGCGGGGGCTAATAAGATTATCACCATTAAAGATGGGAAGGCGATTGAGGGGGAAATGTGAGAAAATTAACGTTTTAAACATTTGTCCGCTTCTTTGCGGATTAATTTTAAAACATTTATTTGATTGATTATGAAGATACTTGTATATGGTTCGGGAGCATTAGGCTCGCTGATGATTCACTTTCTGTGTAAGGCTGGTAATGATGTGACGGTAGTGGCACGTTCAACAGCCGGTGAATTGCGCCGCAACGGGTTGGTTGTCAGACATTATCTGCAACGCAAAACCACCACGGACCACCCAAAAATTGTTGAGAGTGCACCCGTTGATGAACGGTTCGACATTGTGATCTCTCTGATGCAGGGACAACAACAGAAAGCGCTGTTAGATGCGTTTATCTGTTTGAAAACCAACCTTTTAGTGCTTGTAGGTAATAATCTTGAAGCTGATTATTGTCAAAACCGCATTTTGGCTGAACGTAATGATTTGCAGTTACTTTTCGGATTTCAGAACTCGGCAGGGCACCGAGAAGGTGGAAAAGCCGTTGTGGCAAGGCTGCCCGTTACTGAACTTTTTGTCGGTGGACTGCACCAACCCGCACCCGACTGGGCAATCGACACCATACGCAAAGCATTCAGCATCAAAGACTACAAGATAACGCCTATCAGCGATATGCAGGCCTATTATCTGAGTCACGTAGCCGAGGTGATGCCCTACGGCTATATGTGCTACAAGTGTGGCTGTAATCTGAAGAAACTTCGCCGCTACGACATTCAGCTCATTATGCAGGCGTCGAAAGAGTGCTTCGCCTATCTGAAAAGTACGGGTGTGAGTGTTATGCCGGAGGGCGAAGACCGATTCTACAACGGTGGTCTGCGGACATACGCTATGTTTCTGTTATATAGACTGATGTCGAAAACCGTATTAGGGAGGCTGATGGTTTCGGACCATTGCCAAAACGGCATTGAGGAGATGATTTATATCGACCAAAAATTCGACGAGTGGCGACGTCAGCACAGCGGCTCACCAATGCCCACTTGGGACGGAATCAGGCGGTATATGCCTAAAAGTAGGGAGGATATTATTGTGTAAAGCGTGGTGACGGAATACGCTCACCGCAATAGGACTCCAATTCAATTGCGAACGCAGTGTGTTCGCAATTGGATATGTTCTGTAAAACCAGCGTGATTTTCCTCCCCACAAACAACCATAAATTTCCTCGACAACCCCCATAAATAGGGATTGTCCAACGCCTTTATATTGCTGACTTTTGCATCATAAACAAACATCGTTCAGAAATGCAAATAAAGAGAAAGAACATAGTGCAGTTATTCGTCCAAAATGCAATGCGGACTTTATCATAAAAGAGGCTCAGAAATGAGTCTCTTTTTTTTGTGAACAATTCTGAATAGTGTTCGTTTTTGAAGTTGTAACAAATTGAAATTCAAAGAGTAATTAATAATAATATATAAAACATTAAAAATTAACTGATTATGAACATTGAGAAAATCAATTCGCGATTCCGTGCTCTGACTGAGTGGAATCTGAAACACCGACTGCTGACGGTACTGGTCTTTGCCGCAATCTTTATTGTGTCGGTCATGGGACTGAAACGCATCTACTTCGAAACCTCGTGGGACAGCTACTTTGTGGAGGGCGACCCCATGTTGGAGAAAACAGATGATTTCAAAGCCACATTCGGTAATGACTACTACGTCTCCGTTTTGGTGAAGAATGAAAACGGACTATTCACAAAACAGAACCTCGAACTGATTCGGGAACTAAGCCAGAACCTGATGGACAGCCTTTCCTACTCCGAGAGCATCACTTCCCTGACCGACCTTGAATTTATGATCGGTACAGATGGCGGCATGGAACTCGGTCAGATTGTACCTGACACGATTCCCGAAGATGCGGCTGGTCTTGAGGCCATCCGCGAAAGAGCCTACTCGAAGCCTGAACTGGCAAGAAGACTGATCTCCAAGGATGGTACCATGTCGTGGATCGTGGTGAAGCTTCGTCCTTTCCCGGAAGACTCCGTGTGGAAAGCGGAGGGCAATGAATCGCCCGATATGCTCACCGGACGTGAAGCGAAACAGATATGTATGCAGGAGAAATATGCCAGTCTGAATCCTTCTCCGTCGGGAATGCCGTTCATGTCATACGAGAAGATGCAATACATACAAGGACAGATGCGCATGATGTCCATCATCATTCTTATTGTCGGAATCGTCATCATGACTCTGGTGACCCGCTCGCTACGGGGTGTGGTCATGCCTATCATAACCACTATCATGGCCATACTGATGGCTTTCGGATGGATCGGATGGGCAGGACTCTACATCGACCAGTCGGCCACACTCTCTGTGGTGGTCTTATGCTTTGCCATATCAATTGCCTACAACATTCATATATACAACTATTTCCGCACTCAGCTCTTCCAACATGGAGACAGACGCAAGGCCATTGTTGAAGCGGTGACCGAGACAGGATGGCCAGTCCTCTTCTCTGGTATCACCACCATTGCCGCCATGCTCTCTTTCGTGGCGATGAAACTGGTGCCGATGAAAGCGATTGGTATCAATTCCTCTCTCTGCATCTTGTCGGTTCTGCTTATGTGCCTCATCACGACTCCGTTGGTATATTCCATCGGACGAAAGAATGTAAAACTGAAGAAAGCCTTCTCATCAACCATAGAGGGCCGCATCGATGCCTTTTTCGAGCGCATGGGCGAATGGGTGCTGAAGCATAGCCGCACCATCATGATTGTTTCCGGAATATTGGCCGTCATCTGTGTATCCGGCGTACACCGCATCCAACCAGCATTTGACGTGGAGAAGACCATGGGACGTAAAGTGCCTTACGTGGATAAGCTACTGGACATTGGCTATTCCGAGTTGGGCTCACTATATACCTACGATGTGCTTGTCACCCTTCAAAATCCGGATGACGCAAAGAAACCTGATGTTCTGAAACGTCTTGAAATGCTTGAAAACAGATGTGAGACTTATCATCTCACCAAACGTCACTACTCCATCCTGCCAATTCTGAAGGATATGAACCGTACCCTCAACGAAAACAAACAGGAGTATTACAAGATACCAGAAACCAGCGAGATGATAGCTCAGTTGCTTTTGCTCTACGAAAACGCAGGAGGATCGGAGACTAACTATTGGATTGATTATGACTATCGCAAGTTACGTCTGCAAGTGGAATTGAAAAACTACAATTCCGCCGAGGTGGAGAACGACATCAATGATATCCAGCAATACGCCGCCGAGTTGTTCCCTGATGCACAAGTGTCTGCTGTAGGTAACGTGCCTCAATTCACGGTGATGCAGCAATATCTGGTGCGTGGACAGATGTGGTCTTTGCTGCTCTCCGTACTGATTGTGGGTCTCTTATTGATGATAGCTTTCGGTAATGTTAAGTTAGGCTTGATTGGTATGATTCCGAATTTGGCGCCAATCATCTTTGTGGGTGGCGTGATGGGATGGTTCGGCTATTCGCTCGATATGATGACCGCCATTGTTATTCCGATGGTGTTGGGTCTGGCGGTGGATGATACCATCCATGTGATCAACCATGCGCACCTCGAGTTCGACCGCAAAAAGAACTATCGCTACGCCATACTACGTACCTTCCGTGTCATCGGTATCGCTGTGGTGATGTCAACCGTCATCTTAGTCTCCACCTTCCTCGGATTCACATCCTCAACAGCTAATAACTTCGTGGATCTTGGCATTCTGGCCTCCGCTGGTCTGATTGCCGCTCTTGTGGCAGACTTAGTCATATCACCTGTCGTGATGCGTCACTTCAAGGTGTTCGGCGAAGAAAATAGCACGAATGAAAACACTAATGATTAACAATTTAAAAACTCTAATGATATGAAAAAGATGATTTCAACGATGATCGGATTGCTTGCTACGGCGACGATCATGGCACAAACATTAACTGGATTAGAAGTGGCAGAAAAAGTACACAACCGTCCGGATGGCGACACCCGCTACTGCGAGATGAGTCTTACCCTCATCAACAAAAACGGCAGCAAACGGGTGCGCGAACTCAAATCCTATTCCAAGGATTACGGACAGGACCGAAAAACCATCATGTTCTTCCTCTATCCTGGCGATGTGAAGGGCACGGGTTTCCTCACGTGGGATTACGATCAAGCCAACAAGGATGATGACAAATGGCTCTATCTGCCAGCCATGAAGAAGACACGCCGTATCAGTGGTTCCTCTTCCAAAACAGATTATTTCATGGGGACCGACTTCACTTATGATGACATGGGTCGACGCAACCTTGACGAGGACACCCATACTCTTTTGCGCGAAGAGATAATTGATGAATCCAAGTGCTGGGTGCTACAATCCGTACCTAAGAAGAGTGGAGACCTCTACACCAAACGCATTTCTTGGATTCGCCAAGACTGTCTGATTCCCGTGAAGGTGGAATACTACGACAAGCTTGACAAACTACACCGTCAACTCATTGCCGACGATATCAAGCAAGTCAATGGCTACTGGACTGTCGGGCACATGAACATGAAGAATGTCCAGACCAAACATGAGACTGATCTGAGATTTAAAAATTATCAATACGACCAGCCTACAGGTGATAATATCTTCACTGTCTCACAACTCGAAAAAGGATTATAAGCAGTCATGAGAAAAACGCTATTATTACTGATTTTTCTCCCCGCTCTCCTTTGGGCACAGGAGGATGCCAATAAATTGAAGTTCAATTACAAAGGTTTCATTGACACCTACCATGCCATGCGTGCAAGTGGCGACCACGACTATATGTCGAGTCGCACACGCGCACGCCTCGAGGGTGGGCTAGAGAAGGGTTCCACGTCAGGGTTCATATCACTCAATGCGGCATTCAATCCTATTGTCAAAAAGCAATCTGGGCTATTCCTCCGAGAAGCCTTTGTGGAACATAGTCAAAAGAAATGGGGCATCAAACTAGGAAGACAAATCGTCACATGGGGTGTAGCTGACGGGTTACAAGTCACAGACATCATCTCACCCATGGACTACACCGAGTTTCTTGCGCAGGATTACGACGACATACGCATACCCGTCAATGCCCTTCGTCTGAGCTATGGAGGAATGAGTGTGAAAGCGGAAGTCATCTTCGTCCCCGTACCAGAATACTACGAGTTACCCACCGATCCTGAGAATCCATGGGGCATATCACTCAATGGAATGAATTGCGAGATGAACCATCACACTCCATCGAAGCGAATCTCCCATAGCGAATATGGTGCCCGTCTTTGCGCCTATCTAAACAGTGTGGACTTCTCCTTTTGCGCCCTACGCACATACAATAAGATACCCGCATTCAGCTTGGCTGGTATAACACCAGAGGGACTCCTATCGGTGGATGCCTATTATGGAAGGATGACGATGTTGGGTACTGACCTCTCCGTCTCCGCCGGCAACTTCGTGATTCGAGCGGAAGCCGCCGCTTATTTGGATATGCTACACACTCCGAAGAACTACATGGGAGCCGCCAAACGAGGGAACGACCTTGTCTCACTGATTGGCTTGGATTGGTATCCAGGCAATGATTGGACGCTTATGTTGCAATACTGCCACACCCATATTTTCGGGGATGAGGAGTTGTCCGACTACCATAACTCGGGCATGGCGACCGTCAATATCAGCAAGGCCCTGTTACGGAACACGATGAAGCTCGGTGCCTTCGGACGAATCGACTGCGCAAACAACGGAGCCTTCTTCATTCGCTTCAATGCCGAATACCAGCTCACCGACGACATCGCCATCACATTAGGCTATGACTGGTTCCGTGCCGACGCAGGAATGTTCGCCCTCTACAAAGATAATTCGGAGGTATGGGGAAAGGTGAAGTATAGTTTTTAGGTGTTTTTCGTAATACCACTATCTTCCGATTACCTTTCCATCATTCTTCCGTTTCGTGTTGCTCCATGAAGAAGCGTTTCTGCTGATCAATTTCTTGCTTGAGTTCTTCCTCTGTCGGCATGTAGGTCATATATTTAGCAGCAAAAATCTGTTCACTGTCATGCAACACCGAGTAACGAGCAATTGTATTGTCAGTATCAGCACAAAGCAACACGCCGATAGTTGGCTGGTCGTCTTCGCCACGCATCAAATCATCGTACATACGGACATACATATCCAGTTGTCCGATGTCCTGATGCGTCAGGCGATGAGTCTTTAACTCGAAGATGACGAAACGTTTCATCTTAAAATTGTAGAAAACAAGGTCAATATAGAAGTCGTCGGTGTCCGTAACAATGTGTTGCTGACGTTCCACAAAGGCGAAACCACGTCCGAGTTCCAAGATAAACTTCTCAAGGTTGTCTGTCAGAGCCTGTTCCAGCTCGGACTCCGAATACTTAGTATCTCGTTTGAAGCCCATGAACTCAGCCACAAAAGGATTCTTAATATATTCCATAGGATCTTTATTCTTGTCTTTCGGCAAGTCTTCCACATTGGCAGGAGACTGGGCTGCCAAACGACGTTCATAATATTGCGTGGAAATGTTGCGGTCAAGTTCGGTAGTACTCCACATGTTTTCCGATGCACTTCGCAAATACCAATCACGAGCCTGAGGACTTGAAACGGACAAAATACGGCGCAAGTGCGTCCAAGTAAGATTTTGCACGAGCCCGTGCAAAATCTCCCAATTGTTAAATTTTAGGTAAAATTGCCTATAATAAGCAAGATTACGGCGACCATAACCACTGCCATATTCCTTTGTCAGTTGTTCGGCAAGCATAGGTATTAATTGACTTCCATATTCAGCCCGAACCTTCCCCGCTTGTTCCTCTTCGACGATACGTCGTCCCACATTCCAATAAGTAGTAATAGCAGCTTGTCCTGCAGCCGCGTAAGCCATCTTACGACCTTGTTCTATGATAGAACGAACGTCGTTTACAAAGTTTTGCTCTTTTAGCATTTTGTTTTGTTTTTCCATGATGCAATGTTGTTTGTGCTTTTTATACAGGTTGATAGTGTGATAGACTTTCCATTAACTTTCGCTTGCCAAAAAACTTTCGAGGCTTGAAATATTCACAGTTTAGCTTAAGCGGTGTAACGGTAGAACTCACTTTCAAGTGTCAAATTTACAATTATTTTTGCAATATATTGAAGTTTTTTCTAATCCTTTACGCAAGTATTTTCTCAAATCATTATCAATCAGCTGCGTAATGAGCTAGGCTCCGTGCCGATGCGGGAATGTTCGCCCTCTACAAGGACAATTCGGAGGTATGGGGAAGGTGAAGTATAGTTTTTAAAGAATCCTTTACAATAGCTATATCACCCTCATCTAATAGCCATTATATGGGATTTTTTCATCGTCCCAATCCCTCTACCTTTGTCACGAATTTAAAATTTTGACAATATGAAGCATAACCATTTTTCACATTTTCTCGCTGCGGCAATGCTTTGCACATCGAGCCAATTGTGGGCCTCGGAGACACTAATCGTATCAAATGCCAATGGGGAAACAACAACTTTCTTGCTTTCGTCGCATCCTGACGTCTCCTTTTCGGATCAATCTGTCATACTACACACAGACGATCAAAAAGTATTCTATCCAATTGACCAATACTTATCTTTCTCTTATGGAAAAGACGAAACGGATATCAACGACGTGAAATCCGATGGAGAAGTGTTTTCCTTCAATGGCGGAGTACAAGCACGAGGTTTAAAACCAGGCGAAGAAATTTACATTTATAACATCAATGGGCAGATCATTACACAAGGGAAAGCCAACGACGTCGGAAACGCTGAAATTTTATTTGACACAAACCGTGTAAAGGTATTCTTAGTCAAGACTGCAACTAAAACGATCAAGGTAATCTCCTCGAAAAAAGACAAATAACAAACTTAATATACAATTAATAGCCACAATTCAACGAAATAAATTTGAGTATGAATAAAATTATAACACTAGCAGTCTGTGGTCTTATAGGCGCACAGGTGCAAGCCCAAAACGTTACAGTAAATTTCAAAGACGGTTCTAAAGTGTCTTACGAGAAAGACTCCGTCAAAAACATCGAGTTCAACCCTATTCAACAATCAGATACGCTTCATTTTGCCACAACCGATATGACGTGGAGCGAATTCTACGCAGGAGAATTATACCAAGACGCAGAATCCCTTGAAGCGGATGGCGTGGATGTCTTCACATCTGCCACAAGTGGGAAAGCATCTAGGTTTACAGCTTGCTTATCTTCTGAAGACGGAAAACAAATTTTAGGCGTAAAAGAAGTGAGCGTGGCCATTCCGCAAAAAATATATAAGCAATTGACTTCCGAAGAAAAGAAACGTTTCACGTTTGTAGAGGACAGCACGTTTTCCGAATATAAATTGTTGAATGAAGATGGTTCCTTCAGTGCCTATAATAGCAAACCCGTTTCAAAGAATGGGGTGACCGTCTCACTTAACGCAGGAACTTTCACTTGGGGAAACTATGGAATTTCATTGAGTGGAGAAATCTCACGAGACGATATTCCGTCCGCTAACTTACAAGGTGCGATCATCAGCACCAGCAACGGACAAAAATACGCTCTGACGCCTCTAAACAACTTGTGGATAAACACAATGGAAAATGGCATTCTGTGTGAAGGAGTTCGTTGAGCCTCACGGCAATCGTCCAGCCTACACTCATACGGCAGGGTTACAAGGAAAGACCATTACCAACATCACTTATCTGTTGAAGGGAATGGACAATGTTTCCATAGACTGCAAACTTTATGTGAAGCGACAAAACTCCGCATCACTCAGTTTGGGGGCTTCTCCTGCCGGCACGAATCCAGTCGTGGCAATTGCTTTCAACAATATTCCATCAGATGCCAACTATACGCTTGCCAGCGTGAAAAAAGGATCCGGACGCTCCGCTCAAACGTTGGGCGAGGAGGATTATAGTTACACAGATGGATTCCTTACCATCAACGGTGAGGTGGAATCAGGCACCTCTTTCTCCGTAACCTTCAACAGCGATAAATACATATCGATAACCTCATCCATCACTATCTCCGAAGAAGGTAAAGCTACCGAGTTGCAAGAGAAAATCGCTGGAACATTCGTGGAATTCTTTGGCAATGATGGTGCAATCAATGCGAAATGGGACAGCCTTTGGATCAACGAATGCATAAAAGGCACAGGTGACACTGCGGGTGCAGAAACCACTGTATCATATATGAAAAATTCAATGTTGGGAGAGGTGACAGGCGCTGAGGCTACGGCAAAGTATGGAGATTGTTCGAATGGATTCACAGAGAATATGCAGTTTAGCTGCCATTTCTTACATGGCGTTTCCAAATTCGTGTTCGAAGGAAGACGGATAAAGGGAATCGATGCGGAAGGCAACGAAGTATTCTCCCATACCTATTCGAATGTAGGTTATGATGCGACCAACGACTTCCATTACTATAAAAGCGATGATGACAACGATGACGAGTTCGCTTATTTCTTCTTCCGCTCGGATAATCCAACCGACACTTACCACATCGAATTTCGCTATGGTAGTAGCAAGGAAGGCGCATCAGATTATTGCACAGGAAAATATGCCTACTGGTTAGCGGCAGGTGTATTGGAAAACGATGACGAGCAATGTGAAAAAGCGATAAAACTCTTCGTACAAGAAAATACAGCCAAGCAATGAATCGTTTAGCCATACTAACTTGTTTTTTATTGTTCTGGGTCTCTTCGGATGCCCAGAACTATGTTTTTATAGAAGGAGAAGCTTTTCACACCTCCTACCACATATCCTATCAAGGCAAAGAGAACTATCATGATAGCATCAAAGGTCTTTTTCAAGAGATAGACAATTCACTGTCAATGTTTAACAAAGAATCCATTCTGTCTCAAATCAACAACAATGACACTTCTGTCCGCATGAACCAGCACGTGCGAACAGTATTGGATCGTGGCATGGCAATCTCCAAGCAAACCGATGGAGCCTTTGATATGACAGTTGCCCCTTTGGTAAACTTGTGGGGCTTTGGTTATAAGCACAGTGAAAATGTCACGAAGTCCATGGTGGATAGCATACTCAGTTTTGTGGGATATGAAAAAATAAAAATTGGCAAAGATGGACAATTAAAGAAGGGGGACAATCGGATTATTCTCGATGCATCAAGCATTGCCAAGGGTTACGCTTGCGATGTTGTCGGAAAATGGCTGGCAAAAAAGGGAATTACCAACTACATGGTTGAGATTGGAGGCGAGGTTACCCTTCATGGATATAATCCGAAAGGTAAGCCATGGCACATCGGCATCAACACGCCAGAAGAAGATTCACTCTCCATCAATAGGGAACCGCAAGATGTGCTATTACTCACCCAAGGCGGTGTGGCGACGAGTGGCAATTATCGCAAGTTCTACTACAAAGACGGGAAAAAGTATGCCCACACAATAGATCCGCACACAGGCTACCCTGTGCAGCAAGACATACTATCAAGTACGGTTATCGCAACAGACTGCATGACCGCAGATGCATACGCCACAGCATTCATGGTCATGGGTTCCAAGCAAGCACTTCGTCTATTGGAGAAGGAGAAATCTTTGATGGCCTATTTCATCCTGTCATCACCCAACACCCCTAAAGGATATCGCGTCATCTATAGTCCATCGCTTAAAAAGAAACTGCGGGAAGCCAAGGAATCATCCACCAATGGTGTTAGTTCGGAAAGTGGGAAGTGATGGGAGGGGTTTATTCGATTGGAATTTTAAAATTTTAGAGTTAAACACATCCACCTCCCTCCCCATTTTTAGCTACCCCTTCCCCCAAAATATGCGTAACATGTTGGGATTGCCTATACCTATGTTCTCTTCTACCTTTGCATCCGAAATAAAATAAACGTATATGATTATGAGCACAAAACGATTCATTAGATTTATGTCAGTTGCATTAATGGCTTTCCCTTTGTTCACAAGTTGTCTTGAAATCAAGGATTTGACAGAGTCAGAGAATAGCGGTGAAGGAGAATGAGCATGGGCGAAGACGACGATCCGATGAGTGTCGTCAGCAATCTTTTCGACGTGGCTATGGTCTTTGCCGTAGCCTTGATGGTCGCTTTGGTCGCAAGGTATAATATGACGGAGATATTCAGCCAAGAGGATTATACGATGGTGAAAAATCCAGGGAAGGAGAACATGGAGATCATCACCAAGGAGGGTGGTAAAATCAACCGATACACCGCCACCGATGAATCAGATCCATCTGAGGGGAAAAGAGGAAAGAAGGTAGGCGTCGCCTATCAACTAGAAAACGGGGAGATTATTTATGTGCCGGAGTGAGGAACCTTAGGTAAGTCAGAAAGAGACACTCTGCTTATTCCATCATTATCTGTTTGTTTTCTCTCACGGAGATACGGAGGGCACGGAGTTTGGTTTTCTCTCACGGAGATACGGAGGGCACGGAGAGTTCTCTCACGGAGACACGGAGGGCACGGAGGTTTTTTTCACGGAGACACGGAGGCACGGAGATTTTTGTTCTCCGTGATTTCTTTTACTATGTGAGAGACTAATTGTGAGAGAGAGACTACAAGTGAGTGCTAAACATAAATAAATAGCCCAAGGCATGACGCCCTGGGCTATTCACATCACGTTGTTTTGATATGTAGTTTATAAAAAGCTATTTCTACCGCTTAGTTCATATCCACCGCATAATAGACCACCTTTCCGTTCGGGAGGATACCTGAGATGAAGAGTGCTTTCTCCTCTTGCTTGGAGATGCTGCTGACGATCCTGTCCACGTCCGCCTGACTGTTCACGTCCAAGTTGTTGATCCTCACGATGATGTAGCCGTTCGGAATGCCCGCGCGGTTGAATTTGCCGCCTCTCATCACCTTGGAGACCTCCAGTCCGTTGTTGAGTCCGTATTGCTGCAGCTTCTGTTTGCTCAGCGGGGTGAGGGTGGCGCCTAATGTGTTGGCGGACACCTGTTTGATCATCTCCGTGTCACCGTTCACGTTCTTGAGGGTCACTGTAGCCTTCTTGGACTTGTTATCCCTGAGGAAGATGATCTCCACCTTGTCGCCCGGTCTGAATCGGCTGATCTGGTCTTGCGTTTCCGAAACGCTCTTCACCTTGTTGCCATTGATGTGGGTGATGATATCCCCCTTCTTGATGCCCGCCTCTTCTGCCGCGCTGTTCTCGCTGACGGCGGCCACGTAGGCGCCTTCGAGCACCTCCAAGCCCTTCTCCTTGGCGAATTCAGCGTTGATGTCTTGGATCTGCACGCCGAGGAGCGCCCTCTGCACGGTGCCGAACTCCTTCAGGTCGGCCACCACCTTGCTCATGATGCTGGTAGGGATGGCGAAGGAGTAGCCCGAGTAGGAGCCGGTCTGGGAGGCGATGGCCGCATTGATGCCGACCAGTTCGCCACGTGTGTTCACCAAGGCGCCGCCACTGTTGCCAGGGTTGACCGCCGCATCCGTCTGGATGAACGACTCGATCTTCATGTCGGAGGTGAGGATGTTGATGTTACGCGCTTTGGCGCTGACGATACCGGCGGTGACGGTAGAGGTCAGGTTGAACGGGTTGCCGACAGCCAAGACCCATTCGCCCACCTTCAGGTCGTCCGAGTTGCCCACGGTGAGGGTAGGGAGGTCCTTCGCATCTATCTTCAGCAAGGCGAGGTCCGTGTTGGGGTCCGTGCCCACGATGGTAGCCTTGAACTCACGCTTGTCGTTGAGTACGACCGTCACGTTGTCCGATCCGTCCACCACGTGGTTGTTGGTCACGATGTAGCCATCCTGCGAGAGGATGACGCCCGAGCCCGAGCCCATCTGGTGTTGCCGAGGCTGTTGGCGTTGGTTGCCGCGTTCGCCGAAGAAGAACTCCAGGAACGGGTCGTAGTTGTAGTTGGTCTGTTTGGTCTCGATGACGGTCATCACGTGGACCACAGCGTTGACGGAAGTCTCGGCCGCCTCGGTGAAGTCCACCATGCCCCCCTTGTTGTAGGAAGCGTGTTGCGCGGGTGTCGTTTTTTCCACGATGATGGTCTCTTGTGGACCGAACTTCTTGTAGCAGAAGCAAGAGACCCCTGCGCTTAGAGCGGTCACCGCCAATACGGTGCCAATTGTTTTCATGTGTTTCATATCCTTAAGTTTTTATTACGTTTTATAATTCATTAGGAGGGAATAAAATCAACTCCCGCTCCGTTGAAATAACGTATAAATATTATGCAATTTTATGCGAGTCGGTAGGTATTTAAACTGATTTAACATCAGGCCTTTATTTTTAACGTTTGATGATGAATAAATCTGTATAAAATGTGAAAAATTGTCAGTGTGAAAGGAAAAAAATGATTACTTTTGCGGAGTAGAGTAGGAGGGTTTGTCGCTGGCGGCAACGTCAGAGGAAAGTCCGGGCAACAGAGGGCGCCGCGCTTCCTAACGGAAAGTCGTTCGTGAGGGCGAACTATCGCAGAAGAGAATGACCGCCTGCTTGCAGGTAAGGGTGAGAAGGTGGGGTAAGAGCCCACCAGTCCCGCTGGTGACAGTGGGAGCTGTGCGAGTCGCGGGTTGTAAGATCGAATATACCGACGCATGTAGGGCTGCCCGTCCGATGTCGGGGGGTAGATTGCTTGAGGCTTATGGTGACATAAGTCCTAGATTAATGACAAACGCCCGTCCGCGGGTACAGAACTCGGCTTATACGCCTACTCTCTTTTTTTGTGTAACACCATGATGTGACGATTTGTCAGTCTCTGTGACGGATCTCCATCGTGCATAGATATGCTAATTGCGTATGAAAAAAATCATACGGTTTATTGTGGATCAGGTGAAGTTCGTCACCATTGATATCTGGCGGACCACCATACACGACGAGCAGGGCAAGCGAGGATACCTTATGCTCTTCGCGAAGACGCTCGTCCTCTCCATCCAGAATTTCATCAAGGGGAAGATGCCGGTCCGCGCCTCCGCATTGACCTACTACTCCGTCTTCGCTCTGGTGCCGTTGCTCGCCTTCGTGTTCGGCATGGCGAGGGGCTTCGGGCTCGACACATACGTGGTCGACATGTTGCACAACCGCTACGCCTCCCACCAGGAGCTGGTGCAGGTGGTGCTGAATTTTGTGGAGAACTATCTGAGCAATGCAACGGGCGGCGCCTTCGTCGGCATCGGTATCTGCGTGTTGCTATGGTCCGTCATGAAGGTCTTTTCGCAGATTGAGATGTCGTTCAACGAGATATGGTACATCACCAAGAACAGGAACTACATCCGTCGTTTCACCGATTACATCTCCCTGCTGTTGGTCATCCCGATCTTCGTGCTGGTCTCCAATGGTATTTCGTTCTATTTCAACCATGCGATAGGTGTCTTTGATGGTTCGTATATCATCTCGCCGACGCTGAAGGTCGTGTTGGCCGTGATGCCTTACTTGGTGTCGTGGGTGGTCTTTACGATGATCTACGTGGTGATGCCTAACACGAAGGTGAGGTTCACCGCGGCCATGGTGGCGGGCGCCTTTTCCTGCATCACCTTCTTCGCGTTCAAGTGGGTCTACGTCTATTTGCAGACGATGATGACCTCCTATAACGCCGTGTATGGTGGTTTGGCGGCCATACCGTTCGCCCTGTTGTTCATCCAGACGACGTGGATGATCGTGCTCTTCGGGGCGGAGATCTCCTTCGCCTTGCAGAATGTCCGTAACTTCGAGTTCGAGAAGGATGTGAAATCCATCAGCCACCGCTATTTCGAGTTCGTGCTTTTGTCCGTCACCAAGATCGTGGCGAAGCGCTTCCGTGACGGTGAGGCGCCTATGACATTGAATGAGATGTCCGATAAATACCGTATTCCTTTGCGCTTGGCCTCCGTCATCGTGCGTCGGCTGTGCAAGGCGGGAATCCTTACGGAGGTGCGGATAGACGAGCGGGACGCGTACATGCCGGCCATGGATGTCAATCGTATCACGGTCGCCACGTTCTTCGACATGGTGGACCGGGCTGGGCAGGAGACCTTCAAGTTGGAGCAGCTCGATGAGTTCGCTTCCGTGTGGGAATATACCCTGAACATACGTGAGTCGTTGATGAGCGTGTCGGGCGATAAATTGGTGATGGATCTATGACGGGACGCTTAGTGATTACAAGGATCGGTGAAGTGGGGAAGAGGTTGGTCGTGGCCTCCGCCGTATGTGCGTTGCCCCTCCTCTCATCGTGTGATGTGAAAGAAAATAAAACAGAAATGATAGATAATATTTTTTTGAAGGCGGAGTATGGTACTCCGCATGAGACCTTCCCTTTCGACAAGGTCAAGTTGGATGATTATTTACCTGCGGTGAAAGAGGCGATTCGTCTTCATGACGAGGAGATCGACGCTATCGTGAAGAACCCCGAGGCGCCCACGTTCGAGAACACGATCGTGGCGTTGGAGCGCTCCGGCGCGTTCCTGACCCGTATCCAATATGTTTTCTACAATCTGTTGGAGGCCGAGACTTGCGCCGCGATGGACAGTCTCTCCGAGGAGATCTCTCCGTTGGAGACGGAGCACTCCAATAACGTGACGTTGAACGCTCCCCTGTTCGAGCGGGTCAAGGCGGTTTACCAGCAAAAGGATTCGTTGGGGCTTTCGGCGGAGCAGCAGATGTTGCTGACGAAGACCTATGAATCGTTCGAGAAGAACGGTGCGACGCTCTCGGAAGAGGGCAAGGAGAAGTTCCGCGAGCTCAGCAAGCGCTTGTCCCTCCTGACGTTGAAGTACGGACAGAATGTCTTGAACGCCACGAACGCCTATAAACTGACCATCACCGATTCTGCGGATCTGGCCGGCTTGCCTCCTGCCATCGTTGAGGCTGCGGCGAAGAAGGCGAAGGACAACAACGTGACGGGTTGGATCTTCGACCTGACCTACCCAAGCTACGCCCCATTCATGAAGTACGCCGAGAACCGTGCGTTGCGCAAGCAGCTCTATATGGCCTACAACACCAAAGCCACGGAGGGTGATTTGGACAACCGTCAGGTGGTGAAGGATATCGTGAACGCCCGCCTGGAGTTGGCGAACCTGATGGGTTACGAGGACTATGCGGCCCGTGTGTTGCGCTACCGCATGGCGGAGAACAAAGAGAACGTCTACAAACTCTTGAACGACCTGCTGGAGGCCTATAAGCCTACGGCGAAGGCGGAGATAGCTGAGGTGCAGGCCTATGCCAAAGCGCATGGCGCCGACTTCGAGATCATGCCTTGGGACTGGTCCTTCTACTCAGAGAAACTACGTGACGAGAAATATAGCATCAACGACGAGTTGCTACGCCCATACTTCGAACTGGAGCATGTGAAGAAGGGTGTCTTCGGCTTGGCCACCAAGCTCTACGGACTGACCTTCAAGAAGAATGAGAGCATTCCTGTCTACCACGATGAGGTGGAGGCCTTCGATGTCTATGACAAGGACGGATCCTTCTTGGCGGTGCTCTATACCGACTTCCATCCGCGTGACGGAAAGCGGGGAGGCGCATGGATGACGGAGTTCCTCTGCCAGCATGTGGACGAGAAGGGTGTGGATGTGCGTCCGCATATCTCCATCGTCATGAACTTCACCCGTCCGACCGATTCGTTGCCGTCCCTGCTCACGTTTGACGAGCTGACCACCTTCATCCATGAGTTCGGGCACTCCATCCATGGCATGGTCTCCAAGTGCCACTACGAGAGCTTGGCGGGCACGAACGTCTACCGTGACTTCGTGGAGCTGCCATCCCAGATGATGGAGAACTGGGCGTTCGAGAAGGAGTATTTGGACGGATTCGCTGTGCATTACAAGACCGGTGAGCCTATCCCTGCCGAGCTGATCGAGCGGATCAGGAAGGCCGCCAACTTCAACATCGGCTACGCCACGTTGCGTCAGTTGAGCTTCGGTCTGTTGGACATGGGTTGGCATACGATCCAGAAGCCTTTCGACGGAGATGTGAAAGCCTTCGAGAACGAGGCGTGGAGCGCGGCGCAGACGCTTCCTCCGGTGGAGGGCACGCTGATGAGCACGCAGTTCAACCATATCTTCTCGGGAGGATATTCCGCCGGCTATTACAGCTACAAATGGGCGGAGGTGTTGGATGCGGACGCCTTCTCGGTGTTCCAGGAGCATGGCATATTCGACCAAGAGACGGCGGAACGTTTCCGTCATGAGGTGCTGGAGAAGGGCGGCAGCGAGCATCCGATGACCCTCTACAAACGATTCAGGGGGCAAGAGCCTACGATATTACCATTGTTGAAGAGACATGGGGTACGTTAAAAAGTAAATAATTAATTATTAATGATATAAAAATGGGACTGTCTGAAGTACTAAAAGCGAGAAAGCAGAAGAAAGAGGAGTTCGTCAAAGAGAAGGTGCAGAACTTCATCACGTTGATTAACGTCTACATACAAGCATCTTCCGCCGCCACATTGGGCATCATGAACCTGCAGCAATTGCCTCAGTTGAAGGTGTTGAAGCAGAAGTTCAAGATCCCTACGGAGGGACGTCTAGGCGTTGCGGAGAAGAAGTTCGTGGCCGCGAAGATGAAAGAGGAGTATAAATTGTCGGACTCATTCTTTGCGGAGATAGACAGCTCGATCAAGAGGTGTTGTAAGAAGGTGATGGACCTGCAACCGTTTGGTATATGGTTCCAGACCTTGATGCAGGAGATTATGACAGCGGTTTCGTTGGACGTGCAAGTAGGTCTGCGTCTGCCGTTGTTCCTGCGCAAATGGATGAAGTCTATGATCGACGAATCGGTGCATAAGATTTGCACGTCAAGCGATTTCAAGAACCCTGACGTGATCAAGTCGGCCGCTAATGTGCGCGCTTACAAGGAGAAGCTTCATTTGTCGGAAGACTGGCTCTCCACCGTATGCTATGTCTATATCATATTGGCGAGAGGTTCTAAAATGAAATGATAATGAGGGGTTTATGACGGACAATTGTTTGCAGTTGATGGATACGTACGACCTGCTTCCACAGGAGCGGGAGGAGTTGTCACGTCTGTTCGCTACGGACCATCCTTTGATGAAAAGGGGATGTGACATCGTCCGCATCATCAAGGAGGAGGTGGATTTGGGCAAGGTGCCGGTGGTCGGTGTCCTGCTCTACGAGGCAGTGCTTGCCGAGCTGACCACCCCCGAGGCTGTCCAGACCCTATTCGGTGAGCAGGTCGCCACGTTTGTCAACTCCTTGCTCAAGGTGGGCGAGTTGTACAGGAACCATCCCTCGGTGGAGTCGGATGCCTTCAGGCGTCTATTGCTCTCCATGGCGGAGGATATCCGTGTGGTGATCGTGCTGATTTGTAGCCAATTATACCAAATCCGTAATTTGAGTCAGTACGACGAGGAGAGCCGCAACCGCATCGCCAAGGAGGCATCCTTCCTCTATTCGCCTTTGGCCCATCGTCTGGGTCTCTACAAGGTGAAGTCGGAGTTGGAGGACCTCTCCCTGAAACAAACCAATCCCGCCATCTACGAGGATATCGTCAACAAACTACATGATACGAAGCAACAGCGCGACGCCTACATCAAGGCCTTCATCGAGCCGGTGCAGAAACGGTTGGAGGAGGCTGGTTTCACCTTCACGATGAAAGGGCGCACGAAGTCGGTCTATTCGATATGGAACAAGATGAAGAAGCAGAATACTGTCTTTGAGAATATCTACGACATCTTCGCCATCCGTATCATCCTAGACACTCCGTTGGAGAAGGAGAAGGCGGCCTGCTGGCAGGTCTACTCCATCGTCACGGACATGTACCAGCCTAACCCGAAACGTTTGCGGGATTGGTTATCTATACCAAAATCAAATGGTTACGAATCGCTCCACACCACCGTGATGGGTCCGGAGGGCAAGTGGGTGGAGGTGCAGATACGCACGCAACGCATGGACGAAATCGCCGAGAAGGGATTCGCCGCCCACTTCAAGTACAAGGGTGTGAAGGGGGAAGCCCTCTTCGACGATTGGCTCGCCAATGTGCGTGACCTGTTGCAGCACCCTAACGTGGACGGTTTGGAATACATGGACGATTTCAAGCTGGATCTCTACGACAAGGAGGTGTTCGTCTTCACCCCTTCCGGCGAGTTGAAGCAGTTGCCGAAGGGCGCCACGTTGTTGGATTTCGCCTTTATGATCCATTCAGGCTTAGGCTCCAAGTGCATAGGCGGTAAGGTGAACGGTAAGAACGTGCCGATCCGTTACCAACTGAGTAGCGGTGACCAGGTGGAGATCATGACCGCTTCGAACCAGACGGTCCACAAGGAGTGGTTGGAGTTCGTGCAGACGACCAAGGCGCGGACGCACATCAAACGCATACTCAAGGAACAAGAGTCTGCCAACGTCGAGTTGGGCAAAGAGTTGTTCAAGCGTAGGCTGAAGAACTGGAAGCTCGAGTACGACGAGCGGGTCGCCGCTAAGTTGGCGAAGAAAATAGGCTGTGCCACGATACAGATCTTCTACCAACGTTTGGCGGAGGATAGTATAGACTTCTCAAAGATAAAAGACCTCTATGTGGAGTGCTCCACGGACGCCAAGCCCGACGAGGTGCGTACCGCGGATGGTTTCGAGCATATCTCTTCATCCTCCACGGATCCGAACAAGGAGGATGTCTTGGTGATAGACGATCATCTGCAGGGCATACTCTATACGCTCTCGAAGTGTTGCAACCCGATCTATGGCGACGACATCTTCGGGTTCGTCTCCGTGAGGGGAACCATCAAGATACACAAGAAGGATTGTCCGAACGCACCGCAGATGCTCTCCCGCTTCGGCTACCGATTCATCAAGGCGAGGTGGGCCGGCAAGTCAGGCACGCAGTATAACTGCACCCTACATGTCACTGGTACGGACGATATAGGCATCGTCACGAACATCTCCTCGTTGATACAAAAGGAGACGAACGTGTCGTTACGGGCCATGTCCGTGGATTCGTCCGACGGCCTCTTCCGCGGCACCCTCACCGTCACTGTTTCGGACACGCATGTGTTGGAGGATGTGATCAAGAAGATCAAGGCGATCAGAGGCGTGAAGAGCGTGGAGCGTTAGTCTAATTGTTTGAATATAAAAGAAATAGATATATAATTATGTTTTCAGGAATAGTTGAGACGGCGGCCAAGGTGGTCGCATTACGGAAAGATCAGGAGAATCTGCACATCACGATGACCTGTCCTTTCGTGTCAGAATTGAAGATAGACCAGAGTGTGGCGCATAACGGTGTGTGCCTGACGGTGGTGGAGAAGACGGCCGACACCTATACGGTGACCGCCATCCAAGAGACGCTTCGTCGCTCGAACCTTGGGCTCCTCAAAGAGGGTAGCCTCGTCAATCTGGAGCGCAGCATGGTGATGAACGGACGGTTGGACGGGCACATCGTGCAGGGACATGTGGACCAAGTGGCGAAGTGCGTCGGCAAGAAATCCGAGGAGGGCAGTTGGTATTTCACCTTCCAATACGACATGGACGCCGAGATGGCCAAGAAGGGCTATGTGACGGTCGAGAAGGGATCCGTGACGGTGAATGGAGTCAGCCTGACGGTCTGTGACTCCAAGAAGGACGGGTTCTCCGTGGCCATCATCCCCTACACCTACGAGCACACGAACTTCTGCCAGATCGAGGTGGGAAGCGTCGTGAACATCGAGTTCGACATCGTCGGCAAGTACATCAGCCGCATGCTGGAGTTCCGCGGATGACGCATTCGGGGCGGGAACGTTTGTCTTTCCACCCGAAAAACATTAATTTTGTGGTTAGATTTATTCTTTACTAATTGGATATTAAAGGAAACTAGATAATGAAACAATTGTTATTGGCTGATGAGGCCATTGCCCAGGGGGCGATAGATGGTGGACTTTCAGGTGTTTACGCATATCCAGGAACACCTTCCACCGAGATCACAGAGTATATCCAGAACTCCAAGCAAGCGAAGGAACGTAATATCCACAGTCATTGGTCATCCAATGAGAAGACAGCCATGGAGGCTGCCCTCGGTATGTCATACGGAGGCAAGCGTTCGCTGGTTTGCATGAAGCATGTGGGTATGAACGTGGCGGCGGACTGTTTCGTGAACACCGCCATCACGGGTGTGAATGGAGGTATGATGGTGTTGGCGGCGGACGATCCGTCGATGCACTCCTCACAGAACGAGCAGGACTCCCGCTTCTATGGCAACTTCGCCATGATTCCTATCCTGGAGCCATCCAATCAGCAAGAGGCATACGATATGGCCTACAACGGTTTTGACCTCTCCGAGAAGTTGGGCTATCCTGTCCTGATGCGCATCGTCACCCGTTTGGCGCACTCCCGCTCAGGCGTGGAGCGCAAGGAGGTGCGGCCGGAGAACGGTAACAGCGTACCTGCGGACCCTCGTCAGTTCGTGTTGTTGCCAGCCATCGCGCGCCGCCGTTACCAACATCTGTTGGACATGCAGGGCGAGATATTGTCCGCTTCCGAGAACTCACCATACAACCGTTACATCGACGGCAACAACAAGAAGATCGGTGTGGTGGCTTGCGGAATCGGTATCAACTACTTGAACGAGGTTTACCCGGAGGGTTGCGAATACCCTGTTGTCAAGGTTTCCCAATACCCGTTGCCTAAGAAGATGATCGACAAGCTGGCTTCAGAGTGTGAGTCTCTCTTGGTGATCGAGGACGGTTATCCGTTCGTGGAGAACCAGTTGAAAGGCTTCTTCGAGGCGAAGAAGGTGATGGGCCGCTTGGACGGCACGTTGCCACGCACGGGCGAGTTGGATCCGGACAGCGTGGGCAAGGCCTTCGGAAGAGAGCATAAGTCTGTTTATAGCATACCATCCGTCGTGAAGATGCGTCCACCGCAGATGTGCCAGGGATGTGGCCACCGTGACATGTACGAGGCCCTGAACGAGGTGCTCCGCGGCTATGAGCACAGCAAGGTGTTCGGCGACATCGGTTGCTACACGTTGGGAGCGTTGCCTCCTTACCAGGCGATCAACTCCTGCGTGGACATGGGTGCCTCCATCACCATGGCGAAGGGTGCGGCGGATGCCGGCATCTACCCGGCTGTGGCTGTCATCGGAGACTCCACCTTCACGCACTCAGGTATGACCGGTCTTTTGGATGCGGTGGATGAGAACGCTAACATCACGGTTGTGATTTCAGACAATGAGACGACCGCCATGACGGGTGGTCAGGATTCCCAGGGTACGGGTAAGATCGAGAGCATCTGCCTCGGCTTGGGCGTGGATCCTGCGCACCTCCGTGTGTTCGTTCCGTTGAAGAAGAACTATGACGAGATGATAAAGATCATCAAGGAGGAGGTCGATTACAAGGGACTCTCCGTCATCATCCCTCGTCGTGAGTGCATCCAGACGCTCACGCGCAAGATGAAGGCGAAGAAGAAATAATATCATAGCGAGGGGGAATGCAGGTTTGCTGGCATTCCCCCTTTCGTTTCAATTATACCTGTTTATTAAAATTTTAAAACTGAGAAATTATGCCTGATTTGAAAAACATTCTGTTTTTGGACATTGAGACGGCCCCTATGACGGCCACGTTGAGTGAATTGGACCCCGCTTTGGCGCATCTGTGGGAAGAGAAGGTGGAGCAGATGAGGCGACGGGTGCCCGAACGTTACACGGACGATTGCACGGCCGAGAGCATGTATCATGAGGCGGGTATCTTCGCTGAATTCGGACGTGTGGTCTGTATCTCCGTAGGGTTCGCCTACGAGGAGGAGGGTGCGCTCCTTTTCAGGGAGAAATCCTTCTACGGGGAGGATGAGCGGCAGTTGTTGCTCGACTTCGCCGACCTGCTGAACCACTCCTACCAGACGCCTAGCCATTACCTCTGCGGACATAACGCGAAGGAGTTCGATTTCCCCTTCATCGCCCGTCGTATGTTGATCCATGGTATTCAATTGCCTGAGATATTGAACGTTGCGGGGAGAAAACCGTGGGAGGTCCGCCTATTGGACACGATGGATATGTGGAAGTTCGGGGACTACAAGCATTACACTTCGCTGAAGCTCCTATGCGCCGTGTTGGGCATCCCCACACCGAAGGATGATATCGACGGCAGCCAGGTGGCGGGTGTCTTCTACGAGGAGCGTGACCTGAAGCGTATCGCGGTCTATTGCGAGAAGGATGTGCTGGCGACGGCGAGGGCGTATTTGCGGATGCGAGGAGAGGGGAGAGAGTTAAGAGTTAAGAATTAAGAATTAAGAATTAAGAGGACCATTCGGTTCAATGTCCGCCCTGAAAGGGCATCACATTATCTAGCCCAGGGCAGCGCCCTGGGGGAATGGTCGGGGTGTTTTATTGCGCCCTGAAGGGGCAAAACATATCCTAGCCTGTTGGTAAATGAATGGTGTGGATGGATGTTGTCGTACGATTCTCCCCCCATTATTCCTTCGGTGACCAAAAGAATCGTAAACAAGGTCTCCATATCTTTTTGCTTTCTTGGGCCATCACCCAAATACTAACCCATGTTTTCTTCCATCTTTTCTTTTGTAGGCACATGAATGTTTTATTGACGATCTGATCGTCGGTGCATACATCGTCCAATGTGCCTCCCATTCTGTCATCATCCCACCAACTACTCTGTAGTATCTTCAATTTCCGTCCGTCATCAGCTATGGCGACTAACTTCAGCTTGTCGTTCTTCTTGATGTCTGGCAAAGGACCGATGGAATCGATTTTTATCAGTGAGTCGTTGATTGATAGGTGGATAGTCATGGAAGGTGATAGGTTCAGCGTGATGTCCGAAACCAGTTCGCCATCCTGAGTGGTTGTCCGTAGATGCGCTTCGTCGTCCTTGGAATCTGACACTATGTCTATGCTCGTCAGATAGGCGATGCCCTCCTTTTGGTCGACGGAGTAGCGGGCGATTGTACATCCTTCGCAGTTGAAGAAACGTTTTTGGCGGTCTAATGTTTCGATTTCCAGCTTGCTGTCGTTTATGCGATTGAATCGGCGTCCGAAGGAATACTTGTGGACGATAGAATTCGTGTTGAATTTCAAGTGGGTGGTATCCTGGTTTACCCGCAAAACATCTATTGTATCCATTGGACCATTCTCCTTCTTTTTCTCCCCGTACAATTTGTCGTTGGCGGGGGAAGCGACGCAGGTGTCGCTTGGGTATGGTGCGTTGGGTAGGCTGATGCAGTCTTCAAACATGTTATAATAGCATTGATCGGGTAATGTCGTGGCGGGTAGTTCGGGAGCATGGGTTAGTCGTATGCATTCTCTGAACATCCCTTTGTAACATCCATCCTTCAAACGGGTGGCGGGTAATTCGGGAGCTTTTGTCAGACTATTGCATCCCTCGAACATACTCATATAACATTCTTCCATCAGTTTTGTGGCTGGTAGTTGTGGCGCTTGCACTAAACTTTTGCTGTATGCGAACATATATGCGTAACATTTTTTTGCCAATTGTGTGGCGGGTAGTTCTGGTGCTTGAGTCAGACTATTGCAATCAGAGAACATCTCCGCATAGCATTCATCAGCTAATTTTTTGGCGGGCAGTTGTGGGGCTTGAGTCAGATTGGTGCAAAGAGTAAACATTCCTTCGTAACAATACTCTGCTAATTTTTTAGCGGGTAATTCTGGTGCTTGTTTCAGACTTTCGCAAAGCGCAAACATCTCCGCATAGCATGTGCTAGCTAATTTTTTAGCGGGCAATTCGGGTGCTTGGGTGAGGTTGGTGCAAGACATAAACATTCCCTGGTAACATGAATGAGCTAATTTTTTAGCAGGCAATTCGGGTGCTTGCGTGAGGCTACTGCAACCCGAAAACATTTCCCTGTAACATTCTTCTGCTAATTTTATAGCGGGTAGTTCTGGCGCTTTGACCAAGTTTTCACATCTTGAAAACATCTCCTTGTAACATGCTTTAGCTAATTTTTTAGCAGGCAATTCGGGTGCTTGCGTGAGGCTACTGCAACCCGAAAACATTCCCTTGTAACATTCTTCTGCTAATTCTATAGCGGGTAGTTCTGGCGCTTTGGCCAGGTTTTTACATCCTGAAAACATCGCCCAGAAACATGCTTTCGTTAATTTTTTAGCGGGTAATTCGGGCGCTTGCGTGAGGCTGGTGCAATTGGCGAAAAACTTTGCGAAATAACTATCGAATGGGATGACATCGGTTTCCCCTGTTCCGTCAATAAGGCTCATGACGCTACCGCTGGCGGCGATGCGGCCGGTCATATTGAAATAGGGTTCGTCGGAAGGAATGTAATAATTGATGGTTTTTTTGGAAATGTCTCTCCGTAACAACGCTTTGTCACCTTTCTTCCGTAATATGATAGTTGTGCCTTGTGGAAGGAGTTGCCAAGTCTGCCCGTTATCCAAGGAATATTGTATGTATTGATTGATTTCTCTATAGCTATATTTTTTTCTTCCGAACGACGAACTATCCTCCTCCGCCGTGAAGGTGAGGTAGTTGGCGGCGTGGAGGGCGCTGCTGGCGCACAAAAAGAGCAAGATGAGGATTTTCTTTATCATGTATTCAATTGTTGATTGTACAAATATAAATTTTTTTGCAATAAAAATTAATGGGGCGGTTCATATGAATTTTGAATTTTGAATTATGAAACGGTAGTTCGACGTAGTCAATTATGAATTTCCATCCGGTTTATTGTCCGCCCTGAAAGGGCACAACATTATCTAGCCCAGGGCAACGCCCTAGAGAATTTTGAATTTTGAATTATGAATGGCCATCCGGTTCATTGTCCGCCCTGAAAATTTATGGATTATGAATCGCATGCATTTAAATTGTAAATTGTAAATCGTCAAATCGTAAATCTGTTTCGGCCTTTCAGGCCTATAATGTACCGTATCCGATGAATTCCCTAACCCAGGGCGATGCCCCGGGCTATATCTGTTAAGGCCCTTCAGGCCTATGCGCAACCTCCCTCAATCATGAATCGCGTGCATTTAAATCGTAAATTGTAAATCGTCAAATCGTAAATCTGTTTGGGCTTTTCAGGCCTATAATGTACCGTATCCGATGAATTCCCTAACCCAGGGCGTTGCCCCGGGCTATATCTGTTTTGGCCTTTCAGGCCTATGCGTACAACCCCTTCGATTATGAATCGCTTGCATTTAAATCGTAAATTGTAAATCGTCAAATCGTAAATCTGTTTGGGCTTTTTAGGCCTATAAGGCGCTGTTCCCGACGAATTCTTAATTCCTAATTATCTTCCATTCTTCCGGTATTCTGCTCTCTCCGAATTCCTTCGGCAGCTTTTTAGGGCAGATGAATTTGCCGTTAGGGGCGACGTCGATGAGCCAATCTTGTGTGTTCCAAATTTCTTCGGAATCGGAATCTGTGGTGTACATTTGTCCCCAGTCTGTGAACCCGACTTTTATTTCAGCTAGTTGGGTGCATCCGTTGAACATTCCCGAGTAGCATCCGTCGGCTAAAGTTTTTGCGGGTAATTCAGGAGCTTTTGTGAGGCTGGTGCAACCGTTGAACATTATTGCGTAGCACTCCTTCGTTAAAGTGGTGGCTGGTAATTTCGGAGCTTGTGTGAGGTTGGTGCATCCAGCGAACATTCCTGAGTAGCATCCGCCGGCTAAAGTGGTAGCTGGTAATTCAGGAGCTTTTGTGAGACTGGTGCACATGCTGAACATTCCTGTGTAGCATCCGTCGGCTAAAGTGGTGGCGGGCAATTGCGGTGCCTGTGAGAGGCTGGTGCAATTCCAGAACATTGCTGCGTAGCAACTGTCGGCTAAAGTGGTGGCGGGTAGTTGCGGTGCCTGTGTGAGGTCAGAACACATGCCGAACATGGAATTGTAGCAGCCCTTAGCCAATGTTTTGGCGGGCAGATCGGGCGCTTTAGTGAGGTCGGTGCACGAGAAGAACATTCCTGTGTAACATCCTTCGGTTAAAGTGGTGGCGGGTAGTTTCGGCGCCTGTGTTAGGGCATAGCACCAACTGAACATGTTTTGGTAGCATTCCTTAGCCAGTGTTTTGGCGGGCAAATCGGGCGCTTTTGTGAGACTGGAACACTTCGTGAACATTCCTGTGTAGCAGTTGCTTGCTAGTCGTGTGGCGGGTAATTCTGGAGCTTGTGTGAGGCTGGTGCACTCTAAGAACATTGCTAAATAGCAACTGCCTGCTAGTTGGGTCGCGGGTAGTTGCGGCGCCTGTGTTAGGTCAAAGCACCAACTGAACATGCTTTGGTAGCATTCCTTAGCCAGTGTTGTGGCGGGCAGATCGGGCGCTTGTGTGAGTTTGTAGCACTTCCCGAACATTATTTCGTAGCAGTTGTTTGCTAGTTTGGTAGCGGGTAGTTGCGGCGCTTGTGTGAGGCTGGTGCATACCATGAACATTCCTGTATAGCAGCTGTCTGCTAGTTGGGTTGCGGGTAGTTGCGGCGCTTTTGTGAGGCTGGTGCACTCATAAAACATTCCAAGATAGCAGCTGTTTGCTAGTTGGGTCGCGGGTAGTTGCGGCGCTTGTGTGAGGCTGGTGCACTCGCTGAACATGTAAGAGTAGCAGCTCACAGTCAGTGTTTTTGCAGGCAATTCGGGCGCTTTTGAGAGGCTGGTGCATCCGCCGAACATTCCTGCATAGCAGCTGTCTGCTAGTTGGGTCGCGGGTAGTTGTGGTGCCTGTGTGAGGCTGGAGCATGCCAAAAACATTCCAAGGTAGCATTCGTCGGTTAATGTGGTAGCGGGTAGTTGCGGCGCCTGTTTGAGGTTAGTGCACCCGACGAACATTGCTTTGTAGCAGCCTTTAGCCAATGTTTTGGCGGGTAGTTGCGGCGCTTGTTTGAGGTTAGTGCACCCGCCGAACATTGTTGCGTAGCAATACTTAGCCAGTGTTTTAGCGGGTAGTTTAGGGGCTTGTGTGAGACTGGTGCACTCGTTGAACATGTCTAAGTAACAGCTGTCCGCTAGTTGGGTGGCGGGAAGTTTAGGGGCTTGTTTGAGGCTGGTACATCCGCTAAACATCCTTTTATAGCAGCTCTTCCCTAGAACGGTTGCGGGTAGTTGCGGGGCTTGTGTCAGACCGATGCAATTCTCAAACAGGTGGTAGAAACAATATTCTCGCGGGATGGTCAAACTTTCTCCCTTTCCGTCGATGAGGCTCATGACGCTACCGCTGGCGGCGATGCTGCCTTCCATGAAAAAATTCATGTAGTTATCTTCGCCCAGCGTGGTGTTTTGTGGATTATTGCCCTTCAGCAATGCTTTGTCTCCCTTGCGTTGTAGGGGGACGACATCTCTGTCCTCAAGTGCTGTCCATGTTTTTCCTCCGTCCAGGGAGTATTGCACGTCGGGGTTGATTTCCCCATTGTAGAAGATACCGAACATTGAATTGTCTTCCTCGGCTGTGAAGGTGAGGTAATTAGCGGCATGCAGGGCGCTGCTGGCGCACACGCACAAGAGTAGAAGTAAGATGAATTTCTTTGTCATATATTCAATTGTTGATTGTACAAATATAAAATTTTTTGCAATAAAAATGAATGGGGCGGTTCATGTGAATTATGAAT
>JAFXPK010000027.1 GCA_017527905.1 Paludibacteraceae bacterium
AATTGCAATATCCATGCGATAAAGAACCTGCTGCCGAAGCTGAAGATCGTGGCGCGCGGCAATGCGGTGAAGTGCATCGGCGACGAGGAGGAGATCGCCCGTTTTGAGGATGCTTTCGCTCTCATGGAACAATATTGCGCCAGATACAACGCTTTGTCGGAGGATGTGGTGATCGACCTCATTAAGGGAAAAACGCAACCTGAGAACGTGGCGGATAAGAACCTGATCATCTACGGTGTGAGCGGCAAACCGATCGTGGCCCGCACACCGAACCAGAAACGCCTCGTGGCGGAATACGAGAAGAACGACCTCCTCTTCGCTACGGGTCCGGCGGGCTCCGGTAAGACCTACACGGCGATCGCCTTGGCCGTGCGTGCCCTGAAGAACAAGGAGGTGCGCCGCATCGTCCTGAGCCGTCCCGCGGTTGAGGCGGGCGAGAAACTGGGCTTCCTCCCTGGCGATATGAAGGAGAAGATCGACCCCTATCTGCAACCGCTCTACGACGCCCTGCAGGATATGGTGCCGGGTACGAAGCTCCGTGAGTTCATGGAGAACGGCACGATACAGATCGCACCGCTCGCCTTCATGCGCGGACGTACGTTGAGCGACTCTTTCGTTATCTTGGATGAGGCACAAAACACTACTACCCAGCAGATTAAGATGCTTCTTACCCGTATGGGCCTGAACAGTAAGGTGGTGGTCACCGGCGACATCTCCCAGATAGACCTCCCGTCGAACCAGAAGTCTGGCTTGATCGACGCCCTGCAGACGCTCCGTGATGTGGAAGGCGTGGCGAAGGTGCAGTTCGACGTCAAGGATATCGTCCGCCATCCGCTGGTGCAACGCATCGTGGAGGCTTACGACAAGGCGACGGAGGAGCGCAAGAAACGACTGGAGGAGCTGCGGAACGCGGAGTCGGTGAATGATGGTGATTCGGAACAAAAACAATCAAACAAAAATATTGGATATGGAAAGCGCATTGGTAAAAACGAGTTTTAGTTTCCCGGGACAGAAGTCCGTCTACAACGGGAAGGTGAGGGACGTGTATAGCATCGGCGACGATAAGTTGGTGATGGTGGCGACGGATAGGATATCCGCCTTCGATGTGATCCTCCCTAAAGGTATCCCTTTCAAGGGGCAGGTGCTGAACCAAATCGCGGCTAAGTTCTTGGACGACACCAAGGATATCTGCCCTAACTGGAAGCTGGCGACACCAGACCCTATGGTGACGGTCGGTATCCGTTGCGAGGGCTACCCGGTCGAGATGATCGTCCGCGGTTACCTCTGCGGTAGCGCATGGCGTGCCTACAAGAGCGGTGTGCGTGAGATCTGCGGCGTGAAGATCCCTGAGGGCATGAAGGAGAACCAGAAGTTCCCGACCCCTATCATCACCCCTACGACAAAGGCTGAGATCGGCCAGCACGACGAAGATATCTCCAAGGAGGAGATCTTGGCGAGAGGCTTGGTCTCTAAGGAGGACTACGAGGTGCTGGAGAAGTATACTTTGGCTCTCTTCCAACGTGGCACCGAGATCGCCGCTAAGCGTGGTTTGATCCTCGTGGACACGAAATATGAGTTCGGTAAGGCGAACGGCACCATCTACTTGATGGATGAGATCCACACGCCAGACTCTTCCCGCTACTTCTACGCCGATGGCTATCAAGAGCGTTTCGCAAAGGGCGAGCCTCAGAAGCAGCTCTCCAAGGAGTTCGTCCGCGAGTGGCTGATGGACAACGGATTCCAGGGCAAAGCCGGTCAAAAGGTGCCTGAGATGACCAGCGCCATCGTGAAGTCCATCTCGGAGCGTTACATCGAGCTGTACGAGAACATCGTCGGCGAGAAGTTCAAGAAGGAGACAGACATCTCCGCCTTGGGCAATCGTATCGAGAAGAACGTATTGGCTTATCTGAATAAATAAAATAATTGAAACGGGATGCTGCGGATCCTCTTCCTGAGGGTCTGTGGCTTCCCTTCTTTTTGCCCATGTACCTATCTCGCCTTCGTATACTCAATTACAAGAATATCCGGGAAGCGGATCTTGCGTTTTCGCCTAAGATCAACTGCTTCGTGGGCAATAACGGCATGGGCAAGACCAACCTGTTGGACGCTGTCTACTACCTCTCCTTCTGCAAGAGTCATTGCAACGCGATCGACAGCCAGAACATCACGCACGACGAGGAGTTCCTGATGCTGGAGGGCTCGTATGAGCGGGGCGAGCGGAAGGTGGATATCCATTGCGATTTGAAGCGCCGCCAGAAGAAGCATTTCAAGTGCGACAAGAAGGAGTACGAGAAGCTCTCCGACCATATCGGTCTGCTGCCGCTGGTGATCATATCCCCCGCTGATGGCGCCTTGATATCGGAGGGAAGCGACGAGCGGAGGAAGTTCATGGATGGCTTCATCTCGCAATATGACAAGAAATATCTCTCCTGCCTCTTGGCCTACAACAATGCCCTGTCGCAACGCAACGCGATGATCAAGGAGGAGAACAGGGAAGACCTGTTGCTCGACGTGCTGGAGGCGCAGATGGTGGAGTATGGAAGCTATATCTTCGCGAAAAGAAGCGATTTCATCGAACATTTCCTGCCTCACTTCTCCGAGTTCCACCAAATCGTCTCCGATGGGAAGGAACAGGTGGGCCTGACCTACCGTTCGCACCTGCAGGACTCCCTTCCTTTCGAGGAACAGCTCAAGGCGACCCGCGACCGCGACTTCGTCATCGGCTACTCCACGAAGGGTATCCACAAGGATGACCTCGACATGGAGATGGGCGGACTTCCCATCAAACGCATCGGTTCGCAGGGGCAGAACAAGACATACTTGATCGCCCTGAAACTGGCCCAGTTCAATTTTCTGAAGGAGCAGGGTGGGGTGCGACCCATTCTGCTTTTGGACGATATATTCGACAAGCTTGACGCTCAGCGTGTGAGCCGCATCCTGCAGTTGCTGCGGGACGACCGCTTCGGGCAGGTCTTCATCTCCGACACCGACCGGGAGCATCTCTCCTCGATCCTGGAACATTCGGGGTGCGACTATCTCCTCTTCAAGGTGGAGGATGGTGTGGTGGAACAACTCATGGAGGTGAAGCGATGAAGGCGAGGAATCCGGAGCACTTGGGTGGTTATATCGAGGATTTCCTCCATCAGGGGGAACTAGGCAAGCGCATCGCCGAACAGCAAGTGCTGGAGGAGTGGCGCAAGTTGGGCGGCGGCAACATCGGGCGGTACACCAACAACGTCTATCTGAGCGGGCGCAAACTCTTCGTGAAGCTCACCTCCCCATTGTTGAAAAACGACCTGATGATGAGCCGTGGCGCCTTGGTGGAACGCCTGAACGGGAAGGTGGGGACCTCGGTGATCGATGATATAATTTTTTTATGATAATTTGTTAATTGACATATAGATGGATAATTCTGTTTTCGATGCGGAGGCGGTTAAATTCAACCACCAAATGAGTGTGCAAATCCGTTTTAACGACGTGGATATCTACGGACATGTGAACAATGCGGTCATCCTTTCCTACTTCGATTTGGGGAAAGTCTCCTATTTCGAGACGCTGGATCAGCAAGGAATCGGGCATGGCGACATGGCATTGGTGATCGTGAATGTGAACGTGGACTTCCAAGCACCTATTTTCATGGGCGATAATATCGTGGTGAAGACAAAGATCTACGAAATAGGCAACAAGAGCGTGAAGCTCGTCCAGGAGTTGTATGACGAGAAAACCCAGCGGGTGAAGAGCGTCTGCCGAACCATCATGTGTGGCTTCGACCCTAAGACAAATGTCTCCTTGCCTATCTCCGATGAGTGGCGGAAAGTGATCCGCGCATACGAAAAGGATGTTCTACAACACTAAACACATCATTTTATTGTGTTATCGGATTAAAAATTGTGAAATAATTTTGAATTCACGATTGTAGACATTATTTTTGCAGAAAAGAAAGGTTTATGAAGAGATTCGCTCACATATTATTTTTACTCATGCTGATGGTTCCGTCGGTAGCCTTCTCCCAGACCGTGAAGGGTGGGAACGAGGTGCGTGAGGAACAGCAGCAGGCGGGAAAGGCGAACGCTATTGCGATCTCTTTCTCCGGCAACTATTTGTATCTCTCCGGTGTGAAGGAAGGTACGAAGGTGGAGGTGATGAATATGTTGGGTGTGCCCGTCCTCTCGGTTGAGACGAGCAATGACGATGAGAAAATATCGTTGGATCTGAAGAAAGGATTTTATGTGGTGCGCGTTGAGAATATCGTTCAACGCATCGTGATCAAATAATTCAGCATTAAAAATTCTATTGTTGTGAGGCATAGGTTCCTATTGCTCTTGTTGCTTATTTCTCTTTCGTTCGTTTCGAACGCTAAGACATCCGTTTATGTGATTACCACTTTCCCGAGCAATCGGGCTGTTTATACGGTGTGGGGGCATACCGCATTGTTGGTGTCGACCGACTCCACCAGTGTGGTGTATAACTACGGTGTGTTTGATTTCTCCGACGATTTCGTGTACAAGTTCCTTGCGGGGGAGACCGATTATTGCTTGGAGACGGACCGTCCGCAGAACACCACGGAAGAGATCATCTGGAAGAACTGCTATGCCTACCTGCAGGAGCTGAACCTGACGGACGAAGAGGCCGAGAAGGTGCGGATCGCCTTGGTGGAGAACACGAAGCCAGAGAACAAATATTATCGGTACAAGTTCTTTTCGGACAACTGTGCGACACGTCCACGGAGGCTATTGGAGCGTTGTATGGGCGGGATAACGTATGTGCCGGCAGGGAATACGGAGAGTTACAGGGACAAGATCCATGCGCTTTGCTCCTCCACGCCATGGCTACGTTTAGGCATCGACCTCAGTTTGGGAAGCGGTGCCGATGCGGTGATACCTGACTCTATGGTGTCGTTCTTGCCGGTGGAGTTGATGGCGCAGTTTGATAGTGCATCCATTGTGGATCAAGGCGGTGAGCAACGTCCGATGGTGCGGAAGAAGGCGCAGTTATGGAAACCACAGTCGAGGGCGTTTAAGGACGATTCATTTTTCACTACCCCTTTGGCGGTCGGCTTGTTGTTGTTACTCCTCTCGTTAGTCTCCCTTTTCTTCGCATGGCGTTCGGTTTGCAAGGCCTATGTCCGGGTCTATGGAACCATTCTTTTCTTGGCGATGGGATTGGCAGGTGTGTTGATCTTTTTCCTGACCTTCTTTTCCACGCATGAATGCACGTTCCCGAACTTCAACTTGATGTGGGTGAATCCGTTGCATTTGGTTGTTGCGGGCATAGTCGCCGTGGGGGCGAGGAATCGTTTCTCCAAGGTGGTGATAGGGTTGGATATGCTCTTCTGCGTGGGCTATGTACTGCTCATCGCAATGTTGCCCCAATCGACGTGTGCGGAATTCATTTTATTTGCGATGTCGTTGATAATTAGCGGTTTGTCGTATACTATGGTATACAAAAAATCTTTTTTTGCAAAATTCGACAAAAAAACGCTTTCGGATAAACAACGAATAAAATAAAAAAGTAAATTTGCACTATTGAATGGTAATTAATAATTTGATACGTTATGAGAACAATTAAGATGGTTATCGCAGCTGCATTATTGCTATTGGCAATGAGTGCTTGCAAGCAACAACTTTGTCCAGGTTACGGGAATATGCATACTGAGGTGATTGAGCTTCAACAGAATGCGTGATTCTCTCGTAAAATATATCAAATTAGTCGTTGCGCTCATCGTTGTTACGGTGATCGCTGTGGCATGCAAATCGTCGTCGTGCGGCTGTTTTTAGTCGTGCGTCACGTTGTTTTTGTGTAGACTGGTTGTTTGTTGTATTGAAGTAAGTTTTATTGAGAGTAATTAGTTGAGACTAATTTTTGTTTAACATTAATATAAATTAAAAATGGTAAAAGTTGCTATTAATGGTTTCGGACGTATTGGACGTCTTGCATTCCGTCAGATGTTTGAGGCAGATGGTTATGAAGTAGTTGCTATCAACGACTTGACTAGCCCTAAGATGTTGGCTCACCTTTTGAAATATGACACTGCACAAGGTGGTTTCGCTGGCAAGTTCGGTGAGGGAAAACACACTGTAGATTTCACAGAGGATTCTATCATCGTTGACGGAAAGGAAATCAAGATCTCTAAGGAGGCTGACGCAAACAACTGCCCTTGGAAGAAATACAATGTAGACGTTGTTTTGGAGTGCACAGGTTTCTATACTTCAAAAGATAAGGCACAAGCTCACATCAACGCTGGTGCAAAGAAAGTTGTTATCTCTGCTCCTGCAGGAAACGACCTTCCTACTATCGTTTACAACGTTAACCACAAGACTTTGACTAAGAACGATAACATCATCTCTGCAGCTTCTTGTACTACTAACTGCTTGGCTCCTATGGCAGCAGCATTGAACAAGTTCGCTCCAATCCAATCAGGTATCATGTCTACGATCCACGCTTACACTGGCGACCAAATGATCTTGGACGGTCCTCAACGTAAGGGCGATCTTCGTCGTTCTCGTGCAGGTGCTCAGAACATCGTTCCTAACTCAACTGGTGCTGCTAAGGCTATCGGTTTGGTTATCCCTGAGTTGAACGGTAAGTTGATCGGTTCCGCACAACGTATCCCTACTCCAACTGGATCAACTACTATCTTGATCGCTGTTGTTAAGGGTAAGGATATCACTAAGGAGGGTATCAACGCAGCTATGAAGGCAGCTCAAACTGAGTCTTACGGATATACTGAGGATGAGATCGTTTCTTCTGATATCATCGGTATGAAGTTCGGTTCATTGTTCGACGCTACTCAAACAATGGTTTCTAAGATCGACGACAACACTTATCAAGTACAAGTCGTTTCTTGGTACGACAACGAGAACTCTTACACTTCTCAAATGGTTAGAACTATTAAGTATTTCGCAGAGAACTGCTAATTCTTAATAATTATACCTTCAAAGCCCGGGCTTATTGTCCGGGCTTTTTCTTTCTTTGATCTCTTGAATATGATGACGTTGAATATAATGACGTTGAATATAAACGATACTCTCTTGACGGAGGACGACATGCGGGATAGGGGCAAGGTGCTCGCCATCCCTGGTTGCGATGAGGCGCTGGCAGATTTCCTGTCGGCTTGGTGGGACGACCGAGATTATGTGGTAGGTCATACTTCCGGTTCCACGGGCGAACCGAAGCGGATAGAGCTCTCCAAGCGATCCATGTGCGAATCCGCCCGTCGCACCAACGCCTTCTTCGGGCTGAAGCGTGGGGATGCCATACTACTATGCCTGTCAGCCAATTACATCGCAGGCAAGATGATGGTGGTGCGGGCCATCGTGGGCGGATTGAACCTCTATGTGGAGCCGGCCACCTCGATGCCCCGAGTGGCGGGTCGATTCGACCTCGTCTCCATGGTACCCATGCAGGTGCATGCCCTGCGTATGAGCGGAGAAGGAGAGGAACGCATGGCGGGGGTCCGTCATCTACTTGTTGGCGGGGGTCCGATCCAGCAACCTGAGGTCGAGTGGTTAGGCACGTTGTCGGTGAAACCATACGTCTCCTACGGCATGACGGAGACGGTATCCCACGTGGCTCTTTCCCCCTTGGAGACGGGCAAGGAACCCCTGTACCAAGCCTTGCCGGATGTGCGCTTCTCTATCGATGAGCGGGAGTGCCTCGTCATCCATGCCGACTACCTCGCAGGCTCTCCATTCGTCACCAATGACGTGGTGCGCCTCCATCCCGACCAATCCTTCTCTTGGCTGGGACGTTGGGACAACGTGATCAACACCGGCGGGGTGAAGGTCTTCCCTGAAAAGATGGAGAAGAAAATCGAGGGATTGCTGGAGGTGCCTTTCTACTTCATCTCCGAGGCGGATGAGAAGTTCGGGCAACGCGTAGTTTTGCGGATTGAGTCGGAGCCCTTTGCCACTGATGGGCTGTTGAGACAGCTGTCGGAGCGCCTCTCTTCTTACGAAATGCCTAAGAGGGTGGAGTTCGTGCCTCGGTTCGAGCGGACGGAATCGGGGAAGGTGAGGAGAATATAGGGGCGGGAGTGGAATTCCCTTGGAAGGGTCGGAACGGAGAGGTGAGGAGAGGACGGAGATGGGGACGGGAATGGAATTCCCTTGGAAGGGACGGAACGGAGAGGTGAGGAGAGGACGGAGATGGGGGCGGGAATGGAATTCCCTTGGAAGGGACGGAACGGAGAGGGAGGAGAGGACGGAGATGGGGGCGGGAATGGAATTCCCTTGGAAGAGACTGAACGGAGAGGGAGGAGAGGACGGAGATGGGGGCGGGAATAAAATTCCCGCAGAAGGGACGGAACGTTGTTGGGGATTAATCTGGTGTTTGGTTGCATAATATTCGGGCAATTTCGTTGAGGGCGATGAATCGATAGCGTTGGGAGGATGTGGAGATGGGAGAGTATGTCTGGTGTCTCTCTTCCGCTTTGTGTTGAAGTGTCGCGATGGTGGCTGTGGCAACTGATGGAGCGTTGAATGTTTGCTCGGTCGGTTCTAGGAGTAAAAGATGACCTTTGGCGCATGCCTCGAAATATACGCCTCCCGGTTTGTAGTATTTCTCATGGGGCGAACCCGCCTTCGGGAATCCATCGTTGAGAAGTATAACCAAAGGGAACCCCTGCTCTCGCAGGTTGCGGGCGATGGTTTGTTCACCTTTGCTAATGGCGGCAGTGTAAGTGATAGCGCCGTTTCGTGCGGCTATCAGTGCGTGTTGTAATTGTTGTTCTATGTGCTCGTCGTTTGCATCCCGTGATATCTCTATCATTTGTCGGTCTGCCCAATCGAGTAAGAAGTGGTTGCCTAGTGATGTGAATGTTAACCCACAGATGTCGGTTTGACGATGCATTTGGAAGAGAAAGGGATTCTGTTTCCGTAACCAGGCACGTTCAGCGTTAGTGTACACGTAATTAATCATTGAACGCAATTGACCCTTATGGGTGAGGACACGGTAAAAAGGGACATCGTCGTAAATGTTACTTTCGAATCCGATTTTCCGGGCTTCCGCTTTGCACCCCTGCATATATCCGCGTACCACTTCCTTGATGCTGCGTCGCATGCTCCGCATCACTTGAATCACCATGTGGTGATGGTCAGGCATGACCTTGTCCGCTAGGATTTTGATCTCGGGGCATAGGGTAAGCATTTTCTTTTGTTGGTTGACTAATATCCAACCGAGAGAAGTCTTCTCCACGTAGGCGTTGGTGCCATTGTGGGAGAGAGAGCCAAAGAGAGGTTGTCTGTCTTTGGCGGCCATTGTTACGTGTACTATGCATGGTTTGCGCCATGCGCCGGGTTGTAGCCAGGAGAAGGTTTCTTTTTCCATTGTTATTGAAGTTGGGGCGGGAATGGAATTCCCGCTGAATTAACGGAACAAAGATAGTGATTTTTTTGAGAGAAGGGGAGGAAAAGGGAGGAGGGGGCGGGAATGGAATTCCCTCGGAAGGAACGGGACGGAGAGGGGAGGAGAGGACGGAGATGGGGGCGGGAATAAAATTCCCGCAGAAGGGACGGAACGGGGGGGGAGAGGGGGCTTTATTGTTTTTGCGTTTTTGAATAAGATTATGTATTTTTGTGGTGGATTTAAATTGAATGTATATGTGGCATAAAATTCTTCTTTTGACAGCCGCTTGTGGTTTGAGCTTGTCTCTTTGCGCCCAGACGACCAAATCCTCGAATAAGAAGCCTTACACGGATGTGTTCGAGACATTGTCCAAGACCCCTGCGGGGAGTGGGAAGGTGGTGATAAAGCAAGACCCTAAGATGAAGTCTTTGATGCGGAAGAAGCTTTCCGCCAATGACGAAAAAGCCTATGTGACCTTCTCCGGTTATAGGGTACAAGTCTATATGGGTAACCTTCCGAAGAAATCAAAAGTGGAGGCCATGGAGCGCGAGAAGAAGATAAAAACGAAATATCCAAACGTCACCTCTTACCTCACATTCTCTTCCCCATTTTGGAAATTACGTTTAGGTGATTTCCGGGTACAGACGGAGGCGATGGTGTTCGCCCAAAACTTGTTGTCCGAATTCCCTGAAATGACGGGTGAGATATTTGTCGTTGATGATGAAGTCCGTGATATTCGTCTTGAAAAATAAAGGAAAATGAACGATGATTTGCTAATAAAGCCTTGGGAGGTGGCGAAGTACCCTAGCAAGGAATTGACGGAAAAGTTGGTGCCCCTGTATAGGGAAGCGATCACTTTGATAGGTGAGGATGTGAACCGTGAGGGGTTGAAGAAGACCCCTGAGCGTGTCGCTAAAGCCATGCAGTTCATGACCTATGGTTATAAGATTGACCCACGAGAGGTCTTGGAATCTGCCGTTTTCGAGGAGGATTACCAACAGATGGTCATCGTGAAAGATATCGATTTCTTTTCCCTGTGCGAACATCACCTATTGCCTTTCTTCGGCAAGGCGCACGTGGCATATATACCTGACAAAAAGATAACCGGACTGAGCAAGATCGCCCGTGTCGTGGAGATTCTCTCCCGCCGTTTGCAAATCCAAGAGCGTCTCACCACTCAAATCAAGGATTGCATCCAGGAGACGTTGAACCCGATGGGTGTCATGGTTGTCATCGAAGCGCAGCACATGTGCATGCAGATGCGTGGCGTGGAGAAGATGCATTCCATCACCACCACGTCCGACTTCACGGGTGCGTTCAACACAGCCAAGACCCGCGAGGAGTTCATGAACCTGTTGGGCAAGTGATCATCGTTTTAGATCGCTCCCCTGTTTTTATCACTGATATACTTAATCCTCATCAGGATGAAGAATGTCACGACCAGTAATAGGACGCTGGCCGCGATGGTGCCGTGCGTCATGTTGAGGGATGTTTCAGAAGCCAATGCTGTTTCGGGATCGCTCACATGGGCGTAGACGATGATGATAGCGTTATTCATGAAGTGGCAGAAAATCGAGGCTATCAGACTTCTTCCGTAGAGGAATATATAACCAAGCAACACACCGAGGAGTAATCTGGGGAAAAACCCGAAGAACTGTACGTGGATGGCGCTGAAGATCGTTGCGGCGAGCCATACGGCCACGTGTTCGTTCTTGAGGTATTTGGCGAGGCCTTGTTGGATCACGCCACGGAATGTCAGCTCCTCCCCGATGGCGGGTATCAGGGCGATGACGATCAAGTTGGAAATGAGTTGGGGAATGCTACTTGACCCCAACATCCGCAATGTGGTGTCCTTCAGCAACTCTTCGGATTCCCTCATCCATCTCTCCACGCCTTGCAGGGCCTCAGGCAGTTGCATTCCTTCGTTCCATGAGGAGACAACCGCAATGAAAGGATAGGCTGTGAAGAAAGCCAGTATGCCCAGAAAGATGATTCTGGGGTCGACCAAATTCAGTTGAAAATAACCTGATGGATCCTTCTTCGTCAAGTATACGAAAAGAGCTGGGCCTAAGATGAACATTCCTGACGAACACATCAGTTGTTTTACTTTTAGATCTTCCATGCTGTTTAACCCCGCCACGTGGGTGATGAGCATGCTTAGCGAAGTCATTGTGACTGTGCAAAATATGAGTAGGAAGATGAATAAAATGACTTTCCTCCACAGCGGACTTTCCGCGAACATTCCCTTAAACGTTATCCAATTCAAATTCATAATCTGACGTATCGTTGTCTGTTTTGATAATCTTTTTAACTGTTTCGATGACAAGCCTGCTTTCGTACCCCCTGGATAGACCGAAGCGAATCAGTTTGGCGCCTATCTCGTAGGGCTTGCCGGCTTTGATGCTTTTTTTTTTCTTCATGAGCATCTCCTCCAACTGCTCCTCGTAGCCCTCGTCGGGTATTTGTGCGATGGCCTCCTCTATGATAGAGGAAGGAATTCTCCTGTTCCGTAGCTCGAAGGTGATCTTCGTCTTCCCCCAATGGGAGAGGTGGTGCTTGTCCTTGGCGAAGAAGCGGGCGAAGCGGGCGTCATCCACATACCGTTCCTGAATGAGGTGGGAGACGATTTTGTCGCTCTCGTCGTTGCCGATGCCCCAACGCTGTAGGCGGTCCCGCACATCCTTCTCGCAGAGTTCCCTTTGGGAGCAGAGCGCCTCCAATTTAGACTTAGCCTGTTCGTATGTTATTTCTTTTTGCATCTCACCATCCTTTCCTTCCCCTCCATGTCCTCTTTCACGATGATCTCCTTGTATCCTCGCTCCTCCAGCATTTGTCGGATCTCCTTGCCGAATTGTTCGTTGATCTCGAAGTAGAGGAACCCGTTGTTCTTCAGGTGGGAGAGTCCGTAGTCTGCTATGGCGCGGTAGAAGAGCAGCGGGTCGTCCCCCTCGACGAAGAGGGCGGAGTGAGGTTCGTAGTCCAGCACGTTCGTCCGCATTTGGGACTTCTCCCCTTCGGTGATATAAGGCGGGTTGCTCACGATGAAGTCCAGCGGGTCGAACTCTGTCTGTGGGTGCAGGATATCGTCTATGATGAAGCTCACGTCCGCGCATAGCCGTTTTGCGTTCCGCATGGCCGTGTTCAGGGCGAGCGGGGAGATGTCGGTCGCATTGGCGTCGAACTGAGCGTTCAGGTATTTCAAGGTGATGGCGATGCATCCGCTGCCCGTTCCGACATCGAGGAACGACGCGTTTTTGTCGCCGAAGTCGTCGCAGATCCAATTCACCAGCTCCGCCGTTTCCGGGCGAGGAATCAGCACGTGTTGGTTCACCTCGAAGGTGAGTCCGTGGAATTCCCCCTCGCCGAGGATGTATTGGATAGGTTCCCCCTTGGAGAGTCTGTCGAGGACAGCCTCCATTTGTGAGGTTTGCTCTTCCGTCAGGTAATCATGTTTGCCCATGAGCAAATCCACCATATTGCATCCGCAGACATGTTGCAGGGTGAGGTAGGCTATGTTCTTCGCCTCCCGTTCGGGGTAAAAACCCTTCGTCACCTCCGCGATGCGGTTAACCCATACGTTGCTCATTGATTCTCCTCCTCTATGAATTCTTGCGTTTCGTTGGTCGGTGTGCTATAGTAGCGAGAAAGGATATACCTCTTGTAGTATGAGATCACGAGGGAGGTGGCCGGTAATGCGATGATGAGTCCGAGGATGCCGAACATCATGCCGAAAATGGATAGGGAGAGTAAGATGACCGCCGCGTTGAGGCCCATTCTTTTACCCATGATTTTAGGGACGAGGTAGCCGTCTTGTATGGCTTGTACGATGACGAACACGGCCAGTAGGGAAAGCAGAGGGATCCAAGGCGATTGCCCGGTCTCCGCCGCATGTACGAGTGCGAGGAGGATGCAAGGAGGTATGCCGATCACCTGCAGGTAAGGGATCATGTTCAGCGTGCCGATGATGAGACCCATGGTGAGCGCCATAGGCAGGTCGATGATGACGAATCCGGTGGTGTAGAGGATGCCCACGGATATGGCGACCAAGGCTTGCCCCCTATAGTATTGTTTCATGCCCTCTTCGATGTCCCTATATAATGTTTGAGCGAAGACCCTGTATTGGGGAGGGATTAGTGCGCTGAAGTAATGCGTGATTTTTCTGTAGTCCCTGAGGATGAAGAAAAGGTATATGCCTGTGATGAGCATGGCGAAGATGCTCAAGGTGAGGTTGAATGAGCTAGTGATGAGCGACCAGACGTGAGGCGATGCGCTTTTCACGATGTCGAGGAAGTCCTCCCTGTTCATCAGCTCCGCCAAGTTGTAGTTGCGGATGAGTTCTTTCAGGAATATCTCCCAGCGGTGAGGAATGATTCCGTTCTTGTCTTCGCTGATGGAATATTCGAGCACGAAGTTCTTCAGTTTTATCGCTTCCTCCGCGAATTGGGGCGCGAAGAAGCAGACGAGGAAGGTGATTAAGCCCGCTATAGCCAGCAAAGCGATGAGGATTGAGACACTTTTGTTGCCCACCCTCATTTTTTTTTGGATAAAATAGACGATAGGGTAAATCAGGTAAGCCAGGAGCCATGCCAAGCAGAAAGGAACGAGTACTGGACTTAAATATCTGATTAATAGAACGATTCCTATGATTGAGGCGATGATTATCAGCGTCCTGACGGTTCTGTCCAATGTGAATGGTTTTGAAAAAGGTGTGTTCATCACAAAAAATGAAATCAAATTGGTACGTTTGGTAAAGTTTTTTTATACCTTTACGCGGTTATTTGCAAATATACAGAGTTTCTCATAAATTCGTGAAGGTTTTGGGAACTGAAAAGAAAATTTTTAGACAGAGCGTATGGACAGCAAGGATTTGATGAGTCTAATATCGGAGGATGTGAATGAGCTTTCGCTATTATGTAGCGGAATGTCGGAGATGGCTAGTGTTCCGGCGTCCGTGTTGAGTTTGGCGAAGGGGAAGGCCTCTTCTTTGCTGCGGAGGATTGAGTTGCTGGAAAAAAGTCAAGCGGCGTTAGCCTCCGTTCAAAGGGAAGAAGTTCCTGTTCAACGGGCAACCTCTGTAATCGAGCCTGTCAAGGCCCAAGCGGTCGTGGAAGAGTCTGTGGTGGCTCCAGGGCCGGTTGAGGTCAAGCCGAAACAAGTTCACGAAGCTCCGAAGGCGGAGGCCGAGGAGAAGAGACCTCTGGTGAATGTGGTAGAGAATGTTGAATATCAGTCAGCCGAAGTCTCTGCGCCGAAGGCGGAGAGCGTTTCTGCCAAGCGTAGTAGCGAACTCCCTAAAGAAAAACACGATGTGTCTGCTCGACCTGAAGTGAAGACGCATGTCCATGAGGGGGGTAGTGTTCGCACGGTACTGGATGCCAATCGGTCTTCGAAGCGGGTAGAGAGCCGTTTCGTCCAATCTATCAGGAAGGCTATCACGTTGAATGACCGCATTCGTTATATGAATGAATTGTTCGGAGGGAACGCCGATTTGATGTCGACGACCATAGCCGCATTGGATGCGATGGAGTCTTTGCGGGAGGCGAAGGATTATGTGGGGCGGAATTTCACTTGGAGCGAAGACGACGAAGCGGTTGCGGACTTCATGAGGTTGTTGGAGGATAGGTTTTCATGAAAAACGTGGGAAAACTTTATCTCGTGCCTACACCAGTGGGTAATTTAGAAGACATGACGTTGAGGGCGGTCAGAATATTGAAGGAAGTGGACCTGATCCTCGCGGAAGATACAAGGACAACAAGCGTGTTGCTCAAACATTTTGAAATAGAGAAGAAAATGCTTTCCCACCATAAGTTCAACGAGCACCAGACGACAGACTCGGTGGTTGAACGGTTGAAGGGTGGCGAGACGATAGCGTTAGTCTCTGACGCGGGTACGCCCGCGATTTCCGATCCTGGGTTTCTGCTGGTGCGCGCATGCGTGGAGGCGGACATTGAGGTGGAATGCTTGCCGGGTCCGACGGCCTTTGTGCCGGCCTTGGTCGATTCGGGTTTGCCGAACGACCGTTTCTGCTTTGAGGGTTTTTTGCCTCAGAAGAAGGGTAGGCAGACCAAATTAAAGGAGTTGGCGGAGGAACGCCGGACAATGATTGTATATGAGTCTCCTTTCCGTCTTGTGAAGACGTTGGAACAATTTGTGGAAGTGATGGGACCGCAGCGGTGCGTGTCGGTCTCCCGAGAGATATCCAAACTGCACGAACAGACCGTCAGAGGAACGGTCGAGGAGGTGCGTGATTATTTCAAGGAACACGAACCCAAAGGGGAAATAGTGATCGTGTTGGCCGGAAAGCCTAGCGATAAAACCGATAAAAAAAAGAATGTTGAAGAGTAATTATTTTTTATTATAAATTTAAATTTAAGACAAAATGAAAAAAGTAGTTTTAGGTGCGTTCGTTGCATTGTTCGCAGTGTCTTGTAACCAAGACAAAATCGATGCTTTGACTCAGCAGGTGGATTCACTCCAACAAGTGAATGACATGAATGAGCAAAAGATGAATAGCTATTTCGCTCTCATCACTGAGGTTCAATCTAACTTGAGAAACATTAAGCAAACTGAGTTGGGCATCTTGGATGAGGCTCAAGGCTCAGAGGGTGTTAACTCTGATAGCAAGCAGAAGATCCAACAGGACTTCGAGACTATCCACCGTGCATTCCAAGACAGCCGTTCAAAACTCGACTCTATGGAGAACGCTTTGAAGAAGGCTGAGGGCAAGCTTCCTTACTTGCGTGGCTTGGTTGCTGGTTTGCAGAAGGATTTGAAGGCTAGCGAGAAGACCATCAAGGACTTGAAGGCTCAATTGGATGAGAAGAACATCAAGATCGCTTCTTTGGACAGCACAGTTGCTAGCATCGCTGCAATGAGGGATTCTATCAACGAGGTTAACAACGCCAACTTGGCCGCTATCCAACAACAAGACGAGGAGTTGAACACTGCTTACTACTTCTTGGCTAACAAGAAGACCTTGAAGGAGAAAGGCTTGAAGAACTTGCAAGGCGCTACTATCAACGAGAGCCTTTGCACGAAGGTTGATATCCGTGAGTTCAAGGAGTTGCCTCTCGGCGCTAAGAAGGCTGTCATCTTGACTAACCACCCAACTAACTCTTACTCTTTGGTTAAGTCTCCAGGTGACGACAAGAACTTGATCTTGAAGATCACTAACTACAAGACTTTCTGGTCAGTTTCTAAGAAATTGGTCATCCAAGTTAAGTAATCTTAGTTGCTAACAAACAAAAAAGAGCCGTTCGCTGGTCGAATGGCTCTTTTTTTTGCCCTTCGCGGTAGGATGAATCCACATCCCTCGTCTCTGAAATGGTTAAATCGTAAATTGTCAAATCGTAAATCATAAAAAAATAGTAAATCGTAAATAGCTAAATCGTAAATCATAACACATTTGTTCCTCAAACGCAAATCCCCTTTTGTCAATAACCTGTTAATAACCTATCAATAACCTGTTCAACCATCTGTTAACATTGATTTTGGACGATTATGTGGCGAATCTCGCGGAATCTATTATCTTTGTCTTCCTAAAAAAAATTGTGATATGTTCGAAACCATTATAGATCTGTTGTCTCGTCGGGAGTGCGTGATTGTTCCTGAATTCGGAGGATTCGTGGTGAACGATTGTGCGGCGAAGGTCGTCGACGGCAAATTCTTCCCGCCCCGCAAGGAGTTAGTCTTTAACTCCAAGCTTGTCCACAATGACGGTGACTTGGCCACGGCGTTGTCCAAGGCGAAGTCTTGTTCTTTCGAGGAGGCTAATCGGATGATTTCCGAAGAGGTGGCCTCCATTGGGAAGGCGTTGCGTGAGGACGGTGTCTATGCCGCACCCAACTTCGGTGTCTTTACCGTGAAGGCGGGAAGGGTCTCTTTCCTCCAAAAGAACTTCAAGATCGCCAGTGGAGATTCCTTCGGACTGAATGAATTCTATTTCCCGGTATTGGACAAGTCCCATAGGAAACACACCGTCTCTTCTGGACATTCCTCCTCGTCTTCCGTCAAGACGTTGGCGGCGGGAGCTGCGGCTGCGATCGCTTTGTTGCTCGTGGGGCAACCCATCACAGACGCACCGCAACCTGACATGGCTTCCATCGTTCCGATGAGGGTTTCCCAAGTTTCTCTCGAAAAGGAACTGAACGTGAAGTCGATGGAACTGAACCAGGTGCGTTCCGAACTGGACGCCTACCGTGAAGCCGTCGATGGTTATTACCTGATTGTCGCTGATTTCCCTGATGAGGAGTCTGCCGCTTCTTACCTGCATAAGGCGAAGAACAAGTCGTTGACCTTGCTCGGCATCGATCATCGGTTCTATGTGTCGGCCTTCTCTTCAAAGAGCAAGGAGGAGGTGTTGGCCTATCGTAATATGACTGAGGAGAACGTGGAGAACTCCTACGTGCTTTCCGTCTCGAAATTTAACAATGAATTGAAATGATACAGGTCTCTGACGCGGAGCTGCGTGAGGCGGCGGGAAAGGGCATGGACGAGTTCATCGCTCTCTTTGTGGATAAGTATTGGGCTGAAATGGGCGGCGAACTCAATGCTGAGGGTATGGCCAAACTGAATGCTTACCAGAACACCTTGCTGGCGTACTCCATCTTCCGCAACGAGATGAACGACGGAGGCTTCGTCCAGCTAATCCAAAATGGCTATGGCGGCTATTTCTTCCAGAACCCTTTCGCCAAATCGATGCGTCTTTTCGGGGCGCGTCAACTTGCCAAATTGGTCTATGACGCAAGGAAAATCTACATGGACAACCAGAAGGAACTGGAGCGGGAGACGACCGAGGAGGAGTTTCTGGCCATGTATGTGGACTTCGAGGCCTTCGACGAACTGGAGGAGAAATTCTTCCTCATAGAGGAGGAGTCCACCGAGGCGATCGCCCATTATGTGGACGACAACCTGGCTCTTTTTGCGGAGATTGTCTGAACTCCTTTCTATGGAATAACCGCCTTGACCATGAATTTCACCTGCGTGGAGAGGATCCCCTCCATCATTTCTTGTCCCGTGCCGATGCTGGTGCGCCCATCCGTATAGACGAAACACCCCGCTTTTGCGATTAGTTGTAGACGTTCGCTCTTCTTCCATGAGAGGCTGACGGCTAATCTGTGTCCTTTTCCGTAGTGCATCGGGAAGGAGAGTGTGTAGGGCAGGTCCTTCTCGTAGATGTAGATGCGGTTATCGTAGTTCTCCGCCTGGAAGTAGGCGTAGCGGAGGGCGAAGGAGAGGTGGATCTTGGCAAGGTTGCCTGTGTGGGTCTGAGAGAGGATCCATCCGTAGGTGGGCGATTGGTTCCCCTTGTCGGCGCGGTTCCCTTCCATGATTGTTTGTATCCTCCATCTCCGTATTTGTGTGTTGAGGGTGCCCCGAAGCGTTCGTTTAAGGTTTTCCTCCTCGCTCTTCTCCTTGTATTTGTACTTGAGGGTCAGGTCTGTCCGTTGGGCCATCTTCACGTTGGCTTGGAGGCAGAGTTCTTGCCCCGACGAGGGGGTGGGGGAGGCGTAGAGTGCCCATGGAAACTTGTAGGCGTCCGCATAAGCCGATAGGATGAGCCGTTTGAAGGGTGTGAATCGGGTGCTGAGGTAGAAGCCTTGCTCGTTCTCCACCCTGGAGTTTTCTGCGAATCCGCCTCCGTAATTGGCTTGGTAGGCGGGTTGGTAGTAGCGTTGCGCCAGGGTGATCTCTAGTCTGGAGAGAGGGTAGATGGCGGCGCCGTTCATCGTGGCGAAGTGCATGTTAGCGTCGAGTGCGCATTCTCCGTAGAAGGTGATGTGCCGTAGCCTCGCCTTGTAGTCCAGCCCGGCGTTCCAGTGCGAGCGGGTCTCCGATAGCCGGAAGAGCGTGTAGGCCTTCTCCGTGGGGTGTAGTGTCCTAGAGTAGTGGTAATGAAGCAGGGTGGCGCCGAGCGTCAGACTCTTGCGCTTGAAGCTGAAGTTGAGGCCCCAGAGTTTCTCCGTGTAATTCTTTTTCTTCTCGATCTCTTGGGTGGTGCGATGCAAACCGTCGGTCTTGAACGATGTGATCTTTTCCCCTTTGAGGGTGGCGTCCGCTTTGCGCCAGGAGCCGAAGAGGGTGCCGCGGAGGTTGCCCCAGCCTAAGGTGGTCGCGGCGCCCCTGAAGAAACCGCTTTCGCCGGTGGAGGCGTATCGTTTGATTCCCTGCGTGTTCTTGTAGGCGTTGGTGACGCTGGCGTTCTTGCCGAGGATGGATCCGGTGCCGACGACCAGTCCCTGTCCGAAGTTCGCCTTGTAGTCTCCTAGGCAGAGTTGCTTCATCCATTTCGTGCCCTCCACTTCCAGGGAGGCGCTAGCGAAGTCGAATCCATGCCTGGTGCGGCTCCATTCCGCCTCTCCCGCGTCTTTCTCGCCTACGAGCGAGGCTTTCAGGCGTTCCGCGTTGAAGAGGTATTTGCCGTAGTAATGGTAGGGGGAGCCTGCGTAACGGCTTGTTCCTGTGCTGTCGGGCAGGTATCCTTTCTTCTGTTGCAGGAATCGGTCCGCCGCGACGTAGAACTGCGACTGGCTCTTCCGCAGACGATCCTGAAGGGTGAGACGCTTCTCGTCCCTTCGGATGACCACGAAGGGAAGCAGTTGGTCGATCTTCTCCTTCGTGAAGTCGGGTATGTGCTTCAGTTCGTAGAGCGTTTGGTAGTTGCCGTATAGTTCCCTGTGGCGCACGAGGTTGCGGGCGTCTGTGGGGGAGAGGAAGGGTAATTGTTCGAATTCTTCCTCCGTCGCCTTGTTGAGGTCTAGTTTGCTGGTCTTTAATTCGTTGAGGATGTCATAGAGGTTCTCGACGTCCAGTTGTTCCCCATCCTCCTCTTGGAAGGACTCCATTGCATCGATGAACTGTTCGGAAAAGAACTCCTCCTGCGGTAGGCATAGGAGCGTGTGCAACAGTAACAGGGCGGTGAAAACAGGCCTTTTCATGTTTTATTCGTTGATAGGTGGAACTTCCGATTTTTTCTTGTTAAAAGTGTAACCGATGCCGCAGTCAAGCGCATATCCGAGGTTGCGGATCCAGCGGGCGGAGAGGTCCAGCCGGAAATTCTTTTCGAGGAATCCGCACCCGAATGTGGGAGAGATGGGTGGACCCATGGCGCCGCACCTTAGCTGGAACTTGCCGATGTCGTAGGACGTCCCGAACCGTCCGAAGAGGTCCCTCTCTCCCTCCCAATAGGATTCGAGGGCGCAGCTGACGCTTTCGGAGAAGTGGAATTGAACGCCCAGGGTCGTGCGCACCGGTTCCTTGAACCGTTCTCCGCTAGTGCCTCGCCAACCCGTGTCGAAGAGGTTCTCCCCCTTCGCGTAGAGGTCTGTCGTCCTGCCTTGGAAGAGGAATGTGAGATCCTCCGCAAGCGAAATGAGCCTGCTCTCTTTGCCCTCGTAATGGAGGGAGGCGAGCCGGAAGCCCACCCCCAAGGAGCAATGTCCGCCCAACCGTTTTGCTAGGACGCAGTGGGCGCGCAGGCGGTTGTAGAGCGCATAGCCGAACCAATCCGTGCTGGTGGCGAATACGAGGGAGCGGGCAGGGAGGATGGCCTCCAATTTGCTGTGGCTGAGTTCATGGGCGAGGTAGTGGTTGCCGAAGGTCGCATAGAGGCGGCACGCTTGGGCGTCGCATAGGTGAGGGGCTTCTGCCCCGATGTCGTACGCTAGACATTCTCCTGCGGACGACCTCACACAATTATGCATCGTTTCCGCATGGCCCTGAACGAATGAAATGCTAAAAAATGCAATAAAAACAGGAATAATCTTCATTTTTTTTGTTTTACAAATTGTTTTGCATGTTTATTATGCTACATTTGCATATGGCATATATAACAGTGTAGATGATGACAAAGATAATAAAATATCTTATAGTGTTCGCCTGTCTTTCTTCTTTTTTCGTGGAGGCGTTCGCCCAGGATGAGCCTGAAGAGGGGGGCTATGTGGTTACCGCTATCGTGGATGAGAACGGTGATACACTTCCGAATATCCTTCTTCCGCAGGTCTATGTCTATCCGGTATTGGTTTTTAAGGATAAGAAACAGGAAAAGTTCTATTGGAAGACTGTACGTGATGTGAAGAGAACTTTGCCGTATGCGAAATTGGTCAGTAAGATGCTGAAGGAGATTGATAGGGATTTGGCCGCATTGCCGAATGATAGGGAAAGAAAGAAATACATGGATGCGAAGGAAGAGGAACTTCTCGCAACCTATAAGCCTATCCTCAAGAGGTTCACTTTGTCCCAAGGTAAGATGATGATTCGCTTGGTGGATCGTGAGTGTAACAAAACTTCCTATCAGTTGATCAAACAGTTCCGTGGTGGTTTCCGCGCTGTTTTTTGGCAAGGATTCGCCAAGATGCTCGGCGCCAATCTGAAGGTGTCGTATGATGCCAATACCAATGAGGAGGATAGGATCGTCGAACGCGTCATCAATCTGGTGGAGGCAGGACAGCTTTAGCGGAGTCGGACATGAAGATATTCGTCAATCGTATCTTGCCTCCCAAGGGTTTTATCGCCATCAATATTTTCGGCATGTTGTTCGTCCGCAAGTCGTATGCTTCGAGGATGAACGAGCGTGTGATTTTCCATGAGCGGATCCATACGGCGCAGATGGTGGAGACGCTTTTTGTTTTATTCTATCTCCTCTATTTCCTGGAGTGGATCTTTTGGCTTGTCCGTAGCCTTTTCGATCGCGGAATTAATCCTTATCGTAGTATCTCTTTCGAACGGGAGGCCTTCTCCAACGACCAGGATTTCACCTACCTGCAACGTCGCAAGCTGTTTTCGGCATGGCGCTATTACCTCCGATGGAAGGGGGTCCGTGGTTGATGCCGCACCCTAATTCATTGCTTTAAAAATCCCTGAACTTATCGTTCCCCCTTTTGGTGATGGCGATGCACTCCATCTCGATGAGCCATGTGGGCCTGCAGACAGGCGCGAGGGTGATGACGCGTGGAATGTCCGGGAATCTCTCGTCGAATATCGCTTTCACCATTGCGTAGTCGCTCACGTCGCGTAGGTATACGATGATCTGTGCGATGTCCTGGAATCCACTTCCGGCCTCCGTCAGCAGTGCGTTGACGTTCTCCATCATCCTAAAGGTCTGTTTCTGGATGTCTCCAAGGTGGAGCACATTGCCCTTGTTGTCGATGCTGGCCGTGCCTGAGATGTAGATCTCCGCCCTGTCTCCGTACTCCACGCATGTGCCACGCTCGAAGGTCACACCGTATTCGTAGGTGGGGTTGAGGTAGGCTGGCGCGTAGAGATACCTGACCTGCGTCGGCTCATGTCCTGTGAGCGCATAGGTGCCGAGTTGGACGAGCGAGCGGGTGTCGGCAGGCAATCCGCCTATGCCGGTCGAAGCGATATAGTGTGTTTTCTCTGTGAGCCCTTGCTCCGTGAAGTTCTCCCGGCGGGCCTTCACCATTCCGGCGTACTGCGTGTCGACGTCACGCACAAAGAACCAGGTGCGTATGCAGTTGTCCGCAAGGGTGGCGTTGAACTTCGCCAACGTCTCCTCGTAGTCCAGCAGCAGGCTCTCCGTCTGTGTGGCGCTGTCCCCGTTATGCTCGTGCATGCCCATCTTGTAGATGTGCGTATATCCGTTGCGCGATGCGGTCATGCATCCCTCTTTCGCATGGACCTCCATGTCCTTGGCCAAATAGAGCCAAACGGCTATCTTGCTGCCGTCCAAAGGAGGTTGTTGGATGAGAGATACCGCATCGGTGTTCTCTTGCCTCATCAGCGGTTTCTGGTTGGTCGCGTCGCTGACGAAATAGCGTTTGAAGATTACCTTGGCTCCTTGTATGTCAGGATGTTGTAGTAACAAATCTTCCGCTTGGCAGATTCTTTGGTATTGTTGGGGAAACATCTCGTCGCAGGGCGCGACATGGATCATGACGTGGTATTCCTCCGTCTTTCCCTTGGGAGCAAAACGGGACACCTCCGCATGTGCGTTGATCTCTTTGTAGTATATGTTAAATCTTTCCATCATAATTGACTGCTTCAAACTAACGTTTCAAAATTCAAAATTCAAAATTCTTAATTCGCATAGCTGTGCATGCCGCCTAGGAAGTAATTGACTCCGAAGTAGGTGAACAGCACGGCTGCGAAAGAAATTATAAAGTATAAGTGCAGGTTGCGATTGCCCCGCAAGAACTTTAAATCAGTTGAGTGGAATGGCACGGCGTAGACCATGAAGGTGATCAGTGCCCAAGTCTCCTTCGGGTCCCAGCTCCAGTAGGTGCCCCATGATATGTTGGCCCAAACGGCTCCGAGGAAAATGCCTATGCCGAGCAGTATCTCCGCAGGGTAGAGCATGATGCGGCTGAGCAGTGCCAGCTGCGTCTTCTTCTCCTCTTCCTTGAAGAAGAGGGAGAATATTCCGTTGAAGAAGGTGAAGGCCAATAGGCTATAGGCGATCATGATCGTCGAGACGTGGGCGCTGAGAATCGGTGAGTTGAGCACGGGCATCAGCGGCGTGATCTGCGGGTTCTTTTGCCCGAGATAGGCCACCAACAGGGTGAATCCTGACAGGAGGAAGCCTGCCGATGTGGCGAATTTCCCCTTGAGGAATATACCCATTGCCATGATGATCAGCGACATGAAGAGCATGGTCTCGTAGCCGTTGCCTAACGGAATGCGCCCTGAGATGTACCATCGCAGGATGTAGCCGCAGAGATCGAAGAGCAGTGCCGCCACCAATATTGCCTTCAGCGCCTTGTAGAACTTCTCGGAGAAGCCGGACTCGTTCGCGAAGACCATGAGCAGGAAGGCGGCGAACCCTAATGTCAGGTTCAGCATGAATAGGATCTTGGCGAAGTTGATCCTGTTGTAGAAGAGCTCCGCCTTAACCTTCGCCTCGGGGAGCGTCACACTGCTTTCGGAGAATAGTTTCCCTTGGGTGAGCATGAGGATCACACCCACCTTCTCGTCGGTCTCCCGCACGCCTTTGGTGAGCGGTAACCCATTCAACCGATAGTTTTCCTTTTCATCGAAGAAATCGGCGAAGGAGGCGTGCTCTTCGAGTCCGAGCTCCTGCCGCAACTGTTTGTCCTTGACGAGGATCATCTTCTCGTCTTTCCAAGCCTCCGGACGGTATATCCAGCCGCAGACCACCTGCTCAGGGGTTAGTTGGTGGTAGGTGGACTTCCCGTAGGTTTTCAGGAGGAAATCCCTTGCCATCGTGTTGAACGGTGCGATGCGTCCGTTGTAGACGATTTGTTTCTCGGACAATTGCTCGGCCTGCTCCGCACTTATGGTCGGCACTTTCCGCTCTTGGGGCAAGGCTTGGTGGCACACGCAGAGCAACAGGACGAATAGCCCTCCCTTCCGTAGCAATGGATGTCGCAACAACTGCAGGAAGGCGGTCTTCCTGGAGAAGAGCATCCAGATGCCCGACAGTGCGAAGAGGATGTAACCGAGGTAGGTGAGCGGGATCCCTATCGGGTCGTAGCTCACGGATAGGATGCTTCCTTGACGGTCCTCGTCGAAACTTGTCTGGTAGAAGCGGAAACCCTTTCGCTTGAAGATGTTGTTCATCGAGACGGAGGCTTGAAGTTGCTCCCCGTTGTCGAGTATGGTGAGATGGCTGGCGTAGTCCTGCGGCATCTGTGTGCCTTGGTAGTTCAGGACAACGAAGCTATCCAGCCGCACTTCGAATCCGAGATCCTCCTTGAACGTATTCTTCTTAAGGATGAAGTAGTCCGTTTTCTCGCCGCAGCGCAGGTGCAGCATCCCCTCTTTAGAGGTCAGTTTGGTGGCCAATGCTCCAGCCAAGATGACCAGGAAGGAGAGGTGGAACAACAGTGTGGCGGCTTTGCCCGTCAGCTTCTTGAAGAATACCAAGGCGGAGAGGAGGGAGAGTCCCGCCCACAATCCGCAGAACCATAGGGAGGAGTAGATATGTTCCTCCGCAGTGTATTGGTCGAAGAAGGTGGCGGCCGCCATCGCGATGATGATTGCGACGAATAGGCCTGTGATGATATATTTCAGTGTCTTATTCTGCATGGATCCTTTTTTGTTTAGTTGGACAAAAGTAGTCAAAAATCATGATTGGCTATATTGAACTAACGTTTCATAAATTTTAATTCAAAATTCATAATTCGTAAGGGTGTCACCCCTTCGGGGTTTGGGTTATCCGCGGTTCCATCGTACAGGGGTTTGTACCCCTGCCTGTGTTGTGGCCGCCCCGTTGGGGCTTAAACTATGCGCATTGTGGAGGATACGCACATTCCCCAGCCAATTCATAATTCATAATTCTTAATTCTTAATTCACCTCGCTCCTCCTAGAATCCAATTGTCGATCAACTCCTTCTCCGCATCGATGGCCAGTTTGTCTGTGTGGTTATGGTGCGCCTCCGGGAGTTTCCCCCAGAGGATCAGGTGCAGCGAGCTCCTGGCGGTGTCGTAAGGGGTGACGATGTTGATGCCGGAACGTTTCGTGGAGGGCACGTTCACCATCGCCGCATGGCTTTTCCCTTCGGTGAGGAAGAGACCGGCAGCGGCGCCCCTTTCGCTGAGGCCGTGGCAGTTGGCGCACGATTTGGTTAGGTATTCGTTTTGGATGTAGGTGAACATATCCACGTCCAATCGTCCGGCGTCCAACCGTAGCGTGTCCTTGCTGTTTTTGTCGTCGGCGGTCAGTTCATGTTGCCAGAGGGTGATGACCCGTTGTCGTATTCTGTTTATGACTGTGATTTCCAAATAATTGACCGTCTGCGGAACGCCCCCTAAGGTGATGTGCAGCTTTCCGTCCTTCGGCTGCAGGATCTGTTTGGAGATCTCCGAGTACTCGGGGATCTCCTTATCGTTGCGTTGGCTCTCGAAACCAGACAGTGTGACGGTATATTCTTCCGTCCATGAATCAATGCCCGAGATCTCCGCTTCAACGGCCACCTTCATCCCCTCTTGCTGGTAGGCGATGTGCTCCAGAATGTCCCCGTCGTCACAGGCGGCGAAGACGATTAGACTGGCTATCAATAATTTTCTCATGGGTTCAAATGTTTATGTGTTGATTGTGAGTCGTCTTCCGCTTAGAAGGCGTATTGTAGCATGACGGTGGCCGAGTGGGTCGCGAGACCGAGGTCGTCGTTGTCACGGTCCAGTTGCGTCTGATGGCCTGTCCTTCCCATGTATTGGTACATTGTCTGCAACTTAAGGTTCGTGTGTTTGATGAAGTAGTTGAACCCTGCGGCCGGCATGTTGATGATACCGTCCTTCGCGGTCGCATTCCTGTCCATGAAGTCGTAGCGGAGGGCGATCTGCCACTGTGGAGCGACGAAGTAACCCGCCTGGATGTAAGCGCCCCAGTAGTTGAATTCGTCGCTGATCTTCTGACGGTCGGTGTAGCTGATGTGCATTCTATAGAACTCTGCCGCGAGGTACAGTTTCTTTGCCAGGTAGGCGAACTCGAAGCCAAGGCGGGCGTCGTTGGTCGATTCGCTCTGCGCCTCCACGTTCACGTTGGCGGAGAGGGCGAACAGTAGCTTGCGTTCGTCCGATAGGTTCGGCTTTCCTTGGCTCGCTGGCATATGGCCGAGTGGCGTCACGGCGATCCTTCCTGCATAGAGTAGGGAAGGCAACCCTTTGATGTCGTCGCTGAGCGTCTTCGTGGCGCTGTTCACGCCTGCGCCCGTTCCGTTGAAGAGTCCCACTTCATAGCCGAACTTCTCGTTAGGTGTTACGCCATGGGCCATGACGCCAAGGTCGAAGCCTGTTCCGATGGTTGGATTGACTGCGTTGAGCACGTAAGGCATGATGACGTTGGTGGTCAAGGATGTGGGCACCACAGGGAAGAGCGTCTCCCCCAAGGTGGTGAGGTAGGCGTGGGTGTATGGTGTCTTGAACTTACCCACCCTGAAACACAAAGCGTTCTTCACCTTCACGTCGAACCATGCCTGCTGCAACAAAGCACCTCCCGAGCCTGCGGCGTTGAGGCTGAGGTTGAAGGAGATACGGTCGAACACCTTGCCGGTGAAACCGAGGATGGCGTAGGGGATGGCGAAACCGCTGTTCATGACGTTGTCCTGGTTGTAGGCTTTGTCGAGGCCCTCGTCATCGTACCAGTTGTATTTCCCCGCTGCTTGGATGAGGGTGTAGGGCTTGAAGACGAAGTCTCCTTTCGCGGTGGAGATGGAGAATCCTTTTCTTCCGGCTAATGATACGACACCGTTCTCCGCCTCTTCGTCCATTAGGGACGTTGGGTTCGATACGACTTCCGCCTTGATGGGCTCTTCTGCCTGTGCCATGGCCGATAGGGTGATGGCTGATAATAGGGTTGCTATATATAATCTTTTCATTTTTTTGAGTCTATTAAAGGGCTAATAGTTAGTCCGTTGTTATTGTTGAGTTATAATGATTCCAGGAATGCGATCAGCGCTTCACGGTCTGCCTTGGACATTTTGGCGAAGATGTTCTTGGAGGCTTCGCCCTCACCGCCGTGCCACATGATGGCTTCGATGAAGTTCCTTGCCCGTCCGTCGTGCAGGAAGTAGGTATGTCCGTTGACGATCTTCTGCAGACCCACGCCCCAAAGTGGGGTGGTGCGCCATTCGTTGCCGCGCGCCAGTCCGCTGACGTAGTTGTCGTTGAGGCCCACGCCCATGATCTCGCTACCCATGTCGTGCAGGAGGAAGTCGCTGTATGGGTGGATGGTCTGTCCGCCGAGCCAAGGGATGCGTGTGCCGTTCAGCAGGACGGAGCCTTGTGGCTGTGTGTGGAGCGTCGTCACGTGGCAGAGGTGGCATTTGGCTTGATAGAACATCTGTTCGCCCCGTTTCACGTTCGGGTCGTTCACGTTGCGTCGTGCGGGAACGCCTAGGCATTGCATGTAGAGGTCAACATCCTCCATTTGCTCGCTTGTGACGTCTAATTGATTGTAGGTGAGTCCCATGGCGCTCATGCCTTGCCGCATCTGTGTTTGTCCCTCGCAGATCTCTTCGGGGAAACGGCTGTTGGTCGCACCCATGTCGGACGAGAAGCCCAGTTCGACGGTCAGGTCTGCGTGTTGCGCCTTGTTGCCGGAGAGTCCGAGTTGGCGGATGCCCCGCTCGGTGATGTAGTTGGCCTTGCCGGAGATGCCATATTCGGGGTAGTTGCTTTGCCGTGCCAATTGCTCGATCTCGTTGCGGTCGATTGCCATCATAAGGCCCATTCCCACGTGCCTGAGCGGTATTCTGACGGTGCAGAAGAGGTCTTCCGGCGCGATGCTGTCGGCATACCATTCCGTGATGGTGTAGTTCGGTTTCGCTAGTTCGTACGTTTCCCCGTCGGGGAATCGGAAGGTCTTGAATTCATAGGTTACTTTGAGCTTTCCTTCCGGCTTGACGCCTATGATGGACTGGTCGTGGACGACCCTTCCGTAGTCTTGGAAGAAAGCTCCGTTCTTGCGTGTGATGTAGATCAGCATGGAGGAGAAACCGTAGCTTCCGCTTCCTCCAGCGCTCCAGAGCGTCGGTTCGGTGCGCCCTGCGTTGCGGTGGCAACTGCCGCACGAGTAACCCGCATAGACGGGTCCCAGTCCGCCTTGGCTCTGCGCCGAGCCGAGCGGGTTGTCGTAGAGGTTGTCTCCGTTGTTGAATCGTGATAAGTATTTACCTTTCAGCCATTTCGCATCGGTGTCGTAGGCGTAGGTGGAGCTTAGGAAGACGGTCGACGTGCCCGCCGAGAGCGCATATCCGTCGGGAACCTTTATCTCGTCCACCTCCAGTCCCTCCTCATTGTCACATGCGGCGGACAATAGGGCGACCATGGCCGTTAGGGTAAATAATTTTAGGTTAAAGTTCATGTTTTTGTGTTAGTGTGTTGTGTAATAGGAAAAACGGGGGGAATATTCTTCCCCGCCGTTCTGTGAAATCGTTCGTTGCTTAGGGCTTACGATCAATGGATCGTTCTCGCCTTGCCGTCCTTGAAGATGAGGTATTCCAACGTGTGGAATCCACGGAGGTTCTGGGCGGACTCGATGTCCTGCGCGTGTTGAGAACCCTCTTCGTCTTCAGGCACTTCCTCGTAGTCTCCGGACCATTCCAACTCACCCCAAGATGCAGTGTTGAAGATCTTGATGATTCCCTTGAGGTCCAATGGCCATGAGTCCATGTTCGGATCCAATCCTTTGTCCGCTACCGGGCCGAAGAGGAATGCCTCGGAAGACTCCCATGGCGTACGAGCCGCGATCCATGCGTCGGCGCATTTCGAGAACCCTTCGTCCGATGGGCTCTGTTGGAAAGCCACCACTGCGTTGAAGAGCTCCGCGTTCTTCTCCTTCAGGCTCTTGTAGGTCGGAAGGACCACGTTGTTCACGTATTGGGAGAGAACCGCGTCCCAGTTGTAGTCGGCGAGGTTCTCGTCGATGTAGTTCTTCAAATCCTCGCCCAGGATGTCGCGAAGCTCCGCACAGGCGGTCATGGCCTCTCTCGCCTCGCTGCAACCCAAGTTGTTACGGAAAGGTTGCGGAATGGCGAGGATCTTGGACTGCGCGTTTTGGATGGCTGCGGTCACCTTAGCATCCAATGTCGCGTTTTTCCCGTTGATGACCTTCGAGATGGAATTGGTGTTCACAGTGCCATCCAAGCTGCCGAAGTATGCGTTCTTGATGGATGCGATGTTGTTGGAATAGTCCACTCTGGAGTGCCAAGAGAACCATGACTCGACGGCGAGTACCGCCTCCTCCTTGTTGTTCTCGCTCCACTTCTCGACCGGTCCGCCGATCTTGGAATCACCCACCTCGTTGGCGATGTCCACGCAACCGTCTATGATCTGCTCCACGCAATCCTTGGATGATTGGAAGCCTGCGCCCGTGTGGGAAAGGAAACGTTTCGCATAGCTGTCACCTCCCTCGTAGCTGTCGTTCCAGTAAGCGTAGAGGTTCTCCGCATCCGTCTTGAGGAGGGATGCTACGGTACGCATGTAGTTACCCCACTGCTTCGCATAGGCGGAGGAGTATTCCGCGTCGATGGCGGCGGAGTCGTCGATGGTTGCCAATTTTTCTTCGTCATCGTCCTTGCAGGCGTTGAACGTCACTGCGCCGAAGGCAATCAGTCCGGCTGCTAAAAATGCTCTTTTTTTCATTGTTTGTATGATTTTATGTTTATTGTTTTTATTGTGCTTATTTGTTCAGGAACCAAGCCACGTAACCGATGGCGAGGCTCAGTTCGTTCTCGTTGTTGTATTTCGATTTCGTGTTCTTGAATACTTGGCTCGTTCCGATTCTCCTGGTCGTGTAGTCCACTTTGATGACAAGGTTAGGCAGGACGAAATAGTTCACTCCCCAAGCCCAATAGCTCACTTGACATCGGTCGTCCATCACCTGAAGGCTCACTCCATCCTCCTGCGGGTTGTAGTACTCGTAGTGCGCGAAAGGATAGATGACCGGGAACTTCTTCCCGCCGTTGACCATGTTCTTCAGGTTCACGCCCAGCTCGAAGTTGTAGTTGAGGGCCCTCTCCGCCACGTTCGGACTGCGGTTGTAGCCCGACTTCGAGGAGTAGGTGCGGATGATTTTATCCACGACCAAAGGCTCCGACAGCTTGCCGCTGAGGTAGTTGGCGCGGAATGTGAAGAACTTGTGCTTGTACTGCGCGTCGGCGGAGAAGATGGAGATGTTCACGGGATCCTCGTTGTTGAAGGTGATCAGACGGTCGCAGTTCTTGCCCGCATCGTGGCAGTAGTACATTGACATGCCCAACCTTAGCCCTTTTACGCCTAAGTAATCCAGACGGAAGACGTAGGCCGGACTGGTGAAGTTATCCATCTCGAACAACCCCTGTTTGCCACCCTTGATCCAGTTGTAGCGGCTGAAGCCCAACGGGTTCTGTCCTGCCACGATCTGCGCCTGGTAGTCGAATTCGGCGGCCTCTTTCCCTATCGTTCCGAAGAACTCCAAACCTGTCTCGTGCCATGTGCACGGTATGAGTGTGGTCGCTCCTTCCGAGCGGAAGGTGGTGAAGAAATTGACCGGTTCGTGATGCGTGTTGGTCTGTCCGACCGGTAAGACGATGTGGCCCGCCTTGACGCTGAAGGCCCTTGCGAAGTAACGGGTGAGGTGGAATTGTTCCAAGGCCACCTCGCCACCCTTCTCGATCTCCGTCTCGTATTCCCCGTTCTCGCTGCCCGAGCCCGCCTCCATCTCCATGGCGGTGCCGGTGCCGCCCGCCTCGAATTCGATCTCCGAGCCGAGCATCCATTTATCGTTGAACTTATAGTCCATCGCCAGCACGAATCTAGGGATCGATATGTGCGCATGGTCCACCTTCGCGTTGCCCTGAGTCGAGCCGCTCCAACGGTTCAGCCCGTAATCCTTCCATGATGCCAGCATCTCACCATATCCGCCGAGACGGATCTTCTCGAATGTCGTGTCGACCTGCGCCCATGCGTTTTGCCCGCATAATGCGCTCATACCCAGTATGAATATGCCCTTTTTGATTGTGGATAGTTTCATTCTTTATACCATTTGATTTACGGGGGCAAAATTAGGCCCTCTCCTCTTCGTGGATTTTCGTTAAAAGTTGGTATTTTGGGGAAATGTCATCCCTATTTATGGGGATGCCGTAGCTTCCCTATTTTGATGCCGGCGGCTTGTCTGATGCGTGGATTCTCTGGGGGATAAGCCCCAAACTCCTTCCAAATTTTTATGGGGGATATCGTTGTATTCCTGTGGATTTCGTACCTTTGCGGAAACGAGAGGGTAGAAGATATGAAGAACTTAATCATAGACCAAGGAAACTCCTCCAGCAAGGTGAGTCTCTATGAGGATGATGTCCTGGCGTTCACGGAACGGTATGAGGCATTGGACGTGGAGATCCTGCGGAGAATCAAGCGGGAGACGGGCTGGGAGCAATCCATTTTGTCCTCCGTTGTGGGAAGTGAGGAGACCCTCCTGCAATGGTTGCCGGAGCACTCGGAGCGTTTTGTCCTGCTGGATGAGAACACCCCTTTGCCCATCGGTAACCTATACAAGACCCCCCGCACGTTAGGGAAAGACCGTATCGCGGTATGCGTGGGGGCCAATTACATGCGTCCGAATCGTAATCTTCTGGTGATAGATGCCGGAACCGCCATCACGTACGACATCGTCAATGCGGAGAACAACTATGTCGGGGGGAATATATCCCTTGGGGTGGACATGCGCTTTAAGGCGTTGAACACCTTCACGCGTAAGTTGCCTCTTGTGGCGGCGGAGGAGGATGTTCCTTTGACGGGGAGCGACACGCGGGAGGCCATCCTTTCGGGCGTCGTGAACGGTCTGTCTTATGAAATTGATGGTTTTATAGATTCATTCAGGTCGGTTTATCCTTCTCTTTTAGTGTTTTTAACAGGTGGGAACGCAAAATATTTTGAAAAAAGGATAAAATACTGCAACTTTGTGGTTCCAAATTTATTGTCACTCGGATTAAACCGAATTCTTACTTTCAGATGATTAGGAGATTCGTATTTATAGGAATAATATTAAGCGGGGTATGTTTTAGCGCCGCAGCACAAAATAATGTAAGCTCACCCTACACCCGTCATGGTTACGGAACCATAACCGATGGCGGGTATGGACAAAGCACTCAGATGGGTGGCCTCTCCGCAGGTCTGCGTTCCGCTTATTTCACCAATCCGTCCAACCCTGCATCGTACACGGCGATCGACTCGCTCAATTTCAGGGTTGAGGTAGGCGCTAGTTGCGCGATGGAGAGCAATAAGGACGCTGGAGGCAGTTCCAGGGGGATGACCGGTAATTTCGAGTATTTGGCGGTACAGTTCCCCATCAAGAAGTGGATGTCCACGAGTTTCGGTTTGCGTCCCTACTCCAGGGTGGGGTACAAGAGCACCCTCCATGTGACGGAAGGCACGGACCTTACCCAAGACACGTTGCGGACCCATTACACGTATGAGGGCGATGGAGGCATCAACCAACTCTATTTCGGATTGGGCTTCAAACCATTCCGCAACTTCTCGGTCGGCGCCAATCTCTTGTACCATTTCGGGTCGATAGAGCATAACAGCGCTGTCGTGTTCGACGAAGGGTACATCTATCCGTCGACCCAGATCCAGAAAATTAAGGTGAACGACTTTTGTGTGAACCTTGGAGCGCAGGGTTCGTTTAAGATCAATGAGGAGAAATTCGTCACTATCGGTGCCACGTACCAATTCAAGTCGGAGTTGAAAACGGAGGCGGAAAAGAAGCTCATAGCGTCGGACACCGTAGTGTTAAATTATGATAATAAATTCGATACCCCCTCCAGTTTTGGCATAGGATTTGTATTTCATTTTAATAGCAGGGTACTCGCAGGATTTGACTACAAGCGCACGTCTTGGTCCGACATCAGATTCTTTGACGAGAAACCTTTTGATGATGAGAACAAATTCGCTTGGGGAGCGCAATACCTGCCGAGCAAGAGTGCGAGGAAGTATTACCAGCGGATGTACTATCGTTGCGGACTAAATGTCAGCAAGTCATACTATAAAGTGAACAAGGAGAATCTCAACAAGGTGGCGATTGACGCAGGAGTCGGATTCCCGCTGAAGAAAGGATTGAATCCGACGGTGATTAATGTAGGGTTAGAGTATGGCAGATGCGGCGGTTCCGACAACGGGCTTGTGAAGGAGCAGTATTTAAAGGGGACGATCAACGTTACGGTTAACGAGCGTTGGTTCGCGAAACGGAAATTAGAGTAAAAAATGATTAAAATTAAGTGATATGAAAACGAATTCGATTATTTTAGGTGTGATGTTGTTGTCTTTGCCAGCAGTGTCATTCGCGCAAAAAGGAATTAACGACGGTTCTAAGTATGGACATGGCGAGGATAGTATCAGGTGTCTTGCCAATTTGAGTATGATGACCCAGTATACGAAACAGAAGGATTATGCGAGTGCGGCTCCATGTTTTGAAATCGTTTACGCTGAATGTCCGAAATGCTCGAAGAATGTCTATGTCAATGGTGCGGAGATATTGGCGAACCAAATAACGAAAGAGACGGACCCTCAGAAGAAGGCTCAGATATTCGACCGTTTGATGAAGTTGTATGATGACCGTGTTAAGTATTTCGGAAAAGATAAAAAGTACGATAAATACTATATCTTGGGAAAGAAAGCGGCAGACTATATCCAATATGTTCCGGAGAGCAAGAACGACCCGGGCAAGGAGGTCGCATACAATTGGTTGGGTGAGATCATCGACAATAAGAAGGAAGCCACTTCAACGACGGTTCTTATGCAACGCTTCTATTTGTCATCCCTTCTGTATCAGAGAAATAAGGATGGATTCAGGGATAAGTTCTTGAACGATTACCTCACGGTGTCCGGCCTCATCAACGAGAAGATGTCCTCACTCGCGGAGAACGATCCTGATTTGCCGAACTATCAAGCGGCTAAGGCTGACATCGACCAGAAGTTCGCTAGCTCTGGCGCTGCGGACTGCAAGACGTTGGATGGCGTGTACGGAAGCAAGATCGAGGCGAACAAGGGTGACAAGGATTTCTTGAACATGGTGTTGGCGTTGTATGCGTTGGCGGATTGCGAGGAGTCTGCTACCTATTTCAAGGCGGCTGCCTATAAGCACAAGATTGACCCTTCCGCAGGATCTGCTAGAGGTCTCGCATCCCAATCCATCAAGAATAAGGATTACAATAAGGCTTTGACTTATTTGAACGATGCGATCAACTTTGAGACGAAGAACAGCGAGAAATCCAAGTTGCAGTATATCATCGCTACTATCTACAGGGATATGAAGAACCCTTCATCCGCTCGCGCGGCAGCACAGAAGGCCATCTCTTTCGACCGTACAAACGGAAAGGCTTATCTGTTGATCGGTACTTTGTATGCCACATTCAACAACGACATCAGCGACGATGCGGTTATCCGTCAGACTGCTTATTGGGTTGCGGTTGACCAGTGGGAGAAGGCTAAGTTGGCTAGTCCGTCCGTTGCGGGAGATGCTAATAAGCTGATCAACAAGTATACTCCATACTTCCCTGCAGCAGACCAGTTGTTCATGAGAAACATCACCAAGGGCCAAACTTTCACAGTGCCTGGATGGATTAATGAGAAGACAACGGTAAGATAAGACTTGGATGGAAAGAAACATTGTTATTTCCCCAAAAAGGGTATTTCGTATAGCGGCTGCGATCTTCGTGGCTGCTATATGTTTATTGTCATGTGCCAATAATGAGGATACGGTGCCTGCCATCGAGCGGTCCAAACGTCCTTCCCTGCATGCGTTGGATGTGCAGACGTTGGTGTCCGACTCCGGGGTAGTGCGCTATCGTGTGAACACCAAGGAGTGGTTCGTCTATGATAAGGCGGAGGAGCCTTACTGGGATTTCCCTTCCGGACTGCGTCTGGAACGTTTCGACCCCCAGAAAAATGTGGATGCGGAGATCCAAAGCCAATACGCCATCTACAAGACGGAGCCTAAACTGTGGGACCTGAGGGACAGCGTGAAGGCGGTCAATTTGGAGGGGGAGCAGTTCGAGTGCGACCAACTCTTTTGGGATGAGAAGGCGGAGCGCGTATACTCCAACGGACGAATCAAAATCACCCAAAAAGACAGGGTGATCTACGGAAAAGGATTTGATTCAAATCAGACTTTGACGAAATATACGATAAAAAGCCCAGAGGGAATTTTCCCGATTAAGGAATAAAATTCAGGAAAAATGTTTCACATTGAATCTATTTTTACTAATTTCGTGCGCTAAAATTTGTAAAAAAAACAAAATAATTAATAATCAGATAAATGGCAGCATTAGAGAAAATTAGAAGCAAAGGAAAAATTGTCATGGTCGTTGTGTTCGTGGCATTGCTTTGTTTCGTTATTGGTGATTTCTTGAGTAACTCAAGCGCAATTTTCAACTCGGGTCGCGAGCAAATCGGAGAGGTATGTGGAAAGAAGATGAACTATGTGGAGTTCCAAAGGAACATCGAGGCGTTCTCCAATTTCAACAAGTTGGAAGGTAACAATGCGAGCGATGCTGAAGTTCGAAACGAGGTTTGGCAGACGTTCTTGATCTCCAATGTGTTGGAAGACCAAATGGGCAAGATCGGCATGTCTATCTCCGAGGAAGAGTTGGAGTACTACACGAAGGTGAATCCTCATAGAGAGTTGAGAAACCTCCAAATTTTGAAGGACGAGGAGGGTAACTTCAGCATTCAGAGACTATTGGGTCTTCTCCGCGCTTTCAAGCAATTGGAGGAAAACCCGGAGGATGAGAACCTGGCGAACAACGAGTACCTCAAGGACTTGTACAGCGGATGGTTGTGCGTGGAGAAGAGATTGGTGAATTCCATGGCTTTCGAGAAGTTGGTCGCTTTGACCGCCGGCGCTTCAAAAGCTCCTAAGGCAGAGAAAGACCTCATTGCCAAATATGCGAGCGATCAAGTAGACTTCGCTTGCGCTTTCAAACCTTATTTCGTGATGCCTGATTCTTCCTTCGCTGTGTCGGAAGAGGAAGGAAAAGCGGAGTATGAGAAAATTAAGAATGCGTTCAAGACTGATAAGTTCCGTTCCATCAAAGCAATCGTGTTCACGGTGAAGCCAGGTGCGGAGGATTCTCTTGAGGCTAAGAACAGAACTCTCGCGAATGAGGAGGAGTTGAGGAAGATCACTGACGCTGAAGATGCGTTCTTGTTCGCTTCCCAAGAGGGTGATCCTAATTTCCTCTGCAGAAAAACTTACTTGAAGTCGGATGAACTTGACTATGCGCTCAGAGAGTTCGCATTCTCTGCTAAGAAGGATTCAGTCATCCCAACTTTCGAGGATGGTCTCTATTACAAGACTGCTAAGGTTCTTTCAGACGTGATTACTCGTCCTGATTCAGTGAAGATCTCTTTAATCTACTTGGCGAAGAGTGGCAAGAATGACGAAGCCAAGAAAAAGGCGGACAGTATCTTCGGCGCCATCAAGGCAGGTGCTTCGTTCGGTGAAATGGCGGAGAAGTTCTCCATGGACAACTCTCAAAAGAATAAAGGTGAGTTCGGTTGGTTGAGAGAGGGTATGTTCGACCGTTTCAAGGATTTCGACGAGACCGCGTTCAACGGACGTGTAGGACAAGTGTTCCAAGTGGAGAGCAAGGAGGGTGATCAAGTCATCGCGAAGATCGATTCTTTGACTGCTCCTATCCGCAAGGTCAAGATTGCTGAGGTGGCTGTGAAGATCGAGTCTGGAACTGACACTTACCGTAGATACTACGAGAAGGCAAGCAAATACATCAGCGAGAATCAGACGTTGGATGATTTCACAAACAACGCTGCTGCTGAAGGCGTGTTCGCTTACGAGTATTCTCCAATCTTCGAGAACGATTTCCAAATCAGAAACAGCAATATCGAAAACGCCCGTAAGGTGGTTAGCTGGGCATTCCAACATGAGGTGGGCGACATCACTTCACAACCATTCGAGTTCCCTAGCCAATGTGTGATCGCCGCTGTGACGGGTATCGTAGATAAGGGCTATCTTCCATATTCTTATCCATATGCTAACGAGTACGCTAAGCGTAAAGTGATGGAGGATAAGAAGGCTGAGGCTACTATCGCTGAATGGAAAGATAAAGATCTCGCATCTTGCACGGATCGTATCGATACGGTTAAAGACGCTCGCTTTGATGTCAATATCCAAGACCCTGCAGTTCTCGCCGCTATCTCTAACATGAATGTGGGTGAGACTTCTGCTCCGATCAAGGGATCGACTGGCGTCTACAAGGTGAAGATCCTTGGCAAGAAACCTGTTGAGGGTCCGATTCCTTCGAACGCTCGTAGGGAGATGGATATGATGTTCAGACAATCCATGATGGTCTTGCTTGACAAGGCGGAAGTTGTGGATAACCGTTCTACATTCTATTAATCGAACAAGTCAGAAATATTGGGCGCGAGGTTAACTTGTATTTCCTCGCGCCTTTTTAGTTATCTAAGAAGACCTATCTTCCATGACGGATATGCAAAGGAAACCTTTATTGGCGATGACGTTGGATGAACTGAAAACGGTTGTCCAAAGCCTCTCCATGCCTTCGTTCGCCGGCAAACAAATCGCTGATTGGCTGTATAAGAAACGAATCACCTCTATCGCTGACATGTCTAACTTGTCGGTGGCTAATCGCACGAAGCTCAGTGAGGCATATGAGGTGGGTGCCTATGCTCCCATTCAGGTCTCCACTTCACAGGATGGCACGAAGAAGTATCTGTTCGAGCTGAACGGAAGGTATATCGAGAGTGTGATGATCCCGGACGGGGACCGCTTCACCTTGTGCGTCTCGACGCAGATTGGTTGCAAGATGGGTTGCAAGTTCTGTGCGACTGGCATGCAGGGATTCCATGGACAGTTGTCCGCCACGGATATCTTGAATCAGATACAGTCCATTCCGGAGTCGCAGCAGCTGACCAATGTTGTCTTCATGGGAATGGGTGAGCCCTTCGACAATACGGATAATGTGTTGCGCGTGCTCGAGGTCCTTTGCGCCGATTATGGCTATGCATGGAGCCCGAAGCGTGTCACCGTCTCTTCTGTCGGCCTGATACCTGGTATGATCCGATTCCTGAAGGAGAGCCAGTGCCATTTGGCGGTCAGTTTGCATAATCCGATTGCAGAGGAGAGGGCGGATATGATGCCTGCGCAGAAGGCTTTCCCGATTAGCCGTGTCGTGGAGGAAATCAAGCAATTTGATTTCTCGGGGCAGAGGAGGGTGTCGTTCGAGTATACGATGTTTGAGGGCAGGAATGACCAACAGCGACATGTGGATGCGCTTGCCCGCCTCTTGTCAGGGCTGGAATGCAGGGTCAACCTCATACGTTTCCATACCGTGCCGGGTACGCCCTTCAAAGGCGCGGATGAGGGAAAGATGGTTTGGTTCCGTGACCAGCTCAATAAGAAGGGAATCACCGCCACCATCAGGAAGTCGAGGGGAGAGGATATCCTTGCGGCTTGCGGATTGTTATCGACAAAACATTTAATGAATCAATAATATGGGAAGAAAGTTCGTAACGGTGCTCTGTGCGCTTCTGTCGCTATTCATTGTCTCTTCGTGCAATAGCTCAGACAACGCTTTGTTCACGACTACGGTCGGTGGAAATGCCTACGATGTGATGGTCGTGGGTGACGCGGATGTTTGGAAGAGTGATGCGGGACGATGTCTCTTCGATCTGTTGGACGAGGAAATGCCCGGTTTGCCGCAGTCAGAGTCTTACTTTAACATCATATTCCTTCAGGAGCATGATTTCACGGACATCGTGAAGCCGATGAGGAGTTTGGTCTTCTTTAAGATCGATCCTGCAAAGTTCACGCAAGGGAAGGTGAGCTTCAAGAAAGACCAATGGGCCAGGACCCAAGCTATCGTGCAGGTTACGGCGCCGGATCAGGAGGAGATGATCCGTGTCCTAAAGGAGAAGAAACAGGCTATCCTGGATTTCTTTGTCGACATGGAATGCGAGAGGAGCATCCTCTACTTTAAAAGATATGCGAATTCGGATGGCATCAAATTATTGGACGATAAACTTGGCCTCCATGTCTCTCTGCCTCATTACATAGACAAGTCAAAGGTGGGGGAGAAATTCGTGTGGATGTCCAATGGTAGCGTTGATGTCAGGATGGATATTCTCGCCTATCGTACACCTTATCATGACAAAAATGACATGACCCTTAGCCGTATCGTCGAGAGGAGGGATTCCCTCACGAAGAAATATGTGCCGGGACCTTCCGAAGGATCGTATATGTGCGTCGAGAATGAGGTCATTCCTCCGGTTGAGCGTCACATCCTGTACAAGAAAAGAAAGTGTACGGAGGTGCGAGGCCTTTGGCGTGTCGAGGGAGGATTCATGGGCGGACCTTTTGTGAGCCGCTCTTTCGTCGATACCCTACACCAGGAGGTGGTGACCATGGATGCGTTCGTTTATGCCCCACAACACGAGAAGAGAAATAAGATCAGGCAGGTCGAGGCTGTGCTACATTCGTTGGAAATTGAATAATTTTTTTTACTTTTGTGAAAAAGAAAGTAGATAATTCTGATAATAAAAGACATGGAAGAAGATAAAATAAAAGTCGGCATTACGCAAGGTGATATCAATGGTATTGGTTATGAGGTGATTATCAAGACATTGGCCGATATGCGCGTGAATGAGTTCTGCATTCCGATCGTGTACGGATCCTCGAAGGCGGCCGCCTATCATCGTAAATCGTTGAATATAGAGAACTTCAATTTGAACGTCATATCCAATGCGACGGAGGCTAATCCGAAGCGTTCCAACATCATCAATTGCGTCGATGAGGAGATAAAGGTGGAGTTGGCCAAATCCACGGAGGAGGCTGGTCATGCCGCATTCCTGGCCTTGGAGCGTGCCACGTCCGACTTGCGGGATAGCTTGATCGATGTGCTGGTGACGGCGCCGATCAACAAGAAGAATATCCAGTCCGAGAAGTTCCACTTCCCTGGACATTCCGAATACTTGCAGGATAAGTTTGGCTACGGCGAGAAGGGCTTGATGCTGATGGTGAGCGATGTGCTGAAGGTCGCTGTGGTGACCGGACACGTGCCTATCAAGTCGGTTTCTTCTTACCTGTCGGTGGATAAGATCGTCTCTAAGCTGATTGACTTGAATAAAACCCTTATCCAAGACTTCTCCGTGGTTCGCCCTCGCATCGCTGTGTTGGGCCTTAACCCTCATGCGGGTGACAATGGTGTGTTGGGCTCCGAGGAAGAGGAGATCATCATCCCAGCCATCAAGAAGGCGTCGGATATGGGTGTCACATGTTTCGGACCATACCCTGCCGACTCGTTGTTCGGTAGCGGTAACTTCAAGCGTTTCGACGCTGTGTTGGCGATGTACCACGACCAGGGATTGGCTCCGTTCAAATGCATCGCCATGGAGAGCGGCGTGAACTTCACGGCCAACTTGCCTATCATCCGTACTTCTCCTGTGCATGATGTGTCGTACGACAAGGTGGGCGTCGGAGAGGCTTCTGAGGAGTCCTTCCGCAATGCGCTTTACCTTGCTTGTGATATCTACAAGAATAGGATCCAATATGCGGAACTGAATAAGAATAAGCTGAAGAAGCAGGATGTGGAGATCAGCGGACAGGTCGAATAGGATTCGGACTTTGTTCGTCACTATAGGGGAGCGTTTCGGTAGAATCGCTCCTTTTCTTTTTCGCCCGACACGCAACGGAAGCCTATCATCAGCGAGAAGGTGGATGCGTTGCCGGCTTGGCAGAGTCGGCTCATCGGGAAGGTGTACATGCAGGAGAGGAAGAGGTTCTCTTTATGGTTCAGCCTTGCCCAAGGTGAGACCATCCTCCCCGTCTGGTAGCTGAGGCCGAGCTCCCACTTCTTTCTCAGTTGTAGGCTGGGGGAGACCACCGCTCCGAAGGGCGAGTACTTCGCCACGTAGAGCATCCCGTTTAACGCCAGATGCCTGTCTGCGCTCGTCCGGAACCGTTTCCCGCCGGAAAGGTAGAAGTGGGTCGCCTGCTTGTGCCCGAAGGCCCGTAGGTGACCGTTCCCCACACCCCGCACGCTGAACGCGAGGAAATCCTCTCCTTCGAAACGTAGCCATGCCCCCATGCGGAAGCGGACGACCACCTCTGTTTTCTCCTGTCGTTCGAAGTAGGGGTCTTCGTCTTGCCTAAGGAGGGAGAAGTCCTTGCCGATGCATCGGGCGCCGCCGCCCACGTTCAGGGAGAGCCAGGTCCAGTCGGTCACCAAGAAACGGTAGGTGCCGGACATCTCCACCTCCAACAGCTTGGATACGCCTGCCTTTTCGCACAAGACGATGCCTCCCATGGAGTAGTTCGTTTCCCTCAATAGCTTGTGGACGGTGGCGGATATCTCGCTCGGACTCCCTTCTATACCCATCCATTGGTTGGTGTACTGAAGTGTGACGTTCAGTCCGCTAGTGAAGCCCGAACAGGCTGAGTTGTAGAGGTATGGGTTCGCCATGTATAACGACGGACGTTCTTCCTGCTGGGCATTGGCCACCCAGCATGCCATGATGAATAGGATCAGTAGTATATGTTTCATGACTCAATATGATAATTCTATAAAACCAGACAGTGCTTTCGATCCTTTGGAGAGGAGTAGGTAATAGTATGTCCCGACGGGCAATAGTTTCCTCCCGCCTAGGCTGAATCCGTTGTGGTTATCGCCTCCCCAATGGTTGTCGTAATGCTTCATGTGGAAGACTTGTATGCCCCATTTGTTGTAGATATAGATTTCATTGTCAGGGTATTGCGACAATGATTCAATCTCAAGTCTATCGTTTATGCCATCTCCGTTGGGGGTCAGTAACAGGTTATAAGAGAACACTTTCTCCTTCCCGTATTCTTGTACTTCCGGCATCGTGTCTGCAGGCAAAGGCGGTTCGTCCTCCACCAATTCAGGTATGGTATCCACAATCATAGGGGTGGTATCTGCTACGATAGACGGTATGGTGTCCATAATCGTAGGCGTAGTATCATGCACGACGGACGGTATGGTATCCACAATTGTAGGCGTAGTATCAGTCACAATAGACGGTATGGTGTCCATAATCGTAGGCGTAGTGTCAGGTACGATAGGCGGTATGGTATCTACAATTGTAGGCGTGGTGTCTGGCGCGATAGGCGGTATCGTGTCCACAATTGTAGGCGTAGTGTCAGGTACGATAGGCGGTATCGTGTCCACAATCGCAGGCGTAGTGTCAGGCGCGATAGGCGGTATGGTATCCACAATCGTAGGCGTAGTGTCAGGCACAATGGATGGTAAGGTATCCACAATTGTAGGCGTGGTATCAGGTGCGATAGACGGTATCGTATCCACGATTGTAGGCGTAGTGTCCGGCATGACGGACGGTATGGTATCCACGATTGTAGGCGTGGTATCAGGTGCGATAGGCGGTATGGTGTCCACGATTGTAGGCGTAGTATCAGGTGCGATAGGCGGTATCGTATCCACAATTGTAGGCGTGGTATCAGGCACGATAGACGGTATGGTGTCCACAATCGTAGGTGTAGTGTCAGGCACGATAGACGGTATGGTGTCCACGATTGTAGGCGTGGTATCAGGCACGATGGACGGTATGGTGTCCACGATTGTAGACGTAGTATCAGGTGCGATAGGCGGTATCGTATCCACAATTGTAGGCGTAGTATCAGGTGCGATAGGCGGTATCGTATCCACAATTGTAGGCGTAGTATCAGGCACGACAGACGGTATGGTGTCTACAATCGCAGGCGTAGTGTCAGGCACGACAGGCGGTATGGTGTCTACAATCGCAGGCGTAGTGTCAGGCACGACAGGCGGTATGGTGTCCACAATGGTAGGCGTAGTATCAGGTGCGATAGGCGGTATCGTATCCACGATTGTAGGCGTAGTGTCAGGTGCGATAGGCGGTATCGTATCCACGATTGTAGGCGTAGTATCAGGTGCGATAGGCGGTATCGTATCCACGATTGTAGGCGTAGT
>JAFXPK010000001.1 GCA_017527905.1 Paludibacteraceae bacterium
CTATCGCGGCGGGGTCCCACCTCTTCCCATTCCGAACAGAGAAGTTAAGCCCGCCGGCGCCGATGGTACTGCGTATAGTGGGAGAGTAGGTCGCCGCCGTCTTGGGGGTCAATCCTTACGGGTTGACCCCCTTTTTTTGTGTCCGGACCGCACCGGAATGCTCCTGTCGATTGAAAATTTGTCACATCTATACAAAAAAAACTTCTCTTTCCCTTATCTTTGCTTTCTATAGAAACTATTTTAATCATAGATATGAAAAGATACATCTTTCTTATATTGCTTGGCGTGTGCGCTGGCATCCATTTATCCTATGCGCAGGAATCCCTCGGTGGGGTGGCGTCTTCCGTAGACTCAACCGGGAATGAGGAAATCACCGTTAAGTACAAAGGGAAGAACCCATTGATGACGGATTTCATGGAAGCTGTCCTTGCTCTAAATAACACAGTCCCATTCTATAAAGATACACGTTTCGTTTGGGATGGATGGAAGAAGGGCCATATTAGTAAGGGTAGGAGTATCAACGTGGACGAAAAAAATGGCTGCGTGAAGTATAATTCAAATCCTGTTGTCTCGGACGAAAATATCTTTTTGTTCGAACTCAGTCGCTGGAATTATTCTGACGGTAAACATCTGTTGATTGTCACCAACCTGGATGTTCGTAGATCTGTTCGTTCGGTCGATTCGGGAGAGGGGGGACTGACCTTTTATCGGTATGATATCGCCTCGAAAAAAATGAAGCGTGTACGACTCTCTGTTCTGGGCGACTCTCCTAGCATCCCTTCGGATGCGACGGACGTCCATTACCACTTGTCCTGTGATGGTGAATCCATCATTGATTATGAATACCTTTCGGGCTCGGTTATCAGGTCTTTGTCCTGGGATGGAGAAAAATTCGTGGACGAGTAGGTCGGATGGATTGCCCTTTTTAGGGATATGACACGATTTATGAAATATATTCCGGCATTTGTTTTGCATATTTATAGAAAAAATGCATACCTTTGCCCTGAGAAAAACGATGTTAGGACATAATGAGTCGAAGGAAATTTTATTTTATAGGGTTGTTCTTTGTTGTCATTTTCGCTATTGTATATGCGTTGTATACGAAGCGGGAAGAGATCCTGATGTCTGTTATCCAGAAAAAGATAGATAAGTTGGAACAAACCACCCATGGAGAACTCTCCATCGGCGCGGTTCGGATGGATGGTTTCCGGAAGCTGATGATCAGTGACCTCCTCTTCTTGACACCAGAGAAGGACACGCTGACGACGGTCCGAAAGGTGGGTATTTCCTATAATTTGAGTAACCTGTTGAAATTCAAGGCGAATGTCGAGTCCTTGGAGGTGGATGGTGTCCGGGTCTACTACAACGACCAGGAGGGTAATCCTCGATACTCTTTTCTGCTGAAGCATGATGGGGATTCCACCGCATCTGGCGGTAAGGGACACTCCTCAAAGATAGAGTCTTTCGTGCGTATCTACAAGAAGGCGTTGACCTACTTCCCTGAGTCCATGCACATATCGGACGTGGTGGCCATCGGCTACCGAAACGGCAACCTGTGCAGGTTCTCCTTCCCCGAAAATTCCTTGAAGAACGGTTATCTGGAGGGGCAGGTCATCTATCGTTTGTCTTCGCCTACGGGACAATTCACGGAGAAGAGCTTCGTCGTCACCGGCACGTTGAACGAGCCTGACGGTAGGATGGGCTCCATCCGTATTTATCCTGCCACGCAGAACTCCATGCCTCTCTTCTTCAGGAAGGGAGACAACCTCATGTCCGTCCGTTTCGACACGATGGACATCTCTCTCTCCGCCGACAAGCGGTGTGAGAATTGGAAGGGCAATCTTCGCCTTGCGCCGTTCACGCTTTCGAATGAGCGGATCGCGGGCATCCCGGTTCAACTGGACTCCGTCTCGATGAACTATTCGGTGAACATCGCCATGGAACCATCCCTCAAGGTGGAGTTGGATAGCTCCAGTTCGTTGAGCGTCAACGGGTTCCATTTTAATCCATATCTGTTGTATGAGAAAAGGGACACCGCCCCTCACCTGCGGGTGGAGGTCCATCGTGATAGCTTCGTGGCGCAAACGCTCTTCAACGCATTGCCGAAGGGCTTTTTCACCAATCTGGAGGGAATACAAACGAAGGGTACCCTTTCGTATCGTCTCTTCTTCGATTTGGACATGAGCAGGATCGATAGCCTCTCGTTCTGTTCCTCGTTGGATAAGCGAGACTTCTCTATCGAAAAGTTCGGCAAGACGGATTTCACCACCGTGAACCGTCCGTTCACCTACCATGCGTATGACCATGGCGAGGAGGATGCTTGTTTCGTCGTCGGCGAGCAGAACCCGGACTTCGTCAAGCTGGAGGAGATCTCCCCTTACCTGAAGCATGCCATCCTGTACTCTGAGGATGGACTCTTCTTCTGCCACAAGGGTTTCCTTGAGACGGCCATGAACGCTGCCCTCGTCAAGGATATCAAGGAGAAACGTTTTGTCCGTGGCGGAAGCACCATCTCCATGCAACTGGTGAAGAACCTTTGGCTCAGCAGGGAGAAGAACCTCTTCCGTAAGTTGGAGGAGGCGATGATCGTATGGCTGGTCGAAAACAATAGGCTGGTCTCCAAGAACAGGATGTATGAGATATACTTGAACGTCATAGAGTGGGGCCCGCACATCTACGGTGCCAAACAGGCCTCCCATTTCTATTTCTCCAAGGAGCCTTCCGAACTGACGCCTGAGGAGGCTATTTTCATGGCGAGCATCATCCCTCGTCCGAAGAAGTTCATGTGGTTCTTCGACAACGACCATGAGCTGAAACCGTTCTTGGCTCCCTATTTCGACTTGTTGGGCGACAAGCTATTGCGGCATGAAATCATAACGGAGGAGCAACGTGAGAAGCTGGGTCATAGCGTGAAGCTCACGGGTGCGTCCCGCGTCTATTTGCGCAGTTCCGTGGCTAAGATGCGTTCCGGGGATGCGCTCGACACGGAGGATGAGAACGTGCTCCTGGAGTCTTTGGATAAACCAAGGGAAGAGAATGAAACTATTTCAGACAGCACAGATAAAAACGATTGACGCTTTGACGGCGCAATATGAACCGATTCATCCGTACAGGCTGATGGAACGTGCCTCCCGTGTTTTTTTCGATGAGTTATTGCGTTGCGCCCCGTCCGATACCTCCTTTTGTGTGGTCGCCGGTAGTGGTAACAATGGCGGGGATGCCTTGGTGATCGCACGCTACCTGCTGACGATCGGACGTCCGGTCTCCGTATTCCTTGTGAATCCTAAGGGGAAACTCTCTCCTGATTGTCAATCCGCTTTTAATGACTTGAATGAGAAGTTTCCCAACCATATCGTGGAGGTGGTATCGCCTGAACAGCTTGTCATCGAAGGGGATTGGCTCATAGATGGGTTGTTCGGCTCAGGACTCAACCGTCCTCTCTCCGGCATATACGCTGATATTGTCCGTATCATCAACGAAAGCGGTAAGCATATCGTCTCCATCGACCTGCCTTCCGGTTTGATGGGGGAGGACAATGGCTCGAACGATCCGCAAACCATCGTGAAGGCGAATCGTACCTTCACCTTCCAGTTCCCTAAGCTCTCTTTCCTGTTGCCTGAGAATGAGCAGTATGTGGGTGAGGTGACGATCCTCGACATCCAATTGCACGGCAAGGCGATCGCGGAGGTGGAGACTGGGTTCTTCCTGACGGAACGGGAGGATGCGCAGGCTCTCTTGCGTCCTCGTAGCCGTTTCGCCCACAAGGGCACTTGCGGACATGCCTTGTTGATCGCTGGCTCTAGGCAGATGACCGGTGCGGCTATCTTGTCTGCCCGCTCCGCCCTGCGTTCGGGGTGTGGCTTGCTGACCGTTCAGGTGCCTTCTTCTTGCCGGCAGGTGTTGCAGATATCTGTGCCTGAGGCGATTGTGAGAACTGACGATTCGGAGGAGTGCTTCACCACCGCTCCGGATTGCGTGAAATACAATGCGGTGGGTGTGGGACCGGGTCTTGGCACGTCCGACGCTTCAGCGCAGGCGCTTTCGCAACTCTTGGAGGTGTTGGGCGACAAGCCTTTGGTGATGGATGCGGACGCATTGAATCTACTAGGAAAGAACCCTTCATTGTGGAACAAGATACCGAAGGGTACAATTTTGACCCCTCACCCGAAGGAATTTGAACGTATTTCGGGCGTGAAAAGTGACGGTTACGTCCGTTGGATGAAACAGATTGAGCTATCTGTTCAGCATCAGGTCGTGGTGGTGCTGAAGGGCGCGTATACCTCCGTCTCCTTCCCTGACGGATCGTTGCATTTCAATACTACGGGAAACGCGGGCATGGCGACGGCCGGAAGTGGTGACGTGTTGACGGGCATCATCCTCTCGTTGTTGGCCCAAGGCTATGAACCTTGTCATGCGGCTATGCTAGGCGTTTGGTTGCATGGGGCTGCGGGAGACTGCGCTTTGGCGGAACAGTCGGAGGAGAGCTTGGTGGCGGGTGACTTGGTCGGCTCTTTGGGGAAAGCGTTTAGAGAATTAAGAATTAAGAATTTTGAATTAGGAGTTGAATCGTTTTGGGGAGTTATTTACTATTTAACTATTTACAATTTACTATTTTGCGATTTGCGATTTACTATTCTGGAAGGGTTTTGAAGTTTTTTCTTCCTAGTAGGCGGTTGTTATCTCTTAATTTTATAAATTTGAGCAACGTTTTTTACGTTACATTATTTTGAAATGAATTATTATGGCAAAATCAAATAAGAAATCGAGGGCTAGTTTGCCTTCTAAAAAAAATAAGCGGACCAAGGAACCTGCAGGGGGCAAGCAGCTCACGAAGCAGGAAATGTTGAACCGTACGGTCCGTTTCTTCGAGCAGAATCCTACACAATCGTATAATTACAAGCAGGTCGCTTTCGAGATAGGCGTCTCGAGTATGACCCAAAAGCGCCAGTTGATCCAACTGATGGAGGACTTGGTGTTGCAGGAGTTCCTTATTTCTCCTTCAAGCGGGAAGTATAGGCTTGACAATCGTAGCGGAGCCATCGTGGGTAAACTGGAGCGCCGCACGGGTGGAAAGATATTCCTCGTGCCGGAGGATGGTGGCGAGGAGGTCTTCATCATGGATAAATACCTGAACAAGTCCATCGTGGGCGATACGGTCCGTGTCCGCCTCTTCGCGCGCCGCAAGGGATGCATGCAGGAGGGCCAGGTGTTGGACGTCCTGCAACGTGGACATGACACTTTCGTGGGTAAGCTGGAGGTGTCGAAGGATTATGCCTTCCTGCAGGTGGACAACCGTTTGTTGGTGAACGATATCTTCATCCCGAAGGATAACCTGAAGGGTGGAAAGACCGGTGACAAGGCGATTGTGAAGATTACTGAGTGGTCGAAGCGAGACCGTAACCCGGTGGGTGAGGTCGTTGAGATATTGGGCTCCGCAGGTGATAACAATGCGGAGATGAACGCTATCTTGGTGGAGTTCGGTTTGCCGTACAGCTATCCTCAGGTGGTCGAAGAGGCGGCTGACAAAATCTCTGACGAGATACCAGCCGATGAGATTGCCCGACGCATAGATTTCCGTGGCATCCCTACGTTTACCATCGACCCGGCCGATGCGAAGGACTTCGACGATGCGTTGTCCATCCGTAAACTGGGGGACGGCAAGTGGGAGGTGGGCGTGCATATCGCCGACGTGACCCACTACGTCAAGGAGGGTGACATCATCAACGAGGAGGCGTTCAAGAGGGCTACGTCCATTTATTTGGTGGACCGTACCATCCCGATGTTGCCGGAGCGCTTGTGCAACGTGATCTGCTCTTTGCGCCCTGACGAGGACAAGTGTTGCTATTCCGTCATCTTCCAAATGGATGACGACGCGAATGTGCTGAAGTATCAAATCGCCCATACGGTGATCCGCTCCAACCGCCGCTTCGCCTACGAGGAGGCGCAGCAGGTGATCGAGACGAAGGAGGGCGACATGAAGGAGGAGATCCTGACCTTGGATGCCCTTGCGAAGAAGTTGCGGGAGCGTAGATTCGCCAAGGGTGCCATCGCCTTCGAACGTACGGAGGTGCGCTTCGAGATTGACGAGAAGGGCAAACCTTTGTCTGTCTATTTCAAGGAATCCAAGGATGCGAACAAGTTGATCGAGGAGTTCATGCTCCTGGCCAACCGTACGGTGGCGGAGCACATCGGCAAGGTGAAGAAGTCCGAGAAGGCTAAGACCTTCGTCTATCGTATCCATGATTTGCCGGACCCTGAGAAGCTGTCCAACCTCTCGCAGTTCATCACCCGTTTCGGTTATAAGTTGAAGACGACAGGAAAGAACACGGAGGTCTCCGCCTCCATTAACCGATTGCTGGACCAGGTGCAGGGGAAGCGTGAGCAGAACCTGATCGAGACGATCACCATACGTTCCATGGCGAAGGCGATCTACTCCACGGACAATGTGGGCCACTATGGTTTGGCCTTCGATTTCTACACGCACTTCACGTCTCCGATCAGACGATTCCCTGATATGATGGTGCACCGTCTGCTGGACCGCTATGCGGCGGGACAGAAGAGCGCCGACCAGACCGTCTTCGAGGATTACTGCAAGCATTGCTCCGACATGGAGCAGGTGGCCGCGAATGCGGAAAGGGCCTCCATCAAGTACAAACAGGTGGAGTTCATGTCGGACAAGATCGGGCAGACCTTCAACGGTGTCGTTTCAGGCATCCAGGAGTGGGGTATCTATGTGGAGTTGAACGAGAACAAGTGTGAGGGTATGATCCCTATCCGTGACTTGGACGACGACTTCTATTCCTTCGACGAAAAGGAGTATTGCCTGACGGGAAGAAAGTATCGCCGCACCTATCGACTCGGTGATGAGGTGGTTGTCCGTATCAAGAAGACGAATCTGGACAAGAAACAAATGGATCTTGAATTAATAGAGAAATTATAATGACGAAAAGTGTTTTGTGTGGGGCGTTGGTGTCCCTCCCCTTGTTATTCTTCTCTTGTGGAAGTGACAATGTCCATAATGACCGCAGTGATTTATCTCTTCGCGGGAATGTGAAGAGCGTGACGGAGAAACAGTTTCATGCGGTTGTGGCGGATGATGGTGAAGTCGTGAAGGGCGCCTTCTTCCGTACGAATGGTGAGTGGGACTTCATGGAGAAGTTCAACAAGGACGGTATGTTCACCTCCATCTCTTTCTTGGATAGGGACGGGGACACGATCAGCAAGAGCATCTACGAGTATGATGACAAGGGAAAGCTTGCCTCGAAGAGTTTCTACGACCCGACTTTGAAGATGAGGTCCGAGTATGAGTACGATTCTCAGGGACGCGTCAAGCTGGCGTATGACTTCGACGAGGACGGAGACCTGATGCTCGCCACTTCCACTGAATACAACGACGATAACCTGATCGAGACGAGCACGACGTTCAATAAACAGGGTAAGTACCTGCGGCAGTCTGTCTCCCAAAAAAACAAAAAGGGCTTCGTGACGGATTACAAGTTCTATAACGAAGAACGTAAGTTGGGAAATTGGCGCAAGGAGACCCATGCGGACGACGGCAAGTTAATCGAGATGTCCGTTCTGAACCAGGACGAAACCGTTGCGTTTGTCGTGAAGTATCTGTACAACAAACAAGGCGACCTGACGTCGAGCGAGCCTCTCTCGGAGAATGACGAGTACTTGGCGGATAGATATGTCTATGAGTATGATAAAAAGTCCAATTGGCGGAGAAGAATCCACTTCAAGGGGGATTCCGCCTATAGTGTGACGGAACGTGTTATCGAGTATTATTAAGACAGATTCGGAAAACTCATCGCTTTTATTTAGCAGGAAATGCCTGTATAATCATAGGACATGAAGATAGAGGAGTGTCGTGTTTTGATGCCACGTCTCTTTCTCCTGCAGACATGCAGAGGTCTCAATTCCTCTTGCAGAAAAGAGTTCATAGAGTGTTGATGTGATAATTTCGCGTCAACACTTATTGTAAATGGTAAATTGTAAATGATTAAATAGTAAATATTCGTACCTTTGCGCCACGAAAATTTATTAGCACAAATTCAAATGATTTCTGTAGATAAACTGACGATTCGATTCGGGAGCGTCACGTTGTTTAATGATATTTCCTATGTGGTGAACCCTAAGGACAAGATTGCCTTAGTCGGTAAGAATGGTGCGGGTAAGAGTACGATGCTGAAGGTCTTTGCGGGTATCCAGCCTGCGACGAGCGGAAGCGTCTCTGTGCCGAAGGATGTCACGATCGGTTATCTGCCGCAGCACATGATCCACAACGATGGTGTCACCGTCATGGAGGAGGCGGAGAAGGCCTTCTCCGATATCTTCGAGCTCCAAAAGGAGATTGAACGCATGACGGTGGAGTTGGCTGAAAGAACCGATTATGAATCTGCCTCATACCAACAACTGATAGAGCGCCTCACGCACGCCAACGAGCGCCTGGACATGATGGGCGTGAACAACTTCAAGGGCGAGGTGGAGAAGACGCTCTTGGGCCTCGGATTCGTCCGCTCCGACTTCACCCGCCAGACGAGCGAGTTCAGTGGTGGTTGGCGTATGCGTATCGAATTGGCTAAGATCCTGCTGAAACGTCCTGACGTCCTCCTGTTGGACGAGCCGACGAACCACCTCGACATAGAGTCCATCCAATGGTTGGAGGAGTTCCTCAAATCGAGCGGTAGCGCGGTCATATTGGTGTCGCACGACCGTGCCTTCATCGATGCGGTCACAAACCGTACTATAGAGATCTCTTTAGGCAAGATATACGATTACAAGGTCTCCTATTCCAAGTACGTGGAGTTGCGCAAGGAGCGCCGCGAGCAGCAGTTGCGGGCCTACGAGAACCAGCAGAAGCAGATACAAGATACGGAAGACTTCATCGAGCGTTTCCGCTACAAAGCTACCAAGTCCAACCAGGTGCAGTCGCGCATCAAGCAGTTGGAGAAACTGGATATCATCGAGGTGGATGAGGAGGATAACTCCGCCCTGCACCTGAAATTCCCTCCTGCGCCGCATTCCGGCACCATCACCGTCGAGGCGCAACACTTGACGAAGAGGTATGGCGACAATGTCGTCTTGGAAGATATTGATCTGACGATCAAACGAGGCGAGAAGGTGGCCTTCGTGGGCAAGAACGGTGAGGGTAAATCCACGCTGGTTAAGTGCATCATGGAGCAGATTCCTTATGATGGAACCCTGAAACTGGGTCATCTGGTCAAGATAGGCTATTTCGCCCAGAACCAAGCCTCTTTATTGGACGAGAACCTTACCGTGTTCGACACGATCGACCGTGTGGCGGTGGGGGATGTGCGCACGAAGATCCGTGACATCCTAGGCGCTTTCATGTTTGGTGGCGAGGCCTCCGATAAGAAGGTGAAAGTGCTCTCGGGTGGTGAGCGTACCCGTCTGGCGATGATCCGTCTGCTCTTGGAACCGGTTAATTTCTTGGTGCTTGACGAGCCGACCAACCACTTGGACATGCGTTCGAAGGATGTGCTGAAGGATGCTATCAAAGCGTTCAATGGAACGGTGGTTGTGGTATCGCACGACCGTGAATTCTTGGATGGCTTGGTGGATAAGGTCTATGAATTCGGCAACCATAAGATCAAGGAGCATCTTGGAGGCATCTATGATTTCTTACAGTCCAAGAAGCTGGCTTCCCTGCAGGAGTTGGAGCGCAAGGCGCAACCGCAGGTGACGGAAGCGAAGGAGGTCAAACCGTCCGATAATAAGCTCTCGTATGAGGCGAAGAAGGAGCTGACGAAGAAGATCCGCAAGGCTGAGAAGGCGGTGGCGGATTCGGAGGCGGAGATCAACGCTATCGAGCAACGCATCGCGGAGATCGAGACGGAGCTGCAGAACCCTGAGAATGCGACGAACACAGCCTTGTTCGACGAGTATAAGAAGAAAAAGCACGAATTGGAGCAGAAAATGTACGAGTGGGAGCTCCTTTCCGAGGAGTTGGAGACGGTGAAGGCGCAGGCCTGATCACCGTTCCCATTGCGATATGTCCGCATGCTTTTCCAACCGCCTTTCCGTGCGGTTAGGTAGCCAATCGAAGAAGTCGAATCCTGTGATCCGTTCTATGTCGTTCACGGAACGGACCGCCTTTTCGTAAGGTTGTTTGTCGTTATTGTTCTCGAAGACGAAGCCTATCGCCTTTTCCTCTCCCTCCTTGAGGGAGAGCACCACCTTGAAGAAAGCGTCCGGCACGGCCACCTTGTGTCTCTTTCCAATCGTTTCCACCTCTTTGTCCCTGAAAATCGGTCCGCATACGATGTAGATGCAGCTATCCTTCATAGCCCATTTTTCCCTGCAGACGGTCTCTAATGTTCCCCAATCGCCCGCATTCAGTGTGGCGCTTTGCGGGCAGATGTTGGTCAGCAGGAAACACTCGTCCGCCGCGGTGGAGTCGAAGCGCATGTCCGCGAAGGGCGCCATGTGTCCGCGGCTCAGGTGGATGCTCGTGTGCTTCAGCTCCCCCGAGTAGTCCGAGTCTTCCACCCTGTACGCTTCCCCTATCTTTGGATCAGGGAGAAACTTGTTGCGTCGTTTGACGGTGATGGTGGATGCCTCCTCTTGGGTGAGTTGCCAGGAGACCCAGTTCGGGACCAGCCGTTCCGTATTGAAGGATAGGGAGTAGTGTTGATGGTCGATGACGACACTGTTCTTCGAGCGTTGACGCACCATCAGGTCGTTAGGTGTGCCCGCATTCTTCGGAAGATTCAGACAAGAATTGAGTCCTGTCAGTAAAAGGAGGGAAAGGAAGCAGAGGAAAGTACTATGTCTCATGTCGCTTGAAAAAAGGAAAGGCGCATTGCACGATGACAATGCGCCTTCTTGTTATACTCTATTGAATCAGAATCTCCATCCGAATGTGGCGATGATGTTATGCGTTTTAACGTTCTCCTTGACAGGGGTCTCTCTTGGATACAGAGATGTCGGGAGGTTAGGATAAACGTATTCTTTTTGGTTCTGTAAAACATAAGCCATATCGCAGTAAAAATGCTCGCCTTTGTATCCGACGCCACCCGTTCCGTAGAATGAGTTCTGAGGGATGGAGAGTGGTCTGAGCAAAGGAAGAGATTCCATATTTGCATACTTAGCTTCTTCGCTTGTGAGGTTTTGCATTGGCTTAGAAACGCATGCGGCACCTAAGCGGACGAAAAATCCGTCGGTCACTTGCATTTCCGCACCCACTTTGAGGGTATGGGTCTTGTTCATCCATTTATCCAACAAATCTGCTTCAGAGTCCAACTCGATGTCGTCTATGCTCATACGGATCTTCTTGTAGTTCTCGTATTGGTAATCGAGGTCGATCATAGCTTTCTTTCCGATGACGAATCCCACACCAGTCTTGAATCTGAGAGGAGTTCTCAATGTATAGAGTTGGTCTTCACCTCCGTAGTCATCAACTCTTTGGCTACGATTTCTGTCGTAGTCGCTTCCCAACTCCGTGCGGTACCACTCTCTCATGTGGTATCGAGTTGGCGTTTCGATGGACATGCCGACTCTGACCTCGTCGATTGGACGGACGATGGCACCGATTCTGAAGTTGACGCCGTGGCCTTCAGCCCAGTATTGGTTGTCCAGATACCAGTGGTCATATACCGGAGAATCAGGGTTTTGCTCGTTATACATTGTGGTTTGTTTATACTCAAGGGTGTTGATTCCGAGCGCTGCGCCTATATACACGAGGTTGCTGATGTTCAATCCGTAGGCGATGTCCCACTGACCCACATGTCCTTTCTCCACAAACTTGTAATCTCTCATGATTCTGTTTCCTCCGAATTTGGAACTACCTCCATCTGGGTATGTAGGGTCCTCTCCTGGCAAGTAGAGGAGTTCCAATTCTTGTGCGAATGAATATACATTGTCGGAAGCATAATCGTAGAAGTAATCCGTCACTGAGTACGGAATCGCAGTCTTTTTGCCTCTGGAGTATCTGGTGATGTTATTCAACCTGTTGTAGTTGATACCCAAGGAAGAAGTGACGTATCCGTGTTTCCTTTTCTTGTCGCCGAAGTTGATGACGAAAGCGAAGTTGTCCAATGCCGCATTAGCATTCCCGTCGTTGTTGATGACTACGCTTGGCGTGAAGGTGAAATCCATGCTTCTGTATACACCTAATGCCGCGGGATTGTCCTTGATGGCGGATGGATTGCCTCCCAATGCGCTGAAAGCTCCCGCCATACCTGAATACCTCGCTGTACCCAAAACAGGGTTCGTCTGGCTCAATCTGATGGCATCGAAGGCGCTCTGGGCGAACGCCATGCTCGATAGTGCCGCAAGGCCTATTGTCAATACTAATTTTTTCATTTCCGTATAGTTTTAAATTTCTTAATTATCAGTTACACTCATGTCAAGCATCGGATGGTCTTATCTACGACCGCCACCGCTACGACCGCCACCGCTGGAACCTCCGCTACGACCTCCGCCGCTGTAGCCGCCGGATGAGCGTCCGCTTGAGGATGAACCTCCGTAGCTTGAGCGGGAAGAACCGCTGCTGGAAGATCTTGAGCTCGAAGACGAGGAGCGGAATGAATTGCTATTGTTGAAAGATCTGCTGGAAGAACTTCCGCTTCTTACTGAAGAGGATCCGTTGCTGCGGGTCGAGCTGTTGCTCCTTACTGAGGAACCGTTGTTGCTGCGGGTCGTGCCATTGCTCCTTACGGAAGAACCGTTGCTGCCGCGCGTGCCGCTGTTGCTGCGTACGGTAGTGTTGCCACCTCTGATGCCTGATCCCGTGCTGCTTCTGCGTGCGGAAGACCTGTTGAGCGACGCGTTGGAATTGTTCCTGATGATGCGGGTGCCAGTCCTTGCATTGCTTTGGTTACGTACGCTGTGGTGACGTGGCATGGCAATGTGATGGTGAGGAGCGTGGTGCCAATAGTATGGACGTGGATGGTGGTAGTAGCTCCAGCCCCAACCGTAGTAGTGGTAGTCCCAATATGGATCCCAGTGATAACGGTAGTATGGCCAAGAGTAGTACCCCACGTAATATGGCCTTCCCCAATAATATCCGTAGTAAGGATCGGTGTTGATGTACACGGTCGTGGTGGTCGGGGTTGTGACGTCTCCGATCTCCTCGTTGTTGTACATCGGAATGCCTGCGTCGTGGAAACGATTCAGCCTATCCGTGTAGGTGTAGTCATCACCCTTTTCAACCATGACGGTGTCCGTGTAGAACTCTCCGCCTGCGATGGATGGATCCTCGATGAAGATCGTGTCATCGTCAACGCGGACGTTTTGCTGCTGCTTCGCCTTGATCACCATGGTTTGGTATTGAGCCTTCTTCTGGGCTTCTTCCCTCTCCTTGGCTAACTTCTCCGCACGGGCAGCCTCTTCTTCAGCATCTTTGTCTGCATCCTTTGAGTTGTAGTAGATGTCGTCCACTACAGCGAAGGCATTGTACGGCAGGAATGTGATTCCCAACACGTAGAACAATAATTTTAGAATTTTCATGGCTTTACCCTCCTATAATTTAAATCAAAAACGTAATTTTGTGTCATAAAGTTTTCGACAAAGATACTAAAAAATATAATACTCGTCGTCCCTTTATTTCAACGTTCCGAAGATATTCATATATTTTTTCTGTTGCAAGTGATGTGGATGTTTGAGTTGTTTTTATCGACGAATTAATGTTTTTTATCGATGAAATATATTGAGGTCCGTTTTTCTTTCTCTTCAGACGAGGAATATGTTAAGGATTTGTTATCCAGTGAATTAGGTGATTTGGGTTTCGAGAGTTTCTCTTCGGACGACGAGGGGCTGGTCGGGTATGTGCAGGCTCCCCTTTTCGACGAATCCGCCTTGAAAAACGCTTTGGCGGACTTCTCCTTCGACACGAATGTCCGCTATGAGGCGAAGGACGCGGAGGACAAGGACTGGAACGAGGAGTGGGAGAAGAACTACTTCCAACCTATCGTCATCGGAGACGAGTGCGTGGTGCACGGCTCCTTCCATAAGGATGTGCCGTCCGCCAAATATGATATCGTGATCAACCCTAAGATGGCTTTCGGTACAGGCTATCATGCCACGACGACCCTTATGATGAGGGCTTTGCTCCGCCTTGGCGTGACGGGCAAACGCTTGCTCGACATGGGGTGCGGTACGGCTATCCTCGCTATCCTCGCCGCTAAAAAGGGCGCTAAGGAGGTGGTCGGCATCGACATCGACGAGTGGGCCTACGAGAACGCGAAGGAGAACATCGTCATGAACGGAACGCCCGACATCGAGCTGAGGCTGGGTGGCGCGGAGGCGCTGAAGACGGAGACCTTCGATGTAATCTTGGCTAATATTAACAGAAATATATTGTTGCAGGATATCCGCCATTATGTGGAACGGATGAGGCGTGGTTCCCTCTTGTTCCTGAGTGGTTTCTATGAGTCTGATATCCCTGTCATCGAAGCGGAGACGGCTAAGCATGGGCTGAGGAAACTCTCCTACGAAATGCAGAACGATTGGGTGGCCGTCCAGTTTGAAAAAGTCTGATGTTTAATGTTTTATATAAAAACCTAACTGTTATGATGCAAACAAATTCACAATTGGAGCTTGCCTACCGGGTGATACGGGAGACAAACTCGAATCTCTTCCTGACCGGTAAGGCGGGAACGGGTAAGACAACTTTCCTGAAGCGACTGAAGGAGGAGTCGCCTAAACGTATGGTCGTGGTGGCGCCGACGGGCGTGGCGGCCATCAATGCGGGTGGTGTGACCATCCACTCGTTTTTCCAAATCCCTTTCGGTCCCTATCTGCCTGGACAAAAGAGCCTCTCTAAGGAGGTGAGTAAACTGAGAAAGGAAAAACTGAATATCATGCGCACGCTGGACTTGCTGGTGATCGATGAGATCAGTATGGTACGCGCGGATCTGCTGGACTGCGTCGACGATGTCCTGCGACGGGTGCGCCGCTCTTCTTCCCCCTTCGGTGGGGTGCAATTGCTGATGATCGGCGACACGCAACAGCTGACGCCTGTCGTGAAGGACGATGAGTGGGCCATGCTGCATGAGGTCTATGATACACCCTATTTCTTCTCCAGCCGGGCGTTGCGTGGGACGAATTTCGCCTGCGTGGAGCTGAAGCAGGTGTTCCGCCAGGAGGACGAGGCTTTCGTCGCCCTCTTGAACAAGATACGTGACAACCAGGTGGACGACAAGACCCTCGCGGAGCTGAACAAGCGCTATCTCCCTCACTTCAACCCGGACGATAGCGAGGGCTATATCCGCCTGACCACCCATAATGCGACGGCGCAGCGCCTCAATGAATCGAAACTCTCCGCCTTGAAGACGAAGCCTCATACCTTCAAGGCTAATATTGAGGGTACCTTCCCCGAGTATGCGTACCCTACGGATGCGGAGCTGGTGCTGAAGGAGAATGCGCAGGTGATGTTCATCAAGAACGATTCTTCCCCTGAGAAGAGATATTACAACGGAAAGGTCGGTGTGGTGAAAAGCATTGACGGTGAGGATATTGTGGTGGAGGACCGCCGGACGGGCGATCTGATCACCGTGGGCCGTGAGTCGTGGGAGAATGTCCGCTACGAACTGAACAAGGAGACGAACGAGATAGAAGAGAAGGTGGATGGTCTCTTCGAGCAATATCCGCTGAAGACGGCTTGGGCGATCACGATCCACAAGAGCCAGGGACTCACCTTCGAGCGGGCCATCATCGATGCCGCCGCCTCGTTTTCGCACGGGCAGGTCTATGTGGCCTTGAGCCGCTGCAAACGGCTGGAGGGCATGGTGCTGAGTTCGCCCATTTCGCTTGCCTCTATCAGGCATGATAGCCGTGTCGACATGTTCAACCAGGAAGCGGAGACGCGTGTGCCGGACAATGATTCGCTCAAGACCATGCACCGTGATTACTTCGCGCAGCTGGCGGAGGAGCAATTCACCTTCAATCCGATATCCATTCCTCTCCATTCCTTGCAACGTTTGATGGCGGAGTCTTTCTCCAAACTATACCCTGCCGTCCTTGCTTCGGTGGACGGGTCGGTGCCGGAGCTGGAGAGCAAGGTGACCAGCGTTGCGATCCGTTTCGTGGCGCAGGTCCGTGCCATGGCGGCGGAGAGCTCCGACGTGGACCGTGACGAGCGGATCAAGGAGCGTACCCAAAAGGCCGCGGCGTATTTCCTCCGTGAGTGCGAAACGATCATATCGCCCGTGCTCTCTTCCTTGGCCTCCGTGCAGACGGACAACAAGGAGCTGGCGAAGCACTTCAATGATTTGCTGACCTCCCTGCAGGAGGGGTACGACGAGAAGATGGCCACGTTACGGGCTTGTGGCGAGGGCTTCTCTGTCGCTTCTTTCCTGCGGGCGAAAACCGATGCCATCGTCTCCGCTAAGGCGGATGATGCGAGGAAGAAAGGGAAGGAGAAATATGCCTCCCTCTCGGCGGATATCCTGCATCCGGAGCTCTACGAGCGGTTGCGCGAGTGGAGGAAGGACGAGGCGGACGCACAGAACTACCCCGCCTATATGGTGCTTGCCCAGAAGGCGCTGATCAACATAGCGAACCTGATGCCTGCGAACGAGGCGGAACTGCTGCAGGTGCAGGGCGTCGGCAAGGGGATCGTAAGCCGTTACGGGGAGGATATCCTGTCCGTGGTGGAGGAGTGCGTGGAGCAATTCGGCTACGAGCGTAAGCCTATGGCGGAGGCGGCGGAGAGCGTACGTCCCCCGAAACGCACATCGGTCAATAAACGTGAGAAGGAGAAGGGTGAGTCGACGTATGACATCACCCTGAGGATGTATAAGGCTGGAAAGACAACGAAGGAGATCGCCGAGGAGCGTGGCTTGGTGGAGAGCACCATCGAGTCGCATCTGCTGCGCTGCGTGGAACATGGTGAATTGGATGCGGAGGAGGTATGCCCGCCGGATAGGTTGAAGGAAGTATCTGCCTTCATCGACCAACATCCCGAAATGGGAGTCAGCGACCTGCGCAAGGAGTGCGGGGAGAAGTACACTTGGGCGGAGATACGGCTGGCGTTGATGGAAAACAAAAAGGCGGCGGTGGCCTCTGAATCACCTAAAGGGAAGGACGATGGTCTAGGCCTTTCCTCCGTTATGGATTGGATTAAACATATAAATATATAATTTGCTATGAAACTGAAAACATGTGTGGCGGCGTTCGCATCGCTCTTAATGCTTACTTCTTCCTGCAGGAAGATTTACGAGGAGAATTATTACAACACTACGAACGAGAGCGTTTATAACTACGAGTATTACCAGAAGGTGCTTTTGGACCAGAAGGAGATTACGGATGACATCCGTCCGCCTTACCTGAAGAAGGGTGATACGGTGGCGGTGTTCGCCGCATCGAACAAGGTGACGAAAAGCGAGCTCTCCGCTGGTATCGCCAAGTTGAAGGAGTGGGGGCTCAACGTGGTTGAGGCTGATAACCTCTATGAGGACGACGGACGCTATGCGGGCACGCAGTCGCAACGTATCCTCGGTCTGCAGAAATTGATCGATAACCCTAACATCAAGGCGTTGTTCTCCGCCCGTGGCGGTTACGGGGCGGCGCAGGTGATTCCGTTCCTGGACTTGGAGAAACTGAAGGACCAGCCTAAGTGGGCCATCGGCTACAGCGATGTGACCGCTTTGCATGTTGCCTTGAACAACCTCGGTATAGAGAGCATCCATGGTCCTATGGTGAATAAGATGACCGACGCGGAGAGCGTGGAGACGCTTCGCAAGGCGTTGTTCGGCGAGACGGTCTCCTACTCGTTCCCTACCACCAAGGATTGCATCACTGGCAAAGGGGAAGGTCGTCTGGTGGGCGGAAACCTCTCCCTCATCTATAGCTTGGGCGGCACGTTGTTCGACCTGAACGCGAAGGATGCCATCCTGCTGATTGAGGACACGGGCGAGAGCAACTACCACCTGGACCGTATGCTGACGAACCTGAAGCTGAGCGGTAAGCTGGACTGCATCAAAGGCTTGGTGGTGGGTGAGTTCACCAATATGAACCAAGGTTCGGACAAGCCAATCAATGAGATCATCCTGAGCAGGGTGAAGGATTTGAATATCCCTGTGATGTATGGCTTAGAGGTGGGCCATGGAACCCCTAACTATGCGGTTTATATGGGACGTCAGGCCAAGCTGGTTGTCGCGAACGACAAGGCTACGCTCACGTTTGAATGATTGATAAACTGAAGAATTATGGCAAAGACAAAATCCGTATATGTGTGCCAGAACTGCGGCGCGGAGGCTCCGAAGTGGGTGGGCAAGTGCCCTGCCTGCGGCGAGTGGAATACCTACGTCGAGGAGGTGGTGCGGAAGGAGAGCGCGAAGAGCGGACAATCGCTCCATTTCATACCCGACAACGGAGGCTCCAAACCTGTCTGCATCGATGATGTGGAGACCTCGGAGGAGGTGCGTGACGACACGGGCAACAATGAGTTCAACCGTGTCTTGGGCGGCGGCATCGTGCCGGGCTCCCTCACGCTGATCGGTGGCGAACCGGGCATCGGTAAGTCCACCCTCATCCTCCAAATCGTGCTGAGCCTCTTCAACAAGAAGACCCTTTACGTCTCGGGCGAGGAGAGCGTCAAGCAGTTGAAGCTACGTGCGGATCGTCTCTCCGTGAAGTCCAACCCTAACTGCTTCATCGTCAGCGAGACCTCGCTGGAGCAGATCTTCGTGCACATCCAGAACGTGCAGCCTGACTTGGTGGTGATCGACTCGATTCAGACCATCAGCACGGAGTTGGTGGAGTCTTCCCCGGGCAGCGTCTCCCAGGTGCGCGAGTGCGCCGCCGCCATCCTGAAGTTCGCCAAGGAGAGCGGGGTGCCGGTCCTGATGGTGGGCCACATCAACAAGGAGGGCAACATCGCCGGACCGAAGGTGCTGGAGCATATCGTGGATACGGTGCTGCAGTTCGAAGGCGACCAGCATTACATGTACCGCATCCTCCGTTCCATCAAGAACCGTTTTGGAAGCACCTCCGAACTGGGTATCTACGAGATGATGCAGTCCGGTCTGCGTGAGGTCACCAACCCTTCCGAGCTCCTGCTGAGCAACAACCATGCGGGTTTGAGCGGTACGGCCATCGGTGTGGCGATCGAGGGGGTGCGCCCCTTCCTGATCGAGGTGCAGTCGCTCGTGAGCTCCGCCGCATACGGTACGCCGCAACGCTCCACCACGGGCTTCGACATCCGTAGACTGAACATGCTTTTGGCGGTGCTGGAGAAGAGGGTAGGCTTCAAGCTGGCGCAGAAGGATGTCTATCTGAACATTGCGGGCGGCCTGCGGATCAATGACCCCGCATTGGACCTCGCCATCATCAGCGCCATCCTTTCGTCGAACATGGATATCGTGGTGGATGCCCATACGTGCCTCACGGGCGAGATAGGTTTGTCGGGCGAGATACGTCCCGTGAACCGTATCGAGCAACGTATATCGGAGGCGGAGAAACTGGGCTTCAAGCGCATCATCATCCCTGAGTTCAAGAACTTGGACGTGAAGAAGTGGAACATCGAGGTGGTCTGCGCCCGTAAGGTGGATGAAGCATTCTCGGCCCTTTTCGGTTGATTTGTATTTTTTAACGGAAGGGAGGAAATACGGGATGTTCCTCCTTCGTTATTAGGGTGGGGAAGAAGTGAATTCCCCCAGTTTTAGATTGCTAATGGATATGGATAAGAGACGGTTGCGCATTTTTTCTGTGTTGTTGGTCTGGACGGTGGCTTCGTTCGCCCAGATTAATACGAAACGTATGATGGATATCGGTAGGAATGCCATATTCTTCGAGGATTATGTGCTCTCCATCCAATATTTCAATAAAGTCATCAGTGCGAAACCCTATTGGGCGGACCCCTATTTCTATCGGGGTGTGGCGAAGTTGAGCCTGGAGGATTATGTCGGGGCGGATGTGGATTGTAGCTCGGCTTTGGATCGTAATCCTTTCTTGGTGGAGGCTTACCGTTGCCGGGGTGCCGCCCGCGCTTGCTTGGGGCAGTATGACAAGGCTTTGTCCGACTTCGACAAAGGACTGGAGTTCGAGCCTAAGAACAAGTACCTCATGCTCTGCAAGGGCTCCGTCTATGCGGGCGAGGAACGATGGGACACGGCCATCGTCGTCTTCTCTGAAATGCTGAAGTCTTACCCGAACTATAAAGACGCTTACCTCAGGCGCGGTTATTGTTATTTCTCGAACGGTGACACGGCAAACGCCCTCGCCGATTTCGAGAAGGTGCTCTCTATCGACCGTTTCTCGCCGGATGGTCATGCGGCGCGTGGCTATGTGCTCAGCGGTCGGAAGGAACATGACAAGGCGCTCGCCGAGATGAACGAGGCGATACGCCTGGACCCTTACTGCGTGAACTATTACGTGAACCGTGGCGTTGTCCTTATGGATGCGGGCGATACACTGGGGGCGATGTCGGACTATGACTATGCGATTCAGCTGAATCCGACCTGTAGCCAGGCGTTCTTTAACCGCGCCATCCTTCGGACTGAACTGGGTCAGAAACGCCTTGCGCTGGAGGACTATGACGAGGTGCTGGACCTGGACCCTGAAAACCATTTCGCCGTCTATAACCGGGCTTTGCTGAAACAGGAACTGGGCCAGTATCGTTCCGCTCTCTCTGATATATCCGTCATCATCAAGGAATATCCTAGCTTCTATCCTGCCTACTTTGTCCGTTCGGAACTGAAAAGGAAACTGAACGATAAGCGGGGGGCGGAGAACGATTATATCAAGGCGCTCAGCGTGAAGCAACAAGGGGAGAAGGAGGCGCAGTCCTCCGAAAAGAGCCCTTTGAAGAAGAAGGAGAAGAAGGCTAAGGATATGGGCAACCACAACAATATGGTCGTGATGGACAAACAGGAGGAGATGCGGCGCCTTACTTACCGCAGCGAATCGAGAGGCCGTGTCCAGAACGTGAACTTCCACGTCGAACTGGGTGCGATCGTCATGCTGACCTCCCACCCGAAGTCTGGCATGACTATGGGGAAGAGTACCCTGTTCGACAAACGTATCAGCGTCTTCAACGGCAAGGGAATCTATCCCGAGAAACTCACCCTCTCGTGTGACGAACAGCAGATCGACAACGACCAGCTGCTCCTGTGCTTCTCCCGCATCGAACAGGCTACCCGCACGTTGGCTAAGGATTCCTCTTCGAAGGTCTATTTCGCCCGTGCCATGGATTATGTCTGCATCTCGGACTACGAGAGCGCCATGGAGGATTTGGACAAGGCAATCGAGTTGGGCGATAAGGAGTATGTGTGGCTTTACTATTTCTGTAGGGCGAATGTGCGGTACCAAAAGTATCTTTCCGTCGTGGAACTTGTCGACAAGGGTGAACTGACCCTGCCGGAGGGCGTGGACCTAACCATGGTGGGGCAGGTGGCGTGCGACTTGGTGCAGAAGGATTATGACAAGGTGAAGGAACTGATGCCGGACTTCTCCCCCGCTTGGTACAACAGCGGACATGTCTATGTGCGGCAACAAAATTACCAGAGCGCTTTGGATAACTTCTCGAAGGCGATAGCCCTGACCCCTTCGTTTGCGGAGGCCTATTTCAACAGGGGTTTAACCCATATCTACTTGAAAAAGAAGGATGAAGGAATATCCGACCTGAGTAAGGCGGGCGAGTTAGGACTCTATTCCTCCTATAATGTGATCAAACGTTTCGGCGGGGGCAGATAGCCTATTGATCGGCGCGTTTCAGGATGATGAGGGTCTGTCCGATCTTCAATGCGTTGCCTTTCAGATGGTTCCATCGCTGGATATCCTCCACACTACACCCATACTGCTTCGAGAGCCGGTATAGGGTCTCCTTGGGTTGCACCGTGTGCGTGATGGTGTCGGTTGCGACGGGTGTCGGCTCTTTTTTTCCCTCCTCTTGCGGAGTGGGCTCTTCCTTCCTGTTTTTCTCCTGGTCTTGCACTGTAGGACGGGTGACGTATAGCGATTGCCCGATCTTCAGATAAGTGTTTTTCAGATGGTTCCATTCCATCAGATCCTCCACGGTGCAATCGTATTTCCTTGCTATCTTGAAGAGTGTCTCTTTCCTTTTCACAATGTGGCAGAGCGCCTCCGTCGGTGCGGCGGGTTCCTCCTTTTGTGGCTCGGAAGGTTCCTCTTGTGGCTCCGCTTTCTTCTTTTCCTCCTTCTCCTCTACGGGTTCCGGTTGGGTCTCTTCTTCCTGGTTAGGCGGTGTTATCTCCTGTGGCTCCTCCTCCGGGGTGTCGTCTGTGGTGGATGGATGTTGCTCCTTCCGTTCGTCTCCGCCTATGATTCTGCGTATGCCGATGAATCGGATGCGGTAGTAGTCCGACTCCGGATAGTTGTCGATGGTGATGCCCTTGTTGACGGAGGCGTGGATGAACTGCAGGGTAGTGTTCTTCCCGTCTTGGTTCACGTCGTAGATGATGCCCACGTGTCCCACGCCCTTCGATTTGGAGTTGCTCCCCTTGAAGAAGATGAGGTCGCCCTTCTGCGCATTCTCCAGTTTGGTCTTTTCGCCTTGCAGGTATTGGGAGGCGGACGATGCGTAGAGCTCGTAGCCGAATTGGCGGAAGACGTACCCCGTGAAGCCTGAGCAGTCGAACCGGTTGGGGCCCTTCCCGGCGTACTGATACCTCTTCCCGATGTGGCGGGTCGCCTCGGTGATGATGGAGTCCCTTAGGGTTAGGGTGGAGTTCTTTCCCCTCCTTGCGTATGAGGCGTAAGGCAAAATAATCAATAATAACAATATTATTCCTTTCATTCTCATGCGGCAAAGTTAATCATTTTTTATTTTTTCTTTATAAAGGAATATCAATAGAGGTTTGTCTGATTGAAATATTATCTGTAACTTGCGCCGAATTTTAAAAACGAATAAAACTAATATGAATAAATTTTACGCAGGGGCTATTGCCTTGATAACCAGCGGTATGTTCAGTGGTGTTTCCGCTCAAACTTATGATCACGAATATGATGGTCTTTCTCTTTTCAAAAATAGTGTTTATGTTAGTGGAGATTTGAACATTAAGGATATAACTCCTAATTCACAAAACACTATGATAATGCTGTCTACTTCTGGAGCTATAACTGGTGCTCAGTTGACATTGCACCCTGATGGAGCATCGTTCGTTAGAAGTCCAATGCTCAATATGCGTTATAATTCGGACCAGTCTGAATGGATCCTTGGTACTACAAAATATGCGCAACAAGGCAGTACCTATCTCGGTTTGAATATTGAGTCGAGCGAACTGAAAGTGCTAAATGCGCTTTCTGTTGGTGGAGCGTCCACATTCAATGAAGGGGCTTATTTCACTAAGAATGTTGAAATTAGCGGAAATTCGTCTTTCTTCAATACTGCTTTTTTCGAACAGGGCTTGAGTACACGTGGCAGCGATGGACAAATCTCAACTACCATAAACGGTGATGGTTTGTACGCTTCGAAGAGCATCCGCCTCTATCCAGCAAACCAAAGGGAGAAATGGTATACGCATATGGAAATTAGCACAATCACGGATGAGGCGAAAAACACAACCTTTACGGTTTCCACCAAAAATGATTACATGGATAATATCAGCTATTTCCCTTTGAGCTTTACCGCACAGGATTTCACTTTTGAGGGCGCTTCCTTGTCCCTGAAAAAGTTGGATGGCAAATCGCCTGTCATTAAGCTTTCTGATGATGGCGTCGTGAGCGCGACCTCTTTGGAACTGCAGGACGCTAGTGGTAGTACTTTTGGAATTAAATATGACGAGAAGACTTCTACATGGGGACTGGGTCTGACACAAGGCTCTGAGGGTGTCGCTCCTCTCTCTATGAGTTTGTCGAATTTGTCCGTGAGCAAGAGCGTGACTTGCGATAGCCTGAATACGAGGGCTGTGGTGACTAGTAACGTTGTCGCTAGACAAATAGAATCCACATCTGTCGATGTCGACAACTTGTCGGTTCATAATAATTTTTCTGTAGAATCTAATATGTCCTGCCGAAACTTCACGGTTGTGACGGGTGCAGGCGCGAGTTCGCCGGCATTGAATATGACTTATTCTTCCAGTGCGTTTTTGATCTCTGCGGCTGATGCGTCGGCGGCGGCAAATACCCCACTGAACTTCCAAGCGAAGAACTTCGAATTTTTGGGTTCTTCCCTTTCTTTGGGAAAGGCCGGGGCGAAGAGTCCCGCTGCTGTGTTGTCGGATAGTGGCCGCGTGACCTTTAAGGGCTTGTCCCTCTATTCTAGTTCCATTGCCACGCCAGAATTTGATATTTCCGCCGGCGAGGATGGCTCCTGGAATTTGGCCGCTCCTTCCGTGTTGAATATGAACGTGAGCAAACTGAACGTAAGTGGCCCGATCGTTTGTAAGGATCAGATGAAGGTGGCTTCGTTGGAGACGGGTGTGCTACGTGCCAATGATGTTACCGTGAATATGAATCACGCCGCCGATTATGTTTTCGATGAGGCATATGACCTGAAGTCTCTTGATGAGGTGGAGGCTTTCGTGAAGGAAAACAAGCACCTCCCAGGCGTTCCTTCCGCTTCCCAAATGGAGGAGAAGGGCATGAGCGTCTCTGAGATGAGCAATCTGCTCCTCGAAAAGGTGGAGGAGTTGACGCTCCATTTGATCCGCGTCGAGAAGGAAAACCGTGCACTGAAGGCGGAGGTTGAGAGACTGAACGAGAGATTGAATAAGTAAGTAGGCGTTTTCTCCATACGTAGAGGGTGTGTCTTATGATACACCCTCTTTTTTTGCCGAAATCTTATCGAATGAACTTTTTTGTCTGATTGAAATATTATCCGTAACTTGCGCAAAAATATCAAATGTGTTTTTAAATGCCATGAATAGGTCTTATATTGGGTTTATTGCGTTGATTTTTAGTGGTGTAACCAGTCTGTGTGCACAACAAGTTTTTGACAAAGGAATAGAAGTTAATGGGGCATCTTCTTTTAATGGCAATGTTCATGTGAATGAAAATGGTGCTATGAAGATTAGCTTGTCTCCTTCGGAGGGGATGGGTAGAGTGAAATGTGGGGAATTGTACCTTCAAAAGAATGGTGCGAGCGATACATATTATGACCCCTTTATCGCTTTCCAATATGATACGTACAACTCAAGATGGTACTTGGGGTCAAAAGTTTATGATAGGTCTCCAGGTTCAAGATCGAATGGTCCGTTGTACATGGATGTGAGTGTTTTGGATGTCGATGGACGGTTGAATGTTACGGACTCAGCTAAATTCAATGGTTTCGTGGGTATGGGTGCTTTGACGTTGCAGGGTGTAGACGGCAAAGATCTGAATGCTAAATTCGATACGAGTGCTTCTGCTTGGAGTTTGGAGGGACCTTCTAATTTGAATGTGAATACAAGAGTTTCGTTTAACGATGATGTTACATTTTCCAGACTTGCATGGTTCGAAAATTCTTTTGTTGTTCGATCTCCTAATGATAGAAGTATATTGTCAGTAATGGGAGAAAAAGGATTGCTTGTGGGTAATAGAATGTGTATTTACACAAATGGAAACCATGAAACGAGTGATTATCGTCGTTTAGAGCTTAGGGCATGGTATGATTCTACAGGTAAAGCCGATTGCTTCTCTATTTCTTCATATTTTAATGAAACTTATTCCTATCCGTTGAAGTTTGCAGCGGAGGATTATAGTTTCCATGGCAAATCTTTGTCTGTGAAAAAATTGGGCAATGATTCGACAGTAGTTAATCTTTCCGGTGATGGTACCGTGAGTGCGGGCGCATTGAAGTTGCGCCAAGGTGGTGTGGACTCCGGCAAGAATCCAACGTTGGGGATTCAATACAGCGGGGATAAATCGGCATGGAATCTTGATGCGACGGGTAATTCCGCAAGTGCTCCTGCCGTTTTGAACATGAATGTAAGCAAGATGGCTGTGACAGGTGCTTCCTCTTTCGCGAAATGTGCTGAATTTGAAGACTCTGTCAAAGCCCACAAGGATATCCTTCTCTACAAATCAGGAATATATGCTTATGATGCGGATGGATATCGCAGGTTTGTTTTGTCTCCCAATGGCTCTATGTCTGCGCTGAAGGAAATTGCGCTTTTTTCGGAGAATGGGCCGCATTCCTATTATCCGAGCTTAAGGATAACGGGTCAGGGTGACCTCTCGGCTGCCTCTTTTTCCATCTCCACTAGACTTAGCATTCCGTCGGGTGTCCATTATTACCCTTTGAAATTAACCGCAGAGGATTTCAATTTCCATGGCAATTCGTTGACGCTAAAGAAACTGGAGTCTGATTCGACTATAATCAACCTTTCCGAGGATGGCACCGTGGGCGCAGGTGGCTTGAAGTTGCGCCAAGGTGGTGTGGACTCTGGCAAGAACCCGACGTTGGAAATCCAATACAACGAGGACAAGTCCGCTTGGATTTTGGGTGCGACGGGTGATTCTGCAAGTGCCCCTGCCGTTTTGAACATGAAGGTGAGCGAGTTGAATGTGGATGGCCCTATCGTTTGCAAAGACCAGATGAAAGTGGCGGAGATTGAGGCCGAGAAGATGCGTGTCAATGATGTCACAGTGAATATGGATCATGCCGCCGATTATGTCTTCGATGAAAATTACGACCTGAAATCCCTCGACGAGGTGGAGGCCTTCGTGAAGGAGAACAAACATCTTCCGGGTGTTCCTTCCGCCTCTAAGATGAAGGAGGAGGGTATGAGCCTTTCTGAGATGAGCAACCTGCTCCTCGAGAAGGTGGAGGAATTGACGCTCCATCTAATCCGTGTCGAGAAGGAGAATCGTGAACTGAAGGCGGAAATGGAGCGGATGAGAAACGAAAAATAAATTCCTCCGTGGATGCATGTACACACTATATGTAGAGACGCAAAATATTGCGTCTCCGCATCATCCAATGTTTTCAAATCCCTCAATGCGCCTGCACACCATTGTACAGACGCAATGCATTGCGCTTCTACGTTTCCCACAATTGTAAAATCCTTCACGGATGCATATATGGAGACGCAAAATATTGCGTCTCTACGTCGCACCCCAACCCCATTCCCTGTAATCACCAATATTTCACAAATAGGTGCAGCAACGATATGCGACAACGCATCATGATGCTGGCCCATTGTACAGACGCAATGCATTGCGTCTCCACGACCCCGCCATCTGACCTCCAAACAAAATAGGGGCGCCCCATGATAGGACGCCCCTAAATATTTCTTGGGCTTAGGGATTATTACCATGCCCCGCCAGTCCCGTTTTCTGTCTTGACTTCCAGCCTTTGGAGTTGGTTGATGTTGTAATGCTGTCCTGATTCGTAGAATCCGTATTCGTCGAAGTAGTTCAACTCCCCGTCAAATCTGTCGCCCACATAGAAGTTGTAGTTCCTTATGTCGGCGTTGTAGGCACAGACGGCTCCGTTTTTACTGTCACCTCCACCACCTCCTCCCCATCCGAATCCGGAGCCTTCAGCAGGATTGAATGGCATCTTTAACGCAGCGATGACGTTGCCGGAGTTGTTTGCCACAACGAAATATTGATTGGCATTTATTCTGAAACTTTTGTTGTAGATGTGACCTACCGATGCGACAGGTATGGCCTCGTCGAACATTCCGTTTCCGCCGACAGCTAGGACGAACCCTCCCTTATGGGTGATTCCTGATCCTGAGTCCAAAGGCGAGTCTAGTTCATGTCTTTGTGCTACTACAAGTATTCCGCCTGAAATGACTAGGTCTCCGTTTGAGTCTATTCCGTCACCTTGCGCTCGTGCGTAGTGTACACCTCCGGTCAGATAAATGTGTGTGTCTTTGTCTGCTTGCGCCATTCCTGAGCCTGAGTTGCCTTTGGTGGCGTTCCAGGCGTCGTCCGATGCTATTACGTAGGTGCGGCTATCTCCTCCGACTGTGATGGAGATGCCGGAGAATGCCTCGTAGGAGGATGGTACCGTTATGTTTCCTCCGTCAATGATTAATTCCTTTTTCCCGAATAACGCTTGGTCGTATGGAGCGTCCACCTCGATGTTTCCGTTGTTGACGGTGAGAACGCTATCTGCGAGGATGCCTGTATCGTAAGCGTAGATATCGATGCAACCGCTATTGATGGTGAGGTTATGGCCCGCCTTGATTCCCTTTGGCGAACCATGCGCCTTGGTGCGTGTTCCTTCGATTGATTCAGTGTGCGAGTGCGTTTCATTCTTTTGACTACCTGCATTGATGATGAGTTTCAGGTTTTCGTCGTCTCCGTTCTTTTCTCCGATGATGACATCTCCGTCACACATGATTCCCTTGCCCAATGTGGCGTTCAGGTTGGCCGATCCTCCAGTCATGGTGAAGTTCTTGCCCACTTTGATGATCTTTGATGTGGCGTAGCTGTATATAGTCTTTGCACTACTTCCGCCGAAGCTCCAGCCGCCACCGCCACCGCCGCCGGATTGGGTTTGTCCGGTGATGTAGTAGCCGCCTTCTATCTTGATGGTCAGGTCTCCCCCGGATATCTCCATGTCTCCGTCCGCCTTGATACCCTTGCAGAGGTATGCGTCCGAACCGATGTTGATCTCCACTTTTCCGTCGGTCAAGGTGAACTTGCCGTCGCACTTAACGCCCGTGCAGGATACCGTGTCCTTGTTGGCTTTCTCGTCGTATTGTTTGCCAGTTAAATTGATGGAGGTCTCTCCGCCATTGATGATCACGTTGGCGTCCGCGTTGAATCCCTTGGCCGCAATGCCGGCTCCCGTGACTTTCACTTTACCTTCTTGGTTGATTTCGATGTCTCCATCACAAGCGATGGCCGCATTGTAGCCGTAGTCGTTGTTGGTGCCTGCGAATGGTTCCTTCCCGTTGAGTGAAGCGACCAATTCACCACCTGAGACGGTCACTTTCCCCTTGGCTTTGACTGCCTTGGAGCCCTTGCCGGTAACTTCGGCGCTGACCTTTCCTCCAACAATCTCTATGACGCTGTCGCATTTCAGTCCTTTGGTATCGTCCGATGCGACGTCAAGTTCTATTGTTCCGTTCTCGATGCGGATGAGTTCGCTGCAGTCCACACCGTCGCTGGCCGTTCCCGAGATGGACAATGTGCCTCCGTACATCTCCAGTCCGTCCGCATTGATACCGTCGCCCTTCGCTCCGTTGATGCTTACCTCGCCGCTGTATATCTCCACGCGTTTGGCGGAGTTGATGGCGTGTTGTTTCTCTCCTTTGATGGTGAGCGATCCGTTCTCCAAATCGTTGAATTTCAGCTTGGATTTTGAGTAGAGCGCCGATTTCACGTTGTTGCCTTCGCTGTCGGAGAGGGAGGATTTCCCTTTGAGGTAAATGGTAGCCGCGTACGACTCGTCGTCCAATCCCTTGTTCAGGATCATAGGAGCCGCGTCGCATTTGAGCGATAGATTGTCCAGTACCAGGGTGTAGCCTTTGTCGGGCGTGAAGTTGAACGACCCGTTCTCTGAGGATCCGGAAAGACAGTAGACGATGCCCTTCTTCCCTTCAGAGGAGATGATCGTCACGTCTGCGCCATCCGCATAGGCATCGATGTTGTCGTAGGGATTGTCGATGGTGACGGACCTTCCGTTGTAGGTGACGAATACAGTGTCGCCGGTGCTTACGTCGAAAGTGACGCTGTCGACGTCGTTCAGCGTGTAATTCTTAGTCCCCTCTTGTGTCTCGACTTGGATTCCACCGTTTTGGAAACGGATGGTGTCAACTTGCGAGATGGCAAAGCTGCTTTCCCGTTCCTTCACGTGGAAGATGATTGAGCTTTCCGCCCAAATGAATAGGGACGTGAATGCCAATAATGTTAGAATGATGTGTTTTTTCATGTTGTTATGATTCTGCTTTTAGTGCCACATAATCTTTCTCATAATCGCAAATGTATAACTATAATTCGAAGGAGGAAAATATATTTAAGTGAAACGGCCTTAAATTTCAGTCAGTGATGGAGAAAGAGGGTTGTCGATTTGGACATTTGGAAGAGGTGTCAAAAGTCCCATCTTATGCTGAAGGAAAAGTTCCTGCCTGGCATTCCTCGGAAAGGTAGGTTCTGGTATTCTTTGTTGAGAAGGTTGTTGATTTGTGCGGTGGGGGTGAGGATGTGTTTCCTCTCTTTTTCGGATGGGATGACGATGTTGTACTCGGCGGCGAGGTCGAGCAGGAAGTATCCCTCCAGGATATCGAATATGTCGGACGAGGTTCGTTCTCCCGTGTAGTGCCCGCTCAGCGATATGTCCGCATGTTTGAAGCGGGTTGTCCAGGTGCCGGCGAACGTGTTCCGGGGCAAGAGGGGCATTTGATGCCCCATGAAGGGGTGCATGTCCGTGAACCCTTCGCGTATCTCTGTGAAACTATGGTTGAAGAGACATTTGACGGTGTGTGTGGTCCGGACGATGGGGAACTCCTGCGATACGCCCCATTCGATGCCTCTCGCCAGCACTCTGTCCACGTTGATGGGTTTCCAGATGACTCCTCTAGGCATCCACATGATCCAATCGTCCACATCGTTTCGGTAGAGCGTCGCTTCTATGCTCATCTTGTATTGGCGGAACATGGCTTTCATTTCGCTCCTGAATTCCATGTTGAATGCGGTCTCCGCTTTGAGGTCCTTGTTGCCCATCTCTCCCCAATAACGGTCGTTCAGTGTTGGTGCCTTGGTGTTCCTTGCCAGATTGCCGCCTACTGTCCATTGCGCATGCTTCCCGATGACGGCGGGCGTTTCCGCTCCGAAAGAGAAGGAAAGCGGTATGGTCATGCCTGTCACGAAACCTTTTCTCAGGTTGCCTCGTAGGGTGAGCCGTTTGGCGGGTTTGACCTGCGTGAGGAGGAAGATGGAGCCTCTCCATTCCTCTGTGCCTTCCTTGTAGGCGTATACCTCGGGACGGATGTAGTGGATGTCTCCTCCTATTTCGAAGAGTGGGGGAGCGTGGAATCGGGTGCCGTAGATTTTGTGGCGGAGGTTGGAGAGGAGGGTGATGTCGTGTGTGGCGATCAGGTCTTCTTTGTATTTCTCCCGGTCGTTGATCCATGCCGCTTTGTTGCGCAGGTGCCAATGCCCCTTGTCGAATTCGTGGTGCAGGATCACCTTCGCGCTTTGGTCGGATATCTCCTCGTATTTGGATGGATCATCATTGTTCTGCATCATGGGTTGTATGTCGCGGTTGTGTTTCGTGAACCATATGTCTCCTCCGATCGTGTTCCACTGGTTGATGTGTGCGTCCGTCTCGTTGAGTATGCCGTAGTTGAGGTAACTGGAGTTCTTCTGCCTCATTTTTTCGCCTCTGAAGGTGAAGGGGAAGTCATTGTCGCATTGGTTGAGGAATAGGGCGGTCTTGTTCTTGACCTTCTTGTTTCCGACATATGATTTGACCCCGACGTTTTTCTTGCCGAAAGAGCCCATGCCCGTCTCTACGGTGAATCTTGCGGGGGTAGGCTTACTCGCTTCCGAACTGAGGGTGACGGCTCCTCCGATGGTTCCTCCTCCGAATATGGCGCTCTCACCTCCGGGGTAGACATCTATCTTGTCGAAGAAGAATACGGGTAGTATGCTGTAGTCCGTCTGCCCCATGGTGAGTGGACTGATGTTTATTTCGTTCCAGAGCACTTGCGTGTGGGAGGCGGATGTGCCCCGAAGGGAAAGCGTGGTCATCATCCCGTTCCCGTTTTGCCTTACGGGGTATGGTGTGTGTTGCGCGAGGAAATCCGCGATGGACTTGTGCCGTTGCATTTCGATGGAGGTGTCGGAAACGCTGAGTGGGGCGGCTCCCGAAAAGTCGGAGGAACTCGATTTCTTCTGCCCGATGACGTCGACGGGTTCCAACTCAGTCTCCTCGTTACTGACCTCTCTCGATTGTGCGTGGAGGATGGAGCATGAAACCAATAGCGTGAGCAGGAAGGTCAGAGTACGATTTTGCATGAGATAGGGTAATGGTCGGAATTCCGCTCTTTGCCGATGCGGAACTGAAGGGCTTTCATTTCTTTGCTATGCATGATGTGGTCGATACGGAAGTGGAACAACTTGCCGTTGTAGGTGTAGCCATAGCCCGATCCGCATTCCGCGAATGAGTCGACGAGCTCTTCCCCTAAGACCGTGTGGTAGGTGTAGGAGACAGGCACGTCGTTGAAGTCTCCGCAAAGAATGATAGGGTATTTCGTCTGCTTGACCAAGTTGTTCACCACTTCAGCCTGTCTCGCCCGGAGTTTGTAGGAGGAACTCATTTTTGTGGAGACGGAGTTCACCACGCTGTTTGCGTCATCCTTGGAGATCGCTTTGATCTTCCGTAGTGTCGCTTTCTCCTCTTCTGTCAGTTTGTTGCTCTCGAAGTGGCAGTCGAATACCCTGATGGTGTCTCCCTTGAATACGATGTCCGCATATATCGCACTGTTATGCTCCGATTCGTAGTCGATGATACCTTTCTTTACGATGGGGTGTTTGGAGAGGATGGCGACGCCTATTTTTGCGTTCCATGTGAGTTGGTTCTCATAGACGGCGCAATAAGGGTATTGTGTGAGAAGCGTATCAGTTATGTCTTTTTGGGAGAGGTAGCCTTTGCGGGTGCTATGCCCGAATTCTTGCACGCATACGATGTCGGAGCCGCAGTTCAGAATGTGCTCCAACGTTTTGTTTTTCTCTTTAGGGGCGAAGAATTGGAACATCTGGACGTTGTAGCTGGTGACGGAGAGCGTGTCTCCCGTCGCTTTGTGATCGTGCCCGATGGAAAACGTCCTGCGTGTCTCGCTGTAGCATATTACGAAGGCGATGAGCGGGATGAGGAAGTAGATTTTCTTCCTCGCTATCCAGAAGAGCAGGAAGGCCGTGTTGGCCAAAAGCACGTACGGAAAGGCCAACCCCAGATAGGAGGGGAGTATGTGATTGGAGGGGTCCACGTAACAGGCTGCCTTGCCGAGCAGCATGCACAAGACCACAACCCCGTTGAGTAGGATTGCGGAGGAGTAGAAGGTGAACCGGATGACCCCCAGCCCTTTACCTTTTCTTTCCGAAGAGTTTTCCTTTTTCATCGTCGCTTAGAGATTCGTATCCGCTGCTTTTTATCTTGTCGAGTATTCTGTCAATTTCCTCGTTTTCCTGTTTCTTCCTATAGTTGTATTCTTGGTCGTTCTCCTTGGTGTAGGTGACCTTCATATTAGGTCTTCCTCCTATCCCTTTGGTCAGGTTCACGACGCGGTGGATGATCTTGTTGATCCACTCAGTGATGTTGTCCCCTTTTTTATATCGGATGGCGAATATGTACCCGGCGATGGCTCCTCCGATGTGGGACAATTCTCCTCCTGCGTTTTCCGCCTTGATTTGTATGATGCTGACGGCCACGCTGACGAGTGCGATCCATTTGATTTTAACATCTCCGAACATGAATAGGCGGACGGTCTGGTTCGGCGCGAGGGCGGCGATCGCTATCGTGATTGCCATGACAGCTGCGGACGCTCCTAAAAGTTGGGAGAATAAGACTTGGTTCTCGAAACGGGGGAAAAGGTTGTAGGCGATGATATAGGTCGCCCCTCCGGCGAGTCCTCCTAGGATGTAAACGCCCACTAGGTCATGTTGTGAGCAGTATTGCAGGAATAGTCTGCCGAACCAATAGAGCATCAACACGTTAAATAGGATATGGACAAAGTCCTCGTGCAGGAACATATAGGTGATGATGGTCCATGGCCTGTGCAGCAGTGTGCCGACGTGCGCTGGAAGCATGAGGTAATCCATCCAACTCGAGTCGATGTTGAACAGACTGAGAATCGCTATGGCAAGATTGACCGCCAGGAATATGCCCAAGTTGATGTAGATGAGCTTCGTCAGCGTCGTTCCGTTTTTGAACGATTCCTCGATCGTGTTTTTGATGTCTCTGTTCATGGTGAATTGTTATTGTATCCTACGTTTGTTTGCATGCCTCCAATAGAGGATGAGGATTAGCCCAAACAGCAGTCCTCCCAAGTGGGCGAAGTGTGCCACGTTGTCGAAACTGAATTTGTTGACCCCGCAGAATAATTCGAGCAGCGCATACCCGATGACCATGTACTTCGCCTTGATAGGAATAGGGATGAACATGATGAAGAGCGGCTGATTAGGGTAGAACATGCCGAAGGCAAGTAGCAAAGCGAATATCGCGCCAGATGCGCCGACAGTGGTGTGCGTGTTGTAGAAGTCGTTGGCAAAGGTGGTCACCTCTCCCACAGACCCAAACTCAATGCCGCCCCCGACATTGAGGGGGAAGTTCACTCCACCCTCCACGATTTTGGTTATCTCGTTGGTGAACGGGGCGATGTCATATGCCCATGCCAACTGCTGCACGATGCCTGCGCCGATACCTGTCACGAAATAGTAAATGAGGAACTTGTTCTTTCCTAATGTGCGTTCGATGATAGGACCGAACATGTAGAGGTTGAACATGTTACACAGTATGTGGATGATGGAACTCGGATCATGCAGGAACATGTATGTCACGAATTGGTATGGCTTGAAGTCCGTCCCCAACCAATAGTGCAAACCGAATGGCTCATAGAGGTCAATACCTATCCTCGGAAGCAGACGAGCCGCTCCAAAAATCAGGACATTGACAATAATCAAGTGTACACAAATGGACGAACCATTCTTAGCCATTCCTATTCCCATATTGAACCCTTTAGTTTGCTGTCGCAAAAATAATGAAAATCCACGCATATTATGTTGATGAACATAAATTTGTCTATTTTTTTATTTTCTCGACATTTTTCCATTGTTTTTTTTTGCAAAATTAATATTCGGGATTATCTTTGTTGCGTTTACGATGTTATGGTGTTGCGATTACGATTGTTATAGAGACCATAAACGTGGATTTTGGAGATTGATTCTGGTGATGTGATGGTGATCTTTTTGATGTGATATTTCAACGATTTATTATATATTTAATTAATTTTTTGTTATGAACAAGACAGAATTCATTAAGGCAATCGCAGAGAAGAGCGGTTTGACTATTGCGGACAGCAAGAAGGCTGTTGACGCTTATTCAGAAGTAGTAACTGCAGCATTGAAGGGCAACGACAAAGTGGCTCTTATCGGTTTTGGTTCTTTCTCTGTAAAGGAGAATCCTGCACGCGAGGGCGTTAACCCTGCAACAGGCAAGAAGATCAAGATCGCAGCCAAGAAAGTTGCTAAGTTTAAGGCAGGTGCAGAGTTGAACAAGGCTCTCAATTGATTGTTTTAAACAAACTCACAGGAGGCGGCTCGTTTTTCGGGCCGCCTCTTTTGTTTTCTTACTCCTGTCTGAGCGTAAATCGGATATTTTTATGTATTTTCGCGGTGGTTTTTGTGCCGTCCTCCTTCCCATGGCTTGTGAGGGGAGAGTCGCGGCGCTTGATTCGCATAATTGTTATACTCGGGTGCCGTTGGCATTCCCACATTGTTTTTAGAAATGAGTTTAGATAAGTCACTGGTCCAATCCGTGAAAAAGGCGGTTGAGACACTTTATGGACAGTCCGTCGACGAGAAACTGATTCAGTTGCAGGCCACGCGTAAGGATTTTGAGGGCGACCTGACCCTCGTCGTTTTCCCTTTTGTGAAAATGTCTAAGAAGAAACCGGAGGAGACTGCGGCCGAGATAGGCGACGAACTGGTTAAGATCGATAGCGCGGTCGAGAAGTATAACGTCATCAAGGGTTTCCTGAACATATCCATCTCGAAAAGCAATTGGGTGGCACAACTGAACGCTATGCTCGCTGACGAGAAGTTCGGAACGAAGGCGGTGACGCCGGACGCTCCCCTCTATATGGTCGAGTACTCTTCCCCTAACACGAACAAACCGTTGCACCTCGGACATGTGCGCAACAACCTTTTGGGATATAGCTTGTGCAAAATATTGGAGGCTAACGGATTGCGTGTCGTGAAGACGAACATCGTGAACGACCGTGGCATCCACATCTGCAAATCCATGTTGGCTTGGAAACTTTTCGGCAATGGGGAGACGCCCGCATCCTCCGGGAAAAAGGGAGATCACCTGGTTGGCGACTACTACGTCAAGTTCGACAAGGAATACAAGGCTCAGGTGAATGAACTCATGGCGAAGGGAAAGAGTGAGGAGGATGCTAAACGTGAGGCCCCTCTGATGGTGGAGGCCCAAGCCATGCTGAAGAAGTGGGAGGATGGCGACCCTGAGGTGCGCAAGCTCTGGAACATGATGAACGAGTGGGTCTACGCTGGTTTCGACGAGACCTACAAACGCCTTGGCGTGGGCTTCGATAAGATCTATTACGAGTCGCAAACTTACCTTGACGGCAAGGCGAAGGTGAACGAAGGACTTGAGTCTGGCGCTTTCTACCGTCGTCCGGATGGCTCCGTATGGGCTGACCTGACAAAAAATGGCTTGGACGAGAAATTGTTGCTCCGCTCCGACGGCACATCCGTCTATATGACCCAAGATATCGGTACGGCTACGCAACGATTCAATGAATATGATATCAGCAAGATGATCTATGTGGTTGGAAACGAGCAGAATTACCATTTCCAGGTGCTTTCCATCCTGTTAGACCGTCTGGGCTTCTCTTGGGGTAAGGATTTGGTTCATTTCTCGTATGGCATGGTGGAATTGCCGGAGGGTAAGATGAAGTCGAGGGAAGGCACCGTGGTGGATGCGGATGATCTGATGGATGAGATGATTAGCTCCGCCAAGGAGGTTTCCCGCGAGTTGGGGAAACTGGATGGCATGACGCAGGCTGAGATCGACGACATCGCCCGCATCTGCGGATTGGGCGCTTTGAAGTATTTCATCCTGAAGGTGGATCCCCGCAAGAATATGCTCTTCAACCCGAAGGAGTCCATCGATTTCAACGGAAACACGGGTCCGTTCATCCAATATACGCATGCCCGTATCTGCTCCGTTTTGCGCAAGGCCGCGGAGTCTAACATTACTTTGCCTAACACGTTGCCGGCGGATTTGGACATCTCGGAGGTGGAGTCTAACATCATCCAGACTTTGTCGAACTTCCCTGCCGTGGTGGCTCAGGCTGGGGCGGAGTATAGCCCTGCCCTCATCGCGAACTACGTGTATGAACTGGTGAAACAATATAATTCGTTCTACCATGACTTCTCCATTTTGAAGGAAAAAGACGAGCAGTTGGCGCAGTTCCGACTCCTCCTCTCCAAGAAAGTGGCGAATGTCGTCAAGACTGGCATGTCCTTGTTGGGCATCGAGGTGCCGGAGCGTATGTAATCGCTTCCCCTCCGTGGCCGTTCGGAACGTGCTATGTTTCAAATATTTGAGTCTGTCCGAGACTTTCGGATAGACTTTTTTTGTGGCTGTCGGTGGTGATTTTGTCCTTCTGCCATGAATTCTTCTTTTCTGAAGAAAAATTTTTATATAAATATTTCGTAATTAAAAATATTTTTATCATATTTGCCTATGGCGAACCTGAAATGTTCTATTGCTAGAAAGTGTTGATGGTGAACTGTATATGTTTAGTTTATGAGGTATAGTATATTGTACATATTGTACGTAGTAGATAGTAGAATTGTTGTATTATGAGGAGGAATATTTACATACTATTTTTGATGACGGTTGCACTTTTCACATCGGCCGATGCGGTGTCTGAAAGTGTGTGGAAAAGGGTCTTTTATAACGACTTCGGTGGCAATGCTGCAACGGATGATCTTGTTGGACCCGAACTGAGTGCGGATGAGACTTTCGGGTTTGATTTCGATGAAACGTGCCAATTCGGATATTGTGTCTTGAAACATTTTGACAACAATGTGAACTGGTACAATGGCGGTGACCATACTTTCCCTGACAATAGGGAGACGGGTTATTATCTGATGTTTAACCCCGACAATCAAGACAAGGAAATCGTGGCGTACAGGACCAAATTGGATGGTTTGTGCAGGGGCGTGAAGTTCCGTTTTACCGCATGGGTGGCAAACTTGGTGCAACCCAACATGAGCGGTTCATCCAACGTGCCTAAATTGGCGGTGGGTGTGTTTGAGGGAGAAACCCCTGATGTGAAGGTTTCCCAACAGGCTTACAAAAGTGTGACTGTTCCTGTTTCCCAACACAGCGTGAGCGACCAATCTTTGTATTGGGAAAAGTTGTCTATCGATTTCACCTTGAACTCTGATAGGGATTATGCTTACTTCATCGTGACGATGGTTCAGCCTGAGTCAAATGGTTGGGACTTCGCTATTGATGATATTTCTATTGAGGTGGAGCAACCTGATGTTGCGATTTCCCACAACGACATCTATTATGGCGATCCTTTGACGTTGAGCGCTAATTTCGATAACAATGGGTTCTTTTCTGATATGAATAACGTTGAATACAGTTGGGAGTACAGCGCAAACGGAACTGATTTTACAACGTTGAAAACAAACAGCTACACGAATGACAAAAATTTCTCCTATACGATTGACGCTTTTGACAAGTCTGTGAATAATGGCTATTATAGAGTGCGGATTGGTGAAAGAGGCAACTTGAATTCTCCTGTATGCTCTTTGGTGAAGGATATCCAAATCAATGAGACAAAGGATAACAAAAAGGTCGTTTTGTGCGCCGGTGAGAAAAAAGTCATGGATGACGGATTGGAGTTGGATGCGAACAACTACCAGACGGGCGATATCAAGCAGAATGGTAATATCTACTACTACATCACAGTGAAACAACCTAAGAAAATCACGGTTGAGGACGAGTATAGATGCGTAGGCGAAGTATATCATGGTCGTGAGCCGCAATATGATGGACAATCTTTCTCCCAGGAGCAGGATATCCCTTGTACCAAAGTTTATTGGGGCGAGGAGGGGTGCATCGACTCCACGGAGAATTGGACGATTACCATCTCTGGTCCTAGGGTGGTGAGCCGTAGAGACCTTGTGCTCTGCCAAGGTGAGACGGGTTACGGAGACAAGGTTTATGACACGCCTGGTTTCTTCGCTGAGGAAGAGGATGATTTGTCCCAGTCTTGTATCACTTATGTGTATAATGTGACGGTTAATCCAACATACGATATGACGACGACGGTTTACCTTTGCCAAGGTGAATCCTTCAATGGAAAGACGTATGGTGAGACGGGTGGTCCATTCTATGACTCTAAGACGTTCAAGACAAAAGATTGCGGATGTGATAGCGTCGTGGGGTATACCATTTTTGTGACGGGGAAAACGTACACCTATCTGGACCCTGTGACAATTTGCTATGGGGAAACCTATGAGTACGATGGACAGACCTATTCCGAACCGGGCGTATATACGCTCGACAAGGTGTTCTCGAACAGCTCTTCGGGTTGCGATAGCGTCGTGCAACTCAGATTGACGATATTGGACCGTTATGAAAACAAGGATAACCCGATCGACACATTGATCTGTTACGATTCCAAGTTGTTTGGCGTCACTTATCCTGAACCGACTACAACTCCTATTCTTGTCCGTGACCCTAAGACTTACACCTCTGTTACGGGTTGCGATAGTATCGTGTGGTTCAACTTGACGGTCTTGCAGATCCAATTGAAACTGGAAATCAAGTCTGATAGGAATACCGTATGTAGGGGTGAGGAGGTCGAAATCTACATCAAGGAATTGAAGCCTAAGAACGTTCCGTATACTTGGTACCCTGATTTGGGTGGATCCAGTACGACGAAGAAGGTGTTCACTCCTACGGGCGATTTGGACTGCGTCGTGAAGGCTGAACGTGTGATCGATGCGACTTCGACTTGCGTCTCTACGGATACGATTCATGTCTTTGTGAGGGAGGCTCCGACGTTGTCTGTCGATTCTGTGAACCAAAAGGAGAATGTGGTCGCCTACTCTGTGACGGGTGGTACGGAACCTTATAAGATCCTCTTGGACAAGACTGTGGTGGGCTCGGATCCGACTGGCGAATTGCATGATTCTCCTATCGGTACGCATAAACTGGTGGCGATGGACGAGAACGAGTGCTCTGATGCGGCTTATTTCGAAATCACGCCTATCCCTGTGACACCAGCGGAATACTTCACGCCTAATTCCGATGGCTTGAACGATAGATGGACGATTGAGAACATTGATGTATATCCGAAATGTAACGTTAAGATTTATGACCGGTCTGGACGTCTGGTCGCTGATATCGATTCTTATGACAATGAGACTGGTTGGGATGGTACGTATTTGGGTCATCCGCTCCCTTCGACGGATTACTGGTACTTGATCAACCTCCCTGAATCTGATATCCAATTAATGGGACATTTCACATTGTTGCGTTGATTTTCTTGAACTGTTAACTTTCTATATAAATTGTATCATTATGTCTCAATTATCGGATTTGATTTTGAAGCAAGTTGTTTCTGCCGCTTCTGGCAGTAACTTGGGAAACAATGTCTTGAATGGTTTGTCAGATTCTATCGTGAATAGCCTTAAGCAAACTGCGACATCCAAAGGGGGTGTTGAACAGCTGATGGCTTTGTTCACTGGCAAGACTTCTGCCGCAAATAGTTCGGTGACTGCTTTGGCTTCTCATATTTTCACGTCTCAGTTCGCCAGCAAATTGGGTCTTTCCTCTTCTGCTTCCTCTTCAGCCACAAGTTTGATTCCAACCATCATCGGTAGCCTTGTGTCTGCAGTGTTGTCTAAAAAAGCGGGTGGCTTGGATCTTTCGTCTATCCTCTCTTCTTTGGGCGCGGCTTCAGGAAACTCTACGGCTAGTAAGTTGGGTTATATCGCTGGCACTTTGGGTAAGTTATTCAAGAAGAAATAAAGGGTTTATTCAATATGGCAAAGAGCACATTGTTTCGAATGTGCTCTTTTTAAAAATTCCTGGTTGGTTTGTGCTTGTAAGTCCTTTTGATTTTAAGTGACTTTGTAAGAATTTGTTAGGGTAATCCTTGTCGAGGATTTTTAGTGAAAATATATATAATATGGGTTTTTAAATCATTTATGTTATGAAAAGAAAATTTTACGCTTTGTCAGTGTTGCTGCTTGCTACACTTCCTGCTTTTGATGCTAATGCAGGAGATTGGGAAAGAGTCTATTACAACGATTTCGGAGGCAACTCCGCTACGGATCCGCTAATAGGTCCCGAGTTGAGCCAGGACGAGATAGGAAACAATTACGATTATGATGAAACACTCATATTTGGGTATCTCATCACGAAACATTGTGACAATAATCTCAATTGGCACAATGGGGGAGACCATACATTCCCTGAGGATAAAGAGGTCGGATATTTCCTGGGCTTCAACCCGGACAACCGGGATAAAGAGCTAATCGCATATAGAGTGAAGATAGATGACCTACATAAGGGCACGAAGCTCTGTTTTACGGCGTATGTGGCCAACCTGACAAAGAAGGATGGCTCCGGGTTTGAGAACCCTCCTATATTGTCTCTTGGCGTTTATGAGGGACCTGAGCCGGAAACGCTGGTCTCCGAACAGGCATATACCAAGAAGGCAATCTCCTCTGTCGAAATTGACGCCAACGCAACCTCTTTAGCATGGGAAAAAATGACCATCGTGTTCACCCTGGACGCAGACATGGATTGTGCCTATTTCATCGTGGGGATGGACAGACCTGAGAATAATGGCTGGGATTTTGCCATTGATGACATCTCCATCGAAATGTTGCAACCCGAGGTGTCTGGTCTTCTCTCATCGAATAAGGCGGACAATCCTTATTTCTTCGAGGAAGGTGGATTCCTTCATGCCCAGAATGTGGAGGGGATCTTCTCTTACAACATCTCTGATCTCACAGGCAAAACGATGCTCTCCGGTAGCACTGCCAATGGTTTGATTCCTGTTTCAACACTTCAACCGGGAATCTATTTAGTGACGATAGACGTAAATGGGGAGAAACAGGTGGAAAGGGTTTTATTGACTGGCGCAAAGTGATTTAGAAGTTTTCCAACCAATGACATAAAAAAGCCCCGTCGCATGATTTGATTGTGACGGGGCTTTTCGTATGATAGCGTCGCTGTTATTTCAGCTTCGCGATGTTCTCTTTCAGCGTGGCGATCTTGCTCTCCGCATCAGACTTCTTCTTACGCTCTTTCTCCACGATTTCAGGTTTGGCGTTGGCCACGAACTTCTCGTTGCCCAGTTTCTTCTCCACGCCGGCGAGGAATCCTTGCAAGTACTTGATCTCCTCTTCCATCTTCTTGATTTCCTCCTCCACATTGACGTTGTTGCCCAATGGAATGGAGATCTCGATGGTGCCGACCATGAAGGTGGCCGCTGTGCCGCTGATTTCGTCGGTCGTCTCTGAAATCTTGCTGACGTTGGCGAGCTTCTGGATGATAGCGTTGTTCTTGTCGTCGAAGCCTTCACCCTTGTGGTATATCTCGAACGCCTCCTTCGGACTGATGCCCTTGCTTGCCCTCACGTTACGGATGCCCGCGATGATTCCCTTGGTGGTCTCCATGCGGTTGATGTTCTTCTCGCAGAACTCTTCCGCGTTAGGGAGCAGGCTTACCATGATGCTATCCTTTTGGTCACGCTCCTTGATGTTCTGGTAAAGCTCCTCCGTGATGAAAGGCATGAATGGGTGGAGCAGTTTCAGCAATGTCTCGAAGTACTCCAATGTAGCCTCGTAGGTTGCCTTGTCGATTGGCTGTTGGTAGGCTGGCTTCACCATCTCCAAATACCAGGAAGAGAACTCGTCCCAGAAGAGTTTGTACACGGCCATCAACGCCTCGCTCACCCTGTACTTGCTGAAGCAATCGTTGATCTCCGTAATGGTCTTGTTCAACTGGTGCTTGAACCATTTAACCGCCTTTTGCGCGGACTCAGGTTGCTCCAAGTCTGCCTTCACCTCCCAGCCCTTCACGAGGCGGAAAGCGTTCCAGATTTTATTGTTGAAGTTACGTCCCTGCTCGCACAAAGCCTCATCGAAGAGGATGTCGTTACCAGGCTGTGCGGAGAGCATCATACCCATACGCACACCGTCGGCGCCGAAGCGGTCGATCAGGTCGAGCGGATCAGGTGAGTTACCCAATGACTTGGACATCTTTCTGCCCAACTTGTCACGCACGATACCCGTGAAGTATACGTTGCGGAAAGGCATGTCGCCCTCGTACTCGTAGCCCGCCATGATCATACGCGCCACCCAGAAGAAGATGATGTCCGGACCGGTCACCAAATCGCTGGTAGGGTAGTAGTATTTAATCTCCTCGTTGCCCGGATTGTTGATTCCGTCGAAGAGGGAGATAGGCCACAACCAAGAGGAGAACCAAGTGTCCAAGCAATCCTCGTCTTGACGAAGATCCTTGATGGTCAGGTTGTTGTTGCCACTCTTCTTCTTGGCCAATTCCAGAGCCTTCTCTTCGCTCTCGGCCACCACATAACCTCCTTCAGGCAAGAAGTAGGCCGGGATGCGGTGTCCCCACCACAATTGACGGCTGATACACCAGTCCTTGATGTTCTCCAACCAGTTGCGATAGGTGTTCTTGTATTTAGCAGGATAGAACTTCAGCTCGTCCTTCATCACTGGCTCCAAGGCGATCTTCGCCAAGTGCTCCATCTTGAGGAACCACTGCATGGAGAGTTTAGGCTCGATGACTACGTTGGTTCTTTCCGAGTAGCCCACCTTGTTGGTGTAGTCTTCCGTCTTCTCCAGCAGACCAGCGGCTGCCAAATCCTTCTCAATCTGTTTTCTGACGTCGAAACGGTCTTGTCCGATGTACATGCCGGCCGCCTCGCTGAGGGTACCGTTATCGTTGAAGATATCTATCGTCTGGAGGTTGTATTTTTCTCCCAACATGTAGTCGTTCACATCATGGGCTGGCGTCACCTTCAAGCAACCCGTACCGAACTCGATGTCCACGTATTCGTCCTCGATGACAGGGATGACACGGTTCACCAACGGCACGACCACCTTCTTGCCGGAGAGCCAACGGTTCTTCGGGTCCTTCGGGTTGATGCACATAGCGGTATCACCCATGATGGTCTCAGGACGGGTGGTAGCCACCACTGCGTAGCGTCCCTTCGCATCACGGTGTACGATTTCGCCTTCCGCACCGGTCTCACCCTTTAGGTCATCGTCTGCGACGTAATATTTCAGATAGTAGAGTTTACTGTGCTCCTCTTTGTAGATCACCTCCTCGTCAGAGAGGGCGGTCAAAGCCTTCGGGTCCCAGTTGACCATGCGCACGCCACGGTAGATGAGACCTTTGTTGTAGAGGTCGCAGAATACCTTGATGACGCTCTCGCTGCGTGGCTCGTCCATCGTGAAGCCCGTACGGTCCCAATCGCAGGAAGCGCCCAGCTTCTTCAATTGCTCGAGGATGATGCCTCCGTGTTTGCGGGTCCACTCCCAAGCGTGCTCCAGGAACTGCTCACGGGTGAGGTCCGTCTTTTTGATGCCCTCCTGCGCCAGTTTGTTCACCACCTTAGCCTCCGTGGCGATGGATGCGTGGTCGGTGCCAGGAACCCAGCAAGCGTTCTTGCCCATCATGCGGGCACGGCGTACAAGGATATCTTGGATGGTGTTGTTCAGCATGTGACCCATGTGCAACACGCCCGTCACGTTCGGCGGAGGAATAACGATTGTATAGGGTTCGCGACCATCGGGCTTCGATTTGAAGAAGCCGTTATCCAACCAGTATTGGTACCACTTCGACTCCACGTCGGCAGGGTTGTACTTGCTTGCCAGTTCTTCCATGTTTTTTGTTACAAATTAATTCCGAATATTTTAGGGTGCAAAGTTAGTGAAAACAAATAGAAGTTTTGTGTTGTGGCGTAATATTTGTGTGGAAAAACGAGGGGGGAATGCTTCGTTTGGCGAAACTTTCCCCCTAGCTATGTCTTATGGAAATCATTTGTGAGATGGATGTCGGTTTCAGATTCCTTTCGTGCCCTCCATGATGCGCTTCAGGTGGCAGAAAGCGAGCTCGTTCTTCTCCTCGTCCCGCAGGTGCAGTCCGTTCCCTTCGCAATGGTTGAAGAAATCGCAGTCTTTGCAGATCCCCACCTTGGTCCACGAACGGTCGCGCATGATTTGGTAGCGGTTTTGCCAAACGTCGGCGAAATCGTCTTGGTAGATGTTGCCTTGTATGAACCTTCCGCGCAAGTCCGGGCATGCGGATATGCTTCCGTCCACCAGAATGGAGGCCACATTGATGCCAGCCCTGCAGAAAAAGAAATTATCCCGCACCTTCGTCTCGTAGTCTCCCAAGAAGCCTTCGCAACCGTAGCTCACCTTTATTTGTCCCTCCTTGCGGGTCGATTCGATAAAGTCGAAGACTGCCTTGAACCTCTCGCTCGACAATTGCAGGCTAGGGTTGTTGGCGGCCCTGCCGACAGGAAATATGGTGAAGATGCGCCACTCCTTGATGCCGCAATCGATCAGCAGTTGCTTGATCTTTGGTAGCTCGTCAAAATTTTTGTTGTAGACACAGGTGACCACATCATGGCGCAAGTCCGTATGGGGTAACAGACGAATCGCTTCAACCGCCCGACGGAACGAGTCCGGGTTTTGCCGCAACCAGTTGTGAGACTCCTCCAAGCCATCCAAACTGACCGTGCATGCGCGCATACCCGCATTTAATAAGGATTGTAATCGTTTGATTGTCAATAGGTAGCCGTTCGTAACGATGCCCCAAGGGAATCCCATCTCATACAAGGCACGTCCCGCCTCCTCAAGGTCGTGGCGGACAAGCACTTCTCCGCCCGTGAAGACCACCATCGTGTGGTGCGGATCCACGATCGGGACGATTTGCCGCACCGCTTTCAGAAAATCCTGAACAGGCATGTCTTTCACACCCGACTCTTGCCTGCAATCGCTTCCGCAATGCTGGCAGTTCAACGGACAACGCAAGGTGGCTTCCCAAAAGAGATATGTTAGCTCGTGAATCTTTGCGGCATTGTGTCTGTAGCTATCGTATAATCGTAGCGCCAACCGTTTCTTCAAAGACAATTTGTCAGGACGTTCCATGCACAATTACTTTTTCTTCAAAGTGATGTCCAGTGTATTGTCCGAAACACCCTTGTTCCATTCCTTCCCCCCTTTTAAAGGTGCGAGCTCAATGTCCTTCAAAAGAGTGTCGGCTTGCATTCCGTCTTTGCTGGCGAAGTGTAATCCCTCTGCATTGTGCCACCCGCAACCATCCTGTAGCAATAAGGAGTAGGAGCCATCCGCTCTGGTCACAGAGATGGAGTCGAAGAAATTTTTATAGATATAGTTATCATGATACTCGTCATGAGGTTCGTCGTATTCCTCCATCGTTTTTAGGAAATTCTTGTATTCTTCATAGTTCCTCATTGTATATATTTTCACGCCAGATAAGGCATTCCCTTTTTCATCCGTCACCCTACCGTGGAAAATATAGTCTGCGGTCGGACATCCATACTCGTCTGCGCCCGGATCGCAGGATTGAACACCTAGTAGCGTCAACACGAACGCTAGTAACTTATTTAACAATCCAAGAAATTTCTTACCCATGATAAAAAAGTTATAAAGTTAGGACACGATTATTTGCCCGCATGAATATCCAATGTAATATCTAACGTATTTTCCGAACGACCATCAAACCATCTGCCGTTACCGCCCTTTTTCGGAGCTAAATCCGATTGGGTCAGGAATGTATCCTTGTACACGTCATTCTCCGAAGAGAAGCGCAGTCCTGCGTTATTCTCCCAATAAGTAACCCGAGGCTTTGCGACATATTTACCATCCGCATCCGTAGAGGTTAGAGAATCCTCATGTGTGGAGATTTGATCGCCATCAGTGTATTTGTGCACATAGGAAACCTTCACATTCGGTAATGCGTTGCCCTTCGTGTCCGTCACTTTCCCTTGGAAAATGTATTCTGCGGTGGGCGTGCCATATTCTACCTCCTCTTCCTCATTTTTGCAGGATTCGTATCCGATTAACGACAAAACAAGAGCCAATATTGTATTTAAAAATCTGAAGAAATGTTTTTTCATGTACTGCGTATTTAGCATGATCTAGTTTTTTAACAAAAATAAATCATCTGTTCGTGAATACAAAACAAATGCCGGGTTTAATTGCCTATGAAAGAAGTGTAACATGTTTTTGTAGGTGTGCAAAAAAAGAGGGATAAGCTAGACGCCTATCCCTCCAGACGTATGTACGTCGGTTACCCTTATTTCAGGATGATTTGTTGAACAACAGAAGAGTTGTTTGAAGTGACGCGTACGAAGTAAACGCCCTGAGCATTGCCGCTGAGGTCGATCTCCGCGCTGTTGTCGTCGAAGTTGTTCGTGTAGATGATCTTTCCGCTGACATCAGTGATGGTCACGATTTTCTCACCCTCTTCGTTTCCGAATAGGATGTTGAAGACACCATCGGTTGGGTTAGGGTAAAGCGTAATCGTCGCAGCCTCCTCAATTTCAGTGTCTATGAAGTATACCTTAGGTTGGATATCTTCAGCAATTACATCCGTGTATTCGATGATATTGCCAGACCTGAGTGTAGGGCAGTGGTCGATAACGGCATGGAGTTTTCTTGTTCCTGAGCCCTTCGTGTACTTGAACCCTTTCTTCAGGGAGATTTTACCCTTGGCAGTGTAATTGATTGTAGAAGTGTTGATTACATGCTTTGAATTCAATACCCATCCGGAAGTGTAGCTCCTTGTTGTGTTTGAAAGTGAACCCGTCAAATCGAGTTGCTCCGGCAATGAGAAGTCACAGCCATAGCTGTCACCCAAGAATTCGTATTGTCCCAATTTGCCGACTTTCTGGCTCATGTAATTGCTGATGCTACGGTAATCAACAGTATTTCCATACGCGATTCCGCCCAACGCCCAATACTGAGGGTACTCTCCTGCGTTGTCATGGCTTTCCGCATAAATAAATGCTTCTTCCATGGAAACCATGCCGTCATTGTTTGTGTCGGCGTTAACGGTCTGGTTGGTAGCGACATTATAGCCAGCCATGGCGCAAGACCAGTGGAAACTAAATTCGTTCAAAAGGTAGTCCAAGGTTCCGTAAGCCCATGAGGATTCATCCTTTCTCGCAGCTGTAGCGATGGAAACTTTCAATCCATTGTCAGACAAATTCTTTATGAACGCACCGCTGAAACACTGTTCCATCATGATGCTGATAGATCCCTTGATGCCAGTTAACATGTTTGCGAAGTTGGCAGGAGACAAGTATGTGTTATTCCACAAAACAAGATCGCCATCTTCACTACCATGGTCAGTTGTGAAGATGAACAACTCATCCTCATCGTTCATGATATTCCTTAGATTGGAAAAGCAAGTGTTGATTGGGTTGTAAAGCGCAGCCCCGTTTATATCCGTTGTTCCATTGCCGTCCAAATCCACAGGAGACGAAATCGTTCCATGGATGTCAAGTCCGGTACTGGTTCCATCTGCGATATACGTGTAAATGTTAGATGGAGAATACTTGTAGAGTCTGGTCAGTATCTGGTACATCAGCGAGCAATCGTTCCAGTATCTTGGATGGTTGTAAGATTGAGAACCACCACCGCTGATAATCACAGCATACTTTTTCCCTGGGCCTTGGATCTCTTTAGAGGCAAAGTTAACGAAGAGGTCTGTGCGGATGAGATCGTTTGATCCAAACAAGTTCCCAGTCGCGTTCGCTCCATTGGTTGACGTGGAGTTTCTCTTCTTCAAGGTGCTTTTCCTTTGTGCCCAGCTGTCAATGTCTTTCGGATAAGTTTTTGAGGATTTAACCGTTATGGTTCCGCTTGATTGAGACACGAAAATATAACGACATTTGTGACCCCAGTTCGCGTATGGTTCGTCATCCAAGAAGAACACCCAGCATTTTGAGCTCAAGCTCATCACATCACCGTTAGACAATGTGACGGAATTAACAGCTTTTGTGCATCTATACAACACGTATTCGCTTGGCAGTGAACTTGACACGTTGTTCAACGCTTTGGTTTCTGCGGTAGAAATATCGACTGCCGCATTGGCGTTCAAACAAACTGCCAGCGAAAATAAAACCCAATATAATAATCTTTTCATTTCCTTCTGTTTTTATTTTTCCAACATTTGTACTCTATTCTTCAACTCTTTGTTCTCTTTCTCCAACTCAATCATGTGGAGGGTGAGTTCCTCAACCTTCTCGAGGAGCAGGTTGCTCATTTGGGACATGCTCATGCCGTTCTCCGCCATTTCCGCTGCGGAAGGAACGCCTGGCAAATGCTTGTTCTCCTTTACGAAGCTCTCTACCTCGCTGAGTGAACGGAGGTTGTAGTTCTCGTCGAACACATAGTCGGCGGCGTTGTTCATCTCGACGTTGATGTCCTGTGCCTTGATTTGGTTAGCCTTCAAGACCTCAGCCACCTCCAACTCGTTGTGACACTTGATTTTACCGGTCACATCAAGATCGGTGAGAACATTCGTCTTGCCGTTGGACATGTTCATATAATTCACGCTTCCATATGCTCCGACGAAGGAGAATGAATTCGCATACAAAGACAAGTCGGAATAGTTCCTTTCTCCAACTGCAAAAATTGCCATACCATCTGCAAACGAATCAGTTTTCTTCCTGAATGACAATCCGATACGGTTCTGAGAGTTTCCTCCATATACGGTCAATCCGTTTTCGAAGGTATTGGAAGAACCAGAAGCCATGAAGTTACCTTCAGAGTAGAAACCCGTTGTGCTATATAATTCATTCGCACGCAAGCTACCTGTGAATTTCGAATTACCCTTCACATACAATTTGTAATTGGCAGTGGTTGAAGATGAAGTAATTCCGATCGCCACGTTACTGGTGTTTCCTGTTAAAGGATAACTGTATAATCCATAACTATTTGTCTTCCATTGCTGTGCGTTTGCGGCACATATAGACATGGCAACGCCCATCGTCGCCAAGATGATTTTCTTTAATTCCATTTTTCTTTCTTTTTAATCGATAAATCTTTCGGGACAACCCACCCGTTTTATGACTGATAAATTAATTATATGACATACATAAAAAATCACAACCAATGGGGAGGATTGGTCCCCTTCCTTTTTTTTATTTCTTCAAAGACTCCATTTGAGCTTTCAAAGCCTTGTTCTCCTTCTCCAACTCGATCATGTGGAGAGTGAGTTCCTCTACCTTCTCGAGCAGCAAGTTGCTCATTTGAGAAACGCTCATGCCATTCTCAGACATCTCAGATGCGGAAGGGATGCCAGGCAAGTGCTTGTTCTCCTTCACGTAGCTCTCGACTTCGCTGAGTGAACGGAGGTTGTAGTTCTCGTCGAACACATAGTCGGCAGCATTGTTCATGTCCACCGTGATGTCCTCTGTGCGGATGCTCTTTGTGTTCAACTCAGTAACGTTCAATTCGTCCTTGCATGACAATTTACCGTTAACGACCACATCGCTATCGAAAGTGGCGCTTCCGAACTTGAATATTGCAGGGTAGAACTTGCCTGGATAGCTGTTCGTCGTGAATTCCAACACGTCGTTGTCGTTATATTTGAGACTGAAGTGAGGACAATATGAATGGTCTACAGAGGTCTTGCTCAGGTAGTATCCTGTTCCACTGATCAAACCTTCGCGAGACACCTCAAACATCGTGGTGTATACATTCTTTAATGGATTCTCAGCGCGGATGAAGTATTTTGGAGCATTTCTAGGGATTGTCCTCACACCGCTCTTGTCCTGTGTGTATGGAACTGACATATATGCGCTGTGCATGTCTGCTCGGTAGTTTGTCTCTGTTATCGGAGTTTGTCCGAATACGTTACTTGTAAAACCTGTCGCAACAATTGATGTTGCCAAAATCACCTTTTTTAAATTCATCGTTAAATTTTTTAATGTTAATAAAATGTCGTTTCAGTTCCTTGGCTTTCTACTGTCTGATAGATTGATGGTTACTGAAATCTTTTTTGCAAACGGCCTTTTGCGTTTCAAAGTTATCGTGAAATTTCAGATGATTGTGTGGAAAAATTCCCCACTGTGTTAAATAATATGGAAAAATTCCCCATGAATATATTTTTATACTCTAATAAATTCTTTCTATTTGACTATTTTAAATAGATGTAATTATTTCTGTTTAAGAATGTTAACTTAGAGTGGTTGTTTGCGCAATAAAATGTGTTGTTGCTTTATTTTTGTTGTATATACCCTTAAGAAAATGCAAAAACTATGCCATAGTTGTTATTTGTGTCTATTGTGCGGTTGTTTTGTGACTATTTTCAATGAAATATATTTGTCATATTTGTATTTGTTCTGTTTTATTGAAAATGCTCAATCCGTTTTGCAGAAAAAAAGCGATATTCTCGGATCTTTGTCCTTCCTTAGGACTCCGAATCCGAAAATATCGCCCAAAATTTTAGGAATAGGCTAGGAAAGTCTCCTTCCCGTCGCTTATTTCAAGATGACTTGTTTGATGACAGAGGTGTTGCTCATGGTGACACGTACGAAGTATATGCCTTGAGCGTTTCCGCTGAGGTCGATCTCAGCTTTGCTGCCGTCGAAACGGTTCGTGTAGATGATCTTTCCGCTGACATCCGTGATGGACACGAGCTTCTCGCCCTCTTCGTTTCCGAATAGGATGTTGAAGATTCCATCGGTTGGGTTAGGGTAAAGAGCAATCGTTTCTGCCTCTTCAACTTCAGTCTCTATGAAATATACCATTGGCTGCCTAACCACTTCCTCGATAGCATCCTCTGTTTCGTAGATTTCGCCGGAACGAACCGAAGAACAGTGGTTTATTGAAGCGTACAGTTTCCTCGAACCTGATCCCTTCGTGTACTTGAAGCCTTTCTTCAAATAAATCTTGTTCTTGGAATTGTAATTAACTGTGGATGTATTGATTACTTGCTTTGAATTCAATATCCATCCGGAGGTGTAACTCTTTGTCGTGTTCGAAAGCGAATTTGTCAAATCAAGTTGCTCCGGCAAAGAGTAGTCGCATCCATAGCTCTCTCCCAAGAATTCGTATTGACCCAATTTACCGACTTTCTGCGTCATGTAATTGGCGATGTCGTGATAATCGACTGTTGAGCCATATCCGATTCCCCCCAAGGCCCAATACTGAGGTACCTCATTACGTGTGTCTTTCGCACTCGCATAAATAAATGCCTCTTCCATGGAAACCATTCCGTCTTTGTTTGTGTCGGCATTAACAGTCTGGTTGGTGGCGATATTATAGCCGGCTACGGCGCATGACCAATGATAACTAAATTCATTCAATAGGTAGTCAAAATCTTCGGAAGCCCAGGACTCTTCTGTTTTTCTCGCAGCGGTGGCGATGGAAACTTTTAATCCTTTGTCCGACAATTCCTTGATGAATACGCCGCTAAAGCACTGTTCCATCATGATGCTGATAGTACCTTTGATGCCGGTCAGCATACTCACGAGGTTAGATGGGTACAAGGCTCCACCATTCCACAACTCAAGATATCCCGAACTTGAACCATGATCGGTTGTGAAGATGAATAACTCGTCATCGGCAGTTATGATATTCTTTAAATTTGAGAAACAACTGTTGATGTCATTTAAAAGCGCTGGCCCGTTTATGTCAGGTGTCCCATTACCGTCCAAATCCACAGGTGACGAAATTGTTCCGTAGATGTCAAGGCTAGGGTCGGTTCCGTCGGCAATGTATGCGTAAATGTTTGATGGAGAATACTTGTAGAGCCTGGTCAATATCTGATACATCAACGAACAATCATTCCAATATCTAGGGTGATTTGCGCCCGGTCTGATTCCTCCACTGATGATCACTGCATATTTTTTCCCTGTTCCTTTGATCTCTTTTGAAGCGAAATTGGTGAAGAGATCTGTGCGGATGAGATCGTTTGATCTGAACAAACTGCTAGTTGCGTTAGTCGCATTGCTGTTTTTGGCGCCATTGGTTGACGTGGAGTTCCTTTTTTTCAGCACGCTTTTACATTTTGTCCAGCTCTCTATGTCTTTTGGAAATATGTATGCGGACTTAACCGTAACGGTTCCACTTGATTGAGACACGAAAATATAGCGGCAATCGTGGTCCCAGTTTGCATGTGGTTTGTCATCCAAGAAGAACACCCAGCATTTTGAGCTTAATTTCATCACGTCACCGTTAGCCAATGTGACGGAATTCACAGCATTCGCATATCTATATATCTCATATTCGCTAGGCAAAGAGCTTGACACTTTGTTCAGCGCTTTGGTTTCTGCGGTAGAAATGTCGACTGCCGCATTGGCATTCAAACAAACCGCCAGCGAAAATAAGATTAAGTATAATAATCTTTTCATTTTCTTCTGTTTTTATTTTTCCAACATTTCTACTCTATTCTTTAACGCTTTGTTCTCCTTCTCCAATTCGATCATGTGGAGGGTGAGTTCCTCTACCTTCTCAAGGAGCAGGTTGCTCATCTGTGATACGCTCATACCGTTCTCAGAGATCTCGCTTGCGGATGGTACGCCTGGCAAGTGCTTGTTTTCCTTCACGTAGTTTTCCACCTCGCTGAGCGAACGCAGGTTGTAACCCTCTTCGAACACGTAGTCGGCTGCATTGTTCAACTCCACGTTGATGTCTTGTGCCTTGATTTGGGTGGCCTTCAACACGTCAGCTACCTCCAACTCGTTTTGACACTTGATCTTGCCGGCAACGTCAAGGTTGGTCATCATGTTGATGCCGGATTTTTTCATCGTCATTATGTTGATGTTGGTTGATTCTACGTTGAAAGAATATTTCATCGCAGAGAATGACAGGTCCGCATAGTTGTTTTTCCCAGACGATGAGATTCTCATACCCTCTGTGACGCTATTATCCTTCGAGAAGTAAAGGTTGACTTTGTTCGCCTCGTCTGTCGCATACACTCTCAACATTTTATAGAATTTATTGTCTGTTCCCTTACAGGTGAGGTTCCCGTTCAATGTGGTGGTGCCGGAAACCGTAAGGCTGCTATTTACTTTTGCGGTTGAATTTATGGTTACCGCTCCGTTCATGTAAGTTGTTCCATTGTGGTAGCTTGGACCCTTCACGTACAATTTGTAATTGGCAGTGCTTGAAGTTGGGGTGATTCCAATCGCCACATTGCTGGTGTTCCCTGTTAATGGATAGCTGTATAGTCCATAACTATTTGATTTCCATGATTGTGCGTTCACTGCGCATACTGACAATGCAACACCGACGGTTGCAGCAAAAATCTTTTTCATTTCCATACTTTTTTTGTTAAAAACGTTAATTAAATAATAAAAAATAAAAGGGGATAAGGTTTACGTTGCTCTATTGTTTGCTCATGCTTACTGATAGTGTCTACTTAATACCCCGTGCACTTGGCCTTATGCATTTACAAAGATATTTTTGATGAACGAATTGTGTTGTGGGAAAAATCTACAATTCGTTTTTTTTCGTTGCTTTTCGTTCCACATTTTCCTTCGTATTGTATATTTCTTGCTTATTTCTGTTGCTTTTACGTTTTGATGTATATTTTGTTGTGATTTAATAAATTAACATTTATAAACATGTGATATATGTATAATCAACGTCGTGTTATTTTGCTTGATATTGGGTTGTTTGAAAATGCAAAAACTGTGCCAATCTGCAGAAACATTATGCTGTCCACATGTTTTCTTAATAAAAGTTAACATTTTCGACAAATTGGAAATGCGGCGTCCTTTTTCTATGGCGTTTCGGGGTGAATTATTTGTTGTCGATGATGCTCATTTCACAGGTTTTGCAGTTGAATGAAAGGCGGTATTCCTTCCCGTTGTTGGCGGTTAGGATGAGTGGTTCCTGGATGTTATTGGCTGCTTTGTCTTGCTTTTTGCAGTAGCCTAAGGTGTAGCGCAGGCAGTGTTTGCAGGTCATGACGGGCACGTTACGGGGCGGATCCTTTTCGAAGGATGGCGCGATTTTCTCTACACCGTGCTGTAAGTAGAAGTTCCGTGCCGATTCATTGTGCACGTTTCCGGTGTAGTCCAACTCTTTTAGGGGGAAGGCATGGGTCGTTTTAGGGAAATATAGTTGGCTTTTTCCCCTGCCCGATTCTCTTTCCGTCGCCAATTGTTGTAGCAGGTCTCTCCTCCACGGAGTGAGTTTCCCTGCGGGGATGAAGTATATGCCGCAGTTCAGTTCCACCTCTGAGACACGGAAGATGGTGTTGCCGCTTTTCTCGAAGATGTTGCGGATGTTGTCTCTTTGTCGCTCCTCGTTTTCGCAAGGGATTTTCTCCGTGTCGAGGGATAAGGTGGCGGATATCCCGTCTTCGTCCCTGGCGGTGGCGCTGAAGCCTTTTTCTGTCTCGTTGATGGTGATCCTCACCTCAATTTTCCTCTCTGCGGATTCTTTGGAGAGAATCCTTTCGAAGGCTTGGTCGAAGTTGCGGTAGAGGATGGTGCGAGGAGGTAGAATCGTTTTTTCGGCGGGTATGATGACATTCCCTGTGGCCATGTTGGCTCTGAACCCGTGGAATTCCCCGTTGGGGTCGATGAAGCAGAATCCGTCTCCATTGGAGAGCGCCTTGTTTGTCCGCACGATGATCTTCCCGTTTTGCGAGTAGGCGGTGCCGATCTCCTCTCCGACGGATTTAGGTGTGTCGGGTTGGATGATGTCCCTGTGTCTTCCGTGGAGGAAGTAGTCTGTCGACCCTCTGTGGAAGCTTTTGTCCGTGTTGGGGGTGAAGGTGTAGGTGCAGTGCCCTGAGCTGGCGGAGGCATATGTTTGTCCGTCTAGTATTTTGTCCAATGTTTGGCGGTAGTAGGCGGTCACGTTTTTCACGTAGGGGATATCTTTCAGCCTTCCTTCTATTTTCAGGGAGCTGATGCCGGCGTCCAGCAACTCTTTCAGGTGGTCGGATAGGTTGAGGTCCTTCAGGGAGAGCAGGTGCTTCTCCTTGGCGAGGACGTGTCCGGAGGCATCGGTCAGCGTGTAGGGAAGCCTGCAGAATTGGGCGCAGTTGCCTCGGTTGGCGCTTCTCCCGCATCCGTTTTGGCTCATGTAGCATACTCCGCTGTAGCTTACGCAGAGGGCTCCGTGCACGAAACCCTCTAGTTTGACGTTCGTTTCCCCCTTGATCTGCCGTATTTGATCGAGGGATAGTTCCCTAGCCAGCACCACTTGTTCGAATCCTGCCTCTTCCAGGAATTTCACCTTTTCGGGGGTGCGGTTGTCCATTTGTGTGCTGGCGTGGAGTGGAATAGGGGGCAGATTCAGTTGGGTGATACCCATGTCTTGGACGATGAGCGCATCGGTGCCCGCTTCGTATAGTTGCCGGATAATCTGCTCCACTTGCTCCAACTCTCTGTCTGTTAGGATTGTGTTGAGCGCCACGTAGACTTTGGCGTAGTATTGGTGGGCGAATCGGGCGAGGTGTTCGATCTCTTCGATGCTGTTGCCGGCCGCTGCTCTTGCGCTAAATTGTGGTGCGCCGATGTAGACAGCGTCCGCTCCGTGTTTCACGGCCTCGATGCCGTGATCCGCTGTTCTTGCCGGTGCGAGCAGTTCGATTCTCCGCATCACCGTATTCTGCTGATGTTATAAGGTGTTTTTTGGTAGACGAAGTAATTCAGCCAGTTGGTGAATAGCAGGTTGCCGTGGCTTCTCCAGCGGACGACAGGTTTCTTCTCCGGATTGTTGTCCTCGAAGTAGTTCCGTGGAATATCTATTTCAAGCCCCTTGTCCTTGTCCCGGAAGTATTCATCACGCAGGGTGTTCGGCGCATATTCGGAGTGTCCGGTGACGAAGAACTCGCGGCCGTTCCTTCCCTGTACGATGTATACGCCCGCCTCGTCGGACTCCGAAAGGATTTTAAGTCCGGAGACCTTTTCGATGTCGGCTCTCCTAACTTCCGAGTGCCGGCTGTGCGGCGCAAAGAAAACATCGTCGAATCCCCTGAATATCGGGTTCTTCGGATCGAGTATCTTGTGCTCGAAGATGCCGAATTTTTTTCTCTCCAAAGGATATTTGGGTATGCCGTAATAGTGGTATAGACCGGCTTGCGCGGCCCAGCATATGAAGAGGGTGGAGGTGACATGCGTCTTTGCCCAATCGAATATCTCCACGATTTCGTCCCAATAGGTGACGTCTTCGAAGTCGAGGTTCTCGACGGGTGCTCCTGTGATGATCATACCATCGTATCTTTGCTTCTTTATGCTCTCGAAGTCTTTGTAGAAGGTCAGCATGTGCTCCACTGGCGTGTTTTTGGAGGTGTGGCTTTTGACCTTCATGAGATCTAACTCGATTTGTAGAGGTGTGTTGGAGAGGAGCCTGATGAGATCCGTTTCTGTCGTTATTTTTAGCGGCATCAGGTTGAGGACGATGATTTTCAGAGGCCGGATGTCTTGCGTGGATGCAGACTCCGAGTCCTTCACGAAGATGTTCTCTTTCTTCAGCGCTTCAACTGCAGGCAAGTTTGATGGTATATTTAATGGCATGTTCTCCTCCTCTTTTTCCTTTTCAAGTGCAAAGATATATAATATTTGGAATGTTTATTGCAGGAAAAAGGAGTAATCGATTCTGTTTTTTCTGCAATTTAACAAAAATTTGTTCTCTTTCGGGTAGGGTGGCTGTGAGTCCGGAAGAGAAGCTTGTCGGCGGATGCGATGGAGTGTGTGCCGTGGGGAGGGTTAGTGCTTGCTCGCCCCTTTGTTCATTAGTTCACGGAATATCTCGTTGTACCGGTTCAGGTGTTTCTCGTAGGAGAAGGATTCCGCGTAGGCCTTGTTGTCTATGGCCATGGAAGGTGTCGCATTGAATTGTTCGATAGCGGTCCGAATCCTCTCCGCCATGTGTTCAGGCTCGAAGTTCTCCCAGAAAAACACGTGGTTCGCACCGATTTCCTTCAGGGAAGTCTTGTCGGAAGAGATGACCGGCTTCCCGAAGAACATGGCTTCGATGATCGGTAGTCCAAAGCCTTCGAATAGGGAAGGGAAAACGAACGCCTCGCAATGGTTGTAGAGCCAAACCTTCTCTGTATGGAGGATTTCGCCCAAGAGGAAAACATTGGTGATGCCTTCGTCCTGGATGCGTTTCTGTATCATCTTCGCATAATCCGTGCTGTTTTTGCCGGCGATGAAAAGGTTATATTCCGGCATAAGCTTCATTGCGTCCAAAAGCGTGTGGAAGTTCTTCTTAGGCAATATTTGACCTATGGTGAAGAGAAATTTCTTATTGTCGGCGACTGGCAAGTTCGGCTGTTTCTCCGACTCGGGCGACAAGAATTCGACGCCGTTATAGATCACCTCGATGGGGTGGCCGATTTGAAAATTCGTCTCCACGTCGTTTTTCGCGAAGTTGGAGATGCATGTGATTCTGTCGGCGCGTTTGATTTTGCTGGTGAGCTTGCGGATATACTTTTCTTTGACGGCCCCCTTCTTCTCGTATAGGAAGTTGAGGTCGTGGATGGTCAATATCGTTTGCGTCGATCTCCTGGATGGAGTCTGTCTCGTCAGTTGGTGGATGGAGTGCCATACGTCAAAATGCGGCAATAGGAAGGGGAAGGAGCGGAATATGGCTCGGTTTACGTGGTAGTGTACATCCGAGCCGAAAGCGTTGACATACTTCTTGGGAACCAGCAGATGGACTTCATAATCGAAGTCTTTTGCGTGCGCCTGATAGTATTTCGCATAATTATAAGCAACTTGTCCCAACCCGCAGTTGAGATGTTTAAGTATTGATAAGTCTATAAGTACTTTCCCCATCTATGTCAGAAGTTTGGGTGCAAAGGTAATGATTTTGGCGTTAGGAAGATGCTATTTCACCGCAATTACTTCTATTTCAATCAACGCATTTTTAGGAAGGGATTTCACCTCCACGCAGGATCTGGCGGGCGCATTCTCCGAGAAGTACTCTCCGTAGATTTTGTTCACTGTGCCGAAACTTGCCATGTCGGTGATGAATACGGTGGTTTTCACCACGTTGGCGTAGGTGAGTCCGGCAGCTTCCAGAATCTGTCCGATGTTCTTCATCACCTGGGTGGTTTGCTCCTCGATAGAGGGTCCGACGATATTCCCGGTGGCAGGATTGATTGCGATCTGTCCGGAGGCGTAAAGTGTGTCTCCGACTAATATGGCCTGACTGTAAGGACCGATGGCCGCAGGCGCGTTGGAAGTGGATATTATTTTCTTCATTTTTTAAAATTTTTGTCAGACAAATGTAATAATGTTTTGGGAAAAATCCATTCGAATGTTGTAATTTTGTGCTGTTCAGTAAGACGGGGTTATTATGATGAACAGTAGTGAAATACAAAGTGTCAAGAATAAATTTGGTATCGTTGGAGTGGATGCTGCGTTGAACCGTGCGATCGACGTGGCCGTTCAGGTTGCGTCTACCGATCTGTCCGTGCTTGTCACGGGTGAGAGCGGTGTGGGCAAGGAGCGGATTCCCCAAATCATCCACCAGAACAGTTCCCGGAAACATAATAAATACATTGCGGTGAATTGTGGCGCGATTCCGGAGGGAACGATTGATTCCGAGCTTTTCGGGCATGTGAAGGGCTCGTTTACGGGTGCGACATCAGATAGGAAAGGATATTTCGAGGAGGCGAATGGAGGCACTATTTTCTTGGACGAGGTAGGTGAGCTCCCGCTATCCACGCAAGTACGTCTGCTTCGTGTCCTGGAGGCGGGCGAATATATGAAGGTGGGCTCGTCGGAGGTCTACAAGACGAATGTGCGAGTGGTGGCCGCCACTAATTTGGACATGGCCCGCGCCATATCGGATGGACGTTTCCGCGAGGATTTGTATTATAGGTTGAATACGGTGCCGATTACTGTTCCGCCGCTTCGTCAGCGGGGAGACGACATCTATTTGTTGTTCCGGAAATTCGCCACGGATTTCGCGGAGAAATACAAAATGCCGGCGGTCTCTTTGTCCGCCGAAGCGAAAATGTTGTTGCTCCATTATCCGTGGCCGGGTAATGTCCGTCAATTGAAAAACGTGACGGAGCAGATCTCTGTGCTGGAGACGGACCGTGAGATCTCGAGGGAGACGTTGCTCTCCTATTTGCCGGCCCAATCGGTGGAGTCGAACCTCCCTATGGTCGCGTCCACATCAGGCGACAAGTCGTTTAACAGCGAGCGGGAGATTCTTTATCAGGTCTTGTTCGACATGAAGAAGGATATGAATGACCTGAAGAAATTGGTGAACGACATCATGCGTAACGCAGGTATGCATGTCGAGGATATGCCGATGAATCAAGTGGATGTGCACGCATATCGTGACGTCCACCAATCGTACGAAGATGTGCGAGGATTGGATGCCAACTTCCCGTCAGATCCGGGGGTGCAAACCACTCCTGTGACGCCGCCTTCCGTGACGAAGATCAAATCGCAGCATGACATCCAGGACATGGAGGAGTATGTGGAGGAGAATTTCTCCCTGGAGGATGCGGAGAAGGACATGATCAAAAAAGCATTGGAGAAACACAATAATAAAAGGAAGTATGCGGCGCAGGATTTGAAGATATCCGAGCGTACATTGTATAGAAAGATTAAACAATATGGTTTGGAATAAAAAGAACATAATTCCCCTTGTGGCATTGACCGCCTTTATAGGTATGCTTGTCTCGTGCAAGATCTCGTATAAGTTCAATGGGTCATCCATTGATTATTCGGTCGTGAAAACGATTAGCATCGATGAGTTCCCGAACAGGGCGCCGTTGGTTTATGCTTCGTTGTCGTCCGATTTCACGGAAAAGTTGAAGGATGAATTCTCCTCTAAGACTGCGCTCCGTTTCGTGGATCATGACGGAGATTTGCAGATTTCGGGAGACATCACCGGCTACAATGTGATATCCAGCGGTGTGAACGCTTCCGGAGAGGCTGTCGACTCCCGCTTGCAGATGTCTGTTTCCGTCCGTTTCGTGAATAAGGTGAATGCCACGGAGAGTTTTGAGAAGACATTCTCCTCCTATCAGACATTCTCCAATGAGTACACGATTGATCAGGTGCAGGGCGAACTCAACGGATTGTTGATAGAGGATATTGTTAGCCAGATATTTAATGCGACTGTAGCGAACTGGTAAGAGATGACGACAAGTGAGATCATATCGTTGATGGAGCATCCCGGACGGATTGCCGAATGCCACCTGGAGGATCTTCGGGAGAGTGTGGCGCGTTTCCCTTATGCGCAGGCTTTCCGATTGCTCTACTTGAAGGGGCTTCACAATGTGGGTGACCTTCGTTTCGACCAGGAGCTGAGGAAGACATCACTGTTTTCTGTGGATAGGAATGCGTTGTACCAGTTAATCCTAGTGCCTGTTGAGACGGAAGAAGAGGAGAAGGTGGATATCCCGGCGGAGGCAGTCAGGGTGACGGAGTCGGGTAGACCCTCCATCGGACAGTCTGGACGCATCACGCCATCCTCCGCATATATCACGGATATGACGGAATTATTGAACGATTTAAAGCCTATCGACACGGGGAAACCCGTAAAAGAGATGCGCGGTCAGAGCTTAATTGACGAATTTATCACCTCAAGGGAGTCTGTTGGGGAAAATAATTATCAGGCGAATGAGTTGCCGAAGGAGCCAAGCCCGATTCTTTTGGAACAGCCTGATAATCAGTCAGAAGATGCCGAATGCTTTACGGAAACATTGGCCAAAATCTACATAAAACAAAGGAAGTTTGACAAGGCGATAAAAATATTTAGGCAGTTAAGTTTGAAAAATCCAGAAAAAAGCATTTACTTTGCAGACCAAATCAGATTCTTTGAAAGACTGATAGAGAATTTAAAACAATAAATAAAAAAAATGATTTACACATTTATTACGATTATTGTAGTGATTGCTTCCATCACTTTGATTGGTGCAGTATTAATGCAAAATTCGAAAGGTGGGGGCTTGGTTTCCAGTTTCCAGGCTCAGAATCAGATCATGGGCGTAAAGAAGACTACGGATTTCATGGAGAAAGCGACTTGGTTTTTGGTGTGTGTGGTGGTTGTGTTGAGTATCGCTAGTGCTGCTTTTTACCCAAGAGAGGAAGCTGGTGCAAAATCTCAGTTGACCGGACAGGTTGAGTCTAATACGGATCCTGCTTCGGATGCTGAAGCTGAATAAGGAAAAAATGCTCTTATTTGTCAAGGGGTTGGATGTTTCCGACCCCTTTTTTTCTTTTAATGTTGCGAGAGTTCTTCGTTTTCATTATATTTGTATGAAGCATAATGAGTAAGGAAATGAGAAAATTATTGTCTATTTTTATCGCTTTGCTTTCGTCTTGTTTGCTTTGTGCGAAACAGTATAGCGTCGCTAACATCGAGATGGTCCATCTGCAGGATGCGTCGCGTTATGTATGCAATCCCGAAAACATTCTGTCGTGGGATTCCGTAGCGGTGATGGATGCGATGCTGAACCGTTTGGAGGACTCCACTGGCATCGAGGTGGTTGTCATCGCGGTGGACTCCCTTGCCAATCAAGATTGTTATGAGACGGCTATTCGTGTCGGGCAGAAGTATGGTGTGGGTAAATCCTCTTTGAATAATGGACTTGTCATCCTGCTCTCCACGCAGGAACGCTGTGTGCAGTTCGCTACAGGGTCCGGGCTGGAGGGTTATTTGCCCGACGTGATTTGCAAGAGGATCCAAAGGGAATGTATGCTCCCTTACTTCAAAGAAGGGGATTGGACGCGCGGCATGACGATGGGTGTGCGCGCTGTTTACGACACGTTACAAGGATCCATGACCTGGGAGGATGAAGGGGAGGAACTGACTCTTTTCGAGATAATCTTTTTCTTGGGTTGCCTTCTTTTTTTCCCGTTCCTCGCCATCTATTTCTGGTGGAAAGGCAAAAAGTGCCCTCATTGTGGCAAGCATTCCCTGAAGCGGATCACGAGCGAGTTGTCATACTCGGACAGGTCGGTGGTGAAGTATAAGGACACGTATCAGTGCGGTAAATGCGGAGAGCGGACAGTTCGTTTGCGGACCATCTACAAGTCGACCGGCACTTCCCGTAGGTCAGGTGGTGGCGGTGGCGGCTTTGGCGGCGGATTCGGTGGCGGATTCGGCGGTGGCATGTCTGGTGGACACTTTGGCGGCGGACATTTCGGCGGCGGCGGTGCAGGTTCTAGATTTTAGTGTGAAAATTATTAAATCATAAAAGTTTATTGGTATGAAAAAAAGTACGATTTTTTTGATTGGGGCGATTGTCGTCCTAGTGATTTGGTGCATTTCCGCCTATAACAATTTGGTGCAGAAGGACGAGAAAGTGACTGCTGCATGGGGAAACGTGGAGACACAGTATCAACGCCGTGCGGATCTCATCCCTAATTTGGTAGAGGTGGTGAAAGGCTATGCCAAACACGAGCAAGGAACGCTCACCGCAGTGATCGAGGCGAGAAGCAAGGCGACTTCCATCACGATTGATCCGTCCAACATCACTCCTGAGGAGTTGGCGAAGTATCAGGAAGCGCAAAGCTCCGTTTCCAGCGCTTTGGGCAAGTTGTTGGCTGTGGCAGAAGCCTATCCGGACTTGAAGGCGGAGTCCCGTTTCGCCGATTTGCAGGCTCAATTGGAGGGAACTGAGAACCGCATCGCGGAGTCACGCCGTGTGTTTAATGAGACGGCGAAGGATTTCAACATGGAGCTTCGCTCATTCCCTAATAATATATTAGGTGGAATCTTCGGACTGAGAACCCGCGCTTATTTCGAGTCGGAATACGGAGCTAACAAGGCGCCTAAAGTGGAGTTCTAATCGTTAGGATTTCCCCAATTATGATATGGGGGAGGAATCGGAGACATCTGATTCCTCCCCTCTTTTTATGTCGACACATATCCTCTTTTGCCGCATGCGGGAAGGACGGGGAATCTTTGTGCATCATTTTTTTTTCGAAATTCCGTCAGTTTTTGGCGTGAGAAATAAAACAAAAATCACTATATTTGCGCTCCGATTGAAAGTGGGTTTGTTTTTGACCCAGTGATTCAGTCTGTTAATGTGAAAAATATATTTAAAAATTATTTATAATTAACTATTATTAAAATGCAAAACAAAGGATTTGTAAAGTTGATTGCGGTGCTTTTCGCATTCGCTTGCCTCTTTTACCTTTCGTTTAGCCTTGTCACCAACCATTATGAGAATAAGGCTTCCAAGATGTTTGGTGAGGGTACGGAAGAATACAACAGGTATCTCGACTCCCTTTCGGGAGAGAAGATTTGGTTGGGTTATACGTTGAAGGAGTGCCGCGAGAATGAGTTGAACTTGGGTTTGGACTTGAAGGGTGGTATGAATGTGGTGATGGAGGTTTCCGTTGCCGACATCATCAAATCTTTGGCGGGAAGCCAGGCCAATACCGATGAATTTGTGAGTGCGATGAAGTTGGCTAAGGAAAAGCAACTCAACACTCAAAAGGATTTCGTGGATCTTTTTGCGGAAGCCTATAAGGAGACGAACCCAGGGAAACCGTTGTTCTATTTGTTCTCATACGAGTTGAAGGATAAATTCACGAACACGCCGGAGGATCGTGAAGTGGTGTCGGTTTTGAAGGAACAAGTGAAGGTTGCAGTAGACAACTCCTTCAATGTGCTTCGTTCCCGTATCGACCGTTTCGGTGTGGTTCAACCGAATATTCAACAATTGGATATCGCTGGACGTATCTTGATCGAGATGCCAGGTGTGAAGGAGCCAGAGCGTGTGCGTAAGTTGCTGCAGGGTTCTGCCGACCTCGAATTCTGGGAGACGTATGATTACTCTGAGGTATATGAGTATCTTCAGGCGGTAAACAACATGGCTAGGGATATGGAGTCTGCCTCTGCGAAGAAGGAGGCTAATGCGGATAGCATTGCGCAGAACAATGTGAAAGACACTGTCGCACAGTCTATCGCTGATAGTCTTATCGCAGCCGCCACTTCAGATTCTCAGAGCGAGGAGAACCTTTCCGTTGAGGAGTTCAAGAAACAAAACCCTCTCTTCGCCGTTTTGCAACAAATGCAAAGGCAGGATGGTAGAGGCCCAGTTCTCGGTGTCGCAGAGATCAAGGATACTGCTAAGGTGATGAACTATTTCAGATTGGCTCGTGAGAGACGTCTGATTCCTTTCAGCTTGCGTCCTGTATGGTGCATCAAGCCAATGGATAAGGCTGGCCTTTATGTGCAGTTGATCGCACTTAACTGTTCGAGAAGAGATGGTAAGGCACCTTTGGGTGGTTCCGTCATCACGGATGCTCGCGCGGATTATAGCCAATTCGGTTCTTCCGCTGAGGTTAGCATGGAGATGAATCAGGAAGGCGCTAAGAAGTGGGCTGATTTGACAAAGAAGAATATCAACAAGAGTGTGGCTATCGTGTTGGATGGCTTTGTTTACTCTTTCCCTAACGTTAATTGCGAGATTACCGGTGGACGTTCTCAGATTTCCGGTAACTTCACGATGGAGGAGGCGAAGGACTTGGCCAATGTGTTGAAGTCTGGTAAGATGCCTGCTCCTGCACATATTGTTCAAGAGGATGTCGTTGGTCCATCTTTGGGTCAAGAGGCAATCAATGCGGGATTCATCTCCTTCGTTGTCGCCTTCATCCTTGTCTTGATCTACATGATCTTCTATTATGGATTGATTCCTGGTCTTGTGGCTGACTTCGCGTTGCTTTGCAATGTGTTCTTCATATTCAGCGTGTTGGCTTCCTTCAAGGCGGTCTTGACGTTGCCTGGTATCGCAGGTATCGTGTTGACCCTCGGTATGGCGGTCGATGCGAACGTGTTGATTTATGAGCGTATTCGTGAGGAGAAACGTAACAACAAACCTCTCAAGCAAGCGTTGGTGGATGGTTATGGTAATGCGTTGAGCGCCATCCTCGACTCTAATATCACTACGGTTTTGACGGGTATCATCCTCTTCGTGTTCGGAACAGGTCCGATCAAGGGATTCGCCACCACGTTGATCATTGGTGTGCTCTGCTCTTTGTTCACCGCAGTGTTCATCTCTCGTCTGATATTCGATTTCTTGAGCAAGAAGAAGCCAGTGTTGATGGAGAGTCTGCCATTCTGCACTTCTATCACGAAGGATTTCTTGCAGAATGTGAACTTCGATTTCATTGGCAAGGCTAAGCCATTCATGACGGGTTCTCTCATCATCTTGCTTGTTGGTTTGGCATCATTGTTCACTTCTGGTTTGAAGGCAGGTATCGACTTCTCTGGAGGTCGTAACTATATCGTTCGTTTCGAACAGCCGATTAACACGGCGGAGATGGCATCCTCTTTGAGAAATGTGTTTGACAATGTGAACGTCATCACTATCGGAGAGAGCAATAAGGTGAGAATTTCCACGAACTATAGAATCTTGGAGAATTCCGACACAATCGATGACGAGATCGAGTCCATGGTTTACGAGGGTGTCAAGTCGTATTTGCCAGAAGGCGTTACGAAAGAGATGTTCTTGAGCCGTTACGTGCGTACGGAGGCTGGTGAATTCGGTGCTGATGTGGAGGATGGTTCTGTAACATATGGTTTGCAGAGCTCCCAGAAGGTGGGTCCTACCATGGCAGACGACATCAAGACTTCCGCTATCTTCGCGGTTTTGATCGCTGTGTTGGTTATCGGTCTTTATATCTTGATCCGTTTCCGCAACTTGTCGTTCAGCTTGGGTGCGGTTGCGGCTTTGGTTCACGATACGTTGTTCATCATGGGTATCTTCTCCTTGTTGAAGAATGTTATGCCGTTCTCCATGGAGGTGGATCAGTCGTTCATTGCGGCTATCTTGACGGTCATCGGTTACTCTATCAATGATAAGGTGGTCATCTTCGACCGTATCCGTGAGTTCCGTAAGTTGTATAAGTCCCGTGATGATCATAGATTGTTCAACGATGCCTTGAATTCCACATTGAGCCGTACGTTCAGTACCTCTATGAGTACCTTGGTTGTGTTGTTGATCATCTTCGTGTTCGGTGGTGACACTATCCGTGGATTCATCTTCGCGATGTTGGTCGGTGTTATTGTCGGTACGTATTCTTCATGGTTTATCGCTGCGCCTATCGCTCATAGATTCTTGCCTAAGAAAGAGGCAGAGTTTATGAATGCTAATGGCAAGGCTGATAACTCAAAGAAGACAGACCTTGTGACTAAATAAGGGATTTAGGATTTGTAATTCGTAAATCTTATTCGAACATTACAATAAAGATTTCACGCATTTTCTTCTTAGAAATGTGTGAAATCTTTTTTATCGTATGTGGCTTATGAAATATTTGCAGTCTGACGATTTGTTTAATTACAGACGGAGAAACTCTTCCGTTGTGCATGTCGGTGGCTTGTCTTTGGGTGGCGATAACCCGATACGGGTGCAATCCATGGCGAATACCAACACGAACGACATTGAACCTAGTGTGGAACAGGCGTTGCGTATTGTTTCCGCGGGAGGTGAACTTGTGCGTTTTACAGCCCAAGGTGTAAAGGAGGCCGAAAGTTTGAAACTGATTCGGCGCTCTTTGACCGATAGAGGTTGTGATGTGCCTTTGGTGGCGGATATCCATTTTAATCCTGCCGCTGCGGAGGTGGCTGCTCAGTATGTCGAGAAGGTGCGTGTCAATCCAGGCAATTTCGTCGATAGGGTTCATACCCTCCAACGTTTTGATTACACGGACGAGGAGTATCAGCAGGAACTGGAGAAGATAAAGAATCGACTGCTTCCTCTGTTGCGTATTTGCAAGGAGCATCACACCGCCTTGAGGATTGGAGTGAACCATGGCTCGTTGTCCGATAGGATATTGTCCCGCTACGGTGATACGCCTCGTGGCATGGTTGAGTCGTGTATGGAGTTCCTGCGCATCTGTAGGGAGGATGGCTTCAACGACGTCGTGATTTCCATCAAGGCTTCCAACACGGTGGTCATGGTGCAGACGGTGCGTCTTTTGGCGGCCACGATGGAGGAAGAGGGAATGCGATATCCGTTGCATCTTGGCGTCACGGAGGCCGGAGACGGTGAGGATGGCCGTGTGAAGTCCGCCTTGGGCATTGGCGCATTGTTGGCGGATGGTATTGGCGACACGGTGCGCGTTTCGTTGAGCGAGGAGCCGGAGTGTGAGATTCCTGTTGCCCGCAAGTTGGTCGATTATGTCACGAAGAGGGCTGGGCATGCTAAGATTGTCGCGAAGGATTCCGGCATGGTCAATCCGTTCCAGTATGCCCGTAGAAGCACATTCAAGGTGGATCGTGTCGGTGAGGGTGCCCTCCCTGTTGTGGTCACCTCCTCCGCGGTCTCTTGTCAAGGGCTGGAACCGGACTATAGCCTGGAGAACGGACGATTGGGTGGCGCTCTTTTGTACGAGGTGAGTCGCCTTGCGGACTTGCGTTCCGATGCTTCCCCATTGAAATTCTTGCAGCTGTCGTATCCTGATTATACGGATGAAGTTAAGAAATCGCTGGATGAGCGGACTGTCATTGTGATGACCACCGACCATCCGAACGGAGTAGGGGAGCAGCGCGCCTTTTTCCATGCGTTGCTTGCCGATGGCGTACGGAACCCTGTCGTGTTGAAGCGCAGATACGAAGATGCTAATCTTGAGGATCTGCAAATCAAGGCGGCGGCGGACTTGGGGGTGTTTTTCATCGATGGTTTGGGGGATGGTTTGTGGATAGAGGCCCCGAATGTGCCTCAGTCCCAGTTGCTCTCCCTGTCTTTCGGCATTTTGCAAGGCTCACGCGTGAGGGTTAGTAAGACAGAGTATATCTCATGCCCGAGTTGCGGAAGGACATTGTTCGATTTGCAGGCCACCATCGCGCGGATCAAGGAGAAGACTTCCCATCTGAAAGGCCTGAAAATAGGCATTATGGGGTGCATTGTGAATGGCCCGGGTGAGATGGCCGACGCTGACTATGGATATGTGGGTTCGGCGAAAGGCAAGGTGAACCTTTACAAGGGGCAGACCTGCGTGGAAAAGCTCATTCCGGAGTCGGAGGCGGTCGAAAGGCTGATTGACTTGATTAAGCGAAATGGAGATTGGAAATAAATTCATATCTTTGCGTAAGATTAATAACTAAAAAGAGAATATAATTATGGGATTGTTAAATGGGAAAACGGCCCTTATCACAGGTGCCGCCAGAGGTATTGGTAAGGCCATCGCTTTGAAGTTTGCCAGCGAGGGTGCGAATATAGCGTTCACGGATTTGAAGATTGACGAGCTTGGAAAGGCTACGGAGGCAGAGATTGCCGCTTTGGGTGTGAAGGCTAAGGGATATGCTTCCAATGCCGCTGATTTCGAGGAGACTCATAAAGTGGTAGAACAAATCCAAAAGGATTTTGGTAGCATCGATATTTTGGTGAACAATGCGGGTATCACAAAGGATACGTTGTTGTTGCGTATGACGGAGGCTCAGTGGGACGCTGTCTTGACGGTGAACCTGAAGTCCGCGTTCAATTTCATCCACGCTTGCGCACCTATCATGATGCGTCAACGAGGCGGTAGCATCATCAACATGAGTTCAGTTGTGGGTGTTTCCGGAAATGCCGGACAGTGCAACTATTCCGCATCGAAGGCAGGTATGATCGGTTTGGCTAAGTCTACCGCTAAGGAGCTGGGCTCCCGTGGCATCCGTGCGAACTGTATCGCCCCTGGTTTCATCTTGACGGATATGACCATGCAATTGTCGGAGGAAGTGCGTAAGCAATGGACGGACACTATTCCGTTGAGACGTGGTGGAACTCCTGAGGATGTGGCTAATGTCGCTACATTCTTGGCGTCCGACCTCTCCTCGTATGTTTCCGGTCAGGTCATCCACTGTTGCGGTGGTATGAATATGTAATTTTATCATATCGAATAAGGATTGGGGGAATGTGTTCTTCGGGAACACGTTCCCCTTTCTTTTCCCCCACCTTTTCAACCGTTTTCTAACCTGTTTTCAACAGGAATACTAACAATTATCCCCCCTTATTCCGCTGTATACTTTAGTTAGGTTATAAAAATATGTTAATAAATGTTGGTACATTGTGGATTTTTTACCATCTTTGAAGTTATTTAGGTGAGTTAGATATATCGGTGATGATAGATTTCTTCATAAATTTGTGTTTTTGAACGTCGGTGAATGGCTCAGGATTTTGTAGTTCGATTATGAAAACAAAGGATTTTAAAATACTTATAGGAATTTTTGTGTGCCTTTTGTGCTCTGTCACTTCTGTGTATGGACGTGTGCGGACTGTTGGCGCTTCGGGCACTGGTTCCGCTTATACGAGCTTGGTTGATGCGGTGAATGCGGCGCAAGCGGGTGACACCCTGATGTTGCTCAGTGATGTGACGTTGGATGAGAATCTTAGTTTTTCCAAGAGCGTGGTGGTGATGTCGAGGAATGGCAATGCCATAAAAAGAAAATCCGTTAGTATAATTTGGGATCTGATACACCTCTATAACACATCCATATACATTAATGGAGGCATTGAGGTGGTCTTTTCGAACATTGTGCTTGACTCCGACAATTTAAGTTCCTCGTCAGGCTTCATCACCTATAACCATTTTGTTTCTGTCAATAGCGGTGCGGTTCTGAGACTTAACCGTACGGTTATCCGGAATAGTACGGGTGGCGCTCCTCTTGCGGTGTCGGGTACTGTTATAGGTGGTTTGGTTACAGGAAATACCTCTTCGGATTCTGAAGTCGGTGTCGTGTTGGTCAATTCCGAAGGTCTGTTGGTCAATATGGTTATCGCCTCGAACGTATTGAACAGATCGAATGTCTCGGCTGTTAACCTGAATGGCGGTAATATGCTGAACTGTACGGTGATTAATAATAACAGCAGTTCGGGATTCTCGCCTAACCGTTATGCGGTCAACTCATCCAACAATGGTTGCAAGATTACCAACTGCGTCATTTATGGGAACGGTGGTGCCATCCTTAACAGGGCTAGCGTGACCTATTCCTGCGTTCAGGGTGGGTATGCGGGTGCAGGTAATATCTCCGCCAATCCGCTTCTGAACTCAGATTACACATTGAGGGATGGTTCTCCTTGTGTGGATGCGGGTAGCAACCGTGCGATTTCAGGTGTGACGGATTTCGATTATTTCGGTAAGGCCCGTATTAATGGGCTAGCTGTCGATATGGGTGCCACTGAGAAGCCCCGCAGCTATTGTGAACGCACCGATTCCCACCTCTCTTGTGGCGAACCGTTTGTGTGGATTGACGGTAAAACCTATACGGAAAGCAACCATACGGCTTTGGACACGATCCTTGGATATGGCGATTGTGACACGATTGTCTCCCTTGACCTCACATATTACCCTCCTGTCGACAAATCTTCTTTGTCTGATGGGGATGTGAATAAGATTGATTGCTCGGGTGAGGAGGTGACCTTCTCGTTCGACCCTAGTGCTAGCGGACGTACCTCATTCCAATGGTTGAACCCGTCTGGTGGGGTGGTGGGTACTTCCAGTTCATATACGGCGACGGTCGGAACCCATGATGTGGAGTATCTGTTCGTTGCTTCCGCTCCTAGTGGCGCATGTCCTGACACCACGATATTCAGGGCTTTGCTTAATTATGATTTCTTTGTGCAGAATCTTGCCAACGCTTCGGTGGATAGTGCCCCGAACAACGGATGCCTTTTGAAGAATCTTGATTTGAGCTATTATAAACCGACGATCTCCTATTGTTCTAGCATGGGACGGGACACTTCCTACCTGTATCGCTTGAACAATGGTTCGTGGGTTGATTTCGAGACGGCCCCGATTCTGTCGGATGTCGCTTCCGGAGATGAGATCCGTTGGCATGTGACGGTACGCACCTATGATGGAGACGTCTTGGAGGATGAGACCCCTGATCCTATCGTTGTCCATCTGTGGGACGATCAGAAACCGGAGCTCATATGTGACGATATATCCAAAGGGAAACGCACATTTGCCGTGGCCGATTCTATCGGTGGAGTTGTGCCTTGCTCCGTCTCGTTGCAAGATGTGCTTTCCGCCGCTTCCGATAACTGCACTTCCGACTTGAAGGTCTCCGCAAGCCTGGACGGGACAAATTTCATCGATTTCAATGGCTTCGATGGAACCTTGAATGTCTTTGATAATCCATCCATTACCGCATATTGGAGGGTGGAGGATCTCAGCGGACTACAATCCTCTGTATGTGCTGTCTCGTATGAAGTGGAACGTGCCACTTTGCTGAATGGCGAGTATTATGCGATTGTGCGCGACACGTTGGTTTGCTCGTTCCCTGTCTCTTGGCATGGACATACCTTTACCAGTGACGGAGAACAGGCGAAAGTTGGGGCTGCATTGTTGACCGTTCGGATGGATAGCTCCTATTACAAGACGGAGACGATTGTGAATGCGGGACCGTATACATGGCGTGATGGTAAGACCTATACGGAGAGCACGGAGGTGAACGATTTCCATCAGCCCAATGCGGGCGCTTGCGATAGCGTGTTCTCTTTGCGCCTGACAATAAAGGAACCGAGCAATTTGAAAATAGATGAGCCTATTTCCCCTGTCGATAGTGCCATGAATGAGGGGTGTCTTTTGTCCCGGTTGGACTTGGAGACTTTGAAGCCTGGATTCGTCTATAATGCGGATAATGCCTTGGACACTACGGTCTTTTATCGTGTGAACGGAGGCGGATGGGTGAATTATGCCGGCAATTCTATCCTCACTCAGGTGGAGAATGGCACGAGACTCTATTGGCGTGTGGATATCACGGCCGATGACCAGAGCATTGTGACGGACGAGACGGTCAATCCTCAGGTGATTCGTGTGAATGATGTGGCTGCTCCGATATTAGATTGTGATCGGATCTCTGCCGGCAATCTCTTCGCTCCTGTGCTGGATTCTGTGATGGGAGAGGTGTCGTTCCGCGTTGACCCGGACGATGTGAGGTTGGTGGCTTCAGATAACTGCTCCTCTAATCTTGCGGTTTTCGTTAGCAAGGATGGCCTTCCGTTCTCAGAATATACGGGCGGGTCATTCCCTTTGAATGTGTTCTCCCAGCCTTCCGCGACGCTTTATTGGAAAGTGCGTGACGGGGCGGGCAACGAATCCTCCGCATGCCCTATTGAGTACGCAGTGGAGAGAAATACGGAGGTGGGTGCCAAGAAATATGCGATTGTTCGAGACACGATACTTTGTGCGGGCGATTTCCCGTTCGTATGGCATGGACACACCTTCACTTACGTTGGTGAAGAGGCTGAGGTGGGTGCCGCTTTGTTGTCGGTACATGTGGACAGTTCTTTCTTCGTGGAGGAAAATGTCATGACGATGGAACCTTACACGTGGAGGGATGGTGTCACCTATACCGAGAGCGTGCGAGTGGATGGTTTCCATAAGCCGAATGCGGAAGGTTGTGATAGTGTCTTCGCCTTGAATCTGGTGATGAAAGCTAATCATTCCTTGGTGATATATGAAGCCGCGTCTCCTATCGATAGTGCTGCTAATGATGGCTGCAGGTTGCGTCGTTTGGATATGCCTACGATACGTCCTGCGTTTGTATACAGCTCCAACGATGCGATTGATACGATTGTCTATTATCGCGTGAATGGAGGCGGATGGGTGAATCTTGCGGACCAGCCTACGCTCTTGGACGTCGCTGATGGTACGGAATTGCGTTGGAAGGTGGAGATCAATACGCAGGATACATCTTTGTCTGACGAGACAGTCAATCCTCAGGTGATCCGGGTGAAGAATCTTACGGCTCCGGATCTGGCTTGCGATGGTATATCTGCGGGCAAGCGGTTCATTGCGGTGACCGATTCCGTGAATGGTGCTGTCCGTTTCTCTGTTTCTCCTTCCGACGTGAAGTCTGCCGCATCCAGCGAGTGCGCATCTTCGTTCGATGTGCTCTATAGCAACGATGGAGTGAACTTTAATCCATACAATGGCCTGACATTCAACTTGGATGTCTTCACGCAAACCGACAGGACGTTGTATTGGAAGGTGAAGGACGAGTCAGGTAATGTGTCCGATGCTTGCGCAGTTGATTATTCCGTTGAACGTGCGACGGAGAGGAATGGCAAGATGTATGCGATTGTGCGGGATACGTTTGTATGTGCGAACTCCTTCCCTGTCACGTGGCATGGACATGTGTTCAATGCCGCTGGCGAGTCTGCTGAGATAGGAGCCGCCTTGCTTTCCGCACGGATTGATAGCTCATATTACAGGTACGACACGTTGATTGTCTGTAACTCATCAAGCTATTTGTGGCGGGATGGGAAGTCGTATAGCAGCGGTTCTTCCTATGACCTTTCGTATACGGTAGACAATGGCCCGGATCGTTGTGATTCGGTTGTCTTTGTGCATCTCTCCGTTTTTGCCAAGGTGAATAAGCGGATTGCGGACACCATCTATTCCGAGGGATGTTATGGAGATCCTTTCCGTATGGGTTATACTCAGTCTGGGCAACACACCGAGTATGCTTGGTATGAGCAGGGTGTGCTTCAGCATGGAGAGGACTGGGATGGTAAGACAAGGGTGACCATGTACTATAGCGGTCATGACAACTATCAGTATATGTTGATTACGACGGCGAAGGGCGGGTATTGCCCGGACACGACCGTATACGTGACGAATTCCACCCATGACATAGAGTCTGACGAGGTGAAGTCTTTGGTGATGTTCGCGGGGGATAGTTGCAAGGCGAGAGTTCGTATAAGGGATTATATGCCAGGCTTCATTGATAGATGTTCGTATGATTATGCGGATACGTTGTGTGCGTATCGAATCAATCATGGTATCGTGCAATATGCTTCGGCTGATGATTATTACGATTTTGTTGATGGTGATTCCATCTCATGGCGCGTGGGTATCGTCGCGAATGATGGCCTCACATACACGGTAAGCAATCCGGACTTCTATCAGCAGGTGAGGGTCTTGGACGCTACCGCACCTAGGGTGGATTCCTTGGGTATCTCTTATGGTAACCGTATCCAACCGGTGACGGATTCCATCGGGGGGGATGTATTCTTCCGTGTGCCGCTGAGCGATGTGACGGATCATGTGTCCGATAATTGTGACGCTGTGACCGACCTCCTCTACCAATATAGTTTGGATGGCGTCACGTATGAGGACTTTAGCGGAATTGCTTTTAAACTGAATGTCTATGACTCTCCTTCCTTGAAGGTTTACTATGCTGTTACGGACCTCAGTAGCAACACGTTGATTGATTCCGTCCTGTACACTGTCGAGCGTAAGAGCTTTGTCGGGGAGGATTCTTTCGCGATCGTGAACGACACGATGGTATGTCCGGGGGATATGCCTTTTGTATGGCATGGAAGGTCTTTTGCCACCTCGGGAACGCCTGTTGTTGTGGGTGCGGCTCATTTGACGGTCTATACGGATGAATCCTATGAACGATATGACACTGTATTCTCCTGCGACTCTTATGTCTGGAGAGATGGTGTGGAGTATTCGAGCAGTACGACGGAACCTGTCTTCGTGGTCCATAATGGTGAGGGCGTTTGCGATTCCGTCATCCATTTGAACTTGACAGTCTTGAATCCTTCTTCCGGTGTGGATTCTATCGTCGTTTGTGTGCGTGAGTTGCCTTATGAGTGGCATGGTTCACAAGTGTCGGGTGATACGACACTGAACTTGCGCAATGTGATGGGTTGCGATTCCTTGGTTGATGTGAAGGTGGTCGTTTTGCCGATTGCGACGGAGACCATCTATGACACAGCCTGCGGATCTTATCGGTTGAATGATACCGTCTATACGGAGAGCGGTGTGTATGAGCAGATGCTCACCTCCACGGTGACGGGTTGTGACTCGATCCTCACATTGCATCTTGTCGTCAATCATCCAACCTATGCGTCGTTGTCCGATACGGCCTGCGGTTCTTATACTGTGAACGATTCTGTGTACACGCAGAGTGGAGTCTATGAACAGAAACTTCTCTCTTCCACGGGCTGTGATTCAATCCTGACGTTGAATCTGACGATTTTGGAGACATCCTACGGTGCGGATACGCTTGTCGTTTGCGAAGGTATGCTCCCTGTCAGATGGAAGGGTAGGTCTGTCATGGGAGATACCGTCATCCGATTCCAGAACGCTGTTGGCTGTGATTCCCTTGTGTCCCTGAAGGTGATTGCGAACCCTGTTCCTGTCGTGGAGATCACCGATACGGCTTGTGGCACATATACATTGAATGAGTATGAGTACAATAAGTCTGGCGATTATGTGCAACTCCTTACGACGGAAGGCAATTGCGATTCTATCGTGAAGCTTCATCTGACGATCTTGGAGCCAAGCAGTCAGACGCTCTATGATACGGTATGTGGTCCTTACACCATCAATGGACAGACTTACACTGAGACGGGAGTGTATGAGCAGCGACTGACGGCGGCGAATGGCTGCGACTCGGTGCTCTTCTTGGTGTTGGACATTATCCCTGCGGGTGACACGCTTATTACGGAAATCTCTAGTGTTGCCTATCAGTTGAATGATTCGATCTATACCCAATCGGGTATCTATACGCAGCATATCCCGACCTCGAATGGATGTGATAGTATCGTTCGTCTGGATTTGACCATCGTTGAAGGTATCGTGTCGGAGTGGAGCGACACCACATGTAGTGGCGGAATTTTCTGGGACAATTCCTTGATTAGTCAGTCGGGCACTTACATCAAACATTATGTGACTGAGACGGGTGCGGATTCCACATCCATCCTCCACTTGACGGTTTTGCCTCCTGTCCAAACCCATATTGTGGATACTGCCTACTCCTATTATGTCTTGAACGATTCAGTTTATACGAAGAGTGGTATCTATACGCAGCATCTATATACGAAAGAGAGAAGTTGTGACTCCATCCTGACATTGACCCTGAAGATCTTGAATTTTGAGAATGGAACGGTTAGGGATACCGCTTGTGACTCGTTTGTTTTGAACGATTCCGTTTATACGGAGAGCGGTACATATGAGCAACATTTCCTTACGCCAGACGGCAGGGATTCAACGCTCATCTTGGAGTTGTCCATATATCCATCCTATGAGGTGCAGTTGGCGGACACGGCTTGCGGTTCTTATCAGTTGAATGATTCCACTTATACGAAGAGTGGTCTGTACGAACAAAGGTTGCAGTCCGTCACGGGTTGCGATTCTGTGATCAAACTGGATCTGACGGTTTGGGAGGTGCCGACGAGGGTCATCACCGATACGGTTTGCGGCTCATATGTCTTGAATGACACTGTTTATCGTAAGAGCGGTTCGTATGAGCAATTGGTGCCATCTCCGAACGGTTGTGATTCTTTGATCAAGCTGAATCTCACCGTTCTCCCTTCCCCTGTCACGTTGGTGTTCGATACGGTATGTATCTCCTATCGTTTGAACGATTCGGTATATACGGAGACTGGTATTTATGAGCAACGGTTCACTGCGGAAAATGGTTGCGACTCTATTGTGCGGCTGAATTTGATCGTGCTGTCATCTCCGTCCAATGTGGTGTATGATACCGCTTGCGTTTCGTACACGGTTGAGGGCAGTGTCTATACGGAGAGTACGGTGTTGGAAAAGAAAGTGGATTCTCCGATAGGCTGTGATTCGATCATAACCGTCCATCTGACCATCTTGCCTATTATGAGGGATACGATTTATCGCTCGGCATGCGGTACGTACACGTTGAACGATTCAGTCTATACGGAGAGTGGCGTCTATGACCAGACCCTTGTCTCTTCCCTTGGATGCGACTCCATCCTGACATTGTATCTGACCATCTTGGAGCCTACGTATGGTGAGGACACGGTGGATATCTGTGAGAACGCATCGTCCGTGAAGTGGCATGGCTTTGATGTGTCGTCCGATACGTCATTGACCATTCAAAACTCGCTGGGTTGCGATTCTATCGTCGCTGTCCATCTGAACCGATTGTCTGTTCTGCGGTCGGAGTTCGAAGACACCTCTTGCGCACCGTATGTATGGCATGACAAGGAATACATGAAGTCTGGTGATTATGATTATAAACTAGTCTCTTCCTATGGCTGCGACTCCATCATCACGTTGCATTTGACGATCCTCCCATCTTATGAGATATTCTTGCTGGATAGTGCGGTATCTTCCTACGAATGGAATGGTGAGCGTTATGACTCGTCAGGCATGTATACACAGCGTCTAGTCTCCGCACAGGGGTGCGACTCCGTCGTGACGATGATGCTGACGATTTTGCCTCCTCCTGAGAAGACGCCGGAGAAGGTGAACGCTTGTATCTCATATGAGTGGCAAGGCATGACGTTGACAGAGAGCGGTGTCTATTATGATTTGCTGAAGACGGCGGCGGGCGAGGATAGTATCGTCTCCATTGATTTGACCATCAATTATCCGAAGTATAGTAAAGATACGATTCATTACACGGTTTGTGAGAATGAACTTCCGGTCATCTGGAATGATTATGAGATCTACAACGACACTTCCAGAGTTGTCCTCACGACGAGGGAAGGTTGTGATTCGTTCGTCATCTTCCGCTTGAATATTTTGCCGATCTATGACACGACGGTATCCGTCACCACTTGCGATTCGTTCGAGTGGCATGGCAGGTATCTCTATGAGAGCGGTCTGTATACCGATACGTTGCAATCACTTTTGGGATGTGATAGTATCACACGGTTGTCTCTGACCGTTAAGTCGTCTTCAGTGACGAAGATCAGGAGAACACTTTGCGAAAGCGAGTTGCCTGTCCGTTGGAACGAGTACGAGTTCTATGGAGACACGCTCATCGTCTTCCCGAGCGCCAACGGCTGCGATTCCATCATAGATGTGAAGCTCATCGTCAACAAGGAGTATGACCTTGTGTTTAATGAGGTGGCGTGCGGAGATTTCTATTGGCAAGGTAGACAACTGACCAAATCGGGCACATATGTGGATTCGTTCACTACCGCCGCGGGATGTGATTCCGTCGTGACGTTGAATCTAATCGTCTCACATCCTTACTCTGTGAGGTTGGTGGATACGACGAAGGCAGGCACGGTCTATGAGAAGAACGGTTTCACGGTGGAGGCCGATCATATAGGCAATTTCGAGTATGAGGTGAATCTGCTCTCCCAGTATGGTTGCGATAGTGTGGTACATTTATCGCTCTATGTGGATGGCCGTGACATAAAGATCAGGTGGACGAGCGTTTCGGGTGGTGCGTCAGTATACTACGGGGAGAAGAACATGAAGAGTAAATTCTGTGCGGGTGACGAGTTCCATCTGAATTATGAGATTCTGAACGGTGTGCCAGACACCTTCAAATTCTTCTTCGATTCTGAGGGAATCGCACAAGGATTCCGTAATGTCGTGGGAGCTGTGAAGGAAGGTGAAACCGGTTCCATCACGTTCACTGTCCCTGAGGGGATCGCTCCTGGCACTTATAATGTGAATGCCCAGATGTTTGGAGAAGGGAAGTACAGTAAGGTCGAGACCGTTCCTATCCGAATCGGTTACGATGCCCGCTACGTGATGCGGATGTGGAATGATGTCGTAGTGTGTGACAACTCCAGAAACGAGTTTGTCGCTTACCAATGGAGGAAAAACAATGTGGATATCCCAGGTGCGACGGGTCAGTACTATTGTGAGATGACAGGTCTTGATGGCTATTATTCGTTGCATGCCATTACGGCGGACAATGACACAATGTATGTCTGCGGTAAATACTTTGAGGCGTTGAATGTTCCGTTCACCATCTCCACGTACCCTACATTCTCGAACCGGGGCAAGGTGACGGTTTATGTCCATGGTGTGGATGAGGCTGACCTTGAGGGCGCAAGGATGTACATTTACACGTTGGAGGGCCAGCTGAAGTATTGGACGGATATTGTGCATAAGGAGAATGAGGTATGGGTTACCGAAGGAAGATGTGTTTGTATCGTGATTCTGGCGGATGACCGAAGCGCGACATGTAAATTCATGTCCAAAGCTGCTGAATTGATAAAATAAATTAGGAGGTTGAGATGATGAATGTGAAAAGGTTCTTGTTAATCGTCGCTTTGACCCTTTCTGCCGGTGCGTACGGACAGGGCGAGATGCTTTCGTTTAGTGTTGGGGGTGGTTTGAATACGCTCTTTTTCGATCCGACACTTGACCGACCTCTTGACAATGGCGAGAAAGATTCGGATGCGGCGTTGTCTCCTGGGTTCATGCTCAGTTCCCGCTATGTCTTTTTCTTCCAGAATAAGAATTTTGGCATGGGAAGTGGTGTGGATTTCTTCCAATATACATCAAAGGCTAGCTTGAATGGTTGTGCCGTCACCGCTTCCTATGACCATGAGAACGGTCAGGCGTTCGATTTGATCGAGTCGTTCGACGGATGGAAGGAGAAGGAGCGCATCTACACGTTTGAATTTCCTTTAGGATTTTATTATAAAGTGCCATTCTCCGAGAAGGCCAATCTGTTGTGCGGTTTGGGAGGCAAGTTGGTGGTGCCGATTCTCTCCCGCTATGAGATCTATGATGGCACATATGCCGTGAGCGGGTATTATCCTCAGACAAACGTCACGATTAAGGATCTTCCTCATCATGGTTTTGTCAACAGCAACCCTGTCGCTCGTGGAGGCGTCGACACGAAGTTGGCGTTCGCACTGTATGCGGAGGCTGGTTTGAACATCTCCATTTCGGAAAGGATCATGTTTTATGGAGGCCTATATTGCAATTATGGATTGACCAGCATCCTTGACAATAGGAAGAAGCGGACACCTGAACTCTCTGACGATTTCTTCGTGGATACGGAAGGCTTGTTCGCCACCCGCATTGTAGACAAGGTGCAGCTGTTTTCCGCAGGCTTGAAGTTTGGCATCACGTTGCCTTCGAATAATAGGGATCAGATCGCCTCCGGCACTAAATCAGAAGTGAAATTACCGTCTCGTCAGTCGAAAATTGAGTAATAAAAAGTGAATTTAATTTGTGTGTTTGGCGAAAATTCTTAATTTTGTATTAAGGGTTAGCGAAAGATTTGTCCCCGCTGACTTTTCGAATTGAATATTAATAATAAAATAACAAATACATCATGAAAAGAAATTTTGTGTTTATATTGTCGATGGCTATCGCAGGATGCTTGGCTAGTTGCGGAAATGGGGGAGGCCCTGCTCAACTGGGCGGCGGTTCATGTTCGAATGAGCCTGTGATGGAGAGTATGTTGTGCGAATATGTTCCTGATGGGCAGACTGCGGTTATCTACGGTAGTAACCTGAAGAACTGCGAGATCATGTTCCCGGGCGCAGATTTCCCTGCTAAGATCGTGAAGTCTTCCAATAACGAGATTTCCGTGGTCGTTCCGGAGGGTTCCGAGGACGGTCAGTTGAAGATAAAATGCGGAGACAAGGTGATCCTTTCCAAGTTCTTCTTCCGTGATAACCGAAACATCATCGTGAACTTTGATTACAGACTTGCAACGTGGGGTGGATATAATCCATTTGACGAGAATGGTGAGTTGATCACTGGTACGTTGGAGATGGGTACGGAGATCTCTCCTTTCGTGAATGGCGCTAAGTTGCCTCAGCCATGCAGCGGCAACTATGGTTTGCTCTATGGTAAGTATGATCATCCTTGGATGATGAACCAATGTATGTATATCCAGTATGTGGCTAACCCGCAGGAGGGTGGTCGCGGTCCGATCTCTGTCGCAACGAAGGCTTTCGAGTCTTATGACTTGAGCTCGTTGGCTCTTAAGTTCGAGGTATATGTGCCTAAAGAGGTCGCTTACAAGGGAATCAAGACGGAGATTTTCTTCGGTCCTATCGATTCACCGGACAAGCACGGACGTGAGGTTTCTCCAATCTGCTTCTGGGAGCCATACAAGGATTCATCCAATGGTTTCTACACGGACACTTGGACTACAGTCACAATTCCTTTGACGGAGTTCTGGCATGGTACGAAGAGCGATACGGATCCGTTTGACGGCAACTTTGATTTGAAGAAGGCTACGAACTTGAGTTTCCTCCAGTTCGGACAACCTGAGGGTGAGCCTCAAATCATGATGTGCGTGGATAACTTCCGTGTGGTTCCTATCATTCATTGATTCCTGGATGTATCAGCATAGAAAAAGGCTGGCGGTTATCCGTCAGCCTTTCTTGTTTTGTGTGCTTGGCTATTTCCTTACAGATGGCAGAAATGATCCTCCGCTTCCTTGAGGCTGTCCAGCTTCCCGACATCTATCATCTTCAGCTGGTTATTGACGTGGCATCGGATGTTTGCCCTCCCCGCATTCTCTATGTAGAAATCCATGATGGGGAATTTTGCGGGGTAGTGTTCCATCAGTTTGAATAGATTAGGGGAGATTATGTGTATGCCCGAGAAAGCGTATCTGTTGTTGCTGTCTGGGTTGAAGTCGCAGAACGGAGACTTCTCCTCCCCTGTTTTGAGGTTCTTCCATCCTTTCAGGCGGTTCCCCTCGTCGAAATATAGGTAGCGGGAGGTCTCCCTCTCCTTGACAAGCAATGTGGCGTCGTTTCCTTGCGCTTTGTGGATCTCGTATAGCTCCTTTAGGTTAGCGTCCGAAAGGATGTCTACATTGTGCACCAGAAAGGGCTCTCCGTCGTTGAAGAAATGCGCCGCCTTCCGGATGCCTCCTCCTGTGTCGAGCAACATCTCACGTTCGTCTGATATCTCGATTCTGATGCCGAAGTTTTTCTTCTCTTTCAGGTAGTCGATTATCTGTTCGGCGTGGTGGTGTACGTTGATGATCATCTCGTCGAATCCCTGTCCGGCAAGTCTTGTGACCACATGCTCCAGCAGTGTGCGCCCACCGACAGGCACCAAAGCCTTGGGCATCGTGTCGGTTAACGGTTTGAGCCGCGTGCCTAAGCCGGCGGCGAATACCATCGCTTTCATTATTCCTTTTCTTTAGTCTCTTCCTTTTCGGGATCTTTCCCTTCTGTTAGTATCTTCTTGTATCGCGCGGGATCGTTCAACAATTTGATAGCCTCGTTTTTGCATTCGTCGAACTTGAGCGATTCGATGATCATGCCGGTTTGGTAGTAATATCGTTTGGCGATCTCTATGCTGATGCTTCTGATGATTTCCTTCTTGAACAGGTTGAGGTCCGTGTCGATGTCGTGCTTCAATTTGGCCTCTAACGCGTTAATTTCCGCTTCGGCATATTCCGCATAGCCTTCCTCCTTTAACGATTCCTTGAGGGACGTAAGGAAGCTCTCCGAGAAGGATTTGTAGGTGAAGTTCTTGCTCTTCACAAAGGCTCTGAACTCTTCGTACTCCTCGTCCGTGAAGGTGAAATCCTTGATCTGTGGAATGGTAGGGTGTTTCTTCTGATATTCCGTCACATAGTCGAAGATGATGTCCTTCTCGTAGAGGTAATATGCTGCGGTGGAGGTGATGGTGTCGGCCGAGAAGACGTCCGGGTTGATTCCTCCTCCGTCTCTGACGGTTCTCCCGTGGATGGTCTTGAACTCATGTGTGAGGCTGTCCGGGATTCTTTGCGAATATTCCTTCCCATTCTTTTCCGAGTAGTCGATTGCTTGGATGCACCGTCCGCTTGGAATGTAGTATTTCGAGATGGTTACTTTGAGGTTGCCTCCATGCGGCAGGTCTCTTGTTGTTTGTACCAGTCCTTTTCCGAAGGAACGTTCTCCGATGATGACCGCCCTGTCCATGTCTTGTAGCGCACCGGCCACAATCTCGGCGGCGGAGGCTGAGTTGCGGTTCACCAAAACGGCGATGGGCATCTCCTTGTCGATGGGGTCCCGCAACGCCTTGTATGTCTTGTTGAGGCTCGGGTTTTTTCCTTTGGTGTATACGACGGTGGATTTCCTGTCCACGAACAGATTGATGATGTCGACTGCCTCGTCTAATATGCCGCCCGGGTTCTCCCTGACGTCAATGATCAGTTCCTTGATCTTCTTATTCTCCTTCAGGTCCAGGAATGCGTTCTTGAATTGGCTCGCCGCCTTCTCGGTGAATCCATTGACGTAGATATAGCCGACGCCTGGTTCGATCTCAGTGTAGAATGGGATGGCTGGTATGGCGATTTTCTCCCTTGTGATGGTGATCTTTGTTTTCTTGCCGTCCGTGTGTTTGACAGTGACTACCACTTGGGTGTTCGATTCTCCCCTCAGTTGTTCGCTGGCGTTCGTCACATTAAGGCCTGCCGCTGATTTCCCGTCGATCTCTACGATGATGTCACCCGTGCGGATTCCCGCGCGCTGGGCTGGCATTCCCTCGTATACGTCGGTGATGAGGATCCCTTCCTTCCGTTGCGCGATCACGCATCCCACGCCCGCATACTCTCCTGTGGTCATCATTTTGAGTTTGTCCATGTCGTCCTGTGGAATGTAATTGGTGTAGGGATCCAATGACGACAGCATCTCGTCGATGCCCTTTCTGATGGTCTTCTGGGGTTCGAGGGTGTCCACGTATAGCAAATCCAGTTCTTTGTAGACTGCATTGAAAATGTCCAGATGTTTTGCGATCTCCACATTCCTGTTGGTGGTTCCGTCCGCCCAAATGCTTAGGGAGCAGCAGATGGCGAGGGTGGTGAGTATTGAATGTTTCATGACCATATGAGTTACATGTTGTTATAATTCTTTTTGTTCCCCCAAAGACGCTTCATGTTGTCGGCGAGCCTATTTTCTGCCGCATTGTCTTGCGGTGTCCAGAACTGCGTGCCGGATATCTTGCTTGGGAGGAATTCCTGCACGACGAAGTGGTCTTTGTAGTCGTGGGAATATTTGTAATCCTTCCCGTAGTCCAGATTCTTCATGAGCTTCGTCGGCGCATTCCGCAAATGGAGTGGTACGGGTTGGTTCCCGTTTTGTCTGACGAACTCCAGCGCCTTGTCTATGGAGAGGTAGGCGGAGTTGCTTTTCGCACTGGTGGCGAGGTATATGGTGGTCTCCGCCAAGACGATTCTGCCTTCGGGCCAACCGATTTTGTGGATGGTGTCGAAGCATGCGTTGGCCAACAGGAGCGCGTTTGGGTTGGCTAAGCCGATATCCTCCGCCGCTGATATGACAAGCCTTCTCGCGATGAACTTCGGGTCCTCCCCTCCGTCCACCATCCTGGCCAACCAATAGATGGCGGCGTCGGGGTCGCTTCCCCGGATGGATTTGATGAAGGCGGAGACGATGTCGTAGTGCATCTCCCCGTTCTTGTCGTATGCGTTAGGGTTTTCCTGCAGGCGCTCCGTCACCTTGTCGTTGGTGAAGTGCACCTCCTCGTCATCCGCTTCCGCACTGACGACCAAATCGATGATGTTGAGCAGTTTCCTCGCGTCACCCCCTGCGAACCGTAGCAGGGATTCCGTTTCGTCGAAGAAGATCTTCTTGCGTTTCAGCTCCTCGTCTTTCTCCACCACCCGGTGGGCCAGCGCAAGCAGGTCTTCGTCGGTCTGGGGTTTGAGCACATAGACTTGGCATCGGGAGAGCAAAGGAGTGATGACCTCGAACGATGGGTTTTCCGTCGTGGCGCCTATGAGTGTGACGACACCCTGTTCCACCGCCGCCAAGAGGGAGTCTTGCTGCGCCTTGGAGAATCGGTGGATCTCGTCGATGAAGAGGATAGGGGGCTCTGTGCTGAAAAAGCGTGAGTTCTTGGCCTTGTCTATCACGTCACGGACATCCTTGACGCCCGAGCTGATGGCGCTCAACGTGAAGAAGGAACGCTCCATCTGGTTGGCGATGATGCGGGCCAGTGTGGTTTTCCCCACGCCGGGAGGTCCCCATAGAATGAACGAAGGAATGTGTTTCAACTCCATCATCCTACGAAGCACACCATTCTCACCGACCAAATGTTTTTGGCCGACGTACTCGTCTAACGTCTTCGGACGCATTCTCTCTGCCAGTGGTTGTGCCATGCTTCTTCTCCGTTGGTTTTTATTGCGAATTTAATAAAAAACAGTTCTCGTTTTTATCCTTCTGTCTGCCGCCCGTTTTTTCTCCTGCGTTTTTTTAGAATTATTAGGATAGTTCTTTTTGCCTTATTCGGTCTCTTCGTATTTCTTCAGTTCAAGCTGCTCTCCGTCCCATACCGCATAGGTGAAGTTGGTGATCCAGTCTCCTAGGATTATCACCTTCTTTTCTTGCCCGATGTTTAGGTCCAGGGCAATATGGCGGTGTCCGAAGACGTAGAAATCTATGTCGTGCGTCTCGCTATATTTCTTGGCGAACTGCACGAGGTACTCCCGGTCTTCCCCCAAGTAGGATTCCGCCTCGTTCCCTTGCTTCTTTTTCCTGTTGAAATGCGACCAGGTTAGTCCGAAAGGCATGGTCAGGTCTGGATGGATCCATTTGTAGAAGAATTGGCAGACCTTGTTGCGGAAGAATCCTCTCATGAAGCGGAAGGATAGGCTGGGGTCGCCCAACCCGTCGCCGTGCGCGACGTAAAACTTCTTTCCGTCGAGGGTCAGTGTGGTCTCTTGGGTGTATATGGTGGCACCTATCTCCTGTTGGAAATAACCGAACATCCACACGTCGTGATTGCCCGTGTAGAGGTAGACGGGTATGCCGTCGTCGATGAACTCCGCCATCTTGCCTGTGAAGCGTACAAAGCCTTTGGGCACGACGTACTTGTATTCGAACCAGTAGTCGAACATGTCCCCCACGAAGTACAGGGCCTTGCACGTCGGCTTGATGCTGTCCATCCACCGGATCAGCCGCCTCTCCGCCGTGAACCTGTCCTCGTAGACGGTCAGCCCGAGGTGGGCGTCGGACGCGAAGTATATTTTCTTGTTTGATGTCTCCATGTCTGTTTATAGATAACCCAACTCCAGTAGCGCCTCCTCGGACATTCTGTCCTTGGTCCACTCCGGCTCAAAGACAATGTTCACATTGCATTGCTTGACTCCCTCTATGCCGTTGATTTTCATTTGAATATCCTCCACGAGGTATTCTCCTGCGGGGCAACTAGGGGCGGTGAGCGTCATCTCGATATCCACCACACCATCCTCCTTCACGTCAATGTTGTAGATGAGGCCGAGATCATAAACGTTCACTGGAATTTCCGGGTCATACACTGTCTTCAGTGCGGAAACAATCTTTTCTTCTATTTCTAAGAATTCGTTCATTTTACTTTTGGGTAAATTTACAGTTTAGAGAAGCGGGCTGAACAACCTGGCCAATGATTCTTTTATCTTTTGGCTGAAGCGGCGCGTCGCCCATTCTTCTTTTTTTACTTCTATGGATGATTGTAGGTCGTCGTGGTATATGTCGACCATCTTTTGCGCTATTGTCGCATCGTACATGATCGCATTGAGCTCGAAATTCTGTTCGAAGCTGCGGAAGTCCATGTTGGCGCTTCCGATGATGGCGATGTCGTCGGCCACCACGATCTTGCTGTGGATGAATCCCGGTTGGTACAAATAGACCTTTATGCCTGCCTTCAACATCTGGTCGAGGTAGGAGTAGGTGCTATAGAGCGTCACCCTGGCGTCTGACTTCATCGGCAATATGAGACGCACGTCCACGCCACATAGCGCTGCGGTCTGCAAGGCGGTGATCAAACTCTCCGGAGGCAGAAAATAAGGAGTCTCGATGTAGATGCGCTCCTTGGCTTCCATGAAGGCTTTCGCGAATATCTGCATCACGCTCTCCCACACCATGTCGGGACCGCTGATGACAATCTGGGCCAAGCAGTCGCCTTTCTTCTCCTGGGCGGGATAATAGGCCGTGTCCTCTATCAATTCCCTCTTCACGAAGAACCAGTCCATGAGGAAGTTCTTCTGCAGGCCAAGCACTGCGCTGCCTTCAAGCCTGATGTGCGTGTCCCTCCAAGGACCCCAACTCAGACCCTCCACATAACGGTCGGCTATGTTGAAACCACCCGTGTAGCCCACCAATCCGTCTATGACGATGATCTTGCGGTGGTTTCTATAGTTCACGCGGCTGTTGATGTATGGCAGACCCACCTCGAGGAAACTCTGTACCTCGATGCCTGCCTCACGCAACTCGTTGATTTTCTTTTTCTTTAATTGCCAACTGCCCACGTCGTCGATGATCACCCTCACCGCGACGCCCTCCTTTGCCTTCTCCTTCAGCACGTTCATCACCTTCGAGCCTATCTTGTCCGCTAGGAAAATGTAGTACTCCATGTGGATGTGGTGCTTGGCCGCGCGTAGGTCGGCTATGATGGATTCATATAGCAGGTCCGCCTTCGTGTAGATGTCCACTTTGTTGTTTTCGTGGATGGGCGCGTCACTGTTCTTGTAGGCTAGTGTGGCGATGCTTCTCTGCGTGTCGGTCAGATTGAGCTTGGGGAGTTCCGTCAGATCGGACGTGTTGCTCTTCTTGTTGATGAGAAGGCTTCGTTTGGAGATCACATGCCTCTTCCTGAATTTCCTGCCCACAAGGATGTAGAAGAGGAATCCGAGCACCGGCAGGAATATCAAGACCAGTATCCATGCGATGGACTTGACAGGGTTACGATTCTCCACCAACATGAAGATGATGGTGGTGAATATCGTGTAGATATATACTACGAAGAATATTATGTAGGCTATGTCCCAAATCATTTTTCCCCAATTCTTTTGTAAAATTAAAGAATTTTTGAATAATAAACATCAAATTGATGACTCAAATATGTGCGCGAGGGGTTCCTTTCGGGCAAAAATGTGTGTTTTTCTTGTGGATGGGCGGGTTTTATGCCTAACACGATGATTCATTGTGTGTTTTAGGGGAATTATTGGCGCTCTTTTTTCGCTTTGATATCCTCCAATAGCTTCTCCATGTCGCGGATGGTGAATCCGCACTCCTTGAATTTGTTCACGATGTCGATGGACTCTTTCTGCTCTTTCGTCAATCCCTTCAAATCGTCCGAGATCTTTATGCCAAGGAAGAAGAAGATGTCGTTGCTGGCGATGCTGTAGAGTGGGGAGAGTTGGCTGGTTTCCCCGATCTCGTCGGGAGTACGGGCTTCCCCTGCCTTGTCATACACCCACTTGGTTTCGGAGATGACCTTCCGGGCGGTCGTGTGGGCGATGCGTTGCTGGGTTCTGGTCTGTTTCCCCTTCTCCACGTAGCTGTAGTCTCCCATGAGCGACTGTGCGAAAAGGAAGGAGGTCGTCCGTTGGATCTCTTCGCTGAGAAGGCGGAAGAAAGCAGCGGAACGCTTCGGGCTGAGGTGCTGGATGAAGTGGTCCCATCCGCAGATCTCCTTGTCCGTGATCTCCTGCGCTCCCTTGTCGTACTGCCTTAGGCTCACTGGGTTCAGGTCTAGGCCTAACCGTTTCGCCTCCAAGGGGGTACGTGCCACGTCACGGATCGTCAGTTGGGTTTGCACCCCTAATTGCAGAAGGAATTCGTAGAATGTGCTTCTGTTCTCAGGAAGGATAGCGTCCGCGATTGTTTGGTTCTCAATGAAGTATATGTCTGAGCATCCTTCCCAGTAATCATTGAGCAGGGAAGTGCGCAGAACCGTCTGGTGGGCCCTGCTGAAGCATCGGTTGCCTGCATGGTCTACCGTGGGAAGGAAAGGTATTTCCTTGAGGTGGCTGATGAATCTCTCACGCTCGCCACCCTGTGCGGGCAAGGATTGGTAGCAGTCCGTGATGCGTCTGAGGTGGCGGAGCACCTCCGCTTCACCTAGAAGGTGGGCTCTCCCTTCCCGATAGAGGGGCAGTATCTGTTGCTCCACCTCGGCTTGCGGACCAGGCTCTTTTATCCCTAAGGAAGAGAGTGAACGCCTGCATTTCTCGTCCTCCCAAAGGGCTGGATGAACGGATTGGGAGGAGTTGGTCTCTCCTGCGAACGCCTGCGACGGGGCATTCCCTCCGCACACGAGACCGAGCGCCCTTGCCTTGCCGTCGGCGCAGAGGATGACTGGCTCGTCCTTTAGACATACTCTGTTCTTGGCCAAGCATTGGTAGAATTTCTTCAGCCATTCCATGCTTTGCCGTTCGATGTCGAAGGCGTTGATGACGCCCAGTATGTCCTCTATACTGACTGTATTGGCTATTAATTGATTCTCTTTTAGGTAGTTATGGATAATGGAGCGTTGAGGCTCCGCTTTCCCGTATAATTCTTTGAAGCACCATTCCCTTTGTGATCCGTCGGGAAGAATCTCCTCCTGCGCTCCGCTGAAGAGTTCTCGTAACAGCCTATCCTCCGTGTGTCGGGTGTGGGTGGCATCCACGTATTGCCCATTGTCCGTGAAGAATAGGGGTTGCGTGCGCAATGCCTGGACGATGGCCGTATAGATTGGCGCCAGGAAGTGTGGCCCTGCCTTCTTGATGAATATGTTTTTCTCCAAGGGGATGATGTCGAAGAGCGTATCCTTCAACAGATTGCTCTGTGCGAGGTGGCGCAAGGCTTTCCCCGCCAATTCGCCTAAGTCCTGCACCTGCTGGATGTTCCATGCCTCATGGTTTTTGATGCTCTCCCTGTTGTCGGTCAGCAGGAAGGGCGCATGGATCACGAAGGGGAGCGGACAAGACTCCTTGGTCGGGAAGAAGCAGTAGATGTTCTCCTCCTGTTCCAAGGGTTGGGGCGCACGTAGCGCATTGGATTCGAAGGCGATGGCGCATCCGTCCGTGTAGCGGTGGAAGTGTTTCGTCTGGCGATTCTCCCCGTCGTCTTGCGTCATGGTGAGGAACGCATAGGTGATGGTACCGATCTTTGTCTCGTTTTCAGCGTTTAGTTGGTACACTCCGTGGGCACCGCTGTCCGAGTCCCATACTATCTTTTTCAGGTGAGACAGGAAGAAGAGAGGGCGGTGTAGCGTCCGGAGTTTCTGTAATATGTCTTGGTAATCCTTCTCCGCATTCTTCAGGGGAAACAAGAAGTAGGTCTCGCCGGCTTTCCTTCCCTCCTTCGAGCGAGGTGCGGGTACGGGCACGATATAGTCTTGTATGTCGAACGAGAGCGTGTCGTCCTCGATATGAGGGCGGTCGGTATAGCGGAAGATGGACTTGAACCCGATGCCGAACTTGCCTATCGAGTTGCCGCTCTGTTTGTTGCTGGCGCCGATGGAGGTCAGTGCGTTCAGGTGACCGATCGATTCCTTGGCGTCCTCCCGATTGGGGTCTGTCAGGGTGAACCGTACCGAACCGTTATGGGTATACTCCAGGCTCTCTTTGCGCAAGTGGATGTGGACTTCCGTGGCTTGCGCGTCGTCGGAGTTTTGCAGCAGTTCATAGAGAAAGTGAGCTTCGTCGGAATATTTGTCCACGACGGAGTTCCAGAAACCAGCCGCCGCCGGGTCCTTGAGCTGTTGTGCCAGGTTGGTGCGCTTGGCGGTGAGTTGGTCGAACCATTCTTTCTCTTTGCTCATGGTGCGGTGGTTTTATAGACTGGCGTATTTGTGGGAGTCACCCTCTTCCCATGTGTGTGCGTCTTGTATGGCGGGCAGTACCTCTTCCGCGGATGTTACGACGGTCCAGGTCTTTTTGAGGTGTTCTGACATGAACCGTTCCTCCACACATTTGTCCAGCATGGCAAGCAGGGGGTCGAAGAAGTGGTTGACGTTGATGATGACGATAGGCTTAAGGAAGAGACCCAATTGTTTCCACGTGATGATCTCCATCAGTTCCTCTAGGGTGCCGCAGCCACCAGGTAAGGCGATGGCGGCGTCCACGTCTTTGGTCATCCGTTCCTTCCTTGTGTGCATGGAGGAGGTCTCCACCTCCGTCACCTTAGGGTTGTCCCAGCCTCTCTCCACCATGAAGCGGGGAATGATGCCTGTGATCTCTCCTCCGTGGTCGAGCATGGACTGCGCCAGTTCCCCCATCAGACCGACCGCTCCGCCTCCGTAGTTGCAGGCGATGCCGTTCTTTGAGAGCACCTCGCCCAATCTTCTCGCTTCCTGCTTGTACGCTTCATCCACTTGTGTGCTGGATGCGCAGTAGACACAAACCCGTTTCGTCATATTCAATCCTTTCGTTTTCTTTCCACAAAGGTACATAAATTTGTGGGAATGGAGAGATGTTCCTTCACTACATCTCCGACCTCTTCGATGATTTTCGTGCAACGGTTGCGGGATATGCGGATTTGAGTGCCGACCGTGATCATGTCCTCCACGGACGGCTGGCCATTGTTGTTCACCGATGTGGCGTGTTCCCCGTTATATCCGGCCACGCAATGGGTTAGGTCGTATGCGGGTGACAATGACCATTTGCCTTCCCTGCAAATGAAGGAGAAGTTCTTTGGGTGATCGTCTTTGTTTTCCGCTAAGACATTGAACACCATTCTCCGGAACATCTCTTCCACCTGCAGAGGGTCTTGCGTCAGGTAGCCAGTTAGGCTGAGCAGATTCTTATAGTCAAGTGTGGGCATTTGGATGGAGACCCCAAGCAATGCCCCGGCTGTGGCTGTGTGCAAGCGTTGCCCATCCTCCATGTCGAAGCGACGGCTGGCGAAGTATTTGCCGTTAATCAGGCGGAAGTCCGGCACGTTGATTCCGCAACGCCGGGCCGCTTCATGGTAGCGGTATTCCTCTTTGCCCATATCCACTGGATCGTAGGTGTGGCGGAATTTCACCAACCATTCGCCTTCGTCGTCCTTCATTAGACATTTTGGTCGGCAGCCACCCGAGTTGCCGCTGTTGAAATAGAGCACATCCTCGTCCTTGTCCGTTTTTTCGGAGAGCACGTCCAGCGCCATCTGTTGCAGCCGGTCGAGGGCGGGGAGAGATTTTTCCTCACCCACCAATGTTCCCGGTACATAGCATAAGGCGCCCATGCCTGAACTGCCCACTATGCTTAGCCGCTGTATGGGTGTTAGCCCCAGTTCGTCGATTCCCTGCTTCTTGAGCATCCTGTTCAGCAGATAACGGCCGTAACCGTCTGGCAAACTATCCTCGAAGATGCCGAAATCCCCGTTGAAGGGTGTTGGTTGAGCGATGAACAATCCTGTGCGCAAGGGCAATTCGATAGGTGAGATGGAGAACCCTGTCGCGATCCATTCCTTGTCGTATTCAAACACACAACGACGTCCGTCTGGGGTCATCGTCAATGATCCCACACGTCGTTCGCCCATCTGCACGCTCAGTTTATCTACCGATTTCATTCCTGCCTCGCTTTCTGTTTTTATTTCTGTTGATGGTCTCCAACTCCTCCATCGTGGAGAAGTGTGGTTCGGAAAGAAGTTGCTTGATGTCGGACGTGTAGCCTAGCGCCTGTGCCAACGCCACAAAAGAGGTGAGTGCGATGATGTGCTGCTGCTCAAACTTGGCGATGGTCGGTGCGGGAACACCGCTCATCATGGAAAGCGCGCTCCGGGAAAGACCCTTTTCCAACCGCCTCCTTTGTAGATTACCTGCCAATAATTTCGTCAAATCATCGGCGGATTCCTGTTCTAATGTGTAAATATATGGCATATTATTGTATCTCTTAAATGTTAAAATTTATATTAATGAATACTATTGTATTTGCTCGTAAAGATAGTGAATATATGAATAGAAACAAAATTCGTGGTGTGATGTGCCTCGGCAACTCTTAACTCATAATTCTTAACTCATAATTCTTAATTATTACTACCTTTGTGGTATGGCACAGGATTTGAAGAAAGAGACCACCCGCTCCATTTTATGGAATGCGATCGACAAGGTAGGGTTCCAGGTCGTGGCGTTTGTCGTAGGCTTGGTGACGCTCCGTTTGTTGTCGCCTGGCGATTTCGGACTGATAGGCGCCTTGGCGATATTCACTGCGCTGTCCAATATCCTGACGGAGAGCGGATTCACCTCCGCCATGGTGCGGCGCAAGCACAATACGGATGCGGAGTATGTGGCGGTCCTTTGCTTCAATGTGTTCTTGGGATTGGCCTTCTATGCGGTGTTGTTCATCTGCTCGGGATGGATCGCGGAATACTATCGCATGCCGGAACTGGCCACGTTGGCTCCCTTCCTGTTCCTTTCCATTGTCTTCAATTCGTTCGGTGTGGTGCAGAACATCGTGCTGACCCGTAATCTGGCGTTCAAGAAGATGTCCGTCGCCAGCCTTATCAGTGCGCTTGTTTCGGGCATTGTGACGATTGCGATGATCTACATGGGGTACGGTTATTGGTCGTTGGCGTGGCAGATTGTGCTGCAACCCGCCATCCGTGTGGTTCTCCTATGGCTCTTCAGCGATTGGTGGCCTAGATGTAAACCGGACTTCTCCGTGATACGTGAGCTTTTCGCTTTCAGTTTCTCCCTGATAGGCTCGAGCCTGATGAACACCTTTGTGCGGTATGTGTATAATCCTATCATCGGAAGGTATTTCGGAGATGAACGTTTGGGCTACTATTCGGAGTCTTACAAGTTTTACTTCCTACCGGTCAGTATTGTCTCCTCCACCTTTTCGGGGGTGGCTTACCCGGTGTTGTCGAAACTGAACGATGACGAGCCCCGCCAACTCAATTATCTGCGCAAGATGATGCGCATGGTGGCGTTCTGTATCTTCCCGGTCATGATGGGGGCCATGGCTTGCTTCGACAATGTGGTGGAGGTGGTGCTCACGGAGAAATGGATGCCTATCGTCCCGTATTTCAGGGTGTTGGCGATTGCGGGCCTTGTGGCGCCGATGCACACCATGTACTTGAACCTCATGGTGGTGAAGGGTTTCCCGAAGAAGAATTTTCTGTTGGAGGTGATCCGTAATGCCTTGACGTTGCTGTTCCTTTTCGTGTTTCATGAAACGATAGAACAAATGCTGTGGGGCTTTGTGACGGCCAATCTGTTGTCGTATATGGTGGATCTGTTCTTTGTGCGAAATGTGGTGCGCTATTCCATCCGGGAACAGTTGTGGGACATATTCCCTTACCTGTTTATTTCCTGCTTCATGGCGTTGTGTGTGTTCCTTATCGGTTGGCTGGATTGGAGTGTGTCATTGAAGTTGATTGCACAATTGTTCGTCGGAGTGGTCGCTTATGTGTTGCCTGCTAAAGTGATGGGCTCTAATGTCTTGAATGATGTTATTGCTTTGATTTCCAAGAAAAACGTATGATTCCGTAGGTTTCCTTGCTGCTTGTATATGTGGCGGGAATTTTTCTTAGGTGCTTGCTTAAAAAGCCAAAAGCAAGCCGTAATTGACTTGCTTTTAGAAAACCATAAACCTTACATCTATAAAGAATCATGTTTCACAACATTACACCGCAAATATAGATATTATTTTTGAAAAGGAAAGAGTTTCCTTCGTTTTTTTTGGAGCAGATATGTTAAATCTGTTCGGTATAATCGTATATTATTGGTTTTCAATGTGTAATCGATTGAATTCGTGGCGGCCTTGTCAGTTCTTGATTACTTTTATGGTGCGGGTGAATTCTTTGCCGATTATGCGTATGAAGTATATCCCCTTGTCGTAGTTGCCTCCGAAACGGGTTTCTCCTGCGGGTGTTTCCTTGATTTCCAGAAGTTCCGCTTGTGGGGTGTATACGTACATGGTTTCGTCCCCTTGAGCACCGGAGAGCAAGAATCCTCCCTTCCCGTCTTGGAAGATGGTGATGTTAGGATTCTGTATGTTCGCCAAAGAGGTTGGCTTGTCCGCTTTTACCAGCTCGAATTGGACGCTGTCCATCTGCAGGCTAGAAGGCAGAGACTCCCCGATGAATCGCAGTCTGTGCACTCCTTGGTCGAGGTGCAGCTCCTTCGTTGTGTTTTTGCTGACGGCTTTGGTCGTGGTGAAGAACCAGCTTGACTCTTCCGTATATAGACCAGGTATGCCCATGGTGTCCGCTATCTCTTGGTCTATCGCCAGGGCTACTATTGCGTCTGATATCGTCGAGTTTTGTATGGTCATGCTATACCATCCGCTTTTCAGCACATTGATGGTGTATTTCGTCCATTCTCCCTCTGTTGTGAACTCTATTGCATAATTGCCTGTGTTGACTTGTGACATCGGGAAGAATTCGTTGTCGTCTCTGGCGTTCTTGATTCTGCGTGTGTCTACCGTCCTAGAGGTGTGGTATGCGATATCAGCGCCTCCGTGGTCATAACCCTCCATTTGGAAAGTGCCGGGGATGGTGTATGGAGTTTCCTTGTAAGGGGTGGACTCGTGCACGGAGAGTGTGAACTCTTGGAAGGCGGTCTTGCCGTTGATGTCGGTCGCTTTTATGGTGAATGTGGTTTCCCCTCCTTGGGTTGGTGTGCCTTGGAGTACGCCGTCGCTTGTCAGTTCCATTCCTTCGGGTAGTTCACCGTCGTACAGCTCTAGGGTGTAAGGGGCATCGCCTCCTTGCAGTTGGATACTGTCGCGGAATGTTTGGTACACAATGGCTTTTTGCAGCGTCTGGGTGGTGAATTCAGGGTTCTCTATGTATCTGCCGCAGCGGAAGGTCATGGTTTTCCCGCCTTCGCTGATGTCCCAGATGTATATGCCAGACTCCGCGCCGTCTCTCCATTTCGCGTCTGGATCAGACTCGTCGTAGAAGATTTTCGGGCCGTTGTTTTTGCTCCAGAACGGATGCTCGTATTGCGCAGGTCTGCAATCCAGCAGTTCTTCGTTGTCAGGGTGGCAGTTGTCGCCATCGTCGTAGCTGTGCCAGATGAATATGCCGGTTTCCTTGTTCGTCCGGTTGTGGAGGTAATGTCTGTCCCTGATTTCCAGGTAGAACTTCTCCTTTACGTTGTTACCCTTTCCTTGGTATACCGCCACATAACCGCAGCCCTCTTGGAGCGTGATGACACGTCCGTCCTTGATGTTTGTGATGTCCGTCTTCGTTCCGTCCAGCCAGCCCATTTGGTCCAAAGCCCATGGGTTCGGGTAGGTAGGGTTGGTTTCGCTGCTGATGTTGAAGGCGTCACCGATGTTGTATCCGGAGGCATTGTTGGGCTCGTGTTCCTCGTATTGGTAGAAGTCTGGCCATCCGCAGATCAGGTGGCCGTTCTCATGGACGAATGTTCCCATGGTGAGTCTGTCTCCCATGTCGGACATTTGGTAGCTGTGGTATATATCCACCCCTCTGTATCTCCAATTGTTGACTTTCACTTGGTCGAAGTTGCGCACGTAGCTTTGGTGAGGCCACAGACCAGTGCCCCATTTGTTAGGACATTTCCCCGCGTATAAGATGTTCAATGCCTTGATGCCGCCGTACTCGTTCTCGCTGAGTCTGCGGAGATCCTCCGGGTGTTCGCTGCCCCATGTGTTGATGGCCTGCTGGACCACAGGGTAGAAATCGTCTACCGTGTAATCTGTGGCTGAAGCCGGGGCGTAATCGGTGAGCTCTTTTTCGGCGGTGTAGTATCGGTCTGGCACGAAGTTGATGTATGTGAGCCTTCCGTTGGATATCCATTGGAAATACTCCTTGATGGAGCATTTGTTGCCGAAAATCGGGTTGTTGTCTCCGTTCAGGAACGTCTCCACCTGGTCGATCGTTATGCTCGATTTTGTGCTAGGGAAGTCTATGAGGACGCAAAGTCCGTACACGGTGTCCGGCAATGCGGTGGCGGCTCTAAGCACAGGACCATCCTCGCTTTTCTCCGCCTTGTTTAGCTTCTTCCTGACTTGCGCTATTTTCTCTTTCTTGCTCTCTTTGCTGATGCGTATGCTAGGCTGTACGATCATTTTCACGGCCTCTGGAGTCTCTCCTCCCGTGTAGGTGATGCCTGTGGATGCATATTCCTTTCCGTCCTTCGATAGGAGGGCGTAGCATATCTCCCCGCTCTTCTCGTCTGTGGTGAGTGTGTAGCGGTCTGCGCTTTCGGCATCTATATAGAGCTCCGATCCATATAGATAAACGGTTACCGTGTCTCCATTGGGTTGCGTCATCTTATGGGGGGTCCCATTGTATACCATGGCGTGCATGGAATTCGCGGATAGCAAATAGATGAGCAATACGTTGATATATGTAATTATGCGTTTCATGGTGTGTAGTCTGCTTAATTGGTTGACGCCTCAAATATATGTTTTTCCGATTCGTTAAGGTAATAAATTTAAATCAAAATGAAAAATAATTCGACAAAAAACTGTTGGACAAAAAAAAGAGGATGTCGTAGACTGACACCCTCTTGCGAATGCTAATTATGATTTAGGTTGTTTGTTCTTCTGAACTTATTTTCTTATTGCTACGCAGGCGTTGTGGCCGCCGAATCCCAACGAGTTGGAGATGACGATGGTCAAGTCCGCTTTCTGCGCTTTGTTTGGCGTGTAATCCAAGTCGCACTCAGGGTCAGGATTGTTGAGTCCGATGGTAGGCGTCACAATGCCTTCTTGGAGCGACAAAGCCGATACGATCACCTCTACGCCACCAGCCGCGCCCAACATGTGTCCGGTCATGGACTTGGATGAGCTGATGTGGGCCCTGCGAGCCTCCTTTTCGCCTAAGGCCAGTTTGAGGGCTTGGGTCTCCGATGAGTCGTTCATGTGGGTACCTGTACCGTGCGCATTGACGTACAGCGTGTCCTTCTCGCTGTAGTTGGCCTCGTCGAGAGCCATCTTGATCGCTCTGGAAGCGCATGTGCCGTCTGGTTTCGGTGCGGTGTAGTGGTATGCGTCGCAGGTGTTGCCGTAGCCGCAGATCTCACCGTATATCTTAGCGCCCGTCGCTTTCGCGTGCTCGTATTCCTCCAGGATGACGATTCCGGCGCCCTCTCCGATGACGAATCCCTTGCGTTCCGCGTCGAATGGCAGGGAGGCGCGTTTAGGATCGCCCGACTTGGACAATGCCTTGCAGTTGGTGAAACCGCCGATTGCCAAAGGGTTGATGGTCGCTTCCGCACCACCGGCGATGATAGCGTCCGCATAGCCGTATTTGATGGCTCTGTAGGCCTCACCGATCGCGTGCGTACTGGTTGCGCAGGCTGTCACGACTGGCAGACACGGACCTTCCGCATGGTGTGCGATGGCGATGTTGCCGGCCGCGATGTTGGAGATCATCATTGGAATGAATAGGGGAGAGACACGTCCCGGACCCTCTTCGAACATTTTCTTGCTCTCGTTGAGGAATGTCTGCATGCCACCGATTCCGGAGCCCACGTAAACGCCGACTCTTTCGTTAGGCAATCCGAGGTCACCTCTGTCGTTCATCGCTTGCTGTGCGGCGGCGAGGGCAAATTGACAGTAACGGTCAGCCTTGCGCGCCATGCCTTTCTCCACGCCGAAGTCCTCGGCACGGAAATCCCGCACTTCACCTGCGATCTTCACTTCCAAACCGGTCGTGTCGATGTTCTGGATGAAGTCGATACCGCAAACTCCATTCTTCAGATTCTCCCAAAATGTCTTGATGTCTTTCCCGATGGGCGAAATGATGCCCATTCCTGTGATGACTACTCTTCTCATGCTTATTTGATTCTGTTATTAGCTTTGTTTAATAAGGATTCCGCTTCGCTGACCATCGATTCGATGATTGCCTTGGCAGGGCGTTGCTCTTTGATGAGACCCGCGATTTGTCCGGCCATGAAGGAACCTCCCTTCGCGTCTCCGTCAACAACTGCCTTCCTGAGTGATCCTGCACCGAATGCCATGATCTCCTCGTCGGTGATGGTGTTGTCCTTCTCCATATCCGCGAATTTCTTGGAGAATGGAGTCTTCAGGGAACGAACCGGGTGACCGAATCTCTTACCCGTCACGATGGTGGCGGTGTCGCTTGCGGAGATGATTTTATCCTTATAAGTTTGGCTTACACAGCACTCGTCAGCCACGAGGAAGCAAGTACCGCATTGTACGCCCTCCGCACCGAGCATGAAGGCTGCTGCCATACCTCTACCGTCTCCGATACCACCGGCTGCCAACACAGGGATCTTCACTGCGTCCACCACCTGAGGAATCAAAGCCATCGTGTTGAGCTCGCCGACGTGACCGCCAGACTCGCAACCTTCCGCTACCACTGCGCTCGCACCGATTCTCTCCATCAGGATGGCGAATGCTGCGGATGCAACGACTGGTACGACCTTGATGCCTGCTTCCAACCAAGCTTTCATGTATTTAGATGGATTGCCCGCACCTGTGGTGATGACATCCACTTTCTCTTCGATAACCACTTTCGCAACCTCTTCCGCAAATGGGCTTTGCAACATGATGTTGACACCGAAAGGCTTTTTCGTCATCGTTTTGCATTTGCGGATTTCTTCTCTGACGTATTCCGCATTGGCGTTCATGGCGGAGATGAGTCCTAGTCCGCCCGCTTCTGATACTGCACTGGCCAATTTGGCATCTGAAATCCATGCCATACCCCCTTGGAAAATAGGGTGTTGAATACCGATTAAATCACAAATCTTACTTGAAATCATATCTTTATCCTTTAGATTTTTTGTCTTATTAAATTACCATCTCAGGAGACAAGCACCGGAGGAGAATCCTGCACCGAAAGCGCTGAATACCAGTATGTCACCCTCTTTGATCATGCCCTGTTTGTTGATTTCGTCCAACAGCAACGGCACGCTCGCAGAAGAGGTGTTGCCTCGCTTCTCGATGTTGTGTGGAAATTTTTCTTCCGGTTGGTCCAGGTGAGATTTTATGGCGTCCACGATGCGCAGGTTGGCTTGGTGTAACAGGAAGAATCTTACGTCTTCCGCTGTCACGTGCGCCTTGTCCATCACATCTTGTATGTCGTGCGCAGAACTCTGTACGGCTAATTTGAAGACCTCCCTTCCCTTCATCACCAACTTGGCGTATTTCTCCTCTTGTTGGCTGAACGGTGTGGTTACCACTCTCGCGTTGCAGGTGAGCGCGTCGCTATAGGTGGTGGATATGCTGATCTCGCAGTCTGGTCCCTCATCCGTGATGACGATAGCTCCCGCACCGTCACCGAAAAGCACGCAGCTCTCGCGACGGGTCCAGTCTGTCATTTTCGTCATGTGTTCCGCGCATACGATGAGGATTTTTTTCGCTCTGCCGGCTTTCATCAAACCGTTGGCGCAGTCTAGCGTGAAAATGAATCCCGAACAGGCGCCGTTCAAGTCGAGACATGGGCAATGCGCATTGATCGCACCTTGGATGACGCAGGCAAGCGCTGGCGTCTCGAAATCGTTGCTCACATTGTGGCACAAGATGTAGTCCAATTCGGATGCGTCTATCTTCGCATCTTTCACCGCTTCCTTCGCTGCTTGTATGGCCAGTTGCGTGAGATCTTCGTCCGTCGACAACACTCTGCGACTTTTAATGCCCGTGCGGGTGGATATCCATTCGTCGCTCGTGTCCAAGAACTCCGCAAGCATGTCGTTGGTCACCTCTCTCCGTGGAATTGCACTTCCTGTTCCTATGATTTTCATTTTAAACCGTTACATGATAGCGGATCGGAGCCCCGCATATTAGCTCGCCAACCTAATAAACGCATTTAAACGCATCTGCGCCTATATTTTTGGCAATGCAAAATTAAAAAATCCAATTCCATCGGGAAATTTTATGGTTTATTATGGGTTACGGCACCCTTTAAAAGGGATAAAAAATCGTATTGTGGGGCGAAATTCTGATTATTTTTGCGAAATGAGCGAATTTGACTTTGCGAAAAAATTGTAACATGAAGATAAATTAACTATTTTCGCGCATCAAACGAATCAAGATGGAGAGACATATACCTATATTTATGACGGAGAAGAGGGGCGTTTTGCACTTCCTTACGCTGGTTTTTATACTGGCGGCGCTCTTCTCTTTTGTCTATAGACCGAATGTCTTCATTCGTGGTCTAGAGGGTGAGGGTAGGTCCAATTACTACGTCTTGTCCCTCGTTATCATAGGATACATTATCATGTCCGCCAGCCGTTTCGCTTTCTATAAGATACATCATAAGCACCCTTTCACCTTCCTGCAGTTTTGTTGGTGGATCGTTTTGGAACTGATTTTCATATCGTTGGGGTTGTCCATCGTGGGTTGGTCGGTGGATTCCGCCCATCGTCCTTTCCTGCCGATCATGTTGCATACTTCCGTCTCGGTCGTCACCATCTTGGCGTTGCCCTATACGATTTCTTGGCTCTACTTCGCATTGCAGGAGAAAAAGCAGGTGATCAGTGAGATTTCTTCTCAGATAAAGTTGGTGGATAAGGACCGTGAGGTGCTGAATTTCTACGATGAAAAGGGCGTTTTTCGCATTTCCATCCGCATAGATGATTTTTTGTATGCCCAATCTGCTGACAATTACATTTACATATTCTACTTGAACAATCGGGGGGAGAAGATGCGCTTCATGTTGCGCAACTCATTGAAGAGCATCGAGGAGTCTTTCTCCTCCTATAACATCCATCGTTGCCATCGCTTCTACGTGGTGAATTTCAGGAAGGTGCGTGTCCTTCGTAAGTCGGCGGAGGGGTTGTTGTTGGAGCTCGATTCGGGCAATTCCTGTGAGGTCATTCCTGTTTCGAAGACGTATGCTACTATGGTGGCTGAGCTTTTCTCGAATTAGGCTTGAGAACACCTTTGGAGCCTAAGGTCAATAATGATGCCCCTTCGGGGCTTAGGGGACAACGAGCGTTAAATGTTTAAGGTCTATAGTGTCGCTCCTTCGGCACAGGGGGGGACACCTCTGCCTATGATGTGACAATCTCTTTGTGGCTTAGGGCTTCATGTTGTATCACCTCCCCGGGGTGCTGTCCTGGGCTATTATAGGGTTGGCCGTACAGACCGTGGGTTGTGCATGGCGTATAGTGGTGCACATTTCCCCCAATCAATTCTTAACTCTTAATTCCTAATTCCTATTCGTGATGATAGGGTTCTCCTCGCAGTATGGTCATGGCACGGTAGAGCTGTTCCGTGAAGACGAGACGCACCATCTGGTGGGAGAAGGTCATGCGTGAGAGGGAGACTTTGTCGTTCGCCCGTTGGTAGACTTCCTGGGAGAATCCGTAGGGGCCTCCGACGATGAAAACTAGGTGCTTAAGACCCGATGCGGATTTTTTCTCGATGTATGATGCGAACTGTTTGGAGGTGAATTCCGAACCCTTGTCGTCCAGCAAAACCACTTCATCTTCAGCCTGCAAATTTTTCAGGATCAGTTCCCCCTCTTTTTGCTTCTGATTATCCTCTGTCAAGTTTTTCGTGTTTTTTAGCGAAGGTATTTCCTCTATGTCGAAAGAAATGTAGAATTTTAGTCGCTTTTGGTACTCGGAAATTGCATTTTTAAAGGATAAATCATTAGTTTTGCCAACTGTAAGAAGTGTGATTCTCATATTCGCATTTTTTTATGTTGCGAAAATATAAAAAAAGAGTTTTGAGACATTGTTTTTGTAGTATTAATTGACGTCATGTCAGTAATATTTTGAGGTATTATGAAAATGAAAAAAAGAATCGTCTTGATTCTGTTGTTCGGAGCCGTGATGGCCTCTGTTCATGCGAATCCGGACATTGTGAGGGCTTTCTCGGTGGGGGATGTGCAACGGATTAATTCGTTCTTGGATGCAAGTGTGGACTTGACCATTGAACGTTCTGGCAGCTCTGCGAGCAAGATGCAGGCTCAGGATGCCATCTCGTCGTTCTTCAGGAAACATCGCCCTTCCAATTTCTCTGTTACCCATAAAACGGAGAAGGAGAAGACTGGGTTGTTGATGGGCAAACTATATACGGATTCCGGCACGTTCCAAGTCCTGATCCTTACCACAAAGAGTGGGGCGAAGGAGTCGATCCGTCAACTGAAAATTGAACAATCCGCTAATTAAGGAGCGGTTATGTTTCCTTGTTTATTACATATTAACGAGGGGTTTCCCCCTTATAATCTTTGTTTGAAGAAATGAAAAGTGAAAATGAATTAATTGAAGATTTGCTGGACCTCGCTTTTGCGGAGGATATCGGCGACGGAGATCATACCACGCTTTGTTGCATCCCTGAGTCTCAGAAAGGGAAGGCGCAACTGCTCATCAAGGAGGAGGGCGTGCTCGCTGGTGTGGAGATCGCTAAGCGTGTGTTCGCCAAGTTCGATCCTGAACTACAAGTGGAAGTGCTGATTGAGGATGGCGCGCATGTGAAACCCGGAGACATCGCTTTCTACGTTACCGGCAAGGAGCGTTCATTGCTTCAGACGGAACGTATCGTGCTGAACCTCATGCAGCGTATGAGCGGTATCGCCACGCAGACGAATAAATATGCCCAAGAAATTGCGGACTTGCACACGAAGGTGATCGACACCCGCAAGACGACGCCAGGTCTCCGTATTCTGGAGAAGATGGCTGTGAAGATCGGTGGCGGTGGTAACCATCGCATCGGACTTTTCGATATGATTTTGTTGAAGGATAACCATATAGACTTCGCGGGTGGCATCGAGAATGCTGTCTCTAACGCGAAACGTTACCTGAAGGAGAAGGGCAAGAACCTGAAGATCGAGGTGGAGGTCCGTAACCTTGACGAGTTGGATCAGGTGTTGAAGATTGGTGGCGTGGATCGTATCATGCTGGATAACTTCGACACCGATACTACCCGTAAGGCGGTGAAGATCATCAACGGAAGGTGCGAAACGGAGTCTTCCGGTGGTATCACTTTCAAGACGTTGCGCTCGTATGCGGAGTGTGGCGTGGACTTCATCTCCGTGGGTGCCCTCACGCATTCCGTGAAAGGCTTGGACATGAGCTTAAAGGCTGTGAAATGAGGTGGCTGTCCCTTGCTGAGGTGGCTTTGACCACCCTGTTCTGCTCCTGTATGGCTGTTCCGACGGATGGCCCTGCAGAATCGTCGTCCGCTACAGTTGAGTCGGGGGATCTCGCGAACGTATTTCCTTCTTCGAACGCTTCGGATGTGTCGAACATCCCTTCTTCGGATAATGAGCAATTCATTCATACGAATTGCAAGGGGAAGACCTATCACCATGCGAACTATTCGTTTTCCTATTCCGAGGCGGATGAGCAGTCGGAGTGGGTGGCGTATGAACTGACGAGGGAAGAGGTGGAAGGTAACCTGGACCGCAAGGACGAGTTCGCCGCCGACCCTATCGTGGAGACGGGTTCCGCCGATCCTGGGGATTACCAGAACAGTGGCTACGACAGAGGTCACCTTGCCCCTTCCGCTGATATGCGTTTCGATGCGACGGCCATGGAAGATTGCTTCCTCACCAGCAATGTCTCTCCGCAGGTGAAGGGCTTCAACAATGGGGTCTGGAATGATCTGGAGATGCAGACTCGTTCCTGGACCAGAAAGTATGAGCGACTCTATGTGGTGACTGGGCCTGTCCTCCCACAGGATGGGAAAAACGCAAGGAAAATGTTTACTACCAAACGTGGCAAGGATGTTCGGACGAACGTCACCGTGCCTGATAAATTCTACAAGATCCTATACGATTTTTCGAAGAAGGGGAAGGAGAAGATGATAGCTTTCGTCATCCCTAACGAAGCGACGGACACGCCTTTCACGGAGTTCGTCACGACGGTCGATGAGGTGGAGCGATTGACGGGGATAGACTTCTTCTCTAATCTGAGCAAGGATTTTCAGGAGAAGTGCGAAAGCCGTTCCGACCTCTCCAAATGGCCGGAAGCCACGTACCTGAACTACTCTAACACGCATTCATTTAACCATTAATCATAACTTTTTTATGAAAGCATTTGTATTTCCTGGACAAGGCGCCCAATTCATCGGAATGGGCAAGGATTTGTATGAAAACATCCCTTTGGCGAAGGATCTGTTTGAAAAGGCTAATGATATACTTGGCTTCCGCATCACGGATGTCATGTTCGCTGGCGACGAGTCTGAGTTGAAGCAGACGAAGGTGACCCAACCTGCTGTGTTCCTCCACTCTGTCATCTTGGCGAAGTCGCTGGGCGAGAAGTTCGCTCCTGATATGGTCGCGGGTCACTCCTTGGGTGAGTTCTCTGCATTGGTGGCCGCTGGCGCGATTGACTTTGCGGACGGTGTGAGCCTCGTTTCCAAGCGTGCCTTGGCGATGCAGAAGGCTTGCGAGATGAACCCTTCCACCATGGCCGCCATCATCGGTTTGCCTGACGAGAAGGTGGAGGAGATCTGCGCCTCTGTTGAGGGTGAGGTGGTTGTCCCAGCCAACTATAACTGCCCAGGCCAGTTGGTGATCTCCGGCACGATGGCGGGCATCGACAAGGCTTGCGAATTGGCTACGGCTGCGGGTGCTCGCCGTGCGTTGAAGCTCTCCGTGAGCGGTGCGTTCCACTCTTCATTGATGGAACCTGCGAAGGTGGAGTTGGCTGCGGCTATCGAGGCTACAAGCTTCCGCGCGCCTATCTGCCCTGTTTATCAGAACGTCACCACGAAGGCGGAGACTGACCCTGAGACGATCAAGGCTAATCTGGTGAAACAACTTACCTCTCCTGTGAAGTGGACCCAGTCCGTGCAGAACATGATCGCCGCTGGTGCCGATAGCTTCACGGAGGTTGGCCCGGGCTCCGTTTTGGTGGGCTTGGTTCGTAAGATCGACAAGGGCGTGGAGACGATCTCCGCTGCGCTGTAATTATTGCCGGAAATGAAACGCTAAGGGTTCTTGGCGTATTATAAAGATAACGGGCGTGTCAAAACCAATGTTTGACACGCCCGCTTTTTTAGGCTCCTTTGCGGAGCCGATCTATAGGCTTAAAGGGCAACTTTGAAGGTTTCTCCGTCCACAATCACGATGAATACACCTGAGTTTGGAAGCTCAATGGTCATCTCGCTGGCGTCTGCCTCGTCTGAGTAGACCACATTACCCAACATGTTCGTTACCGTTATGTTAGCACCGATCTGCGCATTGCTGATGACGATGCTTCCGTTGTTCACCCAAAGGCGTAGTGCGTTGTTGGAGCGTTTTGGAGCATTCGTGAGGATGCTTTTCCGATAAACAACAGAGAGGGTGGAGTTCTCCAAAATCTCCGGTGTTTGATAGGTGTTGGATACCAACTCGTTTGTCACATCTTTGCCGTTGAAGGAGACCGATTCGATGGCCCAATCCTTCTCAGGCACGAATCTGAATTTGTAGGTGTTGCATGTGCCGACAAATAGATCCATCTTGCCGTTCGCTCCATCTTGGATGGTCAGATATACGGAGTCAGGTTTACATACTGTCGTGAATTCACCATCGACAGGTACTTTTTTATTCCCTGTACCATCGCCTGGCCACATTAACAGCGCATATGTGTAGGTGTTGCATTCATCCGATTTGTCAGTGTATGATTTCTTCTTGAATTCTTCCTTTGTCAGTTGCGTTGTGACGATGGTGTCTCCGCCTGGGATTTTCCAACTCTTTTGGAGATAGAATTCCGTTCCTTCGCTCCAAACGGATCCTGTTATTTCCCAAGAGAGGATGACACTGCTCTGATCGTCGGAAAGAACCGCTCTAGGCTGGGACGGATAAGCATGGTAAGCAGTTAGCTTTAATCCCTTTGTTATTTTGTAGTAAGAGAAACATTCCACATCTTTTGAGGAGGCGCGCTCAAGGGAGATTTTATAGGTGGACTCTCCGCTGGCGATAGGCATCTCGCAAGAATATTCAGTCTTTCCTCCCTCGTATTGAACTATTATTGTATCCTCGGATACAACCTTTTCCCCGACTGACCTAATGTTTGTGAGAAGGAACGCCCCGTCGTCATAGTCGGAGGATGGCGCTTCTGGGATTTCCCAATTTATGAGCATCGCATCTTTGTCATTGTTTAGATTGCAGGTGAAGTCGGTGGCCTGTGGATAGGCATTGACCACGACGGGAGCGGATTCGAACATATAGTTGATCTCTCCTTTGATGTTGTTGGCGACTGGTTCCAATATGAACTCCTGCCTAATCTTATAGGTCTTGGACTTGCTCAAATCGTGATGTGGCGTATCTGTATCGAAAGTGTATACGGCGAATGGTTCGGGACTGTTTTTCGCAGGATGTGAAGTGATGCCCAATAAGTCTGTGCCTGTTGAGGCGTCTCCTTCGCATAAGAAGACATTGCCGTATTCAGTGATGTCGGAGTTGTTGTCGCGGGTCCAGTCAAAACTGATTCTAGGAGCGACAAGGTTCCCTTCTGTGTCCAATCCGCAGTCGTAATATACTTTGGTTATTTTGTATTTTGGATCTTTGGGATAACTCAAGTGAACCTTACGGTAGGCTTTAATGCTTATTTCTTCATCTTTGGCGGCACCTCTTCTCCACCAATATCCTTCCAAATCAATTGTGATCGTTTTTTCTATATCCGCAGTTTCAACGGGTATGTAGAAATCCAAAAAATATGTCTTCCCGCTCTCCTCTGTGATGGGTGAATCCTCTGTGATTAGTTTGTATTCCAGCGCTTTCCCATCTACGTTGCTGCCGTTAGGCTGATAATCTTCATTCATCATGATGTTGATGGTACGTTTAGTGGAAGTGTTCTGGGTCAATGTCAGTTTTTCCCCTGTTTCTACGCCCCATGCACATCCTCCGGTCGCGAGACCTCCCCATGTTTGGGCGGCCCTAATTTTGTAGTGGATTACGCCTTTTTCTGGAATCCAGGTGATTTCGTCAAGTGCGTTAAAATCTTCCCATGAGCTGAGGGCGGAAGCCTCTTGACATGGAATAAAATACAGCATGCCTAACAAGGTTAATCCTCTTAACCCTCGTGTTAGGCTCTTGCGTTTTGCGGAGGAACCAATCTTGACCCTCTCCGCCAAATAAGAAAACAGATTCATTGTGGTTTTATTTAGTTGTTAATAATTCCCAATTCGGATAGTATGTACAACATTTCTTTTGCTGCAAACATCGTGTCACAAATATACAAATTGTTAATTGATAGTTGAGGCTTGTATTGAAATTTGTAGAGACATTCGAAGGAATGCCTCTACAAATGTGCTTTTACTTGCTGCTCCACCTCCTGAAATTGCTTTTGTTGTTGAAGTCGAAATACCATTGAGGGGTGTTGACAAAAGGACGTTTCTCAATGTCTATGTCGAACCACGGAGCGTTGCTGTTGTCCGGGCTGGCGAGGATCTCTATCTCTTGAGCGGGCATGTAGCTTTGGCTGAACATGACCCTCAGTTGCCCCGTCTTCTTGTTGCGCAGCACGTCCATGACGGTCAAGGCGTGGCCAGGGCTGCCGCCGTAGATGAGTATGTCTCCCGGGCGGATGTCGGTTGGCGCCACTTTCTTCAACTCTGTCGCCAGGGAAGCTGTGCCGCAGTAGGTGAATGCCAAGGATAGGTATTTGCGAAAGGTGGTGTACCCATAGTCGGGCTGTGCGTCCTTGCTCCATGACGCTTTCCAGTTCCTGTCGAAGTGAACACGGTAGCCGGCCGCCCATTTGGCGTATTCGTAGACGAATCCGTTGCCCCCTTTGAAGTGTATCTTCTCGTATTGCTTGTTCTTCCAAAGGTACTCCGCCCACAGACGCATGCAGGCGTCGGCGCACTGTTGCAGGTCCGCCGGCACTTCCTTTCCTCCTTTGGCGAAGTTGCCCACCAAGTCTGTCTTCAGGACACCCACACAGATTTGGCTGGAATTGTACTTGACATCACCGTTGTAGTAGCGTGTCTCGTGTCCTTGCGGATATAGCTCCAGGTTGAGCAACCACTCTGCATATTTGTCGGTATACGGGCGCTCCCAATCGTCGTCGAGACATACGAATCGGTTCTTGATGGTGTTCCCTTGCGGGTCTATGCGGTAGTATTTGCCGCTTGTATAGTTGCCCTTTCCCTCTGTGACGATAGAGCTGTCGCTTGGGTTAACCGTCTGAATGGACACTTCTCCCCCCTTGCTCGTCTCGGCGGGCGTTCCTGCGCAGGAGATGAGGGGCATTCCCGCAAGGAGTAGCATCATCCCTGAACCTAGTAGTGCGTTGATTTTCTTTCGTGTTTCCATGAGGCTTCAAGTTTAGTTGTTTGTTTGTTGTCGGCTTGCCTGTAGCAGGTCAGGCCTAAATTCGAAGTGCATCGTGTCGAAGTGGTACCACCTCGCACCTGAGATGAATCCGTGCTTCTCGAATATCTGGATGATCTCTTTCGGGATACGGTTCGTATATTTTAGACTATCTTCCTCTCCCTTGCCGGGGTTCTTCCATCGCCAGTAGTCGGAGAATTTCGTGCAGATGTCGATGGCTATGCCGAAGCTATGCGCACTCAGACGGTTGCTTCCCCGGACGGTGCGCCAGTAGAAGGTGGAGGAGTTTTCGAAGTACTTCTGGTAGGAGGCGGGAAGTTGTGCCAGTTCCTTGGCGACCGCTTTCAGACTGTCGGCCGCCCCGTTCACGCTACTGAACGGCAGTTGTTGCTTGAACCATTTGACACGGACGAGGCGTTTCCTTGCCTCCTGCTCGTTATGCCCATACATCTTCTTCAGTAGTTCCTCGTTGCGGACTCTGCCTGGGTCATAATTGCGGGCGGGGAGCCATACGCTGGTGTCGTAAGCTTGGGAGAACATATCCTCCACGTCAGGCTTGTCCATGCGTTCGATGAAGCCCTTCTCTTTCTGGTCGTCATAGAGTAGGGTGGAACCATCCGCCAAGAGGAGATGGTTTTCTTCATATCCTTTGATGAAGTCAGGGTAGTTGTCCATCAGTGCCTGGGCTCCGACAGGTATTCCCGTTGGGGCGGGAGTCTGTGGGGCTATGGCGGTATCCTTTTGTTGCGGGATAGCCGGTTGCTCTCCTGGCGTTTGCGAGCATGCGCATATGCTGAGCGATAGGAACAGCGTGATATGTGAGATAGCTATTAAACGCATAGGCCTGACGGTTTTATTGTTGTTGGATATTGCAAATGTAGTGTGACGGATTATCATTGCCAAGGTGTGGAAGGTGTGATTGGTGTCTCTGCGGCCTTCTCTTATGATTGTTTAACTTAAAAAATGTTTCGTGCGGAGACAAAAAAAAGTGGCATACGATTTTTCGCATGCCACTTTGTGTCTATTAGCTGAGCTAAAATTATTTAGCCAAATAAGCTTTCACATCATCGTTGTGAACAATCTTCTCATCGAAATAGTAAGCGCCAGTCTTTGGAGACTTAACCATCTTGATGACCTTAGCGTATGAACGGCCTTCGCCCTTCTGCATACTTGCGACTGCTTTCTTTGCCATAGTTCAAATCCTATTAAAGATGAATTACTTGATTTCCTTGTGGATAGTGTATCTCTTCAAGATTGGGTTGTATTTCTTGAGCTCCAATCTATCAGGAGTATTCTTCCTGTTCTTAGTGGTAACGTAGCGAGAAGTACCTGGCATTCCGCTATCCTTCATTTCTGTGCACTCCAAAATAACTTGCACGCGGTTTTCTTTTCCTTTCTTAGCCATTTTCAGTCCTCCTTATTACAAAATACCTTTTTTAGCGGCATCGATCAATGCTGCGTTGAGTCCCTTCTTGTTAATTGTACGAAGCCCTTTGGCGGACACTTTCAGACTGATTGTGCAGTCTTGCTCTGGCCAATAGAATTTCTTAGTGAACAAGTTCACATTGAACAGCCTTTTCGTTCTCCTCTTAGAGTGGGAAACGTTGTTGCCGTTCTGCGCCATCTTACCAGTAATTTCACAAATTCTTGACATTGCTGTTAATCTAAATAAGTTATTACATATAAAGCGGGGCCAAATCCTATCCTGATCCTTCTTCTCAGAAAGCAGCGTAACTATCAGAAATTCAAATAGAATGAACCCAATTTGCTATCATTTTGCGACTGTCAGCGCGTTGCATCCTCGCACTTTCCAATCGGTTTGCAAAATTACAACTTTTTTATTTCCCGACAAATTCTTTCGTGAAAATTATTGCATTTTTTGTCGCCTCCTCGATGTTTTCTGCCCTCTCTGTGCCGAAATGGTAGCATCTGCTCTCGGTTTTCTTCCCGTCCGACACTGCCATCCAGACCGTTCCGACGGGTTTCTCCGCACTTCCTCCACCGGGGCCCGCCACGCCGGAGGTGGCGACCGCATAGTCCGTCCCGATGACTCTGACTGCGCCTCGCGCCATCTGCTCGACCACTGCCTGACTGACCGCGCCATACTGCTCGATGTCCTTCTGATTGACGCCGAGCACATTGATTTTCACTTCGTTGGCGTATGACACCACCGATCCTTTGTAATAGTCCGAACTGCCTGGGATTAAGGTGATTTGATGGGCGATGTTGCCGCCTGTGCAGCTTTCCGCCGTGGCGATGGTCTTCCCTAACCGTTTAAGCGTATCGCCTAGTTCAACCGCTGGTCTGTTGACTGTTTCCATCTCTTTTTTAGATTTTTGCCATACAAATATAGCGGAAACGGATTACTTTTTTATTAATTTTGTGCGATTTCTGTATATACACGTATATCAATATGATTAATAGGCTTTTAGTGGCTTTGACCCTGTTGGGATTCTTCGGTGTACAAAGCTTGAACGCACAGCAAAATACGATCTTTAGGGCCAAGGCGGAGGGCCATTATGGCTGGAATCTTTGCGATGGTGGTAACCTCGTGGGTGGTGAGGTCGGTATGGAGTTACCTTTGCTCGGTAATCATAACTGGGAGTATGCCTACAACTTCCCTTCCGTCGGTTTCGCCATTGGCGGAAAACAGTTCGATAAACCTGAGTTCTTGCGTTTCGCAGGTGATGCGAAGGTCTATTTCCATTATCCTGTTATCCATAAGAATGGTTTCGCTCTGAACCTGAAGTGGGGCAATGGTATGGGAGGCTTCGTCTCTAAGGGAGACTCCCTTAACCCTATCGTGCCTGTCTTCGGTGTCTGGAACTTGGGCTTGAACATGGATATAGCTCTCTCCAAACGTTATGGAAGGCCTCTGGCGCAATGGCGCATCTGCTTGGGCGGTAATTTGGATGCTTACCATAACGGACACATCACGCGCAAAGCGCATAACATGTATTATGCGGACGTGTTCCTGGGTGCGAAGTATACGCCGAACGTGTGGCCGTTGCCGATCAAGTATCCTGCCAAACGTGTGAAACATATCCTGGCCTTGGAGGCTTACGGAGTGGGTGGCGTGAACCAACTGGAGCGCGACGAGAAGTATTTCCTGAACGCGAATATCTGTGCGGGCGCCTATATGCCGATCACCAACGATTACCGTCTGGGTCTTTCGACCGACGCTTTCTACAACGGCGCTTACAATGGTGATCAAAGGACGACCAACGTGCGCTATAACTTCATCGATGAGAATCGTTTCCGCAATAAACTCCGTGGGGGTGTGGCTTTGGCGAACGAACTGAGGATGGATAGGGTGGTTGTCGGTGTGCACACAGGCTTCTATTTCTACTCGAAGATTAGGATTCCGAAATATGACGAGAACGGTAACGAGAATGATAATAGGATCGAAAGCTATCTCTACACGAAACTGGTGACCCGCTTCTATATCACGCCGAAACTCTTCTTCGTGACGGACTTGAAGACGCATCTTCTGCACGTGGAGTGCTTCAACGCCGGATTTGGTTGGGCTATGCCTGACTTCGGCTCTCGTATCAAGAATCCGTTCGAGCGCATCTCCTTCAAGAAGGAGGATAAGGAGGAACTCCGTATCGATTAATGGGGGCGGAATCCGCTTTTTAAAAATTGTATAAATCTGGGTCGATGCCCGAAAGGGGAATGGCTCATCTAACAAATATTTTATATGGTAATTGAAGACAGAAAATTTGTGGCCGTCTCTTACGAATTGTATGTGGAGGGAGAGGACGGAAAACCTGAATTGTGGGAGACCGCGCCTGCCGAGGCTCCTCTGAAGTTTACTTGTGGATTGGGCATGATGCTGGAGAAGTTCGAGGAGAACCTCCGTGGCTTGAAACTGGGCGATTCGTTCGATTTCACTATCCCTTCCGAGGATGCTTATGGTGAGTATTCCGAGGCTATGGTCGTTGACCTTGACCGTACGATTTTCTACAACGGTGACGGTGTGTTCGATGACGAGCATGTGCAGGAGGGTAAGATCGTGGAGATGATCAATGCGGACGGCCAACATATCAATGGTATTGTCCTCAAGATAGGCAAGGAAAAGGTGAAGGTGGACTTCAACCATCCGTTGGCTGGTGAGAACCTGAACTTCAAGGGCAAGGTGTTGGAACTCCGTGACGCTACGGAGGAGGAGATCGCTGTGGTCTTGCATCCTCATTGTGGCGGCGGTTGCGGCAGCTGTGGCGGCTGTGGTGGAGACTCCGCTGGCGATTGCGGTGGCGGCTGTGGAGAAGGACACTGTTGTCATTAATCTGTGGAAATGAATACTTTCGGTGATATATTGAGACTGACTACCTTCGGGGAGTCCCATGGCGTTGCCATAGGGGGCGTGTTGGACGGCTTCCCGGCTGGTATCGATGTGGACGTGGAGTTCATTCAGTCTGAACTGAACAGACGTCGTCCGGGACAATCCGCCTTGACGACGGCGCGTGCGGAGGGTGACCGTGTGGAGATCCTCTCGGGCGTGTTCGAAGGCAAATCGACGGGTACGCCCATCGCCTTCGAGGTGCGCAACGAGAACCAACGGTCGGGCGACTATTCCGAACTGAAGGATATTTTCAGACCTTCCCATGCTGACTATACCTACATGATGAAGTACGGCATCCGTGACTATGCCGGTGGGGGAAGGGCTTCCGCCCGTACTACCATCGCCCAGGTTGCGGGTGGGGCCTTCGCTAAGCTCCTGTTGCGTCGTATCGGCGTGCATGTCTATGCGTATACCTCCCAAGTGGGGGATATAGCCCTCAATCTTCCTTATCAATCGTTGGATCTTGAAGCCATTGACTCCAATGTGGTCCGTTGCCCTGATGCGCAGACCGCCGAGCGTATGGCGCAGGAGATCCTCAAGGTGAAGGGGGAGGGCGACACGGTCGGAGGAATCATCTCCTGCGTGATCAAGGGATGCCCGGTCGGCTTGGGTGAGCCGCAGTTCGGGAAACTTCATGCGAAGCTGGCGGGCGCAATGCTCTCCATCAACGCAGTGAAGGGATTCGACTATGGCTGTGGGTTCGACGGCGTCTCGAAGAGGGGCTCCGAGTTGAACGATATATTCGAGCGAAGACCGGATGGCTCTATCGGTACCCGCACCAACAATTCAGGTGGTGTGCAAGGAGGTATCAGCAATGGTGAGGACATCTATTTCAGGGTGGCTTTCAAGCCTGTGCCTACGTTGTTGAGGGATCAGGAGTCCGTCAATACGGACGGTTGCCCCGTTACCTACAAGGCGAGGGGAAGACATGATGCCTGTGTGTTGCCTCGTGCGGTGCCGATAGTGGACGCTATGGCGGCTCTCGTTGTGGCCGATGCCTATCTGCAAGGGAAGGCGAGCGGACGTTTCATTGACAAGTAGAATTTGTTTGATACGCCATCTGGGGTGGTTCGGGAGTGGAGGGCTCTGAAAAAATTGTTTTTTTAGAACCCTCCATGTTATATTGGGTAATTTATGTTTATATTTTTCTATAAAAAATAAAAAGGGAAAGAAAAAATGTTTACTTTTGCCTTGAGCCGGTTGGAGCTTTGGGTTGTTTTACATAATACCGGTGTAATGTGGTGATGAATCTGAAAGACCTGACATCTCCGTTTGGAGCCGCTAAAAGAAAAGTGGGTGAACTGCTGTCGACAAAGGAAAGACGATATCTGTTTCTTTCTTTTGTCTTGTCTTTGGTGTGCTTCGCTCTAGGCACATTTACCCAAAGCCTGTACTTCAAGGATTCATTCAGAAGCGTGGATGTTGAGGCTTTCCAGAACTGTCTTTACGGGAAGGAGGATTTCTCGAAGGCGTGGATGGAGCGTATCCGTAAGAAGATTGCGGAGGGACGGTTGTCCGACATCTACAACGAGGAGTCTTTGTATGACGAGTCGGAAAAGAACGAGGTGGACTTCCATGTATACAAGGGCGACTCATTGCTGTTCTGGAGCCGGGATGTCGCGGGTGCGCAGGCGGATGTCGATTTTGACCTGGAGAAGAGTGTCTTTGTCCGTTCTGATAATATGTGTATGGTCGCCATGCAGACTTTCTTCAGGGAGTATCGATGCATGGCTCTGATAAAGATAAAGGAGAACTATTCGCAGAGGCAGAATAGCAGTTGGAATTCGTTCGCCAGATCGTTCGACCTGCCGGGAAGTGTGATTGTCTCCGAGGTCCAGCAAGAAGGTTTTTCCCCTATATTTTCAAGCTCGGGAAACTATCTGTTCTCCATACAGCGGGTTCCGTTGTATGAGGGAAATATGTTGTTGTTCGCCATATCCGTGTTCTTTTGGGTGGTGGGCGTCGGGGCTTTGTTCTTTTTCGCGGATTGTTTGTTGAGGTGGAGCGAGTTTAAGACCCGTAAGCAACACACACTGGCCTGGATAGGGGTTTGCCTCTTCTTCCCCGCCATGATGTATGTCGTTTCGGTGCTTCATGTGCCGCCTGTCTTTTTCCGGCGTTTTTCGGATGCGTTATCGTATTCGTCGGCATTTGCGCCATCTGCGGACTATCTGTTTGTCTATGCGTTATTCTTGGGCGGTTTCCTTATCCTTTTGCGGAGGAACCTCTCGCTTCCCCACAATGTGGTGAAACGTGATTCATGGTTCCAGTCGTTCTTGCTCATTTTGCTCCTGAAGTTCTTTGTGTTTGTCGCATTTTCCGCCTTGTACATTTATATCCTCAGCTTGGTCTATGATTCCAACGTGAATCTTGCGCTTCCATCCATTCAGGAGGTGAATAGGATGTCCATCTGTTCCGTCCTGCTGATGATGCTATGGGCGTACATGCTATACGAATGTTTGGATAAGTATAGGGTGCTGTATACGGCGCGTTCGAATATCCGTGCCATCCTGTTGGCGCACCTCGTGCTGACGGTCATAGGCTTCCTGCTATACGTATACTTCTTCTCCTGGGTGGATGGTTGCTTATTCCTCTTCTCTTCCTTGGTGATCCTATACGTGGAGGTGGGGGATATTTTCCTGAAATTGAATATGTTCGTGAAGACGGTCATCACCTCGTTTATGCTGGTGAACTTCATCGTCGTTCTCGCCTATTGGCACAGTGAAAGGAAGTGTACTTCGGAGTACGGGAAGATGGCGAAGGATGTCGCGCTGAACAACTGCGTGCGGGAGGACCCTATCGCGGAGATTGTGCTGAAGGACTATGATCCGTACATCTTTGGGGATTCCGTCTTGTCCGGTTTGGTCAATTCCAATGATACGCTCCGTGATTCGCTCGCCTTGTCCCATCTTACGGACACGTACTTGCGTGTGTTCAAGGAGTCGTACAATATACGGGTTCAGATTGAGAATGAAACCCAGAAGGGGTTGAGCTTATGGCGCGCGGGCCTTGGCGCAGTCTCCTACGACTCGTTCGCCGAGGTGAAACGTTCTTTCCGGGTGTTGGAACCCGGCTCCCATTTCTATGCTTGCTCGGATGAGGCGTTTTCCGTTTCGTTCCTGGGCATCCTCCCTATGGGCAAGTCCACCCTGTACATTAAATTGTACCCTCGGCTTTCACGGGAGATTCACGGATTGTCCGTCCCTCGCCGCAATAAGAAGGAAATAGGGGTGGGGTATTCCATGGCCAAATATTGCGGGTCGGCGTTATGCTATTCCGATGGTATCTTCCGTTATCCCGCCAATTCAAATTGGTTGCCTCGCCCGTATGTGATCGACGGGGAGGAACCGAGCTATACGATGAAGGGAAATGGTTACACCCATTATGTCTATTACTTGGAGGATGGTGACGTGTATGCGGTCACGAGTGTGCCGGACAGACAGAGTTATGTCTATGTCATCTTCGTCACCTTCCTCTTCTCGATATATTTGTTCGTTTCGCTTTGCTATTTCTTCTACAATAATGTTCGCCGGAGGAAACAAGACGGTAGACGTTCTTTCGTGGCTACCATGCAGACGATCTTCATCTTCCCTATGGTTGTCTCGTTCTTCATCTTGTCGGCGGTCACTTTCCCGTTCTTCTCTAGGCAGTACGAAAAGACCCACCATACGGATATGCGCGACAAATCCTACGTCGCCCAACATAATCTGCAGGATGTGATAGGCTACTCGACGAAGATGTCGAGCCATCAGAAGGAACTCGACGAGTACGTCCGGAACGTCTCCGACTTCTATCAGATGGATGTCTTCTTGTATGATACGGAAGGTAAACTTTTCTCCTGCTCCCGGCCTGTTGTCACCCCGCGTGATAGGATGCGCATGATCCTTATGAACCCGAGGATGAGGTTCTGCCAGATACAGGAACTATATGTGCTGGAGAAGTATGGCCGCATGGACTGCTACTCCAACTATGTGCCGGTGTACAACAACAGGAATGAATGTGTCGGCTACCTCAAGTTGGTGTCCATCTGGAACTATTACCATGTGAAGACCCAGTTGTTCAATATCATGGTGGTCATTGTGGATATCTACCTCTTCGTGATGGTCTTCTCCATCATCATCATTTGGTTGCTCAATAGGCGGACGGTGAAGCCGTTGTCTATGCTGACCGAGCGTTTCGCGGAGGTGCGTCTGACGGGCGAGAACTCCATGATCCGTTACGATGCCAAGGACGAGTTGGGCGATTTGGTACGTCAGTACAACAAGATGGTGGGACAGTTGGAGGAGAGCGCCAAGAAACTGGTGGAGTCGGAGAGGGACTTCGCCTGGCGTGATATGGCGCGGCGGATCGCCCATGAGGTGAAGAATCCGTTGACCCCGATGAAACTCTGTGTGCAGCAGTGCCAGCGCAAGAAACGGATGGAGTCGGCCGATTTTGACGCCTATTTCGATAAGACCTGTGACATCCTGATCGAGCAAATCGATACGTTGGCGGACATCGCCACATCGTTCTCCTCCTTCGCCAAGGCTTCCGAGTCGAAACTGGAGAAGGTCGATATCCTCCAGAAACTGGAGCAGGTGGTCTCCTTGTTCGAGAACAACGAGGATGGCGTGGTCTTCACGTTAGAGAAGAACGGTTTCGACCATTCCTACGTGATGATGGACGAGAAACACTCGCTCCAGATGTTCACGAACCTCTTTAGCAATGCGATACAATCCATTCCGGAGGAGACCTTCGGCGCTGTGAATGTGACTTTTGAGGAGAAAGACGGCTTTGCGCAGATCTCCATCGAGGACAATGGTTGCGGCGTCTCGGAAGAGGCCCGCCAGAAAATGTTCATCCCGAACTTTACGACGAAAACGAGCGGCATGGGCTTGGGTATGGCCATCGTGAAGAGTGTGCTCGATGCCGCGCATGGGGAAATCACCTTCAAATCTGAATTGGACGTGGGGACAACGTTCTACATAAAAATTCCTTTGTGTAAGGATATGTAGTTACCCAAAAAATAACTATATTTGAACCCGAAATAAAATGATATGACGGGAAGAAATAATATAGTGGGGAAGAGTTTTGTAGCGCTTCTCTTTTCATTGATGATGTTTCCTTTTCTAGCGAATGCGGAGGCGGGGAAGGATGTGTATCATTTCCTGAATCTGCCATACAATGCCAAATTGGCGGGCTTGGGAGGTGAGAATGTCTCTCTTCAGGCCGCTGATGTGAATATGGCGCATGTTAACCCCGCATTGCTCTCTTCCGATGTGCACAACAAAGTTTCAGCCACTTATTTGAACTACTTGGATGATGCGAATGCGGCATCGGTCTCGTATGCCTATACGCCAGACAGCCTGAACTTCTTCGGGGCTGGCATCTTTTTCTTGGGGTATGGTGAACTGCAGGGGTACGACGAGTACGGTACCCCTACGGAGGAGTTCAAGGCGGGTGATTTCTGTTTCCGCATGAGCTACGCCCGCTATTTGGGTTCGAACATAAAATTGGGAGTCTCCTTCAAGCCTGTCTATTCCCATATTGAGGATTACAGCAGTTTCGGACTTGCGGTGGATGTCGGATTCAACTATTACAATCAGGAGAAAAAATTCTCGGTCGGTGTGGCAGCTCGCAACTATGGTGTGCAATGCGTTAAGTACTACGATTCGGATAGGAGGGAGCGGTTGCCGTTCAACCTCCAGCTCGGACTTTCGAAAGGCTTGTCCCACGCACCTTTCCGCTTCTCTGTCACATATGACAAGCTGAACGACTGGGACTTGGGGTACTATAAACAAGTGAAGAAAAAAGAAGCGACGGGTGAGGAACCTGATTCGGATAAGATTACGGTCGGTGATATGTTTTTCCGTCATCTGATATTCGGTGTGGACATATTGTTCACCAAGAGTTTCTATGTGGAGGCGGCTTATAACCATCGCAGGAAGCGGGAGTTCGTCCTGTCGGAGTCGAGGGGAGGCAACGGCTTCTCTTTCGGTGCGGGGCTTAAAGTACACGCTTTTGCCTTAGACCTCGCCTACTCATTGTATGCGCCAGCGGCGAACACATTCACATTGACCCTGACGACAGACATTGAAAAATTCAGAAAGAAATGAAAAGGATTATTGTTGCGATTGATGGTTTCTCATCGTGCGGAAAGAGCACGATGGCGAAGGATTTGGCGAAAAGCGTGGGCTACGCTTACGTGGACAGCGGGGCGATGTACCGCTCCGTCACGCTGTATTGCCAAAGGAACGGATTGATACGGAATGGTGTGGTGGACGAGGCTTCCCTGAAAGAGAGGATCGACGATATCCACATCGAATTTAAGTTCAATGAGGAGAACCAGCGCAATGAGACATACTTGAATGGGGAGAATGTCGAGGACGAAATCCGCACCTTGGCGGTCTCCAACCAAGTCAGCATCGTTAGTTCCATCGGTTTCGTGCGTCGCGCGATGGTCGCCTTGCAGCAATCGTATAGCAAGGACAAGGGCATCGTGATGGACGGTAGGGACATCGGCACGGTGGTCTTTCCGGACGCGGAACTGAAGATTTTCCTGACCGCCTCCCCTGAAATCAGGGCGCAACGCAGGTACGACGAGCTGAAGCGTAAGGGGATGGAGGAACCTTATGCGGATATTCTAGAGAACGTCAAGCAACGCGACCACTTGGACATGACCCGTGCGGAAAGTCCGCTTCGCAAGGCGGAAGACGCCATCGAACTGGATAACGGGGAGATGACCATCGAGGAGCAAAGAGCGTGGTTGCTCGATATATTCAAAGAGAGAGTAAAATGATTATTGAGATTGACGACAATTCGGGATTCTGTTTCGGTGTAGTCACCGCTATCAAGAAGGCTGAAGAGGAATTGACACGTACCCCAAGACTTTATTGCTTGGGTGACATCGTCCACAACAGCATGGAGGTGGAACGCCTCTCCTCGAAGGGTCTGATATCCATCGACCGTGACACTTATCTGAATTTGCGCGATCAGAAGGTGCTTTTCAGGGCGCACGGCGAACCTCCTTCCACGTATCAGTATGCAAAGGAGAATAACCTTGAGATAATCGACGCCACTTGCCCCGTGGTGTTGAACCTGCAGAAGAAAATCAAACAGGCTTATGAGGAGTCTGATCCGGCTGACACGCAGATCGTCATCTACGGAAAGAACGGTCATGCGGAGGTGAACGGCTTGGTGGGGCAAACGGAGGGAACCGCTGTCGTGGTGGAGGGCCTGTCCGATCTTGACAAGATAGATTTCTCCAAACATATCAGGATGTTCTCGCAGACCACTAAGTCCATCGAGGGGTTCAACCATATCGTTGAGGCTATCGGTGAGCGCGTGAAGCCTGGCTGTAAGTTCGAGTACAACGATACAATTTGCAGGCAGGTGGCCAATCGTATCCCGAAGATCGTTAATTTTGTGGCGAAACACGAACTGGTCCTTTTCGTCAGCGGAAAGAAGAGCTCGAACGGCAAGGTGCTCTTCGATGAATGCAGGAAGGTGAATCCGAACATCTACATGGTCTCAGACCTGGAGGATGTGGACTACACCATATTCCTGGGGGTGAAGTCGGTGGGCATTTGTGGCGCCACCTCGACACCCAAGTGGTTGATGGAGGCTCTGAAGAGGCGAATCGAACAATATGAGAATTATTACAATTAAGCACTATACACACAACAAACATTATGAAGTATCAAATAAACTGCATCGGAATCTTGACATCTGGAGGTGACGCTCCTGGTATGAATGCGGCCATCCGTGCCGTGACGCGCGCCGCTATATTCCGTGGAATTAAGGTGAAAGGTATATATAGGGGATATCGTGGTCTTATTTTGGACGAGATACATGAGTTCCAGACCCAAAGCGTGAGCAATATCATCCAACAGGGTGGTACCATCTTGCGTACGGCTCGTTGTAAGGAGTTCATGACCGAGGAGGGCCGTAAGAAGGCCTACGAGACCATGCAACAAGAGGAAATCGATGCCTTGGTGGTGTTGGGTGGCGACGGTACTTTCACGGGTGCCCGCATCTTCGCCCAGGAGTTTAACGTGCCGGTTATCGGTGTTCCTTGTACCATCGACAATGACTTGTGCGGAACGGATTTCACCATCGGTTACGACACTGCCTTGAATACGATTGTGGATGCGGTCGATAAGATCCGTGACACCGCCAATTCCCACGAACGTCTCTTCTTCATCGAGGTGATGGGACGTGACGCAGGGTTCCTCGCCATCAATTCCGCGTTGGCGTCTGGTGCCGAGGCAGCCATCATCCCTGAAATCGTTACGGGAGAAGACCAGTTGGAGGCTTTGATCCAACGTGGTTTCCGTAAGTCGAAGAACAGTAGTATCGTGATCGTCGCGGAGAGCGAGCTGACGGGTGGCGCGGTAGGTATCGCCGAACGCTTGAAGAAAAACCATCCTGAGTATGATGCCCGAATCACCATTTTGGGTCACATCCAACGTGGAGGTACTCCGTCGGCGCAAGACCGTATCTTGGCGAGCCGTTTGGGTGCCGCCGCCATCGATGCGTTGCTGGAGGAACAGCGTAACATCATGGTGGGTGTGGACGATGATAAGATCGTCTATGTGCCTTTCACAAAGGCCATCAAGGATGACAAGCCGTTCGATTACCGGTTGATGGAAGTCCTCAAGATTCTTTCTTGCTGATGATATGGGTGACGGGAGATCGGATGATGTCGGATTTCCCGTTCCTTCTTTCTTTTTGACGGAGGCGTATCCCTTTGTTGGCATACGTTCCGTAGTGCGCTCTGGGCTTCGGCTCGGAGACGGAGGGTGTCTAGTCGGCTATTGTATGTTAATGTGAATATATTAGACAGATGAAATATAAAATATTATTATCCGTTTCTTTGCTGCTGAACGTAGTGCTGGCGTATATGTGTTGGCATAAATCCGGCACGCAGGACAACTCACAATCCTCAGTGATGCCCGGTCAACCACCTTTGGCATTCCAAATGGAGGTGAGTGACGGTGATATTGTGTTCTTGGGGGAAAGCCGTTTGGGGGCATGCAACTGGTCTTTGCTTTTGGCGGATGACAGGTGTCAGACATTGGCGTATAACGGCAATGACTTAAAGAGCGATATCGAGAGGATGAAGCATCTGTTCAAGGGTGTTTCGCCGGAAAGGTTCATCTTGATGTATGGAGAAGCTGAATTGTTGAGTGGGATGGAGGTCGGTGAGATCGCCGAGCAGTACGAGCAGTTGGTCGGAGTTCTGAAGGAGCGATTCCCTGCCACGGAGGTGGTTTTGCTTTCTGTTTTGCCGATGCGGAATCCGAACGATAACAACTTTAACCTGACCATGTCGGATAAGGTTAAGAACCTGAATATATTCCTTAAGACGATAGCCTCCCGACATGATTATCCATACGTTAATCTCTATGCGGATTTCGTCACGGCGGAAGGCACGTTAAATCCTGAATATTCTTTGACGGATGGATTCTTTTTGAACAAGGTTGCTTACATCATAGCGAAAGACAGATTGAAAGAGTTTTTGAATAATTGATAATAATCTATCGGATTTCTCCGAAATGAAGGAGGGGAAATGTTAATGGGTGTGAAATCTTGGGTGAAAAAAACTTTTTTGTTTGATTCTAATTCATTACTTTTGTCCATTGGGTGTATAGATATGCTTCTTTTTCTCCTTGCGTAAGTGTATGACGAGAAGGATTAGATGGAAAACACACACTACATATCAGTTTTGGGAGAGAAGATAGTTCCGATTTTTATATGAATAACGACAATTGTCTGGTTTTGAGATGAATATAGTATTTGTAATAAAAAACATAAAACGTTTCAATATGAAATTGTTTTCCAAATGGAGTAAGCGCTTGGGGGCGTTGCTGGTGATGTCGCTGGGGATCATGTCCTTGAGTGCGCAGAGCGCTATGACGTTGATGGTCGATGGGACCATGAACACGGTGGCATGTGTGGATGAACCGTTGGTGTTGAACGCCAGAGTGGCCAGTGGGTATTCTGTGGGTGATGTGGTAGACGTCTACCGGTCATTTAACGGAAGCACATGGACGGCGATCGGTTCCACCACGAAAGATAAGTCGGGCGTATATACGTTTGTGGAGGAAATGGTCAGCCAAAAGGTGATGTACCGTTTCGTTGACCCGGCGAATCCTACCCAAAGGAGTAATGATGTCACGATCGGTGTGAACTATGATTGTCCGGAGATTTGTCACGTGACGACGACGGGCGAGTATTATTTGGGTACGGACTTCAACCCGTCTGACGGGTGTAACGAGAGCCAGATCAGTTTCGATAATAATAACTACTGTTTGGAAAACCACTTCGCCGCAAATGGTATCCGTTTCCAGGGTTGTTCGTCAGGAAAGGTCGTGAAGGGTTGGAAAACGACCGATGTGGACGTGGCCAAGGGCGTGGTCGGCAATAACTATTATTATGTTTTCAACGGCGGAAATTGTAACAATACTCCATTCTTCCTGACATTCGATAGGGGCAAATACTTGAACAAGACATTCCGTTTCACGATGCGTCTTTACTTGGATCTCACCAATTGCCATAGTTTTGATGAGCAGGCGAAGATGAACTTCCGTACGAGTTTCGGTAACCCTGTCGATTTGTGCGTGGATGCCGAGGTGTATGACGGAAGTACGGGTCAACATTTGAAGGATTATGAGGATTGTGCGAGAGGTACCCACCTTGACCACTCCGTCGTTTTGGGTAGTGATATATGGGGATTCGCAAGAAATGGCCATCGTTTGATTCGTATGGAAATCATTTTCTATGGCCAGTTCAAGACGCAGAACCAGGAGGAATTGAAGATCTATCCGGAGTTCCAGCAATGGCCAGCCTGCGCCACGGTGGCGGTCGACTACATCTCTGGTGAGGCGGCTAACGTCTGCTTGGGACGTGGTGCGGTCTGCGTGGGAGAGGATGCCGAGGTGAACGCCGCTGGTTTCCCTAAGGATGCGGAATACATCTGGGAACGTTACGACAATGGCGCATGGCAGCCGTTGTATGTGGCGGGCTTCGTGCAGAGAGGAAAGGATAAGCAGTCCATCACTATTCATGTCGATTGGATCGGTAAAAAGAAATTCCGCGTGAAGAGTGACAATGGACATCCGATAGATAAGCCTATCGAATTTGAGGTGACGGGTAAGAACTGTGAACCTGTGCAGCCTACGGGAATTAACGGACCTTCCAATCCGTTCTGTATCCCGAATGACAAGAATGCGGGTAAGTTTGAGGTCTACCCGATGGATGCCAATACGTCTGTGAAATATACCTGGTCGTTCGAGACGCCAAGCGGTGAGACGTTCGGTAGTGAGAAGATTTTGTTCAACGGAGGACAACTGGATACCACCTATCGTGGCGGATCTGTATTCCTCATCCTCGACAGCAAAGCGGAGGAGGGTGAGTACAAGGTGACGGTTCAGCCAATAAAGATGATGATGGGCAGCGACGGACAACCGTACCAAGCTTTGGCGGGTAGTCCTATTTCGAAGACATTCATGGTGTACAAGACCCCTCAGGTGCAGGTCTACATGGAAGGAACGGATCCGTTGGCACAGGCAGAGATAGAACTTTGCCCTACAGATAAGACCCAGAAGGTGGTGGCTGTCGCCGATGTGAAGTCCGGCTTCTATTCCAACTACGTGAACAGATATAGTTATACGTGGAGCGATGGAAAACTAGGAAAGAAAAATGAGACGACTGTTAATCTTCCTGCGTTGGGCGCTTGTGACGGTTCGTACAAGAATCATAGGATGTCGGTGGACGTCAGCATCACCAGTGTGGGATGTCCTGCTACCGCTACGCAAATCTGGAAGGTGGGCAAGGTGGTGAAGCCTACCATCGATTGCGAATCTGTTCAGGACCTTTCTTATAGCTTGGGCGAGACGGAAAAGACAAGGGATGTGTATTTCTCATTCCCTTCTAAATATACTTCTGGTTGTGAAACGGATCCGATGCAGAAAATCGAGGTCGCATTCACACCGAAGACGGGCAGTGCCATCAGTAAGACATTCGAAGGAAAGGCTTCGGAAATGATCTCCATGGAGAAAATGGTTTCCCTCCCGGCAGGAACGGGTACGGTAACCTATTCGGTGATAGATGGCTGTGGTAATGTCGCGTCTTGTAAGAAGAGTATCGAGGTGAAGGACGAGTTCCCTCCTAGATTGGACTGTGATGCGATACCAAGCTACACGACGAAGCTGTCATTACAGGAGGGTTGCGATGCGGAACCGAACCACCATTCGGCCACATTGCCTACGATTGTCGCTCCTCAGTTGACAGACCTGAATGGGGTGGATGGCACTATCACGGGTACGTACAGGGGCCGTGTCTTGAACCCATCTTCTGTCCCTACCGTTAATCCGCCACTGTTCTCTTTGTTCAGCACTGCGATTGGTCTGAACGATAATTACCAGGTGGGTACGACCTATATCCTTTGGGAATTCAAGGATGCGTCGGGTAACGCAGCCTATTGTACGCAAAAGATCGTCGTTGTGGATGACCGTCCGCCTGTGGTCACTTGTCCTGACTTGAACCTCGGTGAGGTCAGCAATAAACCAGGATATTGTGGATTGTCCGTTAATGCGTTGATTTCGCAGATGAAGGAGTTCCCTTCCGCGAAAGATACCTGTACGGTGGGCTCTCCATTGAAGCCTGTCGTTTATTACAGGGATGTCAACGACGCTGATTTCACGGAGGTGCACGACGGTAATTTCGATGATATCATTTTCTATGTGAATGAAAGCTACGAGATCATCTGGCGTTTCTATAAGTTGAATGATAGAAACAATGTATACGAGGATTGTAAGCAGACATTCACGGTGAGGGATACGGAGGAACCATATTTCGATTGCTCCTCTTTGCCTACGGTTCGTGTGACGGCTAACTCGTATAAGCCTAAGAATAGGGGATATGAGTACCTTGAATATGCTACCAAGAGTGATGTCGCCGGCAAGTGGAACGGTGAGGATGTCATTTATACGGGTACATTGAAGGAGGCCTTCGAAAACGGTGATATCCGCATGGTTCAGCCTTCCGAAGTGAAGGACAACTGCGACGGTGAAATCGAAGTGGTGATAACCATCACGGGTCCGGACAAGACGGGCCGTGAGGCGAAGACCATTGTGAAGAAATTAAGTGATTTGGAGAATCATGAGTTCTACGTGGGTTTGAGCACAATCACGTATACGTTCATAGACGTGAACGATAACCAAGCCACTTGTGTCCAAAGCGTCATCGTGACGGCTGGTACGACGCCTATACCGGATTGCCCTGATCCGAATGTCACCCTCTATGCCGATGCGGAATGTAAGGCGACGTTCACGTTGAGTAAGTCGGAGGTTCCTTCCGCCCAGATTCCTGTCAACCAGGAGGGTCTTTGGTTTAACTTCCGCCATTGTGTGATTGAAGGAAAACACTTCGGATCGAACGGTGATGAGACTGGTTGCGCCGATGTCGCACAATATTTCCCTAATAAGATCAGCGATCTGCAGGTGAAATATACTTCCGCAGGCCCTGGTGGTCCTGGTGGCCCGGGCGGTCCTGGCGCGGGCGAGCATACTACGGACGACTTGACGATCGCCACATTGTGCGAAGGCTATGATAATTGGAACACCTTCAAGGAGTCTGCGCAAAACAAGTGGACATACTGGAGCAATAGCGAATGCGCACAAGAGAAAGTATTGTCTGAGTCCAACAAGCTTACCTCCGTCATGATGTATTTGGGTTATCCGTACGAGGTGGAGTTGATCGACTCGTTGGGTAACACAGTGAAGAAGGTCCAGAACGCTTATTCGAGCGAGGATGTGGTTCCTTCCCGTATCATTGCGCCACGTTGGTATAAGAAGGGTGGTGTAGACGGTGAGGAGTGTAGAGAGCAATTCTATACTTGCCGTACGATAGCGGTGAAGGTGAAGAACAACTTCTCGGATGTGATCATGAACGAGACATTGACGAAGGGTGTCTATTCGTTGATATATCGTTTCCAGAATGAGGAAAATGGTCTGCAGCGCGATAGCTGCGTGATTCGTGTTGAGGTGGCGGATACCATCGCTCCTACCTTGGAATGCGGTGATTGGAACAAGTCCGCGACACTTTATGCGAATGATGATTGCGTGGTGCCTATTGAAACGATCCCTTGGTTCAAGAAACCTACGGTGGATGATCTGAACGTGAAGGATAATTGCTCCACGGATCCAGGTGAATTCACGATAACATGGAACAGGAATTTTGGCAAGTTCAATATCACGGCTGATGTGGCGTTGACGGATCCTCTTGCGATCGGTGTCACCACCATGACGTGGTATGTGACGGACGCGTCGGGCAACACGAGCTTCTGCCAGCAGGAGTTCACGGTCGTTGATACCACGGGTCCTGCGTATGATTGTTCGTTGCTGAAGGATATTGTGGTGGAGACCGAGACGAATTGTGAGGCTGCCGCTAGCTCGGCACAGGCTGCCGGACTCGATATCCCTTACGCTGTGGATGACAAGTGTTCTCCAACGGGTAAGCCGATTCCTGGTGTCGGTGTCCGTAGCGACGGCAAGGATATCTTCTCTGATCCTTATCCGAGAGGTACCACAGTTATTACGTGGACGTTCTCCGACGCAGTGGGTAACAAGACAGTATGTACCCAAAACGTGATTGTGGAGGATCGGACGGCTCCTGTGTTCGCGAAGTGTGGAAAGATGGAGGAGGTCGTCAAGGAGTTGCCGGGCGAGATGTGCGTGGCATCGAAAGACATGGTGGTGGCAGCGCTTGGATCCAACACGGCGATAGATGATTGTGACGGAGAGATCCCAGGTGTGCCTCATGTGCTTCTCCCAGGCGACACTGTTTATGTGGATATGTACCAATCCTTCAAGAAGGATACTACTTATACGATTGTATGGACATTCACCGATTTGTCCGGCAACACCTTGGAGTGTAACCAGAAATTGACCATCAAGGATACTACTCCTCCGGATCCTTCCGGCATCTGTCCTCCTCCTACAAAGGAAGTGTATGCCGATGTCGACTGTTCTGTTCCGTATGATGATCTGCAGTTGCCTTCCTTGGAGAGCATGGTGCTCGTCGATCCTTGTGACGGCGAGATTTATCCGACGGTGGAGGCAAAGGTTTACCTGCCGGACGGTTCTTATCAACTCTATTACAACGATGAGTTGAAGACCATAACCTATCCAGTTGGTACGCATACCTTCCTTTGGATCTATGAGGACAATGCGGAGAACCTGGATACTTGCCAGATGAATTTGACGGTGATCGACCATGGAGTACCGGTTCTGGAGGATTGTGATGTCGATCCTGAAATCCACTTGACTGTCGATGGAGATATTTGTGCCATCGATCCTGTTAACGTGAAAGCGCATATCCGTGAGCCGAAAGCGTACGATGAGTGTGACGATTATTTGGCGCAGACGGGTCTCTCCTGGATGACGCCTGTCATAGAACGCTATTTCATCGATTCCACGATTGCGGTTAATGCTGTCGGGGATACGATCGGATATACTTACGACACAACGTTGGTGGCTGATGGCGTTTCCCGCATGTGGGATGTGGATCCATTCCCTAAGGGCTTGACGATGTTGCGTTGGATCTTCACTGATAACACAGGCAACTGGGTTGATTGTAAGAAGACGGTGACCGTGCATGATTATACGGCTCCATATTTCGACTGTGATGACATCCAGCCAGACACGTTGCGTCCTGAGGCTTATAAGGGCGATTGCGAGGTTGAGTTCGCCGACCTGAAACATGATGTCCTCGACAAGCTGGCATACAAGGCTTATGACGCTTGTACGGGCGACTCCGTGCCGGGTATCCTTACCTTGACGGGTGAGAGGGAACTCCCGGAAGACTATACGATGCAGGTGGGTATCACTTATAAGTTGATCTGGCTCTTCGCTGACGAGGATGGTAACAAGACGGTTTGTCCTCAGTATATCATTCCTTCCCATACGAACAATATCAAGTATGATTGTAGTGCCATCAAGGATACGATGGCCTATGCGGATGAAGACGCTTGTACGATCTCTGCAGAGAACTTGAAGCTGCGTATACCGAAGGCTACCGATACCTGTGCGCTTCTCTCTGGATTTGAGGGCGAGTATGAGGCGTATGGATTCCGATCCGACAAACTCCCTGTCAACACGTTGTTCCCTACGGGTGAGACGGATATCCGTTGGATGTTTGTCAGCCCTTGGAACATCAATGATACCTTATGGTGCGACCAGAAGGTCACTATCTTGGGTAATAAGCACTTCAAATTGAATTGTGATGAGCTTACGCCTACCCGCCGTGACACGTTGGCTGACTGTGGTCCGACGGATCCGTTGACCTTCGTGATTGATACGCCTCGTGTGGTTAATCCTTGTATCCTTTCTGAGGATGACCCTAACTATTGGAGCGTGGGTGTGGGTACCCGTTCGGATAACAAACCGCTCGACGCGGCGTTCAATTTGGGTAATACCACCATTGAGTGGGTCTTCACTGATTTCACCAACTCAATCAAGGATACTTGTGTGCAGGACATCATTATTAAGTCTTCCTTGGAGATGATCTTTGATTGTGACTCGTTGAATAAGGATACCATTAAGGTGGATGTGAAAGTGGGCGATTGTACCGTGGATGCCTCTAAGGTGAAGGATAAGATCGTCACTCCGTTCGCTCTGCATCCTTGTCCGGCCGAGTCGGGTGTGGATACGATCTGGGGTGTTCCTTCCCGTCGGTTCGGCATGTCTATGGACTCTTCCTTCTATGTTGGATTGTCCGAGATAGTATGGACCTTCATAGATCCTTCCCATACGCTCTTGCATGATACGATGACCTGCTCCCAGTGGGTCCGTGTCGGTGACGTGAACGAGATGCCTGTCAAGTGCGAGAACTTCCCAGATAAGGTATATCGTTTGAGCCCTGATGATTGTGAAATCTCTTGGAAGGAAATGGATATCACGGTTCCTGGTGTGGTTGACTTGTGTTCTCATGAGATCATCGATCCTGTCGTGACGAGGTCTTCCGGGAAGAAATTGACGGCTACCACTTCTATCGTGGGGGGTGATACGATTGTTTCGATTGCGGCGGAAGACTTCACCGTCGGTGTGGATACTGTTAGGTGGACCTACTCTTTCCATGGTCAGCTATTCGTGTGCGATCAGGTCATCACGGTGAAGGATAGCATGATTCCGATATATGATTGTAAGGATTTGCAACCGATTATTGTGCCTGCCGTACCTGGCAAGTGCTACGCTAATTCCAGTGCGGTGTTCGATTCCCTCCCTAATCCATGGCCACAGGCTGAGGATGCTTGCAACCAGCAGAAGATAGACGGACGTGTCTATCTGGAGGATGGTCAGGAGTTGACGAAGGCTTCTTCCTTCATCGTCCCTGTCGGCGAACATATTCTGACTTGGATCTTTATTGATGAAACCATCAATGAGTTGGCGGATACCTGCTCCCAATATTTGTTGGTGATGGGCGATCAAGCTCCTATCTTCGATTGTGATTCGTTGAAGCAGGATCCTCTCTTGATTGAGGGTTGCGACACGACGCTTGGCAAGTCCGCGATCAAGACTCCATATGCTTTGGACGCATGTACGAATGATTCTGTTCCGGGTGTGGGTATGAGATTGGATAAGGGTGAACTCTACGGAGTATATCCTGTGGGTACGACTTCCATCCGTTGGATCTTCGTGAGCCCATATTCAACGTTGGCCGACACTTGTATCCAAGACTTCACGGTGTTGACGAAACAAGAGCTGGATTTGCATTGTACCGATGTGAATGGAGATACGATCGATGTGGATGTGGAAGAGGGGCAATGCTTCTCTGCTGTAGACATCAAGACTCCGTTCGCTTTGCATCCTTGTCCTGAGCAATCTAAGGTGGATACGATCTGGGGTGTTCCATTCCGTTCGGATAACAGGGCAATCACCGATTCGTTCCGCACGGGTCTGACGGTTATCACTTGGGTGTTCACGGATAACTCCGGAACAATGTACAAGAATGTTGATACTTGTTACACGGTTGTCCGTGTGGGTGATGTGAATAAGATGCCGGTGGATTGTAAGAATATGCCGGACACGACGATTATCCTGCCGGCTACCGACTGCGAAATATCTTGGAATGAAATCAATTTCACGGTGCCTGATGTTCGTGACCTATGCTCAGATTCCTTGATTACGCCTACCTTGACCCGTTGGTCGGGCAAGGAGATGGATGAGAGCTTCACCGTCGGACCAGACACGATCTATTGGAATTATAATTTCTTCGGACAGGTCATCACTTGTTCTCAAGGAGTTTTGGTGCTGGATTCCGTGGCTCCTGCGTTCGATTGCTCGACGCTGAAGGATACGGTTTTGGTGGCTAAGCCGGGCTTGTGTGATGTCTCCTCTGAGGAGTTGAAGCTCTTCTTGGGTGACCCTGTGGCGATAGACTCTTGTACGAATGCGGAGGTGCATGGTAGGGCGTACGTTTGTGACGTGATTGCTCCATCACCTTCTCAAAAGGAACCGACTCCTCGTGTCGTTGACCTTGGCCTTTCCGTGAAATGGGCTGCCTCCAATTTGGGCGCTGTGAATCCGGAAGACTATGGCAAGTATTACGCATGGGGCGAGACCTCGGAAAAGAGCGTCTATGGATGGTCCAACTATAGGTATGGAACGGAACAACTCCTCTCTAAGTACAATGCTACTGATGGTAAGATGTCTTTGGATATCGAGGATGACGCCGCATATGCCAACTTAGGTGAGGGCTGGCGTATGCCTACCCATGAGGAGGAAATCGAACTCATGGAACAGTGCGATTGGAAGTTCACCACGTTGAATGGCGTGAAGGGTTATGAGGTGACCGGACCAAATGGGAATACGATCTTCATGCCTTGCACCGGCTATAAGAAGGTTATCGAAGACAGATTGATGGGCGATACCGCCTATTACTGGTCTTCTAACCTCTCTCCAAATCCTAACAAGACATTGGTTAGCAATATTATGTTCATGGCGGCGGGAAGTACCAAACATGAGAGTTATCGACCATGGGGTATTACCATCCGTCCAGTGTATGATCTCGCCAGTGTGCCGTCAGATGACGATTGTCTCCCTGTAGACAAAGTTACGGCTAAGGTGGGTGAGACCCTGCAGATCCATTGGATATTCCAGGATTCTCTGTTGAACGCTGTGGCGAAGGAGTGCGACCAGACAGTCTCCGTGAAGGGTACGGCTGAGCCATTGTTCGACTGCTCCGCTTTGAAGGATACGGTTATTTACCTCGAATTGGATCAGTGCGAGTTGCCTAAGGGTAAGTTCGTGATCAATGTGCCTGTCGCTAAGGATTCTTGCACGGGCACGGATGTTCCGGGCGTGGGCGTTCGCCGTGACAGCAAGACTTTGACGGATGTTTATCCGAAGGGTGTCACCGTGGTGGATTGGACATTTGACAGCCCATACAGCGTTACCCCTAAGACTTGTCCTCAGAATGTGATAGTGATGGATACCTTCCCTCCTCAGTTCTTGTGCGAATCGTTGAAGGATACGATTAAGGTACGTATCACGATGACTTCAGTCTCCGAAACGGAGGTTTCCTATGATGAAGTTGTCACGGCTGGACTGGAAGTACCATCGATTAAGGACTCCTGCGATGGCGTGATTGTCGCTGAGGCTACCAGAAGTGATGGTAAGGATCTGAAGGATAATTACGTATTGGGCGATCCTGTTGATATTACATGGACATTCACGGATGCTTCCGGTAACGAACGGATCTGCTCTCAGGTGGTTCTTGTGGAAGACTGGTTGATTGAGGAGCTTATATGTCCATCTGACTTGGATAACAAGGTGTTCTCTTGTATCGAAGATATTCCGGAACCTTATGAAGACTTCGCATCCTTTAAGGCTGCGGGTGGTTCATTCGGCGACGAGAAGAAGTTGTTGGAGAACACATTCTCTTACGAGAACCGATATGAGGGTGATTCCTGCGAGATGACGTTCACCCGCACATATCATGTGGAGGACTTCCGTCACAATGATATCACTTGCCAGCAAGTTGTGAAGGTGAAGGATACCGTCGCTCCTACAATTCTCTCCGGCACATTGCGTGATACGGTTTTGTCATGTAGCGAGGAAATCTTCTCCGCTATTCCTCTGAAGGCTGTCGACAACTGCGACCCTAATCCGTTGGTTACGGTCTCTGAGACAAATAACAGAAGTAGCGATCCTTCTTCCTGCGATTACTCCAGCTATGATATCTTCAGGAAGTATGTCGCTGTCGACCGTTGTGGTAATGAGTCTGAATTCATTCAAACCATTTCTATCCGTGATACGGTCGGTCCTAAGTTCAGCATTCCTGACGGATGGCGCGACTCCGTGCTTGCCAAGAATTTCAAGGCTTGTGTTTTCGGTGTGCCTGATATGACGATTGATGCCCGTAAGTTCGTCTCCGATGATTGCTCGGAGAACAGTGACATTACGGTCATCCAAAACCCTGCTGCCGGCACTCACATCGACCAGTCCATGAGGGTTTGGATTTATGCCATCGACAAGTGCGGCAACAAGGATAGTCTTTCTAGATTCGTGATCGTTCAGCAACCTGCCACGATTGTCACGTTGGAGGCTAACGATTTGGATACTTGCGTCTCTGAGGTTACGTTCTCATTGGCTACGCAGAATGTCCGTTTCGCTAGGGGATTCATCTTGGATGAGCTTCGAAATGGTAAGATCCGTCAGCTCCCAAGTGTGTTCAGCTATGATTACTATAGGGGAACGTCCGTGAGCGAAGATGCGTTGATGTTCAGTGATAACCCGTATACGAATCTCCATCGGTTCGCGAACCTGATTTCCCGCTATGGTACTATTGAAAAGACGCAGTACGCCTTGACGTCTTTGACGAAGAGGGAACAAAGTGGTTATTACACGTTCGTGGCGATGGATACCACGACCGGCTGTACGGATACCGCTACCGCATACATCAACATCGCGGAGAAACCACGGGTTCGTCTTACTAGCACGAACCTTTCCGAGTGTGAGGGAAATATGTTGGATCTCAATCCTTATGTAGTATGCGAGTCTGAGATGGGTGCGCCGTTGACCGCTTCATATTGGACGTTCGATAGTGTTCCGTTCGAGTTCGAGGATAGCATCAAGGGTGTATTGGATCGCTCATACAACGGTAAACGTCTCTCGTATGTGTTGGAGAACCGATGTGGTACGACATCGTCTCTCAACTCTTTGTTCCTGTTGTGTGATGGTGATGACTTCGGCAAAAAGACGAAGGAGGATTCCATTCAGTTCTTCGGCTCTGCCGATAGGTATGATCTCTTCAAGAAGGATCTGTTGTATGTCTCCGACTCTGTCTTGTTAGATGTCCACAAGCGTTATAGCCCGGACAGCATCCTGGTGGAGACGGAACCTAGCAACCCTGTTAGGATCTGGAGAGGTGAGTCCGTTACGCTGAAGCTAAAGACTGGCTATAACTTCTTGTCTACGGAATGGTATAGGGTGGTTAACCGATTCGACCGTGAGTTCTATGATAATTTGACTTCGAATTATGATTACTATTATGATGCGGATTCAACCCGCACGGAGTTGGAGGACGAGGAGGATGAACTCTTGTTCACTGGCACTGCGGAGAACTCATACATCGAGGATATGCCAGAGGATACTTCGTACTATTACGTGGTTATCAATGATGGTGTATGTCCTTCGGCCGCAAGTAGTCTGATCCGTGTGGATGTTGTGTCGCGTATCCCAACCGCCTTCACTCCGTTCACAAGGGATGGATTGAACGACTTCTTCATGGAGCGTCATCCTGTCACTATCTTTGACCGCTACGGACAAAAGGTGTTCCAAGGCCTGAACGGTTGGGATGGTACTCATAATGGGCATAGGGCTGACCCTGGCGTCTACTTCTATGAGGTAGTTATGATCGACGGTTCTGTGATGAGGGGATCTGTGGAAATAGTTAAGATTAAATAAACGCTTTTATTAGTTTGATAAGAAGGAAATCTTTCGTGGGTTTCCTTCTTTTTTTATGCTCTTTGTGGACGATTCCTCATTTGCTGCGTCATATAATCGAAGTGCTTTCGTCTTATGATATGGATGATGGTTTTGTGTTGGGGTGATATCCGTATTTGTTTGATTGTTAGGACATGATGACGTTTTTTTTAGCGATTGAGTGATTTTTTATGTAATTTTGATTATTATTGCAATGTGAATGGAATTTTCAAATAATCATTTTGGTATGGCACGTAATCAGAACCTTCTTCCTATGGGTGTTTCCCTTCTAAATCGTTTCCTTGTGTTTTTTATGTTCTCCACGTTTTCTGTTGCCTTGAGTGCGCAGAATGCTTTGACGTTGATGGTCAATGGGACCATGGACACGTTGGCATGTGTGGATGAACGCTTGATGTTGAGTGCCAGAGCGGACAGTGGGTATTCTGTGGGTGATATGGTGGACGTCTACCGGTCATTTAACGGAAGAACATGGACGGAGATTGGTTCCACCACGAAAAACAGTTCGGGCGAATATACGTTTGGGGATATAATGACCGACCAACATGTGATGTACCAGTTCGTTGATGCGGCGGATTCTACTCTAAAAAGTAATGAAGTCACTATATGGGTGAACAATGATTGCCCTGAAATCAGCCACGTGACGACGACGGGCGACTATTATTTGGGTACGGACTTCAACCCGTCTGTCGGATGTGACGAGGACCAAATCAGTTTCGATAATAACAACTACTGTTTGGAGAACCACTTTGCTTCGAATGGCATCCGATTCCAATGTTGTTCTGCGGGAAAGGTTGTGAAGGGTTGGAAAACGACCGATGTGGACTCTGTCATGGGCGTGGTCGGCAATAACTATTACTATGTTTTCAGTGGGGCAAGTTGTAACAATACACCATTCTTCTTGACGTTCGATAGGGATAGGTACCTGGATAAGACGTTCCGTCTTGCGATGCGTCTTTATTTGGACGTCACTAATTGCCAAAGGTTTGATGAACAGGCGAAGTTGAACTTCCGGACCAGCTTCGGTATTCCTGTCGATTTGTGCGTGGATGTTGAGATGTATGACGGTGAAACAGGTCAACACTTGAAGAATTATGAGGATTGTGCGAATGGTACCCTCCTAGATCACTCCGTCGTTTTGGGTAGTGATGTGTATGATTTTATGAGGAATGGTCATCGTTTGATACGTATGGATGTTATTTTCTATGGCCAGTTCAAGACGCAATATAAGGAGGAATTGAAGATCTATCCAGAGTTCCAGCAGTGGCCATCATGTGCCACGGTGGCGATCGACTACATCTCCGCAGATGCATCTGACTATTCCTTGGGTCGCAAGGAGGCCTGTGTGGGAGAGGATGTCCATGTGAGTGCCGCTGGGTTCCCAAGGGAAGCGGAATATATCTGGGAACGTCGCGACAACGGTATATGGCAGCCTTTGTATGTGGGTGGTTTTGTGCAGAGAGGAATGGATAAACAGTCCATCACCATCCATGTCGATTGGATTGGCAGAAAGAAATTCCGTGTGAAGAGTGACAACGGACATCCGATAGATAAGCCAGTCGAGTTTGAGGTGACGGGTAAGAACTGTGAGCCAGTACAGCCGACGGAAATCATTGGCCCTGATACAATTTATGTGCCGAACAAGAAGGATTCAGGCAAGTTTGAGGTCTACCCTGTGGATGTCAACACATCCGTGAAATACACTTGGTTGTTCGAGACACCAAGTGGGGAGTCGTTCGGTAACGAGAACCCTTTGTTTAACGGAGGTCAATTGGATACCACCTATCGTGGCGGATCTGTATTCCTTATCCTCGACAGCCTAGCGGAGGAGGGTGAGTACAAGGTGACGGTTCAACCGATAAAGATGATGATGGGCAGCGACGGAATGCCGTACCAAGCATTGGCGGGTAGCCCGATTTCGAAGGACTTCATGGTGTCCAAGACCGTACCAGAGGGTGTCTGGACGTTTGTGAAAGATGAATCGGATAGCCATTCGATAAGTTATTATTATGTGGATAATCAAAGAATTTCTCTTTCTGGATTGTCTGATGGCTCGATGGTCCGCCTTTACACGCCTATAGGATCTTTATTCTCAGAGTGTTGGGCTGATGAGGATGGACATGCGGTAGTTGCTATGCCACATGCCTTAGGTGTGTATTTCCTTATGGTGGATAATCAGTGTATTAAGATTGTAAAGGAATAGCAGATGCCTCTCTCTGAGGCGATTACTTCCTTGTGATAATAAACTGCAAAGGGTAGAAGAAGATGCGGCGCATTCATGATGAGTGCGCCGCTATTTTTGTGCTGTTTTACTTCGCGAGCTTGGTCAAGTCCCACCGCTCCCAGAACCAGTTTGGTATCATCTGCCATGCGTATACGAGTAGCCTGTATTTCCAGTCGATGGTGGCGACTCTCTTTTTCCGCTGGATGGCCTTGACGATTTTTTGCGCCACTGTCTCGGGCTTCAGTAACATCGGGTATTTGTGTTTCAGCAGGGCGGTGTCGACGAAGCCTGGACGGATTTCCGTGAAGGAGATGTCCGCCTTGCGTGTGGTCGCTAATTGCGCCAAGGCTTGCACATAGGTGCTTTGGAACCTTTTCGTGGCGGAGTAGGCGGGTGCCAGTCCGATGCCTTTGGTCCTCGCGATGGAGGTGATGACAGCGATCTGTCCTTTCCTGTTCTCTTGGCAGAAATACTGGAATGCGGTATTGATTACCCTTGTCAGTCCGCTGCAGTTGGTTTCTATCGTTTTCAGTTCCATGGAAGGATCCAGTTCCTTGTTTTGGTATCCGATTCCTGAGCTGTGGAAATAGAGGTCCATGCCTCCGAGTTGTTCGATGAGACTTCCCAACTTCTCTGGCGCGTCCGCGGCGGTGATGTCGATCGGCATATACGCTTTCACGTTGGATAGGCTCTCTTTTATCTCTCTGAGGTTCTCTTCCCTCCTGCCGGCGATGCCTAGCTCATAGCCCTGTCCGTTTAGTATTTTCGCCACCTCTAATCCTATGCCGGAGGTAGCTCCCATAATAATTGCTTTCATTCCGATAAATTTTTATAGTGTATGTTTATGCAAAAATAATAAAATTCGTGTTCGACTACAAACACTCTCCCTTATGTGCTCCCGCTCCCTAACTCAAAATTGACTTCGTCGAACTATCGTTTCATAATTATATAAGCGCCTTTGTGTATGCCAACTCTTCCTTGAAGTAATTGAGGAAGGCGGAGGCGGAGGCTTTCTGGTAAGCACCCTTCAGTGTCAGCACGGAGGCGATCATCTTCCCTTTCTGTTCGGCGATAGGGATGGCCACTAGCTCGTTTCTGCCCATGATGGTGGTTTGGGACAATATGGTCGTGAAGAGGGAGGACTCCACCAACTGCAGCAGGATGTTCACGTCATTCATCTCCAAGTGCGGGTCCAGGTGCTCGTCGCATGTCTTCAGAATCTCGTCCAGCACGCTTCTCGCACTAAGTCCAAGGGAGGGAAGCACCAGCGAATACTTCTTGAGTTCTTTGATGGAGACCGCTTTGTGTTGCGCGAGGACGTGCCGTTTGTGGACGATGGCGCAAAGTGGCACTTCATAGAGGTCGGACACCTCCACCTGGTCCTCTTGTATCCGCATGCTGAAGGAAAACACCAAGTCCAGGTCGCGCGCCTTCAACATCTCCAGCAGCTCCAATGCGGTGCTGTATATCACTTCGATCTTAATGTTCGGGTACTCCTTCATGAAGCGGAGCAGTATTTCCGCCAGTCCGAAGCTAAGACTGTAGGTGATGCCTATCCGCAGCGTACCCTTCCTGATTTCCTGCAAATCCAGCAGTCTTTGCATACCCATCTCCGTGTCGTTTATCGTTTGTTTGGCGAATGGTAAAAATTCGTAGCCCGCTTCCGTCAGGTAGACCCGCTTGCCTATGCGGTCGAAGAGGGTCACGTTCATCTCCGACTCTAGCTGCTTTATCTGCTGGGAAAGAGTACTTTGCGTGATGTGCAGTTGTTTGGCCGCTTCCGTGAAGTTCAGTAACTCCGCCGCTTTGATGTAGTATTTAATTTGCCTCAGTTCCATGTTAATCGGTTTTATCGATTGATGTCATAGAATAATATCGGTTACAAAGTTGGTTAAAATTCTTTAAAACACCTAATTTTGTTCCCGTAATCGTCAAGTAAGTTTTTTGAAAGTTGTTTTTTAATAGTCAATACCGTATAAAAATAGGATATATATCTCCTTACTATTATAAGAATATTTACAATAAACAACCAATGTCCTCTACGGAAGATGTGAATCTACTGTAGGGGATTCCTTTTTTTCTAGACTCGACTTATATGGGACTTCGTTTGGGGGAGTGCCTTGAAAAAATGTGGGGCTTGTGGTCTGCGGATGCGTGATATTTGAGTATATTTGTTGTCCCACAAGGTGGGGTGCCGCAAGGACATTTAACCAATTAGAAGTAGATAGACATGGACGTTAAGATAGAACCCTCATGGAAGGCGGTGTTGGCGGATGAGTTCGAGAAGCCTTATTTCTCGTTGCTGACGAGTTTCGTGCGGAAGGAGTACCAGAGCACGACGTGTTATCCGCCTGCTCCGCTGATTTTCAATGCTTTCAATCAATGCCCTTTCGATAAGGTGAAGGTGGTCATCATTGGTCAGGACCCTTACCATGGGTACGGACAGGCGCACGGGCTCTGTTTCTCCGTGAATGACGGGGTGCAGTTCCCGCCTTCGCTCGTCAATATCTTCAAGGAGATCGAGCGGGACCTTCATATCCCTTTCCCGCAGTCCGGCAACCTTACCCGGTGGGCCAACCAAGGCGTCTTCTTGCTCAATGCCACGCTGAGCGTGCGGGAAGGGCAGGCGGGTTCGCACCAGAACAAAGGGTGGGAGGAGTTCACCGACCGTGTGATCAAGGAGATCTCCGACAAGAAGAACAACGTGGTCTTTATGCTTTGGGGCTCCTATGCGCAACGCAAGGGGGCGGTCATCGATACGAAAAGGCACCTCGTGCTCAAGGCGGTCCATCCGTCACCGCTCTCCGCCTATCGCGGATTCATCGGCTGCGGCCATTTCAGCCAAGCGAACCAATACCTGGCGTCGAAGGGATTGACGCCTATACAGTGGTGATGATGAAGAATTACAGGATCAAATATCTGTGACATGTGCCTTGTTGCTGTTTTGGTTATTTGTGTGTGAATTTATATATTTGTGGAGTGTGAATGTTTGACAATAAAAATAACAAGTATATGGCAACATACTCAATATCATTGGATAAAAGAACATTGTTTGGTAAAAACATGTTTAACTTCCTTGTCGGCATGAACTATGTAAACAAGGAGGTGCCTAATGTGGCTGATATAGACGAAAGAACAAGTGATGGAAGGAAAATAAAGAAAGTACTATACGAGTTGGGAATTTTGGAGAATATAGAGAACGAAAAGGATAAAGAGAAGGAAGAGTTGTCCGAAATTTTTTCTTCAATAAAAAAAGGGACGATAGAGACTCGTTCAGTAGACCAACTACTTGGTGAATTATGAAGTACAATATAAAAACGATACCAAAATTCGATAAGCAGGCGAAGGCTCTTGCGAAGAAATATCCGTCTTTCAAAAAAGATCTTTCTGAATTGGTTGATGTATTGTCTGAAAATCCTCATGCGGGTGTTTTATTGTTTGAAAACGTATATAAGATTAGGATGAATATTACCTGCAAGAAAAGAGGAAAGAGTGGAGGCGCAAGAGTTATATACGTAAACCTTTTCGAGAGAGTATTGAATGATGAATTGGTTCTTATTGCCATATATGACAAAAGCGAAAGATCAACTATGACGGATAAAGAAATTATTGAGGTAATAAAAAGTGCAATGTAGTTCTTCCCCTTTTGTTCGCAATAGTCTAAACATAAGTATGCCCCTTTTAATGCATGGAAAATTCAAAGACATCTCCGTGCCTTCGTGAGCACTCTATGCGTATGCAAGGAATGTTTTTACTTTTCAGTATTCTCCATACCCAGAAGCTTCAGTGCGTTCTTGTACAAGATCGCGTCCCTTTCCTCTTGGGTCAGATTGAGTTTGTTGAAGCGTTCCAGCTCCTCTTGATGGTCCCACATCGGGTAGTCCACGCCGAACAGCATCTTCTCGACGCCATGGTTGTGGATCAGTTTCTCCGCATAGGCGGGCTCTAATTTCCACAGTGAGCTGGAGGTGTCGAACCATACGTTTTTCCCCACGAGGTACTTCTCAGACTCGTCCCATTGGGTGTATCCGCCGAAGTGGGCCGCCACCACCTTTAGGGTAGGGTGCTTCTCCAGCACGTGGGCGATGCGCTTCGGCCCTGAATAGTCGTATCTGAAATCGCCCGCATGCACAAGTACCGGCATGCCCAGTCCGGCGATGACTTCATAGATATCGTCCATCTCACGCTCGTCGATCGGGAACTTCTGGAAGTCCGGATGGAGCTTGATGCCCTTCAGTCCCGCGGAGTAGATGCGGATGAGCTCGTTCTCGTAGTTCTCGTACTCGGGGTGGATGGTACCGAACCCAATGAACTCAGGATGCTCGGAGACCTCTCCGATGATGTAGTTGTTGATGGATTCCACTTGGTGGGGCGCTGTCGCCGTGGAGTGCACGATGTAGTAGTTGACGCCGATGCGTCGCCCGCTCGCCAATAAATTCTCCGGGCTACCGTTGTATTTCATCTGGATGTGGTAGAACTCGCCTATCGTGTTACTTGCCTTGTCCGCTATCTTGGCGGGATATATGTGCGCGTGGAAATCTATTATCATATGACGTAAAAATATGTTCGGAAACTCTATTCTTGATGCGCGAAATTAGCAAAATTTGGCGAATCTATTCTCCGCTTAACATAAAAAAACCGACAAGTTTTTTCCTTGCCGGTTTCTTTTTGAATGGGTGATTTTATTTCTAATTATTTGAGAACAAAGGCGTTGATAGGTATCTGTCTCCTGAGTCAGGAAGTAAGACCACGATGTTCTTCCCTTTGTTCTCGGGGCGGGCCGCCAGTATCGAAGCCGCCTTCAGGGCTGCGCCGGAGGAGATGCCCACCAGGATGCCCTCGCTGACCGCGAAGTTCTTCCCTTCCGTGAATGCGTCCTCGTTCTCGATGGCGATCACTTCGTCGTAGATCTTCGTGTTCAACGTGTCAGGGACGAAACCCGCGCCGATGCCTTGGATCTTGTGTGCTCCCGCCGTGCCTTTCGACAGGACAGGCGAAGTGGCGGGCTCCACCGCTACCACCTTCACGTTCGGGTTCTTGGACTTTAGGAATTCACCCACACCGGACAGTGTGCCACCTGTTCCCACACCCGCCACGAAGATGTCCACCTTGCCGTCTGTCTGGTCCCATATCTCAGGACCCGTGGTCTCTTTGTGCGCCTTCGGGTTGGCTGGGTTGACGAACTGCCCAAGGATGATGGAGCCTTGGATCTCCTTGTTGAGCTCCTCCGCCTTAGCGATGGCGCCCTTCATACCCTTCGCACCTTCGGTCAGTACGATCTCCGCACCGTAGGCCTTCAGCAGGTTGCGGCGTTCCATGCTCATGGTGTCCGGCAAGGTCAAGATCGCCTTGTAACCCTTTGCGGCGGCTACGGCGGCGAGACCGATGCCCGTGTTGCCGGAGGTCGGCTCGATGATGGTGGCGCCTGGCTTCAGGAGCCCCTTCTTCTCCGCATCCTCGATCATGGCGAGGGCTACACGGTCCTTGACGGAACCTGCAGGGTTGAGGTATTCCAACTTCGCTAAAAGTGTCGCGTTTGTCACGCCTGTTTTCTTAGCATAATTGTTGAGTTTCATCAGCGGCGTGTTGCCAATCAACTCCAATGCGCTTTCGATAATCTTAGCCATATGTTTTATGATTTATGTAACTGTTTCACACTCTTCTTTTCTTACAAATGCAGGGATATTTGTTGGCTCATTCAATCCTTCACCCCTTATTTGTCGCTTTTTTTAGTTCCTGTAAGGCCTTCTCCAACACACTTTTAGGGGATGCCACGTTGAGGCGCATGAAGCCCTCCCCGCCCGGACCGAACATGGCGCCGTCGTTGAGCGCCAGATGTGCTTGGTTGACGAACAGGTCTATCAGACCGGCGTGCGTGAGTCCCAACCCTCGGCAGTCGAGCCACACCAAGAAGGAGGCTTGCGGACACAGGGGCTTGATGGCTGGGATATTGTCCGAAAGGAAATCCTCCATGAAGATGATGTTCTTTTCGATGTAGGCGAGCATCTGCCGTCTCCACTCCTCACCCTCCTCGAAGGCGGCTATGGTGGCTATCGGGGCGAAGATATGTGCCTCGTTGAATTCGTTGGAGGCCATCCACCTGAACAGTGGATGACGGATCTCCTCGTTGGGCACGATGACGTATGAGCTGACGACACCCGCCATGTTGAAAGTCTTGGAGGGTGCGCCCAAGGTGATGCTGCATCTCTCCGCCTCCGCCGATACCGAGGCGAACGGAATGTGCTTGTGTCCGAACAGCGCCAGGTCGCAGTGTATCTCGTCGCTGAGGACGAGGACGTTGTTGGCGGCGCAGATCTTAGCGACACGTTCGAGCGTCTCCCTGCCCCAGACGATGCCGCCGGGATTGTGTGGGTTGCAGAGTATCAGCAGACGGTTCAGCGGGTCCGCCGCCAACCGCTCCAACCCTTCGAAGTCCATCTCGTATCCCTTCAGGCGACCGTCGTTTCCACGGATTTCCTTGAGCGGGTTGTTGACGACCTCGTGGCGGTTTCCCTCTGGTGTGATGCGGAACGGGTGGTACACGGGTGGTTGGATGATGACGCGCTCCTCCGGCTTGAGCATTGCGTTGACGACGATTCCGATGCCTTTCACGACGCCAGGCACGTAGGTGAGCCAATGGCTTTTGACGGTCCATTGATGATGGTCTGCGATCCATTTCCGGATCGATGTCTTCCATTGGTCGGGTGGGAGGGTATAGCCAAGGATAGGGTGATCCAGTCGTTTCCTTATCGCGTCGATGATGAAGGGAGGTGTGGCAAAATCCATGTCGGCCACCCACAGAGGCAGCAGGTCCTCCCGTCCGAAGCGTCTTCCCAGAAGCTCATGCTTCACGTCGTGGGAGCCCGTTCGGTCGATTATTGTGTCGAAATCGTATTCCATAAGTATGTTATCGAATTTATTGTACCCCGAAGTTACATTTAATTTTTCGAATGGAGTGTGGGGCGGGTGAGTTTTCGACAAAATCAGCGAAATAAATTCTGTTATTTTATACATTTGTATCAATTTTAATATTCTCAATAAATAATAAGATATGAAGTATTTTAGTCTTTTGTTCGTCGCCCTATTTTGTGAGACATGTTTGCATGCCCAAGTTTTGGTTGGTGATTGGAATGTGGAAGATTTGTCTTCGGAAGTGGGTGGCATTGTTGGCATTCTGGGAGACGAGGAGTTTGAATCTGGTGTTCGATTTTCCGCAGATGGGAAGTTTTATGGCGGAAAGGTGGAAAAAGGAACCTATAAGCAGTATGGAGATACAATTATTCTGACTCGCAAACAAGAGGATGTGCAGAAGCGTAAAGAAGAGAAACTGGAAATTGAAAAAAATATGGGTATGGACGACGACGAGAATGTACTCAATAAATACATTCTGGAATACATCAGACTATACACAACTGATACTCTTATTTTTGACAAGAACAGCTCTGGGAACACGCTACTGTTGCTTAGGGTAAGTGCAAAACTTGAAGTGAAGCCTCCTTACGAAAAAGTCTTTTATCTTCATAAAAAAGGAACCAATGAGAGCCTCAACAAAGAGTATGATATTCATGGGAAATGGATTTTGAAAGCGGAAAGAGGAATTACTATGGATTTCCACAAAGATGGAAAAACGGCAACTATAAATGGCGAAGATGTGGAGTACACACTTGACGGCGAATATATTACTTTAGATGGCAGGAAAACTCGTCTTGTAGTTGGAAAGAAATTTGCGGCATGGCAGATAGATGAACATTTAAAAGGGGTTACAGAGTTATATCGTTGAAAGAGGAACTCCCCGATGGTTGCGTGTTGCCGGGAATTCCTCACAGGCATCCAATTGTCACAAAAAACGACGCGAAATCCGCGTCGTTTCCTGCAAACCGAAGATTATATGTGGAATAAATGAATCCTAATTGAACCGTTGCACCGCCACGGTGTAGATGTCCTCGATCAGACGGATGCCTCCCGTGTAGCCTACGTGGAAATCGTCGAAGACTACCTTGTCCATCACGGGCCACGAGATGTTCAGGAAGTTGCCCTTGAGCTTCTCCGTCACCTCCTTCTCGTAGTAACCGCCTAAGACCAACGGATAGCCGTGGTAGTCGTGGCTCTTGATTTCCTCGTGGATCTTGAATCCATCGGTCTCGAAGGCGACGTCGGCCTTTATGCCGTAGTTGAGGCTCTGGAACTCCGCCGCGATCAACTCCTGATGCTCCTTGGGCGTGTCGTCGGTGATGAATTGCTTGGCTGGGACCAGTCCCAAATCATTCACCAGGAACTTTGTGATGCCTAATGCGTATTGGGCGTCCGCCACCACTGTGAACTGCTTGTTGATCACACGGTTCTCCAAGAAGAGGTCGGCGTAGCGGGAGATCAGATAGTAGAAGTAATCCTCGTGCTTCTTGATGACCTCCTCCACCTTCGCCTCGTCGACATGGGCGAATTTCCCCACCTCACGCAGGAACTTGCCTGTCTCGGTGGCGCCGATCGGTAGGACGGGGTAGTGCAGGTATGGAATGCCCAACTTCTTCTCCATGGTCTTCATGTTCTTCAGGCCCACCCATGGGGAAACCAGTAGGTTGAACTCCGCCTCAGGTATCTTGTTGATGTTCTCGATGCCTCGCTGGTAGCCGAAGATGGTGTTGGGAGTCAAACCGATCTCCCTCAAGAGGTTCTCCAACTCACGGATGTTGCCAAGCCAGAAGAGGTCTTGGTAGGGCACGTCCGCCCAGAGGTTCACCAGCCCCTTCTGCTTCTTGTCGGACTTCTTGAGGTACTGCGTCACAATCGCCTCCACCACCTGCTCGTGTCCCTTGTAGTTGTTGCCCTTGAAACCTGCCGTAGGAGCGAAAACCACTGGCTTGTCAGCGTCTGAAAATTTAGACACCACTTCGGCGGCATCGTCACCTACGATCTCTGGGATACAGCCCGTCAAGACCACATAGAGGTCCGCATCGATCACCTTCAACGCATTGGCGATGGTGGTCTCCAGTTTCTTCACACCACCGAAGACCACGTCCTTCTCGTTGATGGATGTACAAGGGAAGATCTGCGGGGAGAGATAACCCGAACTACCCGTTGTGTCGGAAAGCTTCTGCGCACAGCCCGGACCCGAATGGAGCACGGGGCAAGCGCGGTCTATTGCTTGGACGGTCTGCATCGCCGCCAAAGCGCATTTATATCGTTGTTTGTCTAGTATCTTTGCCATTATTTTGCCTCCTCGAAGAATTTATCAACTTTTTGTTCGTACCACCATTGCGTGTAAGGCAGTTTGGAGCGTTTCGCCAAATTGGCCTCGAAGCTACGGTTCCGCACCGTGTCGAGCACCGTGTTCGCGAACTCCAACGTGTGTTTATAACCGAAGATCATGTATTCGTCCGCCACGTAAATGGCTGGCGTTCCGTTCTTTATCGCCCAAACGGTGGAGCCTGGGTGACGGGAAAGGTACATGTCTGGCTTGTACTTGTTGAGGATGTTCATCACCTCGTAGTTCTGTTGGTCGGCCACCGACGTCTCGAAGTCTATGTTGTTGTCTAACAGATACTTCATGGAAGGGGGAACGTCTCCGTTCTCGTACTTCTTGTCGTAGTGCCAAGCCAACGCCCAAACCACCTTGATGCCCAGCTCGTTCAGCACTCTGGAGACCTCGAAGGTGTATCCCGGACCCATGCCCAGCACGGCGGTCAGTCCATTCAGTTCCTTCTTCACCTCCTCGATCTTAGGAAGGTAGATGGCGCGTTGCTCCTGGATATACTTCTCTATCTTATCCTCCCGGTGGGTCACCTTCCCGATCTCACGCAGCCACGTCTCGAAGCCCGTGATGCCGCACTGGTTGATGCTGCGCACGTAAGGCACGCCGTACTTCTCTTCCAAGGCGTTGCCCAGGTAGTTGCCCAACGTTCCGCAGATACAGGTGGTGGCCAGGCTCTCCGACAGGTGCGAAAGCTCCTCTACCGTTGAGTTGCAGTATAGGAAGACTGGGTCGAGGTCGAACTGCTTGAACATCTCGATGATCTCAGGACGAGCCGATTCGAAGAAGTTCTTGAAGTTGATTTTGTTCGTCTTCACCCCTGGACGAGGCTTCTGCACGATGGATTGCAGGACGGCGTGGTCGGAGATGTCAAAGCCCGTTGCCCAGATCTTCGACTTGAAGCCCTCGCAGTGAACCGCCACGACAGGCACCTCGATCTCACCCTTCACATCGTCCACGATGCTGTCGATGTCCTCACCGATGATACCGGTGGCGCAAGAGCTGGAGACGAAAATCGCTTTCGGATGGTAGCGACGGTTGGTCTCCAGAATAATCTTCCGAAGGCTTTCGGTGGAGCCGAAGATCGTATCCTTCTCGTTCATATCCGTGCCGACATAGACCGTGTCGGAGGTGACGCCACGTTTCTTGGCCATCACCTTGGACATGTAATAGCTATTGGAACTGGTCACCGAACAGCCCGAAGGACCGTGGTGGATGATCGCCACGTCACGGATACCCGCCAATTGGCTCAAGCCACAGAGCGAAAGGCAGGTGCTGGATTGGGAGAAACATCGTGCGCACCCTTTCAGCGTGCCGCATTCCGACTTCTCCGCTAAGTCTTTTAATGATCCGATGTAGCCGGTGATGGAACCGATACGGTTCTCTCGGACCGCCACATTGGAGTTGTTTAAGTTGATGGACATGTTTTTTGTTTTTTTTATTCTTCAAACAAATGCGTTGACAAGTATCTCAAGCCCGTGTCAGGCAAGAGCACCACTATGTTTTTGCCCTTGAACTCTTCCCGCTGGGCCAATTGGGTGGCGGCGTAGAGGGCTGCTCCAGATGATGCACCCACTAATACACCATCACTCTTCGCCAAGAGGCGCGCGGCTTCGTAGGCTTGGTTGGTGTGGATCTCGAAATAGCCGTCGTACACCTTGCGGTCCAAGTTGGCAGGGATATACTCCTCCTTGGTGTTCTCGAACGGATGGACACCCGTGATCTCCTCTTGGTCTGGACGCTCCGGTGATTGGAAGGAATCCTCTGTTGGCTGCACGCCGAAAATCTTCACGTTCGGGTTCTTCGATTTCAGGAAGTTGCCTACACCCGAAAGGGTTCCGCCCGTACCCACGCAGGCGACGAAGACATCCACCTTTCCGTCGGTGTCGTTCCAGATCTCAGGACCGGTGGTCTGGAAGTGGACGTTCGGGTTGGCAGGGTTGCGGGTCTGGTCGGCGAACCAAAGGTTCTTCTCGCCTGCGACGTGACGCTCCAACGCCTCCACACACTTGATGAAGTCTGGACCATACTTCTCGAAAGTCTCCACGATCTCAGGCACTTCCGACAGTTTCACCGTCTTTCCACCCAAGGCGTGGATCACTTGGAAACGCTCTTTCGACACTTGGTCTTGGATGTAAACACGGAAAGGGTAACCCTTAGCGGCCGCGATGGCTGCCAAACCCACACCCGTGTTGCCGCTGGTGAGCTCGATGATGGTGTCACCCTTCTTGAGCTTGCCTTCCCGCTCGGCCGTCTCCACCATGGCGAGGGCGATGCGGTCCTTGACGGACTGGTTCGGGTTGAAGTACTCTAATTTAGCGATAATGTTAGCCTTGAGGTTTTTTGCTTTGTTATACCCATTAAGTTGGAGAAGAGGGGTCTTACCCACTAACTCCGCTATTGATTGATGAATGTTTGCCATGTCTTTTCTGTTTTTTTTGTTGATTTATTCTTTTTACTCTACAAAGGTATAATGGTGATGTATTTTGTCCAAATATTGGCGTAAAGTATGGATAACAATTCTAATGTTTTGTGTTTTTGTGGAATGTTTGTATTGTTTATTATGTTGGTGAAACCTGTTTGGTAGAATAAAACACTTTGGGGAAATATGTCCAAAATGGATTCCCCTTTTCTGGTTTAGGATTTATAGGTGGACGATTCTTTTAGTCTAACGGGTGGATTGTTTTGGATTGGGTGATTCCCAATTGTCCATCGTCAATGGATGATTGGTAAGTATCTGAGAATCAGATTTTGAGAACAAAAAAAGACATTGCCCGAACATCCGTCGCGGAGCAATGCCTTTCGTTGCGATTAATGCTATGTGTTCTTATAGTTGTGGGCAAGGTGTGGAACTACTGCGGGAAATGTCTTAAACGATATACTCATTCCACTACCCACTCCGTCATATTCCGCTCCTCCGTGCTGAAGTTAACACCAACCTTCACAATGTGTTTGTCGGCGGAGGAGATTTTCTTCGCATATTTCTTCTCATCAATCTGTGACAAGGCTTCTTTAGCGGACTGATCACGCTTGCACTCAATGATGTAGACGTATTTCTCCGTCTCGAAGAACACATCGATCCTGCCACCCAACACAGGGTGTTCCACACTCACTTTATGCCCTGTGGAGCGGATCATCAGGTAGAGCATATTGCGGAAGTTCGCCTCTATCAATTTCGGTTCGGTGCTCTCAAAAGGCACTTGGCTCATGATGAGCTGAATTTGGGTCATGAAGGCATCCACATTGTCAGCATTAACAAATTGACGTAGTTTGACAAGGTCAAGGTCTTTCCTGTCACTGGTGTCGGATTTCGTGTAATTGGGTATTAAAACACGTGTGAAACCTTCTGAGACCTCTTCATTGGGGAATCCTAACAAATAACATTCGTCTTGATAGCCCTTTATGGTAAGATAGCCACTTTGGTAGAGCGCCGCTATAACATTGTTCTCCCCATTACCGAAAGTGGCGAGCATTTCGCCCGTGGTCAATAATTTGTCATCAAAAGAAGGAATATCGATGTCGTTTTTCCCAAGAATCTTAACCAAATAAGTAGGCGTGCCCGTGGCATACCAATAATTCAATATTTTTTTGTCAGACAATGCATTAAGCAAACTGAACGGATTATAGACATCCTCCGACCGTTCACTGAAATGGTAGCCGTCAAACTTTCGTTTCAACATAGCATACATGTCCGATTTGCTGACAGAAAGCTTATCAGCAAACAACTGCACCTCGTCATCGAAATAGGTGTGCAGTTCACTCTCCGTGATGCCGCAGATGGTCGCATATTCATCGCTCATGGAAAGGTCTTTGGGGTTGTTTGCCGCACTGAAGATCCCCAACTTGCCGTAGCGAGTCACACCTGTCAGGAAGGCGAATTGAATGTACTTGTCTGCTTTTTTCAAAACGCCATAGAGGCTTTGCAGTATTTCCCTGTTTTTGTCTTGTATTTTCTGCTGTCCGATGGTGTCTGTCAAAGGCTTGTCGTACTCGTCTATCAAGATGACGGCTTTTTGTCCCGTCCGTTCGTAGGCACGTTGCAGCAAATTAGCAAAACGAGTACCTATTCTTTTCCCAGTTTCGTCCTTGCCATACAGCACCTCCCACTTTTCGAAATGGGTAACTATCTGTTCTTTAACCGATTGTATAGAATCATAGACTTCTCCGGAAAAATCCAGATGGAATACTGGGTATTTCACCCAATTTTGTTCCAACCGTTCCATGGCAAGACTTTTGAAAAGCTCTTTCTTGCCTTGGAAATAGGCCTCTAATGTGGTGGTGAGCAAACTCTTGCCGAAACGACGCGGGCGACTAAGGAAATAGTACTCGCCTGACGAAACCAGTTTATAAACCAACTCCGTCTTGTCCACATAGGTGTAACCACCCGCTATGATTTTCTCAAATGTCTGTATGCCGATCGGGTATTTCATCGTTTGCTTTATATTGTTCCTCCTTTTGCAAATATAACGATTATTTGGATATAGAGGATGGTTTATGCGGGGAATGAGTAAGGCACAAAAAGACATTGCCCGAACAACCGTCGCGGAGCAATGTCTTTCGTTACAAAATACTATGGTTTCTTATGTATTGTTTATAGTCGCCCTATTTTTGTGCTTTTTGGGAAGCCTTTTCCCCGATTGTCTGGATGATTTGTACCAACCCGATCAGTAAGAGCACCGTAATGATCATGACATCTGTTTGGTAGCGATAGTAGCCGAACCGTATGGCAAGGTCGCCGACGCCACCGCCGCCCACTATGCCGGCCATGGCCGAATAGCCCACCAGCGTGACGGCCAAGACGGTCAGTCCACGGATCATGCCACTGAAAGCGCCTGGCAACAAGACGTTGGTGACGATCTTGAACCATGTGGCTCCCATGGCCACAGAAGCCTCTATCACGCCTTTGTCCACGCCATGCAGATTACCCTCCACCAAACGTGCGTAGAAGGCGATGGCTACGATACCCAACGGTACCGACGCGGCCTCGGGTCCTATGGAGGTGCCGACCACAAACTTCGTGAAAGGCAACAGCAGCACGAGCAGGATGACGAACGGAGTGGACATGATGACGTTCAGGATGAAGCTGACCAATAAGTTGACGAACCTGTTTTGACAGATGCTGCGCTTGCTCGTGATGTAAGACAACACGCCTAATGGAATGCCCAATATGATTGCCAATAATAGTGCTATTCCGCACATTTCCAATGTTTCTCCGAACGCTGGCAACAAGTTGCTTGCCAGTTCGGAATAGTTAGTTTCGTTCATTTATCACCTCCGTTCTATAAGTGTTCTTACTCAAATAATCTAATCCTTTGGCCAACTCGTCTTGCGCACCGATCAATTGGACGATCAGTATGCCGAAAGGTTTGTCGCTGATATATTCAATCTTGCCGTGCAGGATATTCACGTCTATTGCGTAATGCTTCACCACGTTGGAAACGATCGAATCCTCCGCCTTTTCTCCATTGTATACGATCCTCACCAAAGGCTTCGTGTGGTCTTGCGTCAGGCGCTCAGGGAGATCGAGGTCGAAGGTGTGCGACAGGAGCGTCTTCGTGAATTCGTGCCGTGGTTTCGTGAAGACATCAAACACTTCGCCTAACTCCACCACCTCGCCTTTGTTCATCACAGCCACTCGTTGGCAAATCTTCTTGACCACATCCAGTTCGTGGGTGATAAGCACTATCGTGATGCCGAACTTGACGTTGATCTTTTTTAGGAGTTCCAACACGTCGTTGGTGGTTTCCGGGTCCAATGCCGAAGTGGCCTCGTCACAGAGCAGGATCTTGGGGTTGTTGGCCACGGCGCGGGCGATTCCCACGCGCTGTTTCTGTCCGCCACTTAAAGTGTTCGGATATACATCCGCGCGATCAGCCAAGCCGACAAGCTCCAACAGTTCGGGCACTCGTTGTTTAATTTCCTCTTGGCTTCGCCCCGCTATCTCCATGGCGAAAGCCACGTTCTGTGCCACTGTCTTGGTGCTGACAAGGTTGAACTGCTGGAAAATCATACCGATGGATTGGCGGAACTTCGCCAATTCTTTCCCAGATAGGCTACTTATGTCCACACCATCCACTATCGTTCGACCGCCAGTGGGGAGTTGCAGCTGGTTGACCGTGCGGAGAAGCGTGCTCTTGCCTGCGCCACTCGTGCCTACGATTCCCCATATCTCTCCCTTTCCTATCTCGAAGGAGACGTTCCTGACCGCATTCACCGTATGGTCCTTCTTGTCTGAAAATGATACACTTACTTTGTCGAATTTTATCATCTCTAAACTCTTTTTGATGGGTGAATAGATGCTTGACCCGTATCGATCAAGCATCTATGAAAAACAATTGTGTTTTATCTATTTTGTATATTCCACTTATCCACATACCACTGCGGGCGCTGGAATCTGTCATATTCATGTGCTGGATCCTCGAAATAGTTCTTGAAATCCTCGGATTCGTAAGCCTCCTGCACATCCTTCACGAATTGGGCATTTGCGTCTTTCGTGTTGACGACAAACCAGATGAGTAGTTCTGAAGGCAAAGCCTCGCCGACAATGGAGGAGGAGAGCTTCAGCCCGGAAGAGATGGCGTAGTTGCCTGGGATCACCGCGAGCGTGCTGCCATCCAGGGACCGAGGCAACTGGGCGGCTTCCAATGGAACGATCTTGAGGCCGAACGGGTTCTCGTCGATGTCGTTCTCCGTCGCCGTTTTGTCGTCGACCGTGGATTTTATCGTGAGCAAGCCGATCGAGCGGAGGAAGCGTAACGCACGGGCCAGGTTGACCGCATCATTAGGCACGGAGACGATTCCGCCCGGCTGCAGTTGCGCTTTCAGTTCGTCAACATTCTGCGCCTTGTACTTGTCGGAATATAGTCCGAGAGCCGCTGTAGGCACGGAGAAGGTGGCCGTCAGGTCAACGCCCTTCGTGTCGCAGAAATTCTGCCTGTACAGGGTGTTCTGGTAAATGTTGGCGTCTATTTCATTGTTCGCCAAAGCGAGGTTCGGAGTCACCCAGTCTGTGAATTCCACCACCTTCACGTTGTAGCCTTTCTTCTCAAGGGCAGGTTGGATGGCCGCTTTGAAGAGGTCTGAATAAGGACCAGGCGAGAAGCCTACGGAGATATCTTTTCTGTCTGCACTGGATTCCTTGGATGCATTGCCGCATGATGAAGAGATGAATGAGTATACTATAAGCAATGCGATTGTGATCAATTTAGTCTTTTTCATACGATTCAAATTTTTTAAATGTTAGACAATGAGTTTTTATGATGATTGGATTTAGAAGAAGAATGTGGCAGCTAGCAGACCTCTGACATTTGAGACATCATGTGTGTCCTTCACCTTCCCGTGGTCAGCGTGGTCTACTGCTCCGTAAGCGACACGGTTGTAGTCGAGTTCGGCCTGGAGGGTCCATTGTTTGTGGGAGAACTTCAGTGATGGGGATAGCCTGAATATGTGGTCCACGTTTTGCCATCTGCCGAAGAAATTACCGCCTGCCAGGATGTCGTCGTTGAATCCTAAGTTCTTGGAGTAGCCCACGAAGAAGCTTGGCGCCCATGTTTTGCCGTATGAGAGGTTGAACCAGTACGAAGTGACTTTTGAGGTGGAATAGGTGCGTCTGCCGGTCTTCGCGTCAATCGATTTCACGGCGTAGCCTCCTTGCTGGAAATATTCGCTCAGGTTCTCACCATACAAACCTCCTGTCCTAAGACCGAATTTCCCTTTTGCGAACTGTAGGTAATAGCCTAATCCATAGGAGCTTACTTTCTCATCCGTCTTGTACACTTCGCTGTTGGCGTTGGTGACCTTCGTGGCGGGACGTATGCTTTTGAATTCGCTCAATAATCCGGCGCTGAACGAAGGGGAGGCGTAGCGCAGCTGCAGGTGGAACTCCGGCACAGGGTTCTGGCGGATGTCGCTGTTGGACGACTCCTCGAGTATGGATTTATGCTCGGTTTGGTATACGCCTGCCACAACTAGGTTGAGTCGGTCTGTCGGTTTAAATGTGTAGCGGATTTGATCGCCTCGATTGAACGCTCGGAAAGGTATGCCGATGTGCAGTCCGGCCACGTAAGGGAAAGGAACGTCTGAGAATGGGTTCCATGCCTTACCCAAGAGCAATTCGCCTTTCTGCCAGATGAATTTAGCCCAAGCCTGCCGCATCCTGACATTCACGGTGTTTCCTCCGGAGAAGTCGAACTCCACGTATGCCTTTGAACTTGCCTTCCCCAACTTCGGCCCGTCTACCGTTGCGGTGAAACGGGTGGCTTGCGTGGAGAAGTTTTGTCTGACCACTTCGTTCAGGTCGTCTCCGTTGGTGTCATAGACCTCGTCCTGTGGGAAGAACCCGAAAAGTCCGTCGCTCGCACCCACGACCTCACGGCTGTCCACGTAATACTCAGCCCGGAAGAAACCTCCTAGTTTCACCTTTATTTCGTCCCCGAACCTTACGGCAGGGATCAGTTCCTTGGCGGTCTCTGATGTGACGTCCTTGTTGATCGTCTCAATGGGTTCTTGCCTCTTGGTATCCTTCGAGGAGGCGCTTCCCGCACTTATGACTGCCTCCGTCGCTTCTTGGTTCTTGATGGCTTCCGATTGGGCCTCTTGCGCATTCACTGTAGCCGTGTACAGTAAGAATAATGTTAATGCCTTGTAAAATATATTTCTTTTCATTGTGTTCTGTCTTTAATCGTTTTTGACTTTTATTTCTTCTTAACTTTCTGTGAGAGAAGTTTTGGGGAGACTCTCATGAAATGTGGGTTAAATCCCCGAAGCTTATGGGAGGTCCCTCCTCCGAACCCGTCGCATGATTTCCTCTTGCTTACCCTTTCTTATTGTTACAACATATTTCCATAATCGATATCGTTTTTTTTCTGTTCAACCTAAGTTTTTTTATGGGCTATGTAATTGCAATTACTTTATATACAATGTATTATTTCGCTTTTGATTAAAATGTGGACAAGACAAACCCGTATTTTGGGAAAAAATAGAGCTTGAAGATCGCACCCTAATGGGTTAACCTTAACGTTTTGTGATTGTCCGAATGTGGAATGTTAGCAGATCGGCATACAACATCGGCAACAACAACAGTGCATGGAACATCGCATCTGTGTCCGCCGAGAAACTTTTATAGATTCTGAATAGTTTGAGGCATGGAATAGGCGCTCGTCAATCTTGGGAAGGTTCTTTCCAAGCATTGAGTTCGAAGTAGTATGTATGTTAATTGTCCTATTCATTTTTACCTCTCATTTTTGATATTGCAAAGATAGTGTAAATGTATGTTTGTTACAAGAAAAATGAAAATTTTAGAGTATTTGCCTATATGTATATGTTATTGTAGTAAAATATTCCAATAAAATAATATTTCGTATAATGTAGTAAAATAATTATCTATGAAGGGAACTCGTGGCGAAAAAGTGTCGCTTGAAATCTTGGCTGATTTCTTCCCACATATGGATTAATAAGTATGAAAATCGGGGAAAAACGGTTGTGCCGGACGATGTTTATGTGAGATTTCCTTCGGGGAAGCGTGAATGTAAATATTATTTCTTGATGATTACTTTATGCACATTGCCTTCCACGTGGGAGATCCCTATCACGTGATAGCCTTGTTCGGCTGCGGATTTGGGCACGTTATTAAGGGGCTCACCCTCAAGCAGAAGCACTTCGAGTATATCTCCTTGTGCGATTTGAGCTAATTTGAGTTTCGTCTTGACGAAGGTCATCGGGCAATGCTCCTTCGTTATGTCTAATGTATGAGTTGCCATTTGAGTTTATGATTAAGAGTCGAGTGTTAAGAAAGAATAGCTGTACGTGAAAATCTAAAGTTAGATGAATAGGGTCCGTCCACCTTCAGAGATTTCCAGGAAGGATGCGACGCCGAGCGTGTCCTTCACTTCGTGGATGAAGTCCGATTGCTTGAGACCGAGAACGTGCATCGCCATTTCGCAGGCGTAGAGGTTGATGCCGAGGGCGATGGCGGCTTCCACCAGTTCCTCCAGTGTCGCGACGTTGTTCTTTCTCATCAGGAATCTAAAAATCTGGGGACCTGCGCCGAAAAAGTTGAATCGGCTGGTGGGTGTGCTCTTCAGTCCGCCCATCAAAAAACCGAAGATCTTAGTTAGAAACGTACCACCCACGAGGCTTCTGCCGGTCTTCCGCTTGATGGCGTCGAGGCCCCAGAATGTAAAGAATATGTTCACCTCATATCCTACCGCCGCAGCCCCTGTCGCGAGGGTGAAGGCGGCGGTGAGTCTGTCGAATTCGCCCGAAAAGGCGATGATTGAGAGTTTTTTTTGTTGATTGTCCGCCATGATTCTAGTGTTGTTTTAGTTCGCAGCTTACCTGCTTGTATTCAATGAGTTGCTTGATGGTGGGTTGCTTGCCGCACACGGGACAGTCGTCTCGTTTGGGGATGGACATCTTCCTGAAATCCATGCTCCTCGCATCGAAGGTGAGGAGTTGATCCGTCAGCAGTTCCCCCACGCCCGTGATGTATTTGAGCACCTCGGCGGACTGTATCGTTCCCAGCATTCCAGCGATGGCTCCGAGTACTCCCGCTTGTGCGCAGGAGGGTGCGGATTCTGGTGGCGCGTCGAAGAGGCATCGGTAGCAGTTGCTGCCCGGGACGTGGGTGAACGTCTGTCCCTCGAACTGGAAGATACCCCCGTGGCTGAATGGTTTGCCCGTCAGGACGCAAGCGTCGTTGATTAGGTATTTTACGGGGAAGTTATCCGTCGCGTCCACGATGAAATCATACTCCTTGAACAAATCCAGCGCATTGTCCGCCTTTAGAAACTCTTGGTAGGCGATTGCGTTGACGTGCGGGTTGAGCGCATTGACCTTCTCCTTGGCGGATAGGGCCTTCGAGTAGCCCACGTCGGGGGTTGTGTGGATGATCTGACGCTGCAGATTGCTTAGGTCTACCGCATCACCGTCGATGATGCCTATTGTTCCGACGCCGGCGGCCGCCAGGTATAGGATGACCGGCGAACCGAGTCCTCCCGCCCCGACAACCAGGACCTTGGCGTTCCGGATTTTTTCCTGACCTTCCACACCCACCTCCTTCAAGAGAATGTGGCGGGAGTATCGATTGATTTCCTCTTCGCTAAAATCAAACATAGTTCTTAGTCCAATTATTAAACAATTCTCTCTAATTTTAGCTGATGTTTCAACTTTTCACATATCCCCAGATGCCGAGTGAACGGCTTTGCTTGGGAAGGAATTTGAGCGGTAGAGCCTTTAAGCCTATACGCTTCCGTATTTTCTTGAACTCGTCCGAGTAGTAGTAATACTCGTCCGTCAGCTTAAAGGATTTGACCCATTGCTCGATTTGCCTCGGATTGTCGCATCCCCAGCGGAAAGAGGCTTTGGTGTTCTTGACGGACTCGTGGAGGTTGGTACGCTCGCTCAAGTACTTGTTCATGCGCTCCATGTACACTTCCGCATTTTCGAAGTTCGCGTCGATGTTGTGGAAAACCCGCTTCACCTCTTCCTCTGTCAGGTACATCGCCACCCCCTCCAGGATGAACAGGAAGTGCCCGTTGGGGTGCTCCTCCTTGATGGATTTGATCCATCCGTCGGTTGTGATATTGCCTGTGAGATATTTGTTGTCGGACGATTCTGGCAGGAACTGCCGCCTCAGATTGATCACGTCCAGGAAGTCCAACTCGTAGGCTTGGTACTTCTTGCTGATGGCGACACGCTCAATGCGCGGGTCCAGTCCGCATGCGACGAGCACCACCACCGCATCGTCGTATTTGCTCACAAAGTTCTTCAATACGTTATCGAAATATTTAGTTCTAAATGACACACATAGTTGACATCGTTCATCTGCAGAAAATTTGCTAAAGTCATAATCTACCATCGAAAGGATATCTTCCGACGTCTTGTCCGTGATGATAGGATCTTTTTCCTTGGATTCTTTAGCCCTCATGAAGAGAGGAATCAAGAGCGTTTCTGAAACGTTCTCCTGAAATTCGGGTCTGATCTTGCCCATAATTTTTCTTTTTTGCAGATTAATAAATAATTATTTAGTGTATCATTTCAATGCTTGGCGGAAATCGTTGATTAGATCTTCCGTGTTTTCTATGCCTGCCGAGATGCGGATCAGCGTGTCGGAGATTCCGTTCTTCTCGCGCACCTCCTTCGGCACGGAGGCGTGTGTCATGATGGCTGGTATCTCCGCCAAACTTTCCACGCCACCCAAACTCTCTGCGGTCGAGAAGAGTTTCAGCTTCGACAGGAAGTTCTCGGCGTCCGTGAGTGTTCCCTCCAGTTCGAACGAGAGGACGCCACCGAAGCCTGTGGTCTGCGCCGCTGCGATGTCGTGGTGCGGGTGATCTTTCAGACCGGGGTAGAGTACACGCTTGACTTTCGGCGATTGTTGCAGGAACTCGGCCAACGCCTGTGCGTTCCTCTGGTGCTGCTCCATGCGCACGGCGAGCGTCTTGGCACCGCGCAGGGTCAGGTAACTGTCGAATGGTGAGAGCACCGCACCGACCGCGTTCTGGTTGTAGGCGATCTTCTGGTAGAATTCATCGTTGTTCAGGACGATGGATCCTCCTAACGCGTCGCTGTGGCCTCCGATGTATTTGGTTGTGCTGTAGACCACCACGTCCGCCCCTAACTCAAGTGGTTTTTGGAAGTAGGGTGACAGGAAGGTGTTGTCCACCACGAGGATGAGCCCGTGTTTCTTGGCTATTTGTGCGATAGCTTTTATGTCGGCGATTTTTAGCAATGGGTTGGTGGGTGATTCTATCCAGATCAGTCTCGTCTCAGGTTTGATAGCCTGCTCGATGTTCTCGGGAACGGTCGCATCGACGTAAGTGGTTGTGATGCCGAAGTTCACGAACACGTTGCTGAGCAGTCGTCTGGTGCCACCGTAGAGGTCGTCGAAACCGATCACGTTGTCGCCGGTCTTCAGCAGTGATATGATCAGTGTCGAGGCGGCGGCTAAGCCTGACGAAAAGGCGAGGCCGTGTTTCGCGCCGTCCAATGCGGCTAACTTCTCCTCCAATGCTTTGCGTGTTGGGTTGAGGCTGCGGGTATATTCGTAGCCTGCTGTTGGATGACTGGCTTTCTCTCTTGCGAAAGTGGTAGCTAAATGTATAGGAACTGCGACGTCGCCGCTTGCTCCTTCTCTGAAGTCGGGCTCTTCTCCGTTGTGGATCGCCCTTGTTGAAAATCCGTATGCCATGATAATTAAGAATTAGGAATTGTGAAACGTTAGTTCGACGTAGTCAATTTATTATAACTTGACGTTTAGGTTTTTCTCCTTCAACCATTCGTCGTTGAACATCTTGGAGAGGTATTTGTTACCGCTGTCGCAAGCTAGGGTGACGATCCGTTTCGGGGTGGTCTGTTCCTGTGCGTAACGTATGGCGGCGCTTAGGAGCGTGCCGGTGGAGGATCCTGCCAGGATGCCTTCTTCCCTCAGCAAAAGACGGGCGGCGGTGAAGCTCTCCTCGTCGGTCACTTCATAGGCTTTCGTCACCAAATCGAAGTCCGCCAGCTTAGGGATGTAATCCTCTCCGATGCCCTCGACGAACCATGAACCCGCATCGTTGCGCAGTTTCTTCAGGTTGATGTAGTCCGCAAGGACGGAGCCTTTCGGGTCGGCGAGGATGAACTCGGTCTGTGGACTGACGGTCTTGAAGAATTTTGTCAAGCCGGTTAATGTACCCGCCGAGCCGACGCCCACGACGACAGCGTCCACCTTGTGCTCCAACTGCTCCCAGATTTCAGGGCCTGTGGTTAGGAAGTGCGTGTCGGGGTTGTCTTGGTTCTCGAATTGGTTGATGTAATAACCGCCCCGCTCCTGTGCGATCCGTGCGGCCAAGTCTTGGTAATACTCCGGGTGACCCTTGCCCACATCGCTTCGGGTGATGACGGTCTCCACACCCAATGCGCGGAGGTGGTTGATCTTCTCGGTGCTCATCTTGTCAGGGATCACCAGCAAGAGCTTGTAACCTTTCAATCGGCTGGCCAACGCAAGGCCTAACCCTGTGTTGCCTGCTGTCGCCTCCACGATGAGTTGCCCCGGACGGATCGTTCCGCGCTTCTCCGCCTGGACGATCATGTTCAGTCCGGTGCGGTCCTTGATGCTACCCCCAGGGTTCTGATTCTCCAATTTTAAGAATAGGGAACTCTTACCTGTGTTCAATCTTGAGAGTTGGACAATCGGTGTGTTGCCAATCGTTTCCAATATGTTACTATAAACTGCCATTTTGATATTATTTATGTTTAATTATTTTTATAATTACTTGGTATATAATAAGTTAATTGATTGTAACTTATCGAATCGGACAAAAGGAATCCGAGACTTGAAAAAATAATGATGGTGGATTGCCCCCTAAAGGGATAACCTTAAAGATCTGTGATTGCCCGATTGTAGGAATTTAGCACATCGGCATGCAACATCGGCAACAACACTCGCATATGGAACATCGCAGTTGTGCCTGACAAGAAATTCTTGTAGATACTGATAAATAGATAGAATGTGATTCGGCAAGGAATAGACCTCCGACAACCTCGGGAAGATTCATCCCTGGCATTTGGGCTGCGGTAATATCTATGTTTATTCTCTTGTCCATTTCTTTGCCTTTCGTTTTGATATTGCAAATGTAGTATGGTAGAATGTTTGTTGCAAGAAAAATGATAATTATGGAGTATTTTTCTAATAATACATTTCTAGTAGTTAATTTATTCTATATAGGGGAGTGTTAAGACGCGGATCATGGAATTTTTATCTGCCATGAATATCCATAAAAAAATGCCGCCTGAACAAAGTCCAGACGACACTTTCTGAATATGAGGTTTGATTATTTTCCTCCAACAGATGCGCTATAGATCCTTTCAAGGAACTGCAGTGCGCCCTTATAGCCGATGTGGGAACGGTTGACGATGAGCGTCTCGGACGAAGGTGTCGAGATCTCAAAGAACAAGGCGTTCTTCTTGTTGGCGAGGGTGAGTTCCCAAGAGGTGCCGAGGATCAATGGCTTGCCTGACGTGAACTCTACGCTCTCGATCAGTTTCTCCACCTCGTAACCATCCTCTTCGAAGACGACATCGATGCTCACTCCCTCGGAGATATTGTTCTTGAAGTACTCCGAAATGGCGGGACGGAACTTCTCCGGTGTCTTGTCGGTGATGATCACCTGTTTCGGGATCAGACCGATCTGGTCCGCCAAGAACTTCGAGTAGGCCAATGCGTAGGAGGCGTCCGCCGTCACGACAAACTCGCTTGGCATACCGTACCAATATTCCGCGAAGAACTCGGAGAAGTGTTCGAGGTAGTAGTAATAGATATCCGCCTCTTGCTTGATGAACTCCTCGGACTGCTTCTTGTCGATGCCTGCGAACTCCACCACCTGACGGATGAACTTAGCCGTAGCCTCCTCGCCGATAGGGATCTCAGGGATGTGCAGGTAGGGTTGGTTGTACTTCTTCTGGAGATGCTCCGCGTTCTTGACGCCCACCCATGGCGAAACCACCAGGTTGAATTGCGCCTGAGGAATGCGTTTCCAAGCCTCCACGCCTGGGTTCTCAGGACCGAACAACACGTTTACTTCCAAGCCTGCGCCACGCAAGATACGTGCGAGCTCCTGGTAGTCACCTCGCCAGTTCTGGTTGTAGTAAGGCACTTCAAACAAGAGGTTGACGAGTCCTTTCTTCTTCTCTCCTTCGTAGTTCCCTACGTATTGGTCGATGATGGCATCCACCACTGTTTCGTGACCGAAGATATTATTGCCCTTGAAACCGGCCGTGTTGGCGTAGACGATAGGGTAGCCCGCCTTCTGGTACTTGCCCACGAGGTCAGGCACGTTGTCGCCGATCAGCTCACCCGTACAACCCGTCAGGACCACAAAGAGGTCTCCGTCGTAGATCTTCAGCGTTGATTTGATAAGATTGTCGAGGGTCTTTATACCACCGAAGACCACATCATTCTCTGTAGCGTTGGAGCTTGGCATGTTTCCGCCTCCAGCCGCGATACTACCTTGAAAACCGTTCTCGAAGGTCAACATGGCGGTAGTCTTCAGCTGACAGCCAGGGCTACAATTGGCGATTGGCACTGCACCTTTGATGGCCACTACGGTGTTGGTCGCACCCACCGCGCAAGCATATCGGACATCGGATATTACCGAAGGTTTCTTCTTTTGTATTTCGCTCATTTGATTGATTCTTTTGATGTTAAAAACTTAGAGGAATTATTCGCCCAATCGCTCTTCGATCTCCTTGAAGACCTCCTTGTCGTTGGTGAGCTTGAACGGATCGGTCTGGCTAAACCACCAATCGTTGTAAGGCAAGCGTACGTGGCGCTGCAGTGTCTTGTTGAACTTCGTGCGGGCCAACACACCCTTCAGGATTTCACCCACACGCAGGATTCCGTCGTAACCCACAGGGATGTGCTCGTCGCCTAAGGCGAAGGTTGGCACACCAAGGTGTCCTGCCACTGAGGCGAGACCTGGGTGACGGATGATCAGGAAGTCCGTCTTCACACGCTTCAAGAGCTGAGGCAACTGGAAGGCACGTGTCTTGCTGACCGTGTAGTGAGGAATATCACCGTAGGTCTCGACCAACTCCTTCAAGGTGTCTTGGTTCTTACCCGCACCATCGTAGACGGGGTCGTGGTGGAATACTAGGGCGGCCTCGTTCTTGATGCCCAACTCAGCCAACACGCTGATCAAGCCGTGGGCGTAGGCGGAACCGGTGAGCACCATTCCGTACTTGCCTTTGAAGTATTCGCGGTACTCCTCCAACTTAGGAGCGATACGCTTATGTTCACTTTCAATGAACGCTTCTGCCTCTTTCTCTTTGCCTACCACTTTCGCGATAGCACGCAACCAAGCGTCCGTTCCTTTGATTCCGTAAGGTTGTGGGGCGTCGATTTGAGGGACTCCAAATTGGTCTTCCAACGCAGCTCCCATGTAACCACCAAGGGTTTCACAGAAAGTTGTTGTCGCCACGGCCTCCGAAGCCTGACGGATCTCCTCGAACGAAGCACAGTCCAAAAGGTAGTTCACCCGCAAGCCAAGCGGTTTCAACAAGTCGGTGAACCAGTCCGTACCCCACAAGGCGATGATATTGATTAAATCTTTCTGTTTCTTTTTCGGATGTCTTTCAACAATCTGTCTCAAAACACCATGGAAAGCCACGTCGAAACCGGTACTCCAGTGTTTGCTTCGGAAGCCCTCGCAGTGCAGTGGGATGATAGGCACACCCACCTCTGGCTCCAACTCCTCCGCCACGCTGTCGATATCCTCGCCCGTGATGGCCGTCGCGCAGGCCATGGCGATGAAGATAGCCTTCGGATTGTAACGCTCTTTGGCGATACGAATAGCCTGACGAAGTTTGGCGCTACCACCGAACACCATGTCTTTCTCTTGGAGGTTGGTACTCATGTTAAGTGTGTTCTGCTGAGGCTTGCCACGACGTTCCAATCCCTTGTGCATGGAGAGGTTGAACTTCGCACATTCACTACTACATCCGATAGGCGCATGGTCAATCAAGACACAATCGGTAAGGTTACCGATCTGACATTGTACGATGGCATTGGAGCACATGGTCTCTTGGTTCAGCGGGCTCTGTAATTCGCAAAGCTTACAGCCTTGTCCGGCGCCCTTGCAGCCTCCGTGCTTCTTTACGCTTCGCTCGTCGTAGGCAGACTGTTCGATCAGCTGCTTGGCCGAGCCGTCCCACCCGATGATCGTGCCGAGCCGCAACTCGCGGTTCTCGACGGTGGTCATATTTAAATTGATTCTATTCGCCATAATGAATTTTTATTCTTCTTGATTTTTAAACTTCAGCTTCCTCTCGTCGATTTTGTAGTAGTAGGCGACGATCTTCTCCAAGGCCTCTTTGATAGGCATTTCGATGTCGAAAACCGATATCGCCTTGCGCTCGAACTGTTTCAGGATGTTGCGCCCGATCTTTTTGCAGACCACGCATCGGCAATCGGAAAGCGACTCCACGGCTTCCGACTTCCCTCCGTTGTCGCAGCCGTTCTTGCTTCCGCAGCCGGCGCCACAACCGGAGTTACAGCCGTTGCCATTATTTGTGCCACAAGCAGTCTCGCCACCGACATTGTTGGTGCTCGAGAGAACCTGATCGTCTGAGGTTGGGACATCCCTGGTCTCTATTTTCAGGAAGTCCGTATCGTCGACCGTGTAGATGTCGAAGCTCCGAGCCGACCCAAAATGCAGGTCTACATTCACTCCGTCAGATGTGGCAACCGCAATTTTGTACCTCATAAACTATCAACTTTTACCTTTAAACTCTTAATTCTTAACTCTTAACTCTTAATTAGATCCTATAGTCGTCCGCATTGTCCATCAAGCCATATTCAAGCAAAATCTCCTCCAGACGCTCTTGGGTCATTGGAGTCGGGATCACGAAGCTTGTGTTATCGATGACCGCCTTGGCGAGGTTACGATACTCCTCCGCCTGGTCTGAATCAGGCTTGTATTCGATCACTGTCTTCTTGTTGATCTCGGCACGTTGAACGATGTTGTTACGAGGCACGAAGTAGAGAAGTTGGGTGCCCAATTCCTTCGCGAAGGCGCGGAGCAAGTCCAACTCGCGGTCCACGTTCCTTGAGTTACAGATGATACCGCCCAAGCGTACACCGCCGGATCTTGCGTAGCGCTGGATACCCTTGGCGATGTTGTTCGCCGCATAGAGGGCCATCATCTCACCCGAAGCCACAATATAGATCTCCTTGGCCTTGCCCTCACGGATTGGCATTGCGAATCCACCGCAGACCACGTCACCCAACACATCATAGAACACATAGTCCAAGTCGTCCGTATAGGCGCCCAAGTTTTCCAACATATTGATGGAGGTGATGATACCACGGCCCGCACATCCTACGCCTGGCTCCGGACCACCGGACTCCACGCAGCGTGTGCCGCCGAATCCCTCTTTCATGATTCTATCCAGGGAGATGTCCTCACCCTCGTCACGAATGGTGTCCAACACTGTTTTTTGGGCCAATCCGCCCAACAGGAGACGTGTGGAATCAGCCTTCGGATCACAGCCTACCACCATCACTTTCTTACCATGTTCTACCAATCCGGCCGTTAAATTCTGGGTGGTTGTGGATTTACCGATACCACCTTTTCCGTAAATTGCTATTTGTCTGATTTCTGCCATTGTGCATATACTGTTTTATGCCACGAAATGTGGCGGGTGAATAATTAAAATAAGTTTTGAATTTCGTTGTAAGAATAAATTTTGTCTAAAGCGTCGGTCAGCTCGCCCGGCAAGGCCATCGCCACGATCCCCTTCTGTGTCAGCAGGGCGCTGGCTCCTATTCCGATGCGTGATGCGGTGACGTATTGGCAGTCGGAGAAGAGTTCCACCCGCTTCTCCATGTCGTCCCTGGAGTGTACTCCGTTCTGACAAACCGGGGGTGCCGTGCGTCTCTCCACATAGACCCATTCTCCCTCGAAGAACTGGTAAATGTAAAAGTCCGTGGCTCTGCCAAAGTGCGTGTCGACCGTGTATCCGTCCGTCGAGGCCGCCGCTACTCGAAATGCGTTGTACTGCTTCTTGTCATCCATGTGAAAAAGTATCTGATACTACAAAATCTTCTGAATAGACCTCCTTGGAGAACTCGCTCACGCCTGGCACGCCCACAGCGTCCGCACGACAGCGGTTGCAGTGGCGGAAGACGTCGATGTACTTCCCCGCGCTCTTCCTCGCCTCCTCGATCTCGAAGCAGAAAGGCGCTTTCTCGTCTTTCAGTTCGTAGGTCGGTATCAGCGGGATGATGTTGTAGATGGAGGCGCCTAGGGAGGAAACCGTCTTGGCGATTTGCTCAATGTGGCTTCCGTTGATCCGTGGCACCAATACGGTGTTGACCTTCACGGTGATACCACTCTTCGCTACCTTGCGGATACCATTCAACTGGTTCTCGATCAATATCTTGGCGCCCTCGTAAGCATCGTATTTCTTCCCGTGGTAGAGGACGAACTTGTTCAGCTTCGCCTCGATCTCAGGGTCGATCGCATTCACGGTCACCGTCAGCGAATCGATCTTTGCATCAATCACCTGGTCCGCCTTCTCGTCGAGCAGTAATCCGTTGGTGCTCATACACTTGAGTAGGTGTGGGAATTCTTTGCCCACTAGGCGGAAGGTCTCCAAGGCTGTGTCGGTCGCCAGCGTGTCGCCCGGACCTGCGATGCCTGCCACTTTGATGTCTGGACATATCTTCAGCGCCTTTCTAAGGATGGCGATGCTCTCCTCCGGTTTGATCACCTTCGCCGTAACGCCTGGGCGGTTCTCCGTGTCGTTCAGCACGCGGCTGCAAAAGCGGCAGCCGATGTTACATGCCGGACTGACAGGCAAGTGAATCCTTCCCAGATTGCCCGGTTTAGAGGCGAAACATGGATGGTTATTGCGTAATCTCTCTTGGTTCTCAGTCATAAATTTTAGATATAATAATCCCCCCTCCGACAACTTTTCAGCCATCGACGCATGTAGAAGATATGTTTGAAACGATGTGTTAACTAATTGTAGGCAAGGCCGCCGGGCATGGAATGTAGTCCCCCTTCCCGACGGCCTTTTTTGCCATCGGCATACGCTGAATGTATGCGAGATTCAGTGATTAATTGTTTGAGAACAAGGCAGTTGACAAGTATCTGTCGCCAGAATCAGGCAGGAGAACCACGATGTTCTTCCCTTTGTTCTCAGGACGTTCTGCCAAGATCGAAGCAGCCTTCAATGCCGCACCTGAGGAGATACCCACCAAGATGCCCTCGCTTACTGCGAATCTTCTTCCCTCGGTGAAGGCGTCCTCGTTCTCTATGGCGATCACCTCGTCATAAATCTTCGTGTTCAACGTCTCTGGAACGAAGCCCGCACCGATACCTTGGATCTTGTGTGAACCGGCTGTTCCTTTCGACAAGACAGGTGATGTGGCAGGCTCCACAGCTACTACCTTCACGTTCGGGTTCTTGGATTTCAGGAATTCGCCCACACCTGACAATGTACCGCCAGTACCTACACCAGCCACGAAGATGTCCACCTTACCGTCTGTCTGGTCCCAGATCTCAGGACCTGTGGTCTCGCGGTGAATCTTAGGGTTGGCAGGGTTCACGAATTGACCCAAGATAACAGAACCTTTGATCTCCTTGTTGAGTTCCTCCGCCTTAGCGATGGCTCCCTTCATTCCCTTTGCGCCTTCGGTCAATACGATCTCCGCACCGTAAGCCTTGAGAAGGTTTCTACGCTCCACGCTCATCGTGTCAGGCAAGGTCAAGATTGCCTTGTAACCCTTAGCTGCGGCTACTGCGGCCAACCCGATACCCGTGTTGCCGGATGTTGGCTCGATGATGGTGGCGCCTGCTTTCAGAACACCTTTCTTCTCCGCATCCTCGATCATCGCAAGGGCGATACGGTCCTTGACTGAACCTGCAGGATTAAGGTACTCCAACTTCGCCAAAAGCGTCGCGTTTTTTACACCTGCGTTCTTAGAATAATTGTTGAGTTTCAAAATCGGCGTCTTGCCAATCAACTCCAATGAACTTTCAATAATCTTTGCCATTTTCAAATCCTCCTATTCGTTATGTTATTGTATTCGCTATCGTTTTGCTATCGTTTGACATTGCAAATTTACTGCAGGTAGATTAATTCACCAAACATATTTAAAATTATGGATAAATTATCTATATAATAAATATACGATGGAATGATATGCTAATATTGGAATCCATCGATAGGTTTTTGTAGATTTTTATTCTATGAAGGGGTGGGAAGGGTAGATGCTATGACTGATATTCTATGCAAAAACGAAACAGGTGGACATAGTTAAGGCCCTTAATATCTAAGATAATTACTTGAATGTTATTCTTGGATCATATTCAGGAAATACTGATGGATTCTCGTGTCCTCGTTTAGTTCAGGGTGGAACGAGGTGACGAGTTGTTTGCCTTGGCGGGCAGCGATGATATGCCCGTCGTGGCTGGAAAGCACATCGACGCCCTCGCGTACCTTTGTGATGTAAGGGGCGCGGATGAAGGTCATCGGCACGTTGCCTATTCCTTTGAACTCTTCGTCGACAAAGAAACTGCCGAGTTGCCTGCCGTAGGCGTTCCGCAGCACGGAGATGTCCATGGTGGCGATTCTTTCCCTCGTGTCGTTCTCCACCTCCTTCGCCAGAAGGATCATGCCGGCGCAGGTGCCGAAGGCGGGCAAACCGTTGGCGATCTCCTGACGGATAGGAAGGAGCAGTTCTTCGTCCTTCATGATCCGGAGCATCGCGGTGCTCTCTCCGCCGGGGAGGATCACGCCGTCTTTCGGTTGTTGCCAGTCGCTCAGTTTCCTTACAAGGAATGTCTCCACATGTAAAGAATGGAGCATTCGTTGGTGTTCCTCGAATGCTCCTTGTAATGCTAATATCGCTATTCTCATTTTCCTCTTTCAGCCATTAATAGTTGGATTTCGCTTTCGTTGATACCGACCATAGCCTCGCCAAGGTCTTCGCTCAACTCTGCCAAAATCTTCGGGTTGTTGTAGTTGGTCACAGCCTTTACGATTGCCTGCGCGCGTTTTACAGGGTCACCGCTCTTGAAGATACCGCTGCCGACGAAGACGCCTTCTGCGCCCAATTGCATCATCAAAGCTGCGTCCGCTGGGGTAGCCACACCACCTGCCGCGAAGTTCACGACAGGGAGTTTGCCGTTGTCGTGCACGAATTTCACGAGGTCGAAAGGCACACGCAGTTGTTTAGCGGCCTCGTAGAGTTCGTCGTCGTTGAGCGAACCGAGTCTTCTGATCTCGCTCTGCATCATGCGCATGTGTCTAACGGCTTGGATCACATCGCCCGTGCCTGGCTCTCCCTTGGTACGGATCATGGTCGCGCCCTCGTTGATACGGCGCAATGCCTCGCCAAGGTCTTTCGCACCGCAGACGAAAGGCACTTTGAATTTACGTTTGTCGATGTGGTATACGTCGTCGGCTGGAGAGAGCACCTCGCTCTCGTCGATGTAGTCGATTTCGATTGCCTCCAGGATCTGCGCCTCGGCGAAGTGTCCGATACGGCACTTGGCCATCACCGGGATAGATACGGCCGCCTGTATGCCTTTGATCATCTTAGGATCACTCATGCGGGATACACCGCCTGCCGCGCGGATGTCCGCCGGGATCCTTTCCAACGCCATGACGGCGCATGCGCCCGCCGCTTCAGCGATACGAGCCTGTTCTGGGGTTGTCACGTCCATGATTACACCGCCCTTCAGCATTTGTGCGAGGTTGCGGTTAAGAATTGTTCTGTCTTCCATCTGTCCTTTGTTTTTTATGAATTTCTTATTTTGGGTGCAAAGGTGGATAGAATGCGTAATTTGGCAAAATGAGTATTCCTATTTGGTAAAATATTGTGCTTAAAAACACAAAGAGGAGGATTTTCTGAACTGGGAAGGGGATACTTTTTCGTAGTGGCGGAAGAATTTGCAGAACATGGCTTGTGAGGTGAATCCTAGTTTGTCCGCCACCTCTTGGATGGTGAGGCGGGAGGTCTCCAATAGTTGGATGGATTCTTGTATCAGGTAGTTGTCTATCACCTGTTTAGGCGTTTTGCCCACTGCCTTATTGGTCACTTGGGAAAGGTACCTTGGGGTGATGGATAGCTGGTCCGCATAGTAGGCCACGTCGTGCGCATGTCGGTAATGTTCGGAGATGAGTGACATGAGTTGGTTGTACAGGTCCGCGTTCCGGTAGGCTTTGTCGGGGGAGGGCACGGCGTAGACCACCTGGCTGTGGATGTAGTCGTGCGCGTTGCGGATGGCGGTAGGTATATCGTCGCCCAACGCCAGCCTCACGGCGATGGCGGAGGAGAGTGCTCCGCTGACTCCATGCTTCTGCCAGCCGTCCATGTTGTGGGAAGAGAAGAAACGCTTCCTTCCCTTGTGGTAGAGCAGGGTGGTGATGCGTCCCTCTGTCTGGTGCCCGCCACGGAGCATGATGGCCTCCGCCCCCATGTCGGAAAAGGCTTCGGCTGTCGCCACCATGTCATCGTCCGTGAAGATATCCTTGCCTAGCAGGAGTTTGGCCTCCTCGCATTTGATGATGAGCAGGGTGGAGATGGGTATCAGGTGTTTTTTTATCGCTTCGAGGGTTTCCTTGCGCACGAGGGGGGTGCCGTCGGAGGAGATGATTCCCGGGTCGCAGATGATGGTCTTGCAGGCGATGACTTCATCCCGCAGCCGGCGAATGGCCTGGGCGTCTCGTATCAGCCCGATTTTGACGGCCTTTGGTTTCGCCTTCTCGATGATGGATTGGGCCTGCTCTGTGACGATCTCTACGGGTAGGTCGAATATCCTTCTGGAACCATCGCCCTTTTCTAGGGATACGGAGGTGATGATGGAGAGCGGGTGGCCCCCCAGTTCCGAGATGGTTTGAATATCGGACTGTATGCCCGTCTCGCCAAAACCGTCGGAGCCGGTGATGCTTAGGATAGGGGTGTCGCTCTTCATAGGCAGAGGGGAGAGGTCTCCGTTGGGTTATATTCCCGCACCGTCGGTGAAGGTCTCTTCCACCGCCCTTTGCTGAACGATCTTCGAGTATGGTCTGACGCTTTGGGTAACCCAGATGTTACCGCCCACGATGGTGTCGTGTCCGATGGTGATGCGTCCCAAAATAGATGAGTTGGAGTAGATGGTGACATTGTCCTCAATGATCGGGTGCCTAGGTGTGTTGAGCAGGACACCCTGCTCGTTCTTGGCGAATTTCTTGGCACCGAGCGTGACACCTTGGTAGAGGGTGACGTGGTTGCCTATGATGCTGGTTTCGCCGATCACGACGCCCGTGCCGTGGTCGATGGCGAAGTATTCACCGATCTGTGCGCCCGGGTGGATGTCGATACCCGTCTTGGAGTGCGCCAACTCCGTGATGATGCGGGGCAGGACAGGCACGCCGAGTTTCAGCAGGGCGTGCGCCACGCGGTAGTGGAGCATCACCTGTACGATAGGGTAGCAGAAGATGATCTCACCGTAGGCGGTGACGGCCGGGTCGGCTTTCGCCATCGCTTCGATGTCCGTGTACAGAACCCTTTTTATCTCCGGGATGGCGTCGATGAACTGCAAAACGATCTCGTCGCTCTTGTCCTCTCGGATCTCCTCTCCTTTGAAGCTCTTGAAACTGAGGCTGATCTGTTCCTTCAGATCCTTCTCCAGGTTCTCCATGCTCACGCCTATGTGGTAGTGGCGGCTTTCCGTGCTTCGAATCTCCGCACCGAAATAACCAGGGAAGATGATTTGTCTAATCGTTTCTATGATCCTCTCTATGGTAGGAATTGAAGGTTGCTTGCCACCTTCCGTCTTCATGAACTTCTCTTGGTCGGTGATTTTCGCGAGTATTTTAACGTTCTTGGTCAATGTTTTTTTCTTGTCCATAATGGTTCTTTGATTTTAAAGGTGCGAAGTTATCAAAAAAAAATTATACGGGGCAAGTGGGTGTTGGAACATTTTGTAGGCAGTTCCATCAAATTGATTATGTAATGTGACAGAAATAATTGTTGTGGGAAGCGGCGAGGCGGTTGCTTCGCTGTTTCCTTTTGTCCTGCCCGTCTAAATGAAAGATTCATGCGATAATATCAAATGTTTTGTGTGGTATCCGAAAAATTATAATTTTGTCATTGACACTCAAAAACGAGAAATAGATAGTTATGCCGACAAAAGAACCAGGATATGTTTATATATTGACCAATCCAAGTTTCCGAGAGGATTGGGTAAAGATTGGCAAAAGTAGCCGTCCCGTTGACGTTAGAAGCAAGGAACTGGATAATACTGCAGTTCCATTGCCCTTTGAAATCTTTGCCACGATGAAGACGGTGAAGTTCAATGAGGTGGAAAAATTAGTGCATAAGACCATTGACCGTCTCACCGATCTGCGTATTCGACAGAATCGCGAGTTCTTTAATGTCGCACCACAGCTGGCACTCGACATCTTCCGTGACATTGCCAGCACGATAGACGATGCTGAGGTAACGCTCTACAAGGATAATAAACCCATCGAAGAACTCGAGGATGAAACATCGGCGAAACGGGAGGTGAAAAGACCACGCTTCAAGTTTTCAATGTGTGGTATCGAGATTGGCGAACAAATCACTTTTGATCCTACTGGTCTCAAAGTGAAGGTTGCCTCTGACGACAGTATCGAATATGAGGGGCGTATATACAAACTCTCTCCTTTTGCAGGCACTTTTATGCCCGAAGAACAGCGCAACACTTCTGGTGCATACCAGGGCGCAAAGTTCTTTTCGTATCATGGCAAGGTGCTGGATGATATTAGGAAGGAAAAAGAAAATAACGAGTAATTAATGTTATTGGTAGACTCTCTCCCTCTCGAAACATGAAAAACAAAAGGCCGTACATCCTGTACATTTTTTTGAATATTTTTTGTCTGTAGCATGAATATAATCTTTTCACCTGAATACTCAGGAAATGTTTACGTTAAGCCATCAGATGGCAAGGATGTAATGATGGACACAGTGGTGGTGAACACCATTGGTCTCATCAATATGCTTGAACTCCGTCTGGGACTCCATTATGAGGATATACCAGGACAGGAACGTGAAGCGCACTATTATGATGCAGTATGCAAGTATATGTCTGCTCATCCTAAAAATGTGATGGCAGCATCATTTAAGGTTTCTGGTCTTAGTACTGCTAAGTCCATGTTGGCATGGCGTGATGAATTGCGTAGTGCGGAATGGGACTTTGACGGAGAAGATATTAGCGAACGCCTTGCTGTGCTTATTAGCGTTGAAGAATATTTCCGCAAGTTGGATGCCTGCGATATGGCAGGTCGCCTTCATATTGTGACTGACCAGATATTATTTCAGAAACTTGATTGCAAGGATATGGTTATTACTATGTCCTTGTCAAAGGAGTTGCTGAAGCCTACAATCAAAAGACTTGTTGAGGTGCTTGAATCTCAAGGTGCTAAGATTGAGTTGATGGCAGGTGCATCAGATTCCAATAATAATCTAAGCAGGGTTCGTCAGTTGATAGCATCGAAACAGAAGGGAAAGATTAAACTTGACACGACCGACGAATCTATCATAATTTGGAAGTTTGAGGATGAACGCTGCGCATGCGAATACCTTTCATATAACAAGATGGGGGATGTTGATGTATGGGTAAATACAGACAATAAGCAGATGGACAACTGGCTGATGCTGACGAATAGAGCTATGACAGGTAGTGTTACTGCTGACTGTACTCCTCAATTGACTCAGCTGTTTGTTATGGGATTAGGAATGTTTTCTAATCCTCTTAATGTCAATACACTGATTGAATGGCTTAATATGCCTGTTCATCCAATTGACAGATTCTTCCGTTCTGCATTGGCCGATACCATTGTTCAGGAAGGTGGTTATAGGAATAATGATGCTTGCAAGAAGAAAATTGAGCAATTTCTGGATGGTAAGTTTGTATACCTCGATGAAGAGCAAAGAGCTCTTCCTGAAGATGAACAGGAGATGATTAGACAGAAGAACAAGAAGAAACGTGAGAAACAAGTTTCCGCCTTCCTCCCTTCTATTACTTCTTCAGAAATAATAAAGACAGAAGATGTTCGTCAGTTTGTGATGGAATTGTCTTCTTGGTCACGTCAGAGAGCCCACCTTATGTCAGGTGAGGCTAATAACGAACAGTGGGTAGAGCAGTTGATGGCTGTATCAGGTATGTGTGATGCTTTCAATATTTTATTGGGAACCATAAACGACTCTACAATTGACTATAAGACAATTGACTCTTGGATGAGTACTATCTTTGAGAAGGGATCATATACCAACGCAGTTGCTGAGCGAGGTTGTAGAATTGTCGTTGATTCTCCTGCTAAAATAGCTTCAGTTGCAGGAAAGACTATCTGGATTGGAGTGGATGGTGATGCAAGTCAGACACAGGAATGTGCCTTCCTCTATCCATCAGAGAAAAAGAAACTCAAGGATATGAAGTATATGCATCCGTGGGCTGAAGAAGATCAGAATGAGTATCATGAACAGATAATGATAACTCCTCTGCGTATGACCGCTGAACAACTGATACTTGTCGTGAGAGAGCGTATGGGAGGGGAAAACACATTGAAACATCCTTTGATTGTCCGCCTGGAACAGCAGATTGATAACATCAAGGACTTTGTACGTTTCCCTCGAATAGAAGGGGAAGGCCGTCATCAAGTTGAGATGGTGGAAAACGGTGGAGTATCTGCAGAGTTGCAGTTTGACCATGCTGACAAAATCAAATGGCCTGATCATTTAAGTCCTACGAGTATAGGTACCCTAGCAGAATATCCATTCGATTATATGATGGATCGTCTATTAGGTATCACCAATGATGGTAAGGCTCAGATGGCAGATGTTAAGACAACAAAGGGTAATGTAGCCCATGCAGTTATTAAGGAGTTATTCGCTCCTCGTGAAAATAACCGTTACTCATACCCTAAAGATATAGCTGAACGAATTAAAGTCGAGTACGAAACAGTATATAACAATATACTTGAAGCCAAAGGAGCTGTACTTCAGTTGGCAGAAAACAAATTGTCAGAGAAACTGTTACATGAGCAGTTGCGCAGTTGTCTTGATATTCTTCTTAAGATATTAGAGGATAATGAACTGAAGGTAACAGGATGTGAATCGTATGTCGAATGTCAGATGAACCTTGGTTTGCCAAAGGCTATTGGCGAGGACGGCAACATTAAGGATCGTGATATGGTTGGCTTTATTGATATGACTCTCGAAGATAGGGACAGTCACCCTGTGGTATTCGACTTCAAGTGGACATCCTGGGCAAGGGGTTATCAAGATAAGTTGATGGAGAATCGAAGCGTTCAGTTGGAACTCTATCGTATGATGCTTGGACGCAAGAAGAAAGACGAAGTGAAACGAGTCGCTTACTTCCTGATGCCAGAGGGTCAACTTTATAGTCAGGAGGCATTCGTTGGCAAAAATTGTCATCAATTGACTCCTGAAAACCACGCTAACATTGTCGAACAATTGAAACGATCTGCTCAATTTCGCATGGAACAGATTAAGGGTGGAGTAGTAGAAACCAATGGTGAATATGATGAATTGCAGTATGTGAAGGATACAAAGGATCGTGATCTCTTTCCATTGAAGGAATCGGAAGATGGCAAGAAGGAAGGCAACTTCTTCTCACAGTATAAACTCTTTAATAACTAAGGTAGTATGAGGAATGTAACATATATTAATGCAGGTGCAGGTAGCGGCAAGACTTTTCGGTTGACAAAAACTCTAACTGAGTTAATCAAGGCAGGGAAAGTGAAGCCTGACGAGGTTATCCTGACAACTTTTACTACTAAAGCAGCCAATGAGTTCAAGGAGAAGGCAAAAGCTTCTCTCTTTGACGAAGGTATGTATGATGCAGCCATACAGTTGGATCATGCCATGATAGGTACAGTTCATAGTGTATGCCAGAGAATGATTGGGAAGTATTGGTTCAACCTTGGTCTTTCGCCTAACATGGGGGTAATGAGCGAAGAAGATTCCAAATACTACATTTCTCAGTCGTTGGCCGATCTGCCTAATGAAGATGAACTGAATTTGTTGCATGATTTTGCCAAGGAGTTTGATCTTCGTGAAACAGATGGCTTCAATATAAAAAAAACAATCAACTATGACTTCTGGCAGGAACATCTGAAGGGTATCATTGATTTTGCGACCAACTACGAACTGGAAGACTTTGAGATGAGTGAACAGGAATCACTTAACTTCGTTCGTCAGTTTGTGAGGCCTGGATGTGACTGTACTTTAACCTCCGCAGAACTTAAAGCAGTTGTAGATGAACATGAAGCATTCTTGCGTAGTAAAAAACAAAGTGCGGCAAATGATGACAGAATCGAGACTTTGGTAAAGGCTCGTTATAACTTGGATAAACCAACGATTCTAACCTTACGGAATATCAACTCTACCATCGGAACCCCCAAAGGATATGGTCCGTTGGCAGAAGACTTTGAAGGTAGAATGGTTAATTTGTGGTCAAGTGAACTTGTTTATGAAAAGCAGGAGAACTATATCAAGTTGCTTTTCGACCTCGCAAGGCGTTGGAAGGAAAACTTCGCCCGGTTCAAGCGCGAAAAGAATCTGCTAGACTATAACGATATGGAGAAATACATGCGTCAGTTGATGCAGAACAAAAATATTACATTAGAGATTTCTCAGTCATACCGTTATCTATTTGTTGATGAGTTCCAGGATTCTTCACCGATCCAGGTAAAAATATTCGATGCACTCTCGGATTTAATGGAGCATTCTTACTGGGTAGGAGACTACAAGCAGGCAATCTATGGCTTCAGGGGTTCAGATATTGCGTTGATCAAAGCTGTAGTTGACCGTGTTGCTAGAAAGGAGAATGGATGTGATACCGATACGCTTGACAAATCATGGCGTTCACTCCCTGATATTGTTGATGTAAACAACAATGTGTTTGAGAAAACATTTGCTGATGTGCTTGACAAAAAGAACATCCATCTCGATAAAGTTAAGGAGAACAAAACCAACGAAGATTCTCTGCGTTACTTTGTTGCAAAAGAGGGTGCTGGCGTTGCAGAACACGTTCTGAAACTTCTCAACAATGGAGCTAAACCAAATGAGATTGCTGTTCTTGCCCGTGCAAATGCCACACTTGCTCAAGTGGCTGAAAACCTGAAAGTGTGGGAAATACCATCGAGCCGCAATGACTATCCTGTGGTAGAAACGGCAGTTTATCCTTTGGTGGCTTCACTTCTTCGTATCGTAGGTAGTGACAAGGATGCTCTCTCTAAGGCTACTGTTGCTATACTGACAGAAAGGGATTGTACTACTCGCCAGATTATAGAAAAGAAAATACTCAACGATGCTGATGATTCAGCAAAACTCGAGGACTATCTTGCAGATGTTTCACTAATCAGACAGTTGCTGACTATTCGCCCACGTTTGCAGCAGCAGTCAGTTGCATCTTTGATTGAGAGCATGATTATTGAGTTGAATCTGTATGATGTAGTTAAGAAGATCGAGCAAGATCCAACATTTGCTATTTCGTGTTTACAGACAATCATTAGTACAGCACGTGTCTATGAAGAACATAGCGTTCAGATGAACTTGCCCGCAACTATTGACGGTTTCCTATCATATATAGAAGAGGTTGCTCCTGTTGGTAATGGTGATCCCAATGGTGTTCAGCTGTATACTTATCATTCTTGTAAAGGATTGGAATGGAAGTATGTTATTCTGATGTCACTTAATACCAATGTGGCCGACCTTAAGAAATCGATCAGGAATGAGGTATATGGTGTTCAAGCCGTTCATATGGATGAGCCTACTGCAGACAATCCATATCCAGAAGTATATATCCGTCTGACTCCATGGGTATATGGCACATTAAAGTACGTTCCAGACGAGATAAGCGTTAAGATTGAAGCGTCTGAAGAATTCAGATTGGCTTATAAATCAATGATTGCAGAGACTAACCGAGTATTCTATGTAGGTATGACTCGTCCTAAAGACGTACTTATTCTTAGTATTGATGTACCTAAAAAGGTTGGAAGTCTTCTGAAATGGCCAAAGGATGATGGTGTAGATACTGCATCTGAGAATATCCCGGAATCTGGCGATTGGGATGTGTTCGGTACCGGGAATATATTCAAAGACTTCTCTTTGACAGAATCAGAGATTGAGAATCTCGAACCTTATGGTAAGGAGGATGATTTTCGCAATATGGCTCTTAATATTGATGAGCCTTCATTCAAGAAACTCGAACCACGTTATCTATCACCAAGCAGAATACGTGTTAAGGGTGAAGTTGTATCACATCACGACTTTGAGAAGCGTATCCCGTTTTCTAAGCAGCCATCTGATATGGCTACTGTTGGCGACTGCATTCACCAGATTTTTGCTGGAATCGAGGAGGAACATCCTGCTTACAAGATTGAGATGGATGAAATCATTGATAGCTATGGTTTAAAGGGCGTACTTGCTGATAAGGACCCTATTTGTTTGGCATGGAAAAATCTTGCAGAGTACTTTACTGCAACTTATGGTGTAGCCAAGATGACCTATCACGAACGTCCTTTCCGCCATGACCGTGACGGGCAGACCATTGTGGGTAGCATTGACCTTGTTTGGCAAGTAGAAGAAGGTGATATTCTTGTTGACTTCAAGACTTGCCCTATGGGTCCAAATGCAGTTCTCGATTCTGAGTCAGAACATTATGCGGGTTGGTATGCTGGTCAGCTCGATGCTTATCAGGATGCGCTTGAAGCAGCAGGGGAGAAGGTTTTGAAACGATACATCTACTATCCTGTAAGTGGATTGTTGGTCGCAATAGCTTAAAAAAACAAAATGCTGTACAAGTTGTATAGCATTTTGTCAACTTATCTCTATCTCTTACGATAAATTTGGACTATCATTAGAACCCACGTAATTATGTGTTGGATCCAATGGATAAGCTCTTTTGTTTCTAATAATTTTACCCCCCCAAAAAAGAATCAAATTAGAAATTTGAAACTTTTGCAAGTTCTAATACATATCACATGTCGCTCACGAATTTGTTATTGCCAAAATATGTCTTAAATTTGTTAGAAAAACCTTAAAGAGATAATATCATGGAGATAACAATGATGATTTTACAGCTGTTGGTGGTGCTGATGGCTTTGTATGTGGGTTCACGCTACGGTAGTTTGGCTTTGGGTGCCATCAGTGGTATCGGCTTGGCCATTTTGGTGTTCGGATTTGGCCTAAAACCAGGCAATCCGCCTACGGATGTTATTTATATCATCATCGCCGCCGTCACTTGCGCGGGTATCATGCAGGCGAGCGGAGGAATGGATTGGCTGATCCAGATTGCGGAGAGGCTGCTGCGGAAACATCCGAAGTACATCACCATCTTAGCCCCTCTTTGTACCTTCTTCCTGACCGTATTGGTCGGTACGGGCCACGTGGTCTATACGTTGATGCCTATCATCTGTGATATATCGTTGAAGAAGGGTATCCGTCCGGAACGTCCGTGTGGCGTGGCCAGCATCGCTTCGCAGGTGGGCATCACCTGTTCGCCTATCGCGGCGGCGGTGGCCTCGTTCGTTATCATCTCTAACGAGAACGGGTTCGACGTCAATAATCTTGGTGTCATCGCTATCACTATCCCGGCCTGCATCTGCGGATTGATGGCTGCTGCCGCATGGTCCTACAACAGAGGCTTGGACCTTGACAAAGACCCTCAGTTCCAGGCTCGCCTGGCGGATCCGAAAATGAAGGAGTACATGTATGGCAGCACCGCCTCCGTGCTCGACAAGGAGGTCAGTTCTCATGCCAAAGCCGCCGTATACATCTTCTTGGGAGCGCTTGCCGTCATCGTGTTGTTCTCCATCATGCAGATTGCGGAACATGATATCCGTCCTGAGTACAATGGCAAACCATTGGGTATGAATATCATCATTCAGATTGTTATGATCGCGGCGGCAGCCTTGATGATCCTCTTCTGCAAGGCTGAGCCGAAGAAGGCGGTGGCGGGACCGGTGTGGCAGAGTGGTATGGTGGCGGTGGTCGCCATCTATGGTATCGCTTGGCTGGCGGACACCTATTTCTCCAATTACCTTGATGTGATGAAGAGCGGTTTGACCGGTATTGTCAGTGAATATCCGTGGAGTATCGCTTTCGCGTTCTTTGCGGTCTCTGTGTTGATCAATTCTCAGGGGGCGGTGGTCGTCGCCATGTTGCCGTTGGCCTATTCGTTGGGCATTCCTGGACCTGTCTTGTTGGGTGTCCTGCCAAGCGTCTACGGCTACTTCTTCATCCCTAACTATCCAAGCGATATCGCCACGGTGAATTTCGACCGTTCAGGCACCACCGTCATCGGCAAGTACCTGCTCAACCATAGCTTCATGATCCCAGGCTTGATCTGCGTGACCGTCAGCACCCTTGTGGCGATGTTTATGACGAAGCTGATTTATTGAGGTCTCTTCCCCGCTTGCCTATGTTTTGCCGTTAAGCGTTGAACATGTGGCTTATCTCGGTGCGTTGTTGTAGACCGATTGAAGCGTGTAATTCGGATCCTCGTTGTAGTATGCGTTCACCATGATGTCGACCACCTCTTTGCCGTTGTTGAGGTAGGCTCCTGTCGCGTGGTCGATCAGTCCGGACTGCTCTTTGCCTGTGCCAGCTGAACCGTTGTCCCAGAAAAAGAGGGACAATCCATAATCTTTGGCGGCCTTGCAGACGTATTCGAGGTAATATTTGCGGAATGCTTCGGCACGGTCGGTGCTGCGGTGTACACAGCCGAATTCGCCGAGGTAAACGGGAACACCGTTGTCGACAAATTTTCTCTTCATACGGTTGAAGTTGTCGATCACATTGTCTTCGTCCCCCCATTCTTCCTTGTCTCTGCCGGTGTGTCCCCATTCGGTCTTCTCGTTGTTGAGCGCGTAGGTGTAGGGGTCGTAGAAGTGTACAGCGACAAGCAATCTGTTCTTAACTACGTCTGTGGGCAATTTCAACTCACTGATGGTGAGGTCTATGTTGGTGACGTAACCGGGGCATCCCAAGTACCTGTATCTGTTTTCACCCCCGGTGGAACGTACTACGTCGACAAATAGTTGCAGCCACTCGTTGTATACGCGGTATTGTGCGCCACCATCGGTTCTGTTTTCGCCCCAACCCCAGTTGCCGTCGTGGATTTCGTTCATGGCCTCAAAGATCAGATAGTCCCCTTCGTATTTGAATCTTTCGGCTATCTGTTTCCATAATGCGGAGAGTTGGTTTTTCACTTGTGTGTTGCGTTCCGCGCTTTTTGAGGCGCCCAATATGTCCAGCCAGTATTTGCTGTCGGCTCCGTCGTGGTGTATGTTGATGATGGCTTTGAGCCCTGCCTCCTTCGCGTAGCCCACCACCTCAGCCACTCGGTTCATGTATTTCTCTTCGATCTTATAATCAGGTGCGCTGCCGATGTGGCCCATCCATGTGATAGGGATGCGCACGGAAGAAAAGCCGGCGGCCTTTACCGCTTGGAATGTCTTCAATGTCGCGGGGTGGTTCCCCCAAGCTGTCTCACTCGAGTATCCGTTGTTTTGAGCATCCAAGTTGTTCCCCAGATTCCACCCTAATCCAAGATTTTGGGTGATGGTTTGTACGGATGTGCCGTCGATGGCGTGGTCCTTCTTGAACCTGATATTGCGTGCGTTCCCGTCGAATGCTATGGTCTCGCCCTCTTCGGTGGTGATGGTGAAGTTGTTCCCTTGTTCGAAGCGGATAGCCTCGACGGAAGAGGTCGGATAGGTTTGTGTCGAACCATCTTCCATGGTGACCTCAACCCTGTTCTGTGCGTTAAGCGTAATCGAAGAGATAGCTAATGCTAAAAGAATGAGCCTTTTCATTTGAGTCTGGTATTGGATGCTATTTTTTAATGATTTTCACGAATTGGTTTCCCGCCTTGATCAGGTAAGGCGCAGGAGACATTTTGTCTGTGTGTATTGTCAATTCCGATTCTTCGGCGACTGTCGAGAAAAGCACTTTGCCGTCTGTACGTATGATTTGTACTTGGGAACCTTTCTCGAGTCCGGATAAGAGAATGTGGTCTTCGACGAGCGTGTTGACCGAAAAAGTGTTCGTCGGAACTCCATCTGTGCCACTTGATACGGAGAAATTGATCTCCACCGTTTCGATGTCCAGTTTGAATGTGCTGCCGTCGGAATATTTCAGTTCAAGTTCATCTTCGGCAAAGGTTATTGTTGACACGTCGTCCCGTTCCGCCTTCTCTCCGTTTATCATCAGTGTTTTCCCCGCATGGACAAACGTGGAGAATCCTATAGCAAGTATTAATGAAATGAGTTTTCTGGTCATGCTTTTATCTGTTTAAATTGTTCTTTTACTGTGTCGCAAAACATTAAAAACACACGTACAAGTTTTGCATTTGGTTACAAATATAGATATTTTTTGACAAACGGAGATTTTTGGAGATGTTTTTGGGAGATTATGTCTGAAACTATTCACCCATCTATACAATTGCGCCGTAGAGAAGTCTTACGAAACCTCCCTACGGCGCCCCCTTAACTAGTATAAAAATTACAAACGAATTCTTAATTCTTAATTCTTAATTCTCTAAATGTCCCTCTGGTCCTTCTCCGAGTAGTTCTCGAAGTACTCAGCTATCTCCCTTTCCGCGCTGTCGCTGAAAGCGTAGGACTCGTCGTGTTGGCTGACATCCAGACCCATGCGCTCCGACTTGACGCTGACACGCATCGGAATCATCTTATTGGTGACCCAATAGAGCGCGAAGCTGACGATGAACGTGTAGGCGATGACGATGACGACGCCCAAGACACTGTTGAGGAACTCCGTCCAGTTGCCATGGATCAGACCCGTGTAGGAGAAGACACCCGTGAGGATGGTGGCGAAGATACCGCCCATTCCGTGGGTTGGGAACACGTCGAGCGCATCGTCGATGCTTGATTTCTCCCTCCAATGCACGGCGGTGTTGCAGACGAGCGTCGTGAGCAATGCGATGATGAAGCTTTGGCTCGTCGTCACCACGTCCGCACAAGGTGTGATGGCCACCAAACCGACCACCGCACCGACAGCCGCACCCATGCCGGAAGGCTTCCTGCCACGCAGGCAATCGATGAAGATCCAGCTCATCATGGCCGTCGCACCAGCCGTGTTCGTGTTGAGGAACGCCTTGATGGCGATACCGTCCGCCGCTAAGCTCGAACCACCGTTGAAACCGAACCAACCCAGCCACAGCAAGGCCGCACCCAATAAGACGAAAGGCACGTTGGCAGGGATGTGGTTCTCCGACCGCACGTTCGTCCTGCGGCCCAGGAAGAGCGCCCCGACGAGCGCCGCCACACCGCTGGAAGCGTGCACGACGATACCGCCCGCGAAGTCGTGTATGTTCAGCCATTTATGTAACAAACCATCCGGATGCCACGTCCAGTGGGCCAGCGGACAGTAGATGAAGATGCAGAAGAGCATCATGAAGACCATGTAAGCGGAGAAACGCACACGCTCCGCGAAAGACCCTGTGATAAGGGAAGGAGTGATGATGGCGAATTTCATCTGGAAGATAGCGTACAGCGCCAACGGTATGGTGGCGGTCAGGTAAGGTTCAGGCTTGGCGCCCACATTGTGGAACATGAAATATTGTGTCGGGTCACCGATCAGACCCAGTCCGCCCAAATCGTTTCCGAAAGCGAGGGAGAACCCGAAAATCACCCACAGGACACTGATGATACCCATGGCGATGAATGATTGCAGGATGGTGCTGATGACGTTTTTCTTTCCCACCATACCACCGTAGAAAAAGGAGAGACCCGGAGTCATCATCAATACGAAAATCGTGGCCGTGATCATCCATGCCACATTGCTCGACGTGCACTCTTCCGTCTCCACAAACTCCCATAGACCCTGTTCTTCAGGGATGAAGATGCCCAATGCCGCTATGATAGCCATGAACGACATCATGATAATCCATCTCTTTTTTGTTTTCATAATAACTGATATTAAATATTGTACATAAATTATCTTTTATTGCCGATTTTTAGTGTCTAATTGTTCTAAAAAATCGTATATTCATTGCATATTGTAGTCAATATTTTATATTTTCAATCATAATGACATGCAAAAATACTATTTATCTTTCAAATAGCAAGTCAAAATGCAATATTTTTTACAAAAAGTTTCTTATTCTTTTGTTTTAAAAACTTTTTATTGTTTTTACTTGCGTGTTTGTAGCAAAAAGATTTACTTCGCGTATGTTTTGTAGTTTAATTGTCAACAAGAGGAGGATTTATGGAGACGCTACGTCATGAATGCGGCATCGCTATGATTAGGTTGCTGAAACCATTGGACTATTACCGTCAGAAATATGGTACGGACGGTTATGGTTTAGGCAAGCTCTATCTAATGATGGAGAAGCAGCATAACCGAGGTCAGGAGGGTGCGGGTGTCGCGTGTGTGAAGCTTCATTCCACACCGGGGCACGAGTATATGTTCAGGGAAAAGGCGGAGGGCAAGGATGCCATCACCAAGGTCTTTTCCTCCATCGGCCACTTGTTGGCCACGCCAAGCGAGGATGACCCATCAGGCACACCACCGTTTCAAGGTGAGTTGCTGATGGGTCATCTTCGTTATAGCACCACAGGCAAAGGGGGCTTGCGCTACGTGCACCCGTTCCTGCGCCGCAACAACTGGCGGGCGAAGAACCTTTGCATCTGCGGTAACTTCAACATGACGAACATCGACCACATCTTCCAACTCCTGACGGAGCAGGGCCAATACCCGCGCATCTACAGCGATTCGTACATCATGCTGGAGCTGATGGGCCATCGCCTGGACCGTGAGGTGGAGCGCCTCTACCGTGAGGCGAAGGAGTCGGGCAGGGTCAATACGGAGATCACCGATTATGTGGATACGCATGTGGACATCAGCAACGTGTTGTCCTCCACCATGCCTCACTTCGACGGAGGCTATGTGGTCTGCGGTCTGACGGGTAGCGGTGAGATGTTCTCCATGCGTGACCCGTGGGGTATCCGCCCCGCCTTCTTCTACCGGAACGATGAACTCGTCGCGGTGGCGAGCGAGCGTCCGGTGCTTCAGACCACCTTCGACTTGTCTTGCGACGAGGTGGAGGAGCTGAAGCCGGGTCAGGCGTTGATCGTGGGGCAGAACGGAAAGCTCTTCCTGAAGTCCATCATCGATCCGAAGCCTTATTCCCCTTGCGTCTTTGAGCGTATCTATTTCAGTAGGGGAAATGACCAAGACATCTACCAGGAGCGCAAGATGCTGGGTAGACAGTTGCAGGACGCTATCCTGAAAGCGATAGACGGAGATGTGGAGAACACGGTCTTCTCCTATATTCCTAACACGGCGGAGGTGGCCTACTACGGTATGGTGGAGGGCTTCCGCGAGAACTTCTCCCACGTGCGTGCGGAGAAGGTGGTCTCCAAGGACATCAAGCTGCGTACGTTCATCACGGAGGGAAAGAGCCGAAACGACCTCGCCGCCCATGTCTACGACATCACCTACGGCAGCGTGCGGCCTGGTGTGGATAACCTGGTAGTCATCGACGATAGCATCGTGAGGGGAACCACCTTGCACGAGAGCATCATCAAGATATTGGACCGCCTCCATCCGAAGAGCATCGTCATCGTAAGCTCCGCTCCGCAGATCCGTTACCCGGACTTCTACGGTATCGACATGAGCCGGATCGGCGACTTCATCGCCTTCAAGGCTGCTGTGGCGCTGCGGAAGGATAGGGGAGAGGCCTCGATGCTGAAGACGTTGTACGATTCGTGCGCGGCCGCCCTCGCCGATGGTGGCTGGAAGAACGGTGAGAATGTCCTGAGACAATTGTACGATGGCTTTACCGTCGATGAACTGAACCAGAAAATGGTGGAGATCCTTTGCCCAGAAGGGGTGACGACACCAGTGAAATTGGTCTTCCAAAGCATTGAGGGACTACACCATGCGATCCCGAAACATCCAGGCGATTGGTACTTCACGGGACACTATCCGACGGAGGGCGGATTACGCATGCTTTACCGTTCGTACATGGATTGGTATGAGAGTGGAAAAAATAATGGATAATAATTGAACAAAATAGTATGACAAGGTATATCTTTGTGACAGGTGGTGTGGTCTCTTCCTTAGGGAAGGGAATCATCTCTTCCAGTATCGGTAAACTGCTGCAAGCGCGTGGCTATAGTATTACTATCCAGAAGTTTGACCCGTACATCAACATCGACCCGGGTACGCTGAATCCGTATGAGCACGGAGAGTGCTACGTGACGGTCGATGGCATGGAGACGGACTTGGACTTGGGCCATTACGAGCGTTTCACGGGTATCCATACGACGCGCGAGAACTCGATCACGACCGGACGCATCTACAAGACGGTGATTGACCGGGAACGTCGTGGCGACTATTTGGGTAAAACCATACAGGTCGTGCCGCATATCACGGACGAGATCAAGCGCAGGATGTTGCGCACGGACGGTACGGAGGAAGGGGAGAGCCGCTTGCCGGACTTTGTCATCACTGAGGTGGGTGGCACCATCGGAGACATCGAGTCCGCTCCTTTCATGGAGGCGATTCGTCAACTGCGTTGGGAGTTGGGCAAACGTGCGGTCTGCGTGCACCTTACCTACGTGCCTTACCTGAAGGCGGCGGACGAGCTGAAGACCAAACCGACCCAGCATTCCGTCAAGGAGTTGCAGGGAATGGGTATCCAGCCTGACGTGCTGATCCTGCGTACGGAGAAGCACCTGTCGGACGGTGTGCGCCAAAAGGTGGCCTCCTTCTGCAACGTCGATCTGGAGTGCGTGGTGCAGAGCGAGGATTTGCCAAGCATCTATGAAGTGCCGGTCAACATGCAACGGCAGGGATTGGATGCGGCTTTGTTGCGTAAGTTCGGCATCCCTGTGGGTGAGACCCCTAAGATGGAGCCTTGGCACCGCTTCCTTGCGTTGAGCAAATCCGCCACGAAGGAGGTCAACATCGGCCTGGTAGGCAAATATGACTTGCAGGATGCCTACAAGAGCATCCGTGAGAGCCTTGCGCTCGCCGGCATATACAACGGCGTGAAGGTGAAGCTGAAGTTCATCAACAGCGAGACGCTCGACGCCTCCACGTTCGATTGGAGCCAAGTGCAGGGCGTAGTCATCTGCCCCGGCTTCGGGCAGAGGGGTATCGAGGGAAAGATCGATGCCCTGAAGTACTGCAGGGAACATAACGTGCCTACGTTCGGTATTTGTTTGGGCATGCAGATGATGGTCATCGAGTTCGCGAGGGACGTGCTGGGCTACAAGGACGCCAACAGCGCGGAGATGGACCCTAACACGGCGCATAATGTGATAGACATTATGGAGGAGCAGAAGACCGTCACGCAGAAGGGCGGTACGATGCGTCTGGGCGCATACGACTGTAAGTTGGAGAAAGGATCACGTGTGAGACAAATCTATGGGGAGGAGTTGATACGGGAGCGCCATCGCCATCGTTATGAGTTCAATGACAAGTATTTGGGCGAATACGAGGAGAAGGGGATGCAGTGCGTGGGTAGGAACCCGGAGAGCGGATTGGTGGAGATCGTCGAGATCCCAGGCCTCCGTTGGTTCATCGGTACGCAGTTTCACCCGGAGTACTCCAGCACGGTGCTGAATCCGCACCCATTGTTTATGGATTTTATAAAAACGATTATAGATGAATAAGAAAGCGATTTTACGGCTCAGCGACGGCACTGAGTTTCATGGCGAGAGTTTCGGCTATGAGGGTGCCGTGGCAGGTGAGGTGGTGTTTAATACTGCCATGATGGGTTATCCTGAGAGTTTGACGGACCCTTCCTACGCTGGGCAAATCCTTGTGATGACGTTCCCTCTCGTGGGAAATTATGGTGTGCCAAGTGAATCTACGGAGCAAAACGGATTGTCCACCTTCATGGAGAGTGACAGGATACATGTCCGCGCGTTGGTGGTGAGCGACTACTCAGTCCATTACAGCCACTGGAACGCTAAGGGCTCTTTGGCGGAATGGTTGAAAAGAGAAAAGGTGGTGGGTATCACGGGAATCGATACGCGTGAGCTCACCAAACGTCTTCGTGAATATGGTAGCATGAGCGGTGTGATCATCACGGAGGGGCAGCAGGATATTCCTTTCGAGGATCCTAACCTTGTCAACCAGGTGGCGCTCGTCAGCACGAAGGAGGTGGAACATTTCGGAAACGGTAGCAAACGGGTCTGCTTGGTGGACATGGGTGTGAAACAGAATATCATCCGTGAGTTGCTTAAGTTCGACGTGAGCATAACGGTTGTCCCTTGGGACTATGACTTCACGTCGGAGGAGTACGACGGACTCTTCATTTCGAACGGTCCGGGCGACCCTAACCTCTGCACCAAGACGGTGGAGCATGTCCGTAAGTTCATGCAACAGAGCAAACCTATCTATGGTATCTGCATGGGTAACCAGATCCTCGCGCTTGCGGCGGGTGCCAAGGTGACCAAGCTGAAGTATGGTCACCGTGGACATAACCAGCCTGTGCGTCTGCTTGTGAATGGTAAATTGACCAACCGTTGTTTCATCACCTCCCAGAACCATGGTTATGCGGTGGATAATGATACGATCCCTGCCGATTGGGAGCCTCAGTTCATCAACATGAACGACGGTTCGAATGAGGGTATCCGTCACAAGACCAAGCCTTGGTGCTCGGCGCAGTTCCACCCGGAGGCTGCCAGCGGACCTACCGATACGGAGTTCATCTTCGGACAGTTCTTCAAGGCGATGTGTGACCCTAAGTCTATGATGGTCGCCGAGGCGCAGGAGACGTTCGAATCGTTTGAGAAGCCTAAGAAAGTCCTCTTGTTGGGTAGTGGCGCCTTGAAGATCGGTGAGGCGGGCGAGTTCGACTACTCAGGTTCCCAGGCCTTGAAGGCTTTGAAGGAGGAAGGTATCCATACTGTTTTGATCAATCCTAACATCGCTACGGTGCAGACCTCCGATGGTGTCGCCGATGAGGTCTATTTCCTCCCTGTGACGCCTTATTTCGTCGAGCGTGTCATCGAGAAGGAGCGTCCGGACGGAATCCTGCTCTCGTTCGGTGGTCAGACGGCGCTGAACTGCGGTGTCGAGTTGTATAAGAACGATATACTGAAGAAATACAATGTGCGTGTGCTGGGTACGCCGGTGCAGGCGATCATTGATACGGAAGACCGTGAGCTCTTCGTGAACAAGCTGGACGAGATCAATGTGAAGACGATCAAGTCACAGGCTTGTGAGAATGTGCAGGAGGCTCGTGAGGCGGCTAAGGAACTGGGCTATCCGGTCATCCTCCGCGCGGCCTATGCCTTGGGCGGACTTGGCTCAGGCTTCTGCGACAACGAGGAACAGTTGAATAAATTGGCCGAGAAAGCCTTCGCGTTCTCCCCGCAAGTGCTTGTGGAGAAATCGTTGAAGGGCTGGAAGGAGATCGAGTACGAGGTGGTGCGTGACCGCTTCGACAATTGCATCACGGTATGTAACATGGAGAACTTCGACCCGCTTGGTATCCATACGGGTGAGTCCATCGTCATCGCTCCGTCGCAGACGCTCACGAACAGTGAGTACCATAAGTTGCGTGCGCTTGCCATAAAGATCATCCGTCACATCGGTATCGTGGGTGAGTGCAACGTGCAATATGCCTTCGATCCTGTGAGTGAGGATTACAGGGTGATCGAGGTGAATGCCCGCTTGTCCCGCTCCTCCGCTTTGGCAAGTAAGGCGACGGGTTATCCGTTGGCCTTCGTGGCGGCTAAGTTGGGCTTGGGCTATGGCCTCTTCGACCTGAAGAACTCGGTGACGAAGACCACTTCCGCCTTCTTCGAGCCAGCCTTGGATTATGTGGTATGTAAGATTCCTCGTTGGGACTTGGGTAAGTTCCGCGGCGTGGACCGTGAGCTGGGTAGCTCCATGAAGTCGGTCGGCGAGGTGATGGCCATCGGACGTACGTTCGAGGAGGCTGTCCAGAAGGGCTTGCGAATGATCGGTCAGGGCATGCACGGATTCGTGGGTAACAAAGAGTTGGAGATCTCCGACATCGATGGTTCATTGAGGGCGCCAACCGATAAACGTATATTCGTCATAGAAAAAGCCTTTGAGATAGGTTATTCCGTGGCGCAGATCCATGAGCTTACGAAGATCGATTGCTGGTTCTTGGATAAGCTGATGAACATCCATTTGGTCAACAAGGAGTTGCAGGCTGTCTCTTCGCTTGAGGCGTTGCCGAACAACCTTCTGAAACGCGCGAAGGTATATGGATTCACTGATTTCCAGATCGCCCGCGCATTGGATATGGGTAGCAAGATGGATATCGAGGACGCTGTGCTGGTCGTTCGCTCGCATCGTAAGCAATTGGGCATCTTGCCTTTCATTAAGCAGATCGATACGCTGGCGGCTGAATATCCTGCCCAGACGAACTATCTATACCTCACATATTCCGCCGTTAAGAGTGATGTGGAGTGTGAGCGGGACAATCGGACCATCATGGTATTGGGTTCAGGTGCCTACCGTATCGGCTCCTCCGTGGAGTTCGACTGGTGTGGTGTGCAGGCGTTGAACACCATCCGCAAGGAGGGCTTCAGAAGCGTTATGATCAATTATAACCCTGAGACGGTCTCCACGGATTATGACATGTGCGACCGCCTCTACTTCGACGAGCTGACGTTCGAACGTGTGATGGATATCATCGAGCTGGAGTCGCCTAAGGGTGTGATTGTCAGCACAGGTGGTCAGATCCCGAACAACCTCGCCATGAAGCTGGATGCGCAGAAGGTGCCTATCTTGGGTACGCAAGCCAACTATATCGATAATGCGGAGGATAGGGATAGATTCTCGGCCATGCTCGACCGTATCGGTGTGGACCAGCCTGAGTGGAGCGCCCTGACCTCCATGGAGGATGTGAACGCCTTCATCCAGCGTGTGGGCTTCCCAGTCTTGGTGCGCCCTTCATATGTGCTTTCGGGTGCGGCGATGAATGTTTGCAGTAACCAGGATGAGTTGGAGCGCTTCCTGACGTTGGCGGCGAATGTCTCCAAGAAACATCCGGTCGTCATCTCCAAGTTCATGCAGAACACCAAGGAGGTGGAGATGGATGCGGTGGCGAAGGATGGCGAGATCTTGGCGTACGCTATTTCAGAGCATATCGAGTATGCGGGTGTCCATTCAGGAGACGCCACGATACAGTTCCCTGCGCAGAAACTATATGTGGAGACGGTTCGCCGTATCAAGAAGATCTCCGCACAGATCGCCAGGGAGTTGCATATATCGGGACCATTCAACATCCAATACTTGGCTAGGGAGAACGAAATCAAGGTGATCGAGTGTAACCTCCGCGCCAGCCGTTCCTTCCCGTTCGTAAGTAAGATCTTGAAGGTCAACTTCATCGATTTGGCGACCCGTGTGATGTTGGGCTTGCCTGTGGAGAAACTGAGCAAATCGTTCTTCGACTTCGATTATGTGGGTATCAAGGCTTCTCAGTTCTCCTTCAATAGGTTGCAGAAGGCCGACCCAGTGTTGGGCGTCGACATGACCTCTACCGGTGAGGTGGGTTGCTTGGGTGACGATACATCCTGCGCATTGCTGAAGAGCATGCTTTCCGTCGGACATCGTATTCCGAAGAAGACGGTGCTTCTTTCCACCGGACCTGCGAGGGACAAGGCCGCATTGCTGGATTCCGCCCGCTTGTTGGTTGACCATGGATATGAGCTCTATGCGACACCAGGCACCAGCCGCTACTTGACGGAGAACGCCATCCCGAACACGGAAGTCTTCTGGCCAAGCGATAAGGAGAAGACGCCGCAGGCATTGGATTTGTTGCATCAGCATAAGATCGATATGGTGGTTAACATCCCGAAGGATCTGTCCACGGGAGAGTTGACGAACGGTTATATCATCCGTCGTGCCGCTGTGGATCTGAACATCACGTTGATCACCAACTCACGACTGGCTTCGGCCTTCATCCGCGCCTTCTGCACCACTAAGTTGGACGAGTTGGCTATCAAGAGCTGGAGGGAGTACCGCTAAGCCACTATTCGGACGATTGTTTTACACCCCGCAGGTTCGAGACCATGTTGGTCCATCCTGCGGGGTTCTTTTTTTGACTCTGTCAATGCGTTACCCCACAATCCGTGTTTCCCAGGACAACGCCCTGTGTGTGATGTGGCATGGTACGTGCAACCTGTAAGGGTAATACGAAAGCGGGCTGTCCCACAGCATGGAACAGCCCGCAACTTTTGTTAGAGAGGTGGATTATAGATCAACCAGCACCTTTTCGTGACCTACGATGTAGTAGGAACCCTTCTTCAATCCATTCAAAGCCTCAGACCTCTTGACGTTGGATTTTACGATGATACCAGAGATCGTGTAGACGTTCACCAGCTCGTCCATCTCTTCTGCAGACTGAGTTTCCACGCCAACATGTTCAGAAGTTTCGCAAGTGTAGATCCTGATGTCATCCAACACCATGTCATTGCCAAATTCATTATAATTTAGAACTCCAGACGCTCCATTTCCACCATAAGAAACAATGGACAACTCTAAGTCGGTTCTCTCTGAATAGAACTCCACTTGAGCGGCAACCCAATCTTTGCTGCCTGTCGGTGTTTTTGTCACACGATTTGACTTGTAAATATCACCAGTTGTCAAATCCTTCGCTTGAAGGTAAATGTCCACAGGATTTTTACAGTCAGAGAATGTGTTCACATAGCAAACTGCCGTATAGTGGCCTTGTGGTAAATCGTAGATTTGTCGTTTGTAAATTGTTGCATCTGCCTCGTTATTGCAGTTTATGAACAGCATACCCC